>NZ_NMOJ01000048.1 GCF_002251635.1 Pseudomonas mandelii
ATGACTAACAAGAAAGATAACGTGCCCCTACCCGAAGACCTGCGGGTGTTCCTGACCGTGATTCGCAAGGCGGGTTTCGCTGCCGCCGCCGATGAGTTGGGCCTGTCGCCTGCGTATGTCAGCAAGCGCATCCAGATCCTCGAAACTACCCTGGCCACCCGCCTGCTCCATCGCACCAGTCGCCGCATCGCCCTGACCGAGGACGGTGAACGGGTCCAGCGCTGGGCGNTGCGCATCCTCGAAGATTTCCAGCAACTTTCCGATGAACTCTGCGACGCCCACGACAGCCCCCGTGGGCATCTGCATTTGTGCAGCAGTTTCGGTTTCGGCCGTCATCACGTGGCGCCGGCCGTTTCGTTGCTGGCCGAGCGATATCCGGACCTGGAAATTCGCCTCGACCTGTTCGACCGGGTGGTGGACATCGTCAATGAAGGCTTCGATCTGGAGATCCGTGTCGGCGACGACATTCCCGGCCAGCACATCGGCCGGCAGCTGGTGAGTAATCGACGGGTCGTCTGTGCGGCGCCCGGTTACCTGCAACGTCAGGGTGTGCCGCAGACGTTAAGCGAACTGGAGCAGCATCATTGCCTGGTCATCAAGGAGCGCGACAACGCGTTCGGCATCTGGAACCTGGAACGCACCGGGGTTCAAGAAAGCGTGCGGGTCAGCGGACCGCTGTCGTCCAATAACGGCGAGATTGTCTTGCAGTGGGCACTGGACGGGCGCGGCGTTGTGCTGCGGTCATTGTGGGATGTGAAACCGCTGCTGGATCAGGGGCGGCTGGTGCAGTTGCTGCACGATTACACCCAGAGTGCCAACGTGTGGGCGGTGTACCCGACGCGGTTGGCGTATTCGGGGAAGTTGCGGGCGTGTGTGGAGTTTTTGCAGGAGCATTTCAAGGGGTTGTCGGTGTAGCCCGGGTAAACACAGTTCAAAAATGTGNGTCAACATGGATGTTGAATGTGATGGCCTCATCGCGAGCAAGCTCGCTCCCACAGGTTGACGTGTGTTTCAGCTTAGCCAGGGGTTGGCGGCCAGGTGATTGCGCTCGAAGGCTTTGATTTGTTCGCTGCGCTGCAGGGTGCTGCCGATGGCGTCGAGGCCCAGCAGCAATGCGGTTTTGCGCAAGGTGTCGATCTCGAACGGGATGACCTGACCGTCGTAGAGGCGAATCTCCTGAGCGTCCAGATCGACATTGATCAGCGCGCTGTCCGGTTCACTGACCACTTGCCCCAGTCGCTGTGACACCGCCTCATCGAGGGTAATCAACAACACCCCGTTACGCTGGCAGTTGTCATAGAAGATGCCGGCAAAGCGGCTGCCGATCAGCGCGCGAATACCCATTTGCTTCAAGCCCCACACCGCATGCTCACGGCTGGAGCCACAGCCGAAGTTCGGCCCGACCACCATGAAACGTGCGCCTTGCCACGCCGGTTGGTTCAGTACGAACCCGGGGTTTGGTGAACCGTCGGGCAAAAATCGCAGGTCAAAAAACAAACCACGATCCAGCCCCGCGCGGTCGATGCCCTTGAGAAACTGCTTGGGCATGATCACATCGGTGTCGATATTCGCCGCAAGCATCGGCGCGGCCTTGCCGGTAACCAGGGTGAACGGTTGCAGGCTCATGCGCGGTCTCCAAAGTGACGAATATCGGTGAGGCGGCCGGTGATGGCGGCAGCGGCGACCATGGCCGGGCTCATCAGGTGAGTGCGGGCGCCGGCGCCCTGGCGGCCTTCGAAGTTGCGGTTGGTGCTGGAAGCGCAGCGGTCGCCGGGGGCCAGCACATCGTCGTTCATCGCCAGGCACATCGAGCAGCCTGACTGGCGCCATTCGAAACCAGCGTCGATAAAGATCGCCGCCAGCCCTTCGGCTTCGGCCTGGTCGCGCACTTCGGTGGAGCCGGGGACGATCATCGCCCGTACGTGGTCGGCCACGTGTTTACCGCGCACGACACTGGCGGCGTCGCGCAGGTCTTCGATGCGGGCATTGGTGCAGGAGCCGATAAACGCATGGCTGATCACGATATCGCTCAGCGGCATCCCCGCTTCAAGGCCCATGTAATTCAGGGCGCGGCGCATGTCCTGACGCAGGATCAAGTCGCTGACGTCTTGCGGGTCCGGCACGCGCGCGCCGATCGGGGAAGCCTGGTCCGGGCTGGTGCCCCACGTCACCATCGGTTCCAGGGCGCTGGCGTCGACCCGGACTTCACGGTCGAAGTGCGCGTGCGCGTCGCTGTGCAAGGCGCGCCACTTCTCCACCGCTTGCTCCCACAACGCGCCTTTGGGTGCGCGGGGTTTGTCCTTNAGGTAGGCGAAGACTTTTTCGTCCGGTGCCATGAATGCGCCGCGCGCACCGGCTTCCACGGCCATGTTGCAGATAGTCATGCGTGCTTCGACGCTCAGTGCATCAATGGTGGAGCCGCGAAACTCGATGGCATAGCCGGTGGCGCCGGACGCGCCAATCTTGCCGATCAGCGCCATGATCACGTCCTTGGAGGTGAGGCCGCGCGCCAGTTCGCCGTCAACGGTCACGCGCATGCTTTTCAGGCGTTTGTAAACCAGGGTCTGCGAGGCCAGCAGGTGCTCGATTTCCGAAGTGCCGATACCAAAACCGAACGCACCGAGGGCGCCATACGTGGTGGTGTGGCTGTCGCCGGCGGCGATGACCATGCCCGGCAGAATGAAGCCCTGCTCAGGGGCGATGACGTGTTCGATGCCTTGGCGTTTGTTGAGGATGTCCAGCAGCTCGATGCCGAAGTCCCGGCAGTTTTCCGCCAGGTACGACACCTGCCGCGCGCCGCCCGCATCGGGCATCGCCGCAATACGCGTGGGCGTGGTGGGGTTGACGTGATCGACCACCGCCAGCGCGGTGCCGGCCCGCCAGACCCNACGCCCGGCCTCGCGCAAGCCGCTGAATGCCTGGGGGCTGGTGTATTCGTTGATCACCTGGCGGTCGATGTACAGAAGGACATGGCCCTGATCGTCCAGGGGGCACACCGTNTGGGAATCGATGTGTTTGTCGTAGAGGGTTCTTGCTGGCGTCATGGAGAGGCTCGCTCAGGCTCGCGGGTGAAAGGCGTCTGAGCTCCATCTTAGGGAGTCGGCCATCGCCATCAATGGCCGGACAGTGATCCCGTGAACCATGGTTCGTGTTGGATCGGTTCACCCGCTGCCTCAAATGAATGCAAATCCCTTGTGGGAGNGACATTCAACATTGATTTCGGCTGAACCAACGCAATCGCGAGCAGGCTCACTCCCACAGGGGTTGTGTATGTGTGCTGGCTGGAACGCGAAACATTTACTTTCACATCGCCGTTCGGGATTTCCGTTCCTCATCCGTCCTATAGAGATGCAGTCAGTCCGCGTAGGCAAAAGCCACGGGCGACTTTTCATGGACCTCATCGCTGGGAAGCCCGCAGCAGAGGCCCTCCCATCGATACAAGACCTTTAATCATGTCGAAGAAATCCCGCTCCAAACTCTGGTTTCTGGTCCATAGCTGGCTGGCCTTGCCGATCTGGTTTTTCGTGCTGATCGTCTGTGTCACCGGCACGCTGGCGGTGGTCAGTCAGGAAATCGTCTGGCTGGCCAACCCGCAGATGCGCGCCAGCCAACCCACGGACGACGCACCGCTGCTCAGTTATGACCAGATCATCGCCGCCATCAAGAAGGCGGAACCGAACACCCTGGTCGAGGGCATCAGCCGGCCAGATGAGTCGCACTTCGCGCTGGATGTCGATGTCAGCTACCCCGACGGGCGCTCGGTGAAGGTTTACGTCAACCCGTACAGCGGCGTGATTCAGGGCACTGCCCCGCAATTCAATTTCCAGGCCTTTACCCGTGCATTGCATGGCTGGTGGCTGGTGCCGTTCACCAACGGCTTCAGTTGGGGCTGGTACCTGGTCTCGGCGCTCGGCCTGCCGTTGCTGGCGTCACTGGTGACCGGGCTGGTGGTCTACAAGCGTTTCTGGAAGGGCTTCTTTAGACCGACATTGCGCATCCGTCATGGCGCGCGGATNTTCTGGGGGGACTTCCACCGCCTGAGCGGGATCTGGTCAATCTGGTTTATCGCGGTGATTTCCATCACCGGCACCTGGTTTCTGATCCAGGCGTTCATGTTCGATAACCAGGTGTCGATTTCCACCGCGCCGGTGGCCTTGGTGGTGCCGCGTGAGAGCGTGCCGGTGAGCACCGATGGCTCGCCAGCGCCGATGATCAGCCTGGAAGCCGCGATTGCGCAGGCCAAGGAACGCATTCCCGGTCTGGAAGACAGCTTCGTCAGCCTGCCCGCCAATGCCTACAGCTACCTCACGGTGGGCGGACGCAGTTGGTATCCGTTGATGTTCCAGACTGCCGAGATCAACCCGTACACCGGCGATATCGCTGCCACCCGCTTGCTGTCGGACCGTTCCGGCCTGGAGCTGGTGACCGAATCCATGCGGCCGCTGCACACCGGTGATTTCGGCGGCATCTGGATCAAGCTGATCTGGGCATTCTTCGGCCTGGTGCTGAGCATGATGGTGTTGAGCGGCCTGCTGATCTGGACCAAGCGCACCGCCCTGGCCACCCTCAATGCNCTCAAGCGCAAGGACAAACGTCCGCGCACCGCCGCTGTCGATCACCGCGAAACCACGGAGGTCAGCCAATGAGCCTGTTCGCCGCTGAACAACCCGCCTCGAAACTGAGCCGCTTCTGGCACAAATGGCGGTTCCATATCAACATCCTGCTGTTGCTGGTGCCCCTGGGGTTCATGCCCAAATACTTCGCCGACGCCGCGTTGTTTCGCGGCGACACCGGCTTGGGTGAGCGGGAAATCGGTGAAGTACAGGTTGGGCCCTGGAGCCTGCGCCTCGCCGAGTTGCGCAACGAAGCACCGACCCTCGATGGCCCGGCCGGCCACATGAAAAGCTTCAACGCGGCGCTGTGCGACAGCTGCCGCGATCAGGTCAAGGCCACCTACCTGCGTATCGGCAAACCGCGCAGCTTGCGCGCCGCCGGGGTGATCTTCTTCGGTACGCCCTACCGCATGGGCGCCATGCTGCCGATCCCCGACAAGACCAAAGCCGACGCCGAACTGTGGATCACCATGGAAGGCTGGGACGGCGCGATGCACCAAGCGTCGATCCCCCTGAGCCAGGCATCCCCCGCCACCCTCGCGTGGCTGAACAAACAAGGAGGCAAACCATGACGCTACGTTCTCTAAACGCGGCTTTGCTGGTGCTCTGCGCCGGTTTCAGCGCCAGCGCCCTGGCCCACAACCCGATGTGCGAATGCAAGGAAATACCCGGCGAGCAGATCCAGTGCACCGGCGGTTTCTCCGACGGCAGCGGCGCCCCGGGCGTGACCCTGGACGTCATCGGCTACGACGAAACCATCCTGCTGCCCGGCAAACTCGGCCAGGACTCAACCCTGACTTTCAAGAAGCCCGCGGCCGAGTTCTATGTGCTGTTTGACGCGGGCCCCGGCCACGTCGTCGAGATCGACCAAGCGGACATTGAAGCCCCATGAGTACGCCAACCACGCACGTCGTGCGCCCCGCCGGTGCCGGCCATGAAACCCTGTATGTGTTGCTGTTATGCCTGATNATCCTCGCGGTGGCCGGTTCGGTGGTGGCCCTGCGCCATGAGTCTCAGGAAGTCAGCAGCGTAGGCAGCCATCAGCTGGATGCCCGTCGCGACCTCAGCGCATCCGAACAAG
Source organism: Pseudomonas mandelii (assembly GCF_002251635.1). Taxonomy (GTDB): domain Bacteria; phylum Pseudomonadota; class Gammaproteobacteria; order Pseudomonadales; family Pseudomonadaceae; genus Aquipseudomonas; species Aquipseudomonas mandelii_B. The sequence goes on from NZ_NMOJ01000048.1 coordinate 5,695, forward strand.
GCATCTATGCCGACCTGCGGGTGACCCTGGATGAAATCCAGCTGCTGCAACAGGAGCAAAGCGCCCTGCCGACGCCTGCGCAACTGGCCGAAGAAGGTTTTGCACCGTTTGCCCAGGACGCCAGTTCCGTCAGTCGGGGCGGCCATGCCTGGCAGTTGCTCGACGCCAAGGCTTATTTCGGTCAGAGCCAGACGCCCGCCGTGGCCGGTTCGTTTCTGATGCGTTTGACCGCTGACGACGATGCGCCGGACGTCTGGCTCAACCGCGATAACGCCCTCGCGGCCCCGACCGACCTCACTGACGCCGCGCTGGAAAGCGCCGGCTGGCAGCAGATCGTCGCGCAATTCGATGCCGGCGTGACCCGCCAGCACCGGCACTGACCCCTCGCCTTCACCCGAGAGAAGAACGCTTTCCCATGCCTATTTCATCTCAACGCTCTTTCCTGCGCCCGCTGCTGGTCGGCCTGCTTGCCTTGTTGCTGACGCCACTGGCCAGCGCCGAAGACGCCAAGCGCCTGCGTATCGGCATCACCCTGCACCCTTACTACAGCTACGTGGCTAACATTGTCGGCGACAAGGCCGACGTGGTCCCGCTGATTCCGGCCGGCTTCAACCCGCACGCCTATGAGCCCCGCGCCGAAGACATCAAGCGCATCGGCACCCTCGACGTGNTCGTGCTCAATGGCGTCGGTCATGACGACTTCGCCGACCGCATGATCGCCGCCAGCGAAACGCCGAACGTCCCGGTGATCGAAGCCAACGAAAACGTGCCGCTGCTGGCCGCCACCGGCACCGCCGCGCGTGGCGCGGGCAAGGTGGTCAACCCGCACACCTTCCTGTCGATCAGCGCGTCGATTGCCCAGGTCAACAACATCGCCCGCGAGTTGGGCAAGCTTGACCCGGACAATGCCAAGGCCTACACCCAGAACGCCCGTGCCTACGGCAAACGCCTGCGCCAGATGCGCGCCGACGCCCTGGCCAAGCTGACCCAGGCGCCGAACGCCGAACTGCGAGTGGCCACGGTGCATGCGGCTTATGACTACCTGCTGCGCGAATTCGGCCTGGAAGTGACCGCCGTGGTCGAGCCGGCCCACGGCATCGAGCCGAGCCCGAGCCAGCTGAAAAAGACCATCGATCAACTGCGCGANCTGGATGTGAAGGTGATCTTCTCGGAGATGGATTTCCCGTCCACCTACGTCGAGACCATCCAGCGTGAATCCGGGGTCAAGCTGTACCCGCTGTCGCATATCTCCTACGGCGAATACACCCCTGAAAAGTACGAAGTGGAAATGACCGGCAACCTCAACACCGTGGTTCGGGCGATTCAGGAGTCGGGGAAATGACGGCGAAAGAAACCATCACCGAATCCCCTGTGGGAGCGAGCTTGCTCGCGAAAACGGTGGGTCAGTCAACATTGATGTCGACAGTCAACATTGATGTCGACTGACACTCCCTCTTCGCGAGCAAGCCCGCTCCCACAGGGTTCGGGGCCGACGCTGGATTTTGCGCAGGTCAGTTTGACGCTGGGGCGCACGACGATCCTCGACAACGTGACCTTCCAGGTGCAGCCCGGCAGCATACATGCGCTGGTGGGCCCGAACGGTGGCGGCAAGAGTTCGTTGATCAAGACCCTGCTCGGGCAGATGCCGCATCAGGGCCGTCTGAGCCTGCAATGGCCGGGCACGCCCGGGACCATCGGTTACGTGCCCCAGGCGCTGGAATTCGACCGCGGCTTGCCGATGACNGTNGACGACTTCATGGCCGCGATGTGTCAGCGCCGTCCGGCGTTCCTCGGTTTGAGCAAGCATTACGCGCCCGCGATTGGCGAAGCGCTGGAACGGGTCGGCATGCAGGACAAACGCAAACGCCGCATGGGCGCGTTGTCCGGCGGTGAGCGTCAGCGTGTCTTGCTGGCCCAGGGCCTGATCCCGGCGCCGCAGTTGCTGGTGCTCGACGAACCGATGTCGGCCCTCGATGAGGCCGGCATCCAGGTGTTCGAACGGCTGCTCGGCGACTGGCGCCAGAGCGGCATCACCGTGTTGTGGATCGAGCACGATCTGGAAGCCGTCGGGCGTCTGGCNGACCGCGTCACCGGCCTGAACCGCCGCGTGCTGTTCGACGCCACGCCCAAAGAGGCATTGACCCCGGACCGCCTGCTGACCCTGTTCTCCACCCACCCTCGGAGCTCGGCGCCATGAGTTATGAAGCGTTTCGTTTGATGGTCCAGGGCTGGGCCTCGTCCGGGTACCTGCCGGAGGCGCTGGCCTATGGGTTTGTGGTCAATGCCTTGCTCGCCGGTTTGCTGATCGGCCCGGTACTTGGCGGCCTGGGGACGCTGGTAGTGGTCAAGCGCTTTGCGTTTTTCTCCGAGGCTGTCGGGCATGCTGCACTGACCGGCGTGGCCGTGGGCATTCTGCTCGGCGAACCCTACACCGGGCCCTATGGCGCACTGTTCGGCTACTGCCTGCTGTTTGGCATCCTGCTCAACTACCTGCGCAACCGCACGGGGCTGGCGCCGGATACATTGATCGGCGTGTTTCTCTCGGTGTCGTTGGCCCTGGGTGCGAGCCTGCTGCTGATTCTGGCGGGCAAAATCAACGTGCACATCCTCGAAAACGTGCTTTTCGGTTCGGTGCTGACGGTCAACGGTAACGATCTGCTGGTNCTCGCAATTGTCGGTTCGCTGGTGATGGCCCTGGCGCTGCCACTGTACAACCGCATCATGCTGGCCAGCTTCAACCCGCAGCTGGCAGCGGTGCGCGGTGTGGCNGTGAAGACCCTGGATTATCTGTTTGTGATTCTGGTGACCCTGATCACCGTGGCCGCAGTGAAAGTCATCGGCGCGATTCTGGTCGGTGCGCTGTTGGTGATTCCGGCCGCAGCGGCACGCTTGCTCAGCCAGTCGTTGAAGGGCTTCTTCTGGGTNTCCGTGATGATTGCCACGGTCAGCACGCTGTGCGGCATCCTGTTGCCGATCNTCTTCGACCTGCCTATTCCGTCCGGTGCCGCGATCATTCTGGTCGCCGGTATCGCCTTCGCCCTCGCCGCCATCGCGCGTGGCGTTGTCCCAAGCCTGAAAGGGAATATCGGATAAATGTATTTTCCTCTGCGTCAACTGACCCTGGCCGTCGCCCTGTGCGGGCTGGTCAACACAAGCTTTGCGGCGGATCCAAAACCCCTGCGCGTGCTGGCGTCCTTGCCGATCACTTACGGCCTGGGCGAAGTCCTGCTCAAAGGCACCGACGTCACCCTTGAACGTGCCGCGCCGGCGAACCTGCCTGGCAGCCGCCAGACTGCGTACTTCACTGGTCGTGGCGCTCCGGCGCTGGCCAAACTGGCGACCGACGCCGATGCGGTGATCGGTCTGCGCTCACTGTGGGCGGACGATCCGCTGTACCCGATTGCCCGGCGCAGCAACATTCGTATCATTGAAGTCGACGCCGCCCGCCCCGTGGACGGCGCCCTGCCCGGCATCGCCGTGCAGCCGGGCAACAAGGTCGACGGATTGAACAGCCAGCCATGGTTTTCCAGCAACAACATGGGGCGGATGGCGGATGTGATGGCGGCCGACCTGGTGCGTCTGGCCCCCGAGGCGAAGCCTGCGATCGAGGCTAATCTGGCGGCGCTCAAGCAGCGCTTGCTCAAGCTCAGTGCCGACAGCGAAGCGCGATTGGCCAGTACCGATAACCTCAGTGTGATGAGCCTGAGCGATCACTTTGGCTACTTAATTGGCGGGCTGAACCTGGAACTGATCGGCCTCGATGCACGCCCGGATGCCGAGTGGACACCTGAAGCGCTGAAGCAATTGGGCGCGACGCTGAAGGACAATGATGTGGCGGTGGTGTTGCATCATCGCCAGCCGTCTGATGCGCTGAAAGCGGTGATCGCAGAGGCAGGCAGTCGGTTGGTGGTGTTGAGTGTGGACGCGGCAGATCCCGTGGCTGAGCTGGAAGGGAATGTGGATCTGGTGATCAAGGGGTTGAGCGGGGTTTAACGTCAGTTGGACCGCGTTATCGTTCATCGCGGGCAAGCCCGCTCCCACAGGGGATTTGTGTCACGCCATAGATCCAATGTAGGAGCGAGCCTGCTCGCGAAGGCGGCCTGACAGGCAACACAAAATTGAAGACATGAAAAAGCCCGCTGACTGTCACCAGTCCAGCGGGCTTCTTTTTGCGTCGTACCTTAATTAGCCACTGCCGCCTGCTCGTCCATCTTCTGACGCAGGCTCAACGGGCGCATATCGGTCCAGACTTCTTCGATGTAAGCCAGGCACTCTTTCTTCATGCCGCTCTTGCCCACGGTGCGCCAGCCTTCCGGTACGACCTTGTAGTCGGGCCAGATCGAGTATTGCTCTTCGTGGTTGACCACGACCTGAAAGAGGATGTCCTCGCGGTCGAATACTGACGTCATGCTGTGTCTCCATCGCTGTAGGGTGGGCTGCACTGCGAGTGCAGCCGGTATGTAGAAGGAACGTTGCGCGGCGCGAAAAATTTAGAGGCTGATGATGGCCGCAGCCATGGCCCGGCCGAAAATCTCCGCTACCCGATCGATTTCTGCGGCAGTAATCACCAGCGGCGGCAGGAAACGCACCACGCCGCCATGACGCCCGCCCAGCTCAAGAATCAGCCCGCGCTTGAGGCATTCACGCTGCACCAGCGGCGCCAGGCGGCCGAAGATCGGCGGATGCCCCAAGGCATCGGGCGTGCCCGTCGGATCGACCAGTTCAACGCCGAGCATCAAGCCGCGCCCGCGAATGTCGCCCAGTTGCGGGAAGTCCCGCTGCAGGATGCGCAGGTGTTCGCTCAGGCGCTCGCCCATGGCGGCAGCGTGCTCGCAGACCTTGTGCTCCTTGAGGTAGCGCATCACCGCCGAACCCGCCGCCATGGCCATCTGGTTACCACGGAAAGTCCCGGCATGCGCGCCCGGCAGCCAGGTGTCGAGCCAGTCGCGATACACCACTACCGCCAGCGGCAAGCTGCCGCCGATGGCTTTGGACATCACCACCACATCCGGGATGATGCCGGCATGTTCGAAGGCAAACATCTTGCCGGTGCGGCCGAAACCGCTCTGGATTTCATCAACGATCAACGCCACGCCCGCCTGCTCGGTGATGCGTCGCAAGCCACGTAGCCAATCAAGGTCGGCCGGAATCACCCCGCCCTCGCCCTGCACCACTTCGACAATCACCGCCGCCGGCAGNTNCACGCCGGCCTCTGGATCATTGAGCAGGTTTTCCAGATAGCTTAGGTTGACCTTCACNCCTTCCGCGCCGCCCAGGCCGAAGGGGCAGCGGTAGTCGTAGGGGAAAGGCAGAAATTGCACGCCATTGCCGAGCAAGGCGCCCAACGGTTTTTTCGGCCCCAGGCTGCCCATCAGGCTGAGTGCGCCCTGGCTCATGCCGTGGTAACCGCCCTGGAACGACAACACCGTGCTGCGACCGGTGGCCGTGCGCACCAGCTTCAACGCGGCTTCCACCGCGTCGGTGCCGGTGGGGCCGCAGAACTGGATTTTCGCTTCCTGCGCAAGCGCTGCAGGCAACAGGCCGAACAGGTCTTGTACGAACTGGTCCTTGACTGGCGTCGTCAGGTCGAGGGTGTGCAGCGGGAGCTCGTCGCTGAGTACCTGCTGGATGGCTTCGATCACCACCGGGTGGTTGTGGCCCAGCGCCAAGGTGCCTGCACCCGCCAGGCAGTCGATGAAACTGCGGCCTTCGACGTCTTCGACATAAATGCCCTTGGCGCGCTTGAGCGCCAGGGGAATGCGCCGCGGGTAGCTGCGGGCATTCGATTCCTGCTGGTTTTGACGGGCCAGCAACGGCGATTCGTTGAACTGATACAGCGTCTCGGCCGGCGCCGGAGTGATCCGGGCCGACTGATCTTCCATAAGGCTGGTAGCGACTGACATCTCTCGACCCCTCAATAAGGTTTTCCTGTTCTGGAAACGCATCAGGGTGCCGAGGATTTAGACCCTCGATCAGCTTTCTATGACGGCGGTGTCAGTGCCTTGTGCATGGGAATGGCGTGGAGCCCGGCCACGGTGAAGATTTCGGCACAGGGCCGATACCCCAAATGACGGTAAAAAGCCTCGCTGGTGCGGGTGCTGTTGAGTCGTGCCTGGGCCAGCCCCTGATCGATCAACCAGCCTTCGAGGTCGTGAACCAGCGCCTCTCCGGCACCGCGACGAAACCATTCCGGCTGCACATAGCAGAACGCGATCTTGCCACTGATCGCCGCCATGGCGACACCGACCGGTTTGTCCTGCAACAGGGCGATGTTCAGGTACAACCGTTGGTCGGACAGCCAGGGTTGCACGTGATCGATGGTTTTGTTGTGGGTCCAGGTGGCGACGGTTCGCGGGTCGTTGCGGTGGTCGAGCGCACAGCCGACACGAATGGAGCGCTCGACGATCCGGCTGATGATGCCGGCGTCGGCGGGGGTTGCCTTGCAGATGTGAATCGATGCATCCATGGCGCTGTTACCTCAATCCATTGAGAAAAAGCTGCCGGGGACGATAGCGCTGTGGCGAGTCGGTGACTAATGGAGAGAAGTTACATTTGATGTGCAACACAGCCTCCCTTGTGGGAGAGAGCCTGCTCGCGATGGCGGTGTAACAGTCAACAGGGATGTTGGATGTTATGGCCTCATCGCGAGCAGGCTCGCTCCCACAAGGGAAATTGCGGTGTTGGTTAGAGCGGTTGCAAAGGCATGGTCAATTCAACCCGCAACCCATCCGGCCGGCTGTCGAAATGCAGGGTGCAGCCGCACCTTTGGACAATCGCCTGGACAATCGCCAGGCCCAATCCGCAGCCGGTGCTCTGGCCGTTGCGCCAGAAGCGTTGGGTCAGGTGTTGCAGATCGTCTTCGGCAATGCCCGGGCCGTGGTCGCGGACCAGAAAGCGTGCTCGACTGCCAGTGGTTTCCAGGCTCAGTTCCACCGATCCGTCGCCCGGGGTATGGCGCAGGGCGTTGTCCAGCAAGTTGCGCAATGCGGCGATCGACAGCACCGCGGGCATCTGCACCGGGGCATCGGAGAACTTCGCCGGCATGTGCAGCTTGATCCGCCGACGATCACCGCTGGCCGCATCCTGAATCGCCAGTTTCGCCACCTGCTCGGCGCTGCATTGCACCCCGTCGTCGAACGACAGACTGCCCTCGACCCGCGCCAGCAGCAGCAATTGCTCCAGCGTGCGGTGCATGCGGTCGGCGCCCTCTTCTGCCCGGGCCAGGGACTGGTCGCGCGCCGCGCCTTCGGTCATGCGCGCCACTTGCAGGTGGGTCTTGATCGCCGTCAGGGGGCTGCGTAATTCGTGGGCCGCATCGCCGGTCAGGCGGCGTTCGCGCTCGATGGTCTTGCCGATGCGCTGGAACAGCTGATTCTGGGTGTCCAGCAACGGTTGAAGCTCACTGGGCAGCGGCTGGATCTGCAAGGGTTCGAGCGAATCGGCGCTGCGGCGCATCAAGGCATCGCGCATCCGGTTGAGCGGCGCCAGTCCCTGGCCAATCCCCAGCCACAACAGGCACAGGCAGCCNAGCAGCGCCACACCCACCGGCACCGAAGCGGCCAGCAATATCGACAGGTTCAACGCCTCACGCTCGATCTGCCGATCCGCCGTGGTAATGCGCAGATCACCGCGAGCCAGGGTGAAGCTGCGCCACGGCGCGCCGTCGATCATCTGATCGTGGAAGCCCATTTTCTCGGCTTCGAGGGTTTGTTGCGGATCGGTGTGACTGCGGGCGAGGATTTCGCCGCGCAACGAACTGACCTGGCAGGCCATGCCACCCGGAATATTCAGTTGTTCGGCGCTGAAATGGGTGCCCTCGCCCTTGCTCGGCAACGCGGGCAATTGTTCCATCAGGCCGGCGACCATGCGCGCCGACGCCACCAGCCGCTGGTCGAGNGAAAACATCATCTGGTTACGCAGATCGTTGAGCATCCAGGCCGCCGCCAGTACCCAGATCAGCGCAAAAGCGGCGCCGAGCGTCAGGCTCAGGCGCAAACGCAAGCTCATCACTTTTTCAATTCCTCTCCACCATCGGCCGGCCCAAGGCGATAACCCAGGCCGCGAACGGTCTCGACAATGCCATTGCCGAGTTTGCGCCGCAGGTGATGGATATGCACGTTGAGGGCGTTGCTTTCCAGCTCGTCGTTGAAACCGTAGACGCTGTCCTTCAGTTGCTCGGTGGACAGCACCCGGCCACGGTTATGCAACAAGGCCTGCAACAGCGACTGCTCACGCCGCGAGAGGTCGACGGACTGACCGCCGAGCATGGTTTCACGGCTGCTCGGGTCGTAAGTCAGACGGCCGTGTTCGATCAGGTTGACGCTGCGTCCCGCCACGCGTCGCAACAAGGTGTGCAGGCGCGCGGCGAGTTCACGCAGGTCGAATGGCTTGAGCAGGTAATCGTCGGCGCCGGCCTGCAAGCCGTCGACGCGGTCGGTGACCGAATCCCGCGCCGTGAGAATCAGCACCGGAATCTCCAGGCCACTGTGGCGCAACTGCTGCAACAGCTTCAGGCCATCTTCATCGGGAAGGCCTAGGTCGAGCACCATGACGTCGAACTCAGCCACCTTGAGCATCGCCCGGGCAGCCGATGCGGTGGCGACGTGCTCGACGGTCAGGCCTTGCGCGGTCAGGCCGGCAACAATGCCGCTGGCAATCAGCTCATCGTCTTCGCAAACCAGTACATGCATGGGAGCTCCCGGAGCAAAAAAAGCCAGTGAAGCAGCTGAGGATTAAGCCGCAATTATGGCAAGGCCTGCCGCTGACGAGAAGCGAAGGCTTTTACTGGCCGTCGTACTGGTTTAAACCAGGCCGTGTTTGATAAAAACCGCAGATTTAAAACAGACACATACTCTTATTGATTTTCGTAAAGCGATAAGCTCAATCCGCAACTAACTCACAACACGAAAACATGACAACCTGACCACAAACCTGCTCTTGAACAACCAACAAACGTTTAACTATTGAAAGGAACAACAACATGCCAATCTTGAAAAACTTTGTCACCGTCGACTGGCGCTCTGGCAAAGATGGAATTCATTTCTTCTTCAAAGACATAAATAAATACTCTCGATACAGCCTTGGCGACAGGCAAGTTCCAAAGGGATACCCGAGCGATATTTCATACGGCAACTGGAATGACTTCCACGCCCATGCCAAAAACCTACGCTTTGGCTTAACCACCACTGATCTGATCAATGAGTCTGAAGGTTATGACTCTGACGCAACATGGTTGTTTTTTTACGAAGGCACTACACCGACCGTCTGTAAGTATAATCAAGACACCGATAGAGTCAGTTATATAAAGCCTGTGGAAAATACTGGATGGGCTCCCATTCTTCCTTATTTCGATCGTATCATCGCAGTGACGTGGTGGACTCTAAACGAAACGGGCCACATATTTAAGTTCATCATGAGCGACGGAAAGCACTTCCAATTCAACTACAAAAGCAACTATTACAATCAACCCTCCATCTCCCCGACCGTCTGGAGCGGACTGTCCCCCTACCTCGACCGAATTATTACCGGCGTGCAAAAAGACAGTAATAGTGACGACAATTACAATCAGTACCTGATCTATAACATCGCGCAAAACCGTCTGGTATCCGGCCCGCATGCAGTAGACAACCAATCCTGGCCAGGCCTGATTTAAACAGTAGCGGCGGTCCTCTGATCAGCTCAGCGGGCAGCAACGGCGGCGGTTAATCATCGGTTAATCGCCGCCTCCCATTGTGCACCTCACTTGCACAGGGATAAGGCTTACCCATGCGTCGACTGTTTCTTTTTTTTGTTCTCTTGATCTCGGGTGTGGCCCAGGCAGGGACCAATCCGTTCGATACCAAACCTGAATTTTTGCCGGTGGAAAAGGCCTTTGTCTTGACCTCCGAGCGCCTCGAATCGGGTGAAACACAGCTCTTTTGGCAAATTACCGACGGTTACTACCTTTACCAGAAGCGCCTGAAATTCGAAGGATTGCCCCCGGAGCAGCAGCCGCCATTACCGGTAGGTGAAGCGCACAGTGACGAGTTCTTCGGCGAACAACAGGTCTATCGCCAAGGCCTGGAGCTGAAGATTCCGGCGGGCGCCACCGGTCAGATCAAGGTGGGCTTCCAGGGCTGTGCCGATGCCGGTTTGTGTTATCCGCCGCAGACTCAGGTCGTGGACCTGGGCGGCAACGTTACGGGTGCAACCAATGAGGCACCGGATCAGGCCCTGGCCAGCGGCCTGCAACAACGGGCGCTGGGCTGGAGTTTGCTGGTGTTCTTCGGTCTGGGCCTGCTGCTGGCCTTCACCCCTTGCTCGTTGCCGATGCTGCCGATTCTGGCCGGGTTGATTGTCGGCAGTGGGGCCACGCCCAAACGTGGCTTTGCGTTGGCGACCAGTTACGTGGTGAGCATGGCGCTGGTGTATGCGGCGATGGGCGTGCTGGCCGCGCTGCTGGGTGCGAACCTTCAGGCGCTGTTGCAGAACCCGTGGCTGCTGGGCAGCTTCGCGGCGATATTTGTCCTGCTGGCGTTACCGATGTTCGGTTTCTTCGAGCTGCAACTGCCGGTGGCGGTGCGTGATCGGCTGGAAAATGTGTCGCGCAATCAGCGTGGTGGCAGTTTGATCGGTGCCGGTGTGCTCGGTGCCTTGTCGGGGCTGCTGGTGGGGCCGTGCATGACCGCGCCACTGGCCGGCGCCCTGCTGTATATCGCCCAGAGCGGCAATGCGCTGCACGGTGGTTTGATCCTGTTCGCCATGGGCATCGGCATCGGTATTCCACTGTTGTTGCTGGTCACCGTGGGCAACCGCTTCCTGCCTAAACCGGGCAGCTGGATGGACGTGCTCAAAGGCGTGTTCGGTTTCCTGTTCCTCGCCACCGCCCTGCTGATGCTGCGCCCGGTGCTGGATCAATCGCTGTGGATCGGTCTGTGCGGCGCCTTGCTGCTGATTGCTGCCTACAGCGCCTGGAAACAGTCGGAAGGCTTCGGCCGCGTCGCCCATCTGTTCGGCGCCAGTGCGCTGTTGCTCGGGATGTGGGGCGGTCTGCTGCTGATCGGCGCCGCCGGGGGCAGTGATGATCTGCTCAAACCGTTGCAGGTCTACAGCGCCTCAGCCTCTTCCAGTCATACCGCTCGCCCGACCGGCCATGAGGCATTCACCACGATCAACAGTCCGCAAGCGCTGCAACAGGAACTGGACGCCGCACAGGCCCAGGGCCAATGGGTGCTGCTGGACTACTACGCCGACTGGTGCGTGTCGTGCAAGATCATGGAAAAACAAGTGTTCGGCAAACCNGAAGTGATGGAAGCGTTGAGCGANGTGCGCCTGCTNCGCCTGGACGTCACCGCCGACAACGCCGCCAGCCGCGAACTGCTCGGCCGCTATAAAGTGCCGGGACCACCGAGTTTTCTGTGGATCGGCGCAGACGGCCAGGAGCGTCGCAGTCATCGCATCACCGGCGAGGTCGATGCCGACGCCTTCCTGCAACGCTGGACCACCACCCGAGACGCCCGTTAATGCTGACCTTTACCCTCGGCACCTTTGCCATCGCGCTTAACCATCTGCTGCTGATCAGTGCCCTCGCGCTGGCGACGTTTGTCGGCTGGCGGGTGGCCAAGCGCGGAGGCGAGAATCCCGAGTCGGCGCTGTTCAGCCTGTTTTTACTGGGCATGCTGGCGGCGCGGGTCGGTTTCGTCGGCGTCTACTGGACACACTATCGTAACGATCCGTGGCAAATCATCGACCTGCGCGATGGCGGTTTCCTCGCCTGGCCCGGGGTGATTGTGCTGCTGCTCACCGCGTTGTATCGCGGTTGGCGTCGACCGGGGTTGCGCCGCCCGCTGGGGTTTGGCGTGGCCAGCGGTCTGGCGTTCTGGCTGCTGGCGACTTTCTCCCTGAGTATTTACGAACAAGGCACGCGCCTGCCGGAAATCGCCCTGCGCAATGCCGCCGGCGAAACCGTGCAACTGGCGGACTACAAGGGCGGGCCGCTGGTCATCAANCTCTGGGCCACCTGGTGCCCACCGTGCCGCCGGGAAATGCCGGTGCTGGAGCGCGCGCAGCATCAACGGCCGGACGTGACCTTCCTGTTCGTCAACCAGGCCGAAAGCATGCAAAGCGTCAGCACCTTCCTCGANACCCAAGGCCTGAGCCTGACCAACGTGCTGTTCGACGGCAGCGGTCGATTGGGCCAGGCCGTGGGCTCCATGGCATTGCCGACTACGCTGTTCTATAGCCCCGACGGTCGATTGCTGGGCAGCCATTTGGGTGAACTCTCGGATGCCAGCCTGGCCCGCGCCCTGGAAAACTTCGACCCCCCTTCTCCTGCCGTACCGGCCACCTTTTCAAGGAAACTGCCATGCCCCGCCTCCGCCACCTGCTGACGCTGACTCTGGGCGCAGCGTTGCTGCACCTGCCGTCGGTGCAGGCCGCCGAAGAATTGCCTGAAGCGATCAAGAAGATCGAAGCCAAGGGCGCAAAAATCGTCGGTCAGTTCGATGCGCCCGACGGACTGCGCGGGTATGCCGCGCAGTACCAGAACCGCGGCATGGCGCTGTACCTGACCCCGGATGGCAAACATGTGTTGCTGGGCAATCTGTACGACGCCGAGGGCAATGACCTGAGCAGTGCACCGTTGCAGAAACTGGTCTACGCGCCGATGTCCAAGGAAGTCTGGGCCAAGATGGAAGCCAGTAACTGGATCGCCGACGGCAAAAAAGATGCGCCACGCATCGTGTACCTGTTCAGCGACCCCAACTGCCCGTACTGCAACATGTTCTGGGAACAGGCACGGCCGTGGGTAAAAGCCGGCAAGGTACAGTTGCGGCACATCATGGTCGGGATCATTCGTGAGGACAGCCCGGGCAAATCCGCCGCGCTGCTGGCCGCCAAGGACCCGAGCAAGGCGCTGGAAGATCACGAAAAATCCGGCAAGGGCAGTTCGCTGAAAGCCCTGAAAGACGTGCCGCCGGCGATTCAGGCGAAACTGGCGGCGAACATGCAGTTGATGGAAGACCTGGAACTGCAGGCCACCCCGGCGATTTTCTACATGGACGACAAGGGCGAGCTGCAACAACAGCAAGGCGCGCCTTCGCCGGACAAGTTGGTGAAGATTCTCGGGCCCAAGTAGTTTGCTGCAAAGACTTGGTGACCACACCGGCCCCATCGCGAGCAGGCTCGCGATGGGGCCAGCAAGATCGACTNCNCCATCGCGAGCAGGCTCGCGATGGGGCCAGCAAGATCGACTAATTTCTCTCGGCTAAAAACTTCAACAATGCCTCCGTCACAAACGGCGGATTCTCCAGATTGGAGATATGCCCCGCCTCGGGCACCAGCACATACGGGCAACCAATCAACCCGGCCATTTCCTTCGTTTCCGACGGCGGCCGCGGTTTGTCCTGATCGCCACACATCACCAGCGTAGTGTCGGGATTCAGCTCGCCCAGACGTGGCAATAGATCATCCCGCCCAAACGTGATCCGCCCCATCGGCACAATGCTTTCACGCAGACGCTCAGACGGCAACGCCGCCAGTTTCGCGCGGAAATCCTGATACAGCGCCGACTGCGGATCGATCCCCGGACGGAAAAAAATCGGCACCACGATGTCGAGCAGCTGCGGCGCGATCACGCCGGTCTCTTCGATCTGCTTGAACAGCGAGAAATAGTATTGCCGAGTCGGTTCCGGCTCGACACCGACGTAGGTGTCCATCAGCACCAGACCGTTGATCCGTTGTGGCGCCGACAGCGCCAGTCGCACGCCCCACATGCCACCGACCGACAGACCGACCAGCGTGACACGATCAACGTCCAGATGATCGAGCAGCGCCAAGGCCTGGCGGGCGATGTCGTCCAATGACTTCGTGCCTTCGGGAAGTGGGCCGGATTCACCGTGACCCCACAGGTCCAGCGCAATGACCCGATAGTGTTGCGACAACGCAGTAATCTGCGGTGCCCACATGGCCTGGTCCCACAGGTAGCTGCCGGCCAGCAATACGGCCGGGCCGGTGCCTTGATCAATGTAGTGAAGGGCTTGTCCGTCAATCGTTACGAAGGGCATTGACTGTCTCCGTTGTGAAGGGAATTCAAAAAAAAAGCAGAGGCAGCCTGAGCCGGTCCGAAGCGGCAGTCAACGCGCAAATTCGCGCAAATTCGATGACGTCATCGCGAGCAGGCTCGTTCCCACAGGGGGGCTGCGAACACAGATCCATTGTGGGAGCGAGCCTGCTCGCGAAGGGGCCTTCATAGACGCTAGAGAATTACAGCCCCTCCAGCTCCGCCATCAGGTCATTGAGGCGATCCACCTTCTCCTCGGTGATGTCACTCGCCGCCAACCCGTCGATGTACTCAGCCAACTCCGCCACCGTGCTGCACTCGAACATCGCCCGTAGCGGCACATCGCGTTGCAGGGTTTTCTGCACGCGGGAGGCAATCTGCGTGGCCAGCAACGAGTGCCCGCCCAGTTCGAAGAAGTTGTCCTGTACNCCGACCTTCTCGACCTTCAGCACCTCGGCCCAAATCGCAGCCAAGGTGGTTTCCAGCGCGTTGCGCGGTGCCAGATAGTCCTGGCTGTGCAACTGGCCGATCTCCAGTTCCGGCAGGGCCTTGCGGTCCAGCTTGCGGTTGGCGTTCAGCGGCAGGCGGTCGAGCCATAGCCAATGCAGCGGCACCATGTATTCCGGCAGTTCGGCGCGCAGACGTTGCTTGATGCGTTCCAGTCGCTCCGTTGGATTGATCAAAGAATCAGCCGCGACCAAATAGCCGACCAGATGCTTGCCGTTCACGCCTTCCTGCACGCCGACGGCCGCGTCACGTACTTCCGGTTGCTCATGCAGGCGCGCTTCGATTTCACCCAACTCTATGCGATAGCCGCGAATCTTCACCTGATGGTCGATACGCCCAACGTATTCCAGCACGCCGTCACTGCGACGTCGGGCCAGGTCGCCGGTGCGATACAGACGATCCCCCGGCGCGCCAAACGGGTTTGGTACAAATACCTGAGCGGTGCGCAACGGGTCGCTGACGTAACCACGCCCGACCCCGGTGCCGGCGACGCACAATTCGCCCACCGCACCCAACGGCACCAACTCCAGCGCGCCATCGAGCAGGTACAAACGGTTGTTGTCGGTCGGCGTACCAATCGGCAGGTAGGTACCCCGGGTCGACGCCAGGTCGACGCGGAAGAACGCCACGTCATCCGAACACTCCGCCGGCCCGTAGGCATTGACCAAACCGATCTGCGGGTAGCGCAGCAGCCATTGATGCGCCAGCTCCGGCGGCATCGCTTCACCGGTCGGCAGCATCCATCGCAGGCCATCGAGGCTCATGCGNTCCTGGGCCAGCATGCCCTGGATCAGTGACGGCACGCTTTCCAGCACGGTAATGCCCTGGGCCTGCACATGCGCCAGCAACCCTTGCGGATCGTGGGCGATGGTGTTCGGCACAATGTCCACCCGCGCCCCGAACAGCGGTGCNGCNAGGAACTGCCACACCGAAATGTCGAAGCTTTGCGAGGCCGTCTGGGCGATCACATCGGTCTCGCTCAGTTGCAGGTACGGCACCTTGCTCAACTGGTTGTTCAGCATGCCGCGCTGCTCGACCATCACGCCTTTGGGCAAGCCGGTGGANCCCGAGGTGTAGATCACATAGGCNAGGTTGTCCGGGCCGCTGTAAATCTGCGGATTCGCCACCGATGCAGCGCTCGCCTGCACCTCTTCCCACACCAGCAACTTCGGCCGATTGGCGCAACTGAACGCCTCCAGCAACGCGACCGCCTGTTCCCGACAAGCCTCAGTGCAGACCAGCAACGGCGTGCGGCTCAGGTCGATGATCCGGCTCAGACGCTGACTCGGCAGCCCCGGGTCCAGCGGCAGATAACCTGCGCCAGCCTTGAAGCTGCCGATGAGCATGCCNAGCAGATCGAGATTACGTTCGGCCAGCAACGCCACCGGTTGATCCAGCCCGACCCCGGCCGCGATCAACGCATGACCGAGGCGGTTGCTGCGCTGGTTCAGTTCGACAAAAGTGTGCTGCTGATCCAGGCAACTGGCGGCAATCCGCTGCGGATGCCGGGCGACCTGCGCCTCAAACAAGGCGACATAGCTCTGCTCCAGCGGGTAATCGTGCTCGCTCTGGTTGCAGCCGTGGATCAGGAAGTCCTGCTCCTCGGCGCCCAGCAAAGGCAAGTCCGCCATGTCGCCATGGAAACCGTCGACCAGCGCCAGCAGCAAACGCTTGAACTCACCGAGCATTCGCTCGACAGTCGATTCGTCGAAATAACGCTGGTCGTAAGACAGGTGCAGCCCNAGGTCGTCGCCCGGGTAGCACACCGCCGTCAGCGGGAAGTTGGTGTGGGTGCGACCGGAATCCGAGGTGGCATTCAGGCTTTGCGCATGGTCCAGCACCGAGACTTCCACCGGCGCGTTCTCAAACACAAACAGGCTGTCGAACAGCGGCTGGCCCTTGGGCAGTTCGCTGTGCTCCTGGATAGTCACCAACGGCAGGTATTCGTACTCGCGCAGTTGCATGTTGCTGTCGAGCAAGCCGCTCAGCCACTGGCGCACACTGCAACGCTGGTCGTCCTCGGGCAGTTTCACCCGCAGCGCAATGCTGTTGATGAACAGCCCGACGGTGCGCTGCATCTGCGGCATGTCCACCGGACGCCCGGCCACCGTGACGCCGAACAGCACGTCACGATTACCGCTCAAACGNCGNAGCACTAACGCCCATGCCGCTTGGGCGAAGGTGTTGACGGTCAGCTGATGGGCCTGCGCCAGTTCACGCAGTTGCGCGCCGTCACGGGCATCGAGGCGCGTGTAACAGTCGCCCACCACCATGCCACCGCTATGACCCGCATGCTCACGCAGGAACGGCCGGTCGCTGGGGATCGGCGTAGTGCGCTCGAANCCTTGCAGGTTGGTTTTCCACCACTGTCGCGCTTCGGCCAGGCTCTGGCGTTGCAGCCAGCCAATGTAGTCGCGATAGCGCGGCGGCANNGCCAGTTGCGCATCGCGGCCTTCGCCGAGGGCCATGTAGATCTCGAAGAAGTCATTCATCAGCAGCGAACGACACCAGGCATCGATCAGGATGTGGTGGTTGCTCATCATGAACCAGTAGCGCGCTTCGCCGACGCGGATCAGGCGCAGGTGGAACGGCGCCTGATTGAGCAGATCGAACCCGGCTTCACGCTCGCTTTTGAGCAACGCTTGCAGTTTCGGCTCTTGCTCGGCATGGGCAATTTCCGTCCAGTCGAGGACCTCGATCGGCGTGCTGCCGGGTTTGTGGATCACTTGCAGCATGTCTTCGCCGACGTTCCAGCAGAACGACGCACGCAAGGCTTCATGCCGCGCGATCACTGCCTGCCAGGCCTGCGCAAAACGCTCGGGGTCCAGCGCGCTGTTGATGCGGTAGCGGTCCTGCATGTAATAGAGGCCGGTGCCCGGCTCCAGCAGGGTGTGCAGCAGCAAGCCTTCCTGCATCGGGGTCAGCGGGTACACGTCTTCGATGGCGGCGGCCGGGATTGGCAACGCGTCGATTTGCGGCTGGGTCAGTTTCGCCAACGGGAAGTCCGACGGCGTCAGGCCTCCCGCATCGTCGCGCAGGCAATGTTCGATCAGGCTTTGCAGTTCGCCAAGATAAGCGTTGGCCAGGTCGGTGATGGCTTGCGGATCGTGGCGTTCGGCGCTGAAGGTCCAGCGCAGCACCAGCTCACCGCCATACACCTGACTGTCGATGCTCAGCTCATTGGGCAGCGGCGCATGGGGATCGTGGGCCGCGCCGACGGGCTCGTCCAGCGGACGGAACAAGGCGTCAGCGCCGAAGCTCTGGTCGAACTGACCGAGGTAGTTGAAGGTGATCGGCGCNNNNGGCAGTGCGGCCAGGGTCTGCTTGCACAGGTCATCCGCCAGGTAGCGCAGCACGCCATAACCCAAACCTTTGTGCGGCACGCCGCGCAGTTGCTCCTTGATGGCCTTGATCGAGTCTCCCGGCCCGCCTTGCGGCGTCAGGCGCAGTGGATAAGCGCTGGTGAACCAGCCNACGGTGCGGGTCAGGTCGATCTCATCGAACAGGGNTTCGCGGCCGTGGCCTTCGAGTTGAATCAGCGCCGATTCCTCTCCGTTCCAATTGCACAGCACCCGAGCCAACGCGGTCAGCAGCAGGTCGTTGACTTGCGTGCGATAGGCACTCGGCGCCTGTTGCAGCAACTGGCGAGTACGCTCGGCATCGAGGCGCACGCTGACGGTTTGTGCATGCCGGTTCTGCCGCCCGCCCTCAGGACGATCACACGGCAACTCTGCACTCGGCCCGGCCAGTTGCGCCTGCCACCAGCTCAGTTCTTCACGCAGGGATTCGCTGCCGGCATAAGCCTGCAAACGGGCGGACCAATCCTTGAACGCACTGGTTTTCGCCGGCAGTTTGACCGACTGCCCAGCGTCCAGTTGACGGTAGACGGTTTGCAGATCGTCCAGCAGCACCCGCCACGAAACACCGTCCACCACCAGGTGGTGAATGGCGATGAACAGCCGTTGTACGCCCTCGGGACCATCGACCAGCAGCACGCGCATCAGCGGCCCCTGTTCGAGGTCGAGGCTGCGCTGGGCATCGGCGAACAGCGCGGCGCATTTGTCCATGGACGACACTCGCACTTGCCACAGCACCGGCACGTCGGAAATCACCTGATGCTCGGCGCGCCATTGCGCGCCGGTTTGAGTGAATCGCAACCGCAAGGCATCGTGCTGTTCGATCACCGCCAGCAGCGCTTGCTCCAGGCGATGGGGTTCCAGCGCGACGGCCGGCTCCAGCAGCAACGCCTGGTTCCAGTGCTGACGCTCGGGAATGTCAGTGTCGAAGAACCAGTGCTGAATCGGCGTCAGACGCGATTCACCGGTGAGCAGGCCTTGCTCGGCGGTGATCTGCTCGGTGCGGGTNGCAACGGCCGCCAGGGTTTGCACGGTCTGGTGCTGGAACAGGTCGCGAGGGCTGAAATGAATNCCCTGCTGCCGCGCACGGCTGACCACCTGGATCGACAGAATCGAATCGCCGCCCAGTTCGAAGAAGTTGTCGTTGAGGCCCACTTGCTCGACGTTCAGCACCTCGCACCAGATGCCGGCCAACGTCAGCTCCAGCTCATTGCTTGGCGCCACGTAGTGTTGACGGTTGAGTTCCGGGTCCGGCGCNGGCAAGGCGCGGCGGTCGAGTTTGCCGTTGGCGGTCAGCGGCATGCTGGCCAGCANGATCAGGTGCGTCGGCACCATGTAATCCGGCAGTTGCGATTTGAGGTGATGCTTCAAGGCTTCGCGCAGTGCCGCTTGTTGCGTTTCGTCCTGCTCGGCAACGTCGGTCACCAGATAGCCGACCAGTTGTTTGCCGCTCGGCGCGTCGAGCGCCAGCACCACCGCTTCGCGCACGGCTGCGTGTTCCAGCAGACGGGTTTCGATTTCGCCCAGCTCGATGCGGAAACCGCGAATTTTCACTTGATGGTCGATCCGGCCCAGGTATTCCACCAGGCCGTCGGCGCGTTGGCGCACCAGGTCGCCGGTGCGGTACAGACGNCCGCCATCGGCGGCGAATGGATCCGCCACAAACCGTTCGGCGGTCATGCCTGGTCGCTGGTGATAACCCTGCGCCAGACCGGCGCCACCGACGAACAACTCACCGGTCGCGCCTTGCGGTACCAAGGCCAGGTCGGCATCGAGGATGTAGGCGACCCGCGCGCCGATCACGCTGCCGATCGGCACGCTGGCCAAGCCTTCTTCCAGCTGTTCCGGTGCGAGACTGGCCAATGGCATGACCACGGTTTCGGTCGGGCCGTAGGCGTTGAAAAACAGGCTTGGTTTGAACGCCGCACGGATTCGCGTCAGGTGTTCACCGGTCAGCGCTTCGCCACCGGTGATGCACATGCGCACCGGNANGGTTTCGCCCTGGGTCGCCAGCCACTGCGCCAATTGGCTGCCGTAGCTTGGGGTGAAGCCGAGGATGTTGATGTGGTGGCGACGAATGAGCCCGCAGATTTCTTCCGCGTCCCATTGGCCTTGGGCGCGCAGGACAACGTGCGCGCCACTCAACAGCGGCACCAGCAAACGCTCGGTGGCGGCGTCGAAATTGATCGAATAGAAGTGCAGCTCGCAGTCGTCCGGGCGCATGCCGAAGCGCTCGATCACGGCTTGGCAATGCATGGCGATTTCACCGTGGGAGACCACCACGCCTTTGGGCTTGCCGGTGGAGCCNGAGGTGTAAATCAGGTACGCCTGATGTTGCGGGAAGGTGATAAACGGCAGTTCGGTGGCCGGGTAATGGGCCAACTCGGCGGCGTCCTCTTCGAGGCACCAACGGCCGACGCTGGCCGGCAATTCACCGAGCGCGTCGAACATGGCTGCATCACTGAGCAGCAGGCCGATGCCGCTGTCTTCGATCATGTAGTGCAGGCGNTCCAGCGGGTATTCCGGGTCCAGCGGCACATAGGCGCCACCCGCCTTGAGGATCGCCAGCAAGCCGACGACCATTTCCAGGGAACGCTCNAGCGCCAGGCCGACACGAACCTGCGGGCCGACACCGCGCTCGCGGAGCATCCAGGCCAGGCGATTGGCGCGGCTGTCGAGTTCGGCGTAGCTCAGGGTTTCACCCGCAAACGTCAACGCCGGTGCGTCTTTGCGGGCAAGGGCCTGCTCGCTGAACAGGTGATGAATGCATTGATCGAGGCGATGCTCGCCCGGTTCGACGCCAAGGCTGTCCAACAGCTTTTGCTGCTCGCCGGCTTCGAGCAACGGCAGCTCACTGAGGCGCTGTTGCGGATCGGTCAGCAGCGCTTCCAGCAGATTGCGCCAGTGCCCGGCCATGCGCGCAATGCGCGGTTCGTCGAACAGGTCGGTGCTGTAGGTCAGGCAGCAACCCAGGCGATGGTCGAGGTCGGTGACTTCCAGGTTGAGGTCGAACTTGGTCGCACGCGCATCGTTGGCCAGGTACTCGACGGTCATGCCGGCCAGTTGGCGGCTTTGCTGGAACTCCCAGCGCTGCACGTTGCACATCACCTGGAACAGTGGGTTGTACGCCGCGCTGCGCGGAGGTTGCAGGGCTTCCACCAAGTGGTCGAACGGCAGGTCCTGATGGGACTGGCCTTCGATCACGGTGTGGCGCACGTGCTCGAACAACTCGCCAACCTGCATCTGCCCATTGAGCTGGCAACGCAGCACTTGGGTGTTGAGGAACGCACCGATCAACCCTTCGCTTTCCGGGCGAATGCGGTTGGCCACGGGCGCACCGATGCGCAGGTCGGTCTGGCCGCTGTAGCGGTAGAGCAACACTGCCAAGGTGGCGGTCATGGTCATGAACAGGGTCAGACCGTTTTGCGCGTTGAAAGCGCGCACCCGTGCGGCGAGGTCATCGCTCAGGTCGAAACGGAACAGTTCGCCCTGATGGCTTTGCACCGGTGGCCGTGGGCGGTCGCCGGGCAGTTCGAGCAATGGATGCTCGTGACCCAGTTGTGCGGTCCAGTAGTCGAGTTGACGCTGGCGCTCACCCGACTCCAGCCACTGGCGCTGCCACACGCTGTAGTCGAGGTATTGCACCGGCAGCGGCGCCAGTGGTGAGTCGCGCTCGTCGATAAAGGCTTCGTACAACGCGCTGAGTTCACGGGCAAAGATGTCCATGGCCCAGCCTTCGGTGACGATGTGGTGCAGGGTCAGCACCAGGTAGTGCTCTTGCTCGGCGGTCTTGACCAGACACGCGCGCAGCAGCGGACCGGTTTCCAGGTCGAACGGTTTATGCGCCTCATCGTCAGCCAGTTGCTGCACCCGTTGCTCGCGGCTGTCGGCCTCCAGCGCCGAGAAGTCCTTCCAGTCCATGCGCATGCCGGTTTGCGCATGCACCTGTTGCCGGGCCACGCCGTCGATGCTCGGGAAAGTGGTGCGCAGGGTTTCGTGGCGCATGATCAGCGCTTGCAACGCCGCCTCAAAACGCCCGACATCGAGTACACCGCNNAGCCGCGCCATACCGCCAACGTTGTAGGCCGGACTGTCCGGCTCCATTTGCCAGAGGAACCACATGCGTTGCTGGGAATACGACAGCGGCACCGGTTGGTTGCGGTCGACTTTCTCGATCGGCGGTTGTTGGTTGGTCTTGCCGCTGGCCTGGATCAGTTGAACCTGTTCGGCGAACGCCCCCAGCTCACTGTTTTCGAACAAGGTGCGCAACGGCAACTCGACGTCGCAGGCCTGGCGGGTGCGGGAGATGATTTGCGTGGCCAGCAGCGAGTGGCCGCCGAGGGCGAAGAAGTCGTCACGCAGGCCGATCTGCGCAAGGCCGAGCACTTCGCGCCAGATGCCGGCGATTTGCTGCTCCAGCGCAGTGACCGGCTCGACGTGTTCGCGCACTTGCCATTGCGGTTCGGGCAAGGCACGACGGTCGAGTTTGCCGCTTGGGCTCAAGGGCATTTCGTCCAGCCGCATCAGCTGCGCCGGGACCATGTATTCCGGCAATTCGGCCGCCAGCGCGGCTTTCAGGCGTGCGGATTGAACACCAACCTCTTCAATGGAATCGGTGGCGGTGTAGTAACCGATCAACTGGCCACCGGCTGCCGTTTCGCGCACCAGCACCACGGCTTGGGCAATGCCCTCCTGGGCCAGCAAACGGGCTTCGATTTCTTCGGGTTCGACACGGAAGCCACGCAACTTGACCTGCTGATCCAGGCGACCGAGGTATTCGAGCACGCCATCGGCGCTCCAGCGCACACGGTCNCCGGTGCGGTACAGACGCGCGCCCTGCTCGCCCAGTGGATCGACGACAAAACGTTCAGCGGTCAGCCCCGGACGGCCCAGATAGCCACGGGCCAGGCCGATGCCGCTGATGCACAGTTCACCCGGCACACCGGCCGGCACTGGATTGAGGTCGCTGTCGAGTACACGGCACACCACGTTGCCCAACGGGCGGCCAATCGGCGAGCGCTCGCCATCGGCGCGGGTGCAGTGCCAATGGGTGACGTTGATTGCAGTTTCGGTCGGACCGTAGCGGTTGTGCAGTTGCACCGCCGGCAACNGTTGCAGCACGCGGTTGCGCAGTTCGGCGGGCAAGGCTTCGCCACCGGAGAACACGCGGCGCAGGCTGGTGCATTCGGCGGTCAGCGGCTCATCAATGAACAACGAAAGCAGTGGCGGTACGAAGTGCAGCGTGGTCACGCCGTATTGCTGAACCAGCTGAGCGATGCGGTGCGGATCGCGATGCTCGCCNGGNCCCGCCATCACCAGACGGGCGCCGGTAATCAGCGGCCAGAAGCATTCCCACACCGACACGTCGAAACTGATCGGGGCTTTTTGCAGCAGCACATCGGTGTCGTTCAGTTGATAGGTGGCCTGCATCCACTGCAAGCGTTCAGCCAGGGCTGCATGGGTATTGCCCACACCTTTGGGCTGGCCGGTGGAACCGGAGGTATAAATCACGTAGGCGAGGTTGTCGCCATTGAGGTGCAGGCCCGGNGCCTGACTTGGCCAGTTCTCCAGATGCAGCGCATCCATGGCGATCACGCTGACGCCGTCGGTGGCCGGCAGGCGTTCGAGCAACTGGGTCTGGGTCAGCAGCAACTCGACGCCGCTGTCGCTGAGCATGTAGGCCAGGCGGTCGGCGGGGTAATCCGGGTCCAGTGGTACATAGGCGCCACCGGCCTTGATGATTGCAAGCAGGCCGATCAGCAGTTGCGGTGAACGCTCGGCGGCGATGGCCACGCACACATCCGGGCCGACGCCTTTGTCACGCAGGTAGTGGGCCAGGCGGTTAGCCTGGGTATGCAGTTCGGCGAAATCGAGGGCGCCGCCGTCCCAGATCAGCGCGGTGCGTTCCGGGGTCTGGCGCGCTTGCTCATTGAGCATTTCCGGCAACCATTGGCTGGCCGGTGTGCACGGCGCGGCGCTCCAGGACGTTTGTTGGTCGAGTTCGCTTGCGCTCAGCAGTGGCAGGTCGCCGATGGCGGCGGACGGTTGCTCGCAAATGGCTCGCAGCAGGTGGCTGAAATGCTCGGCCAGACGTTCGATGGTCGTCGCGTCGAACAGTTCGCTGGCGTAGTCGAAGGACAGGCTCAGGCGACCCCTCTGGTCTTCTTCACTGTGCAGTTGCAGGTCGAACTTGGCTTCGCGGCTGTGCCACGGCAATTCATCGGCGAGCATGCCCGGCAGGCGGCGCAAGGCACTCAGGTCGCGCTGCTGGTGGTTGAACATGACCTGGAACAGGCCTTGTTCNCGGGCTTGCGGGAAGGCTTCGAGCAGTTGCTCGAACGGCAGATCCTGATGCGCTTGTGCACCCAGCGCGGCCTGGCGGGTTTGCGCCAACAGCTCCACGAATGACAGGCGCGAATCCACCTCGGCACGCAGCACCTGGGTGTTGATGAAGAAGCCGATCAGCCCTTGGGTTTCCAGGCGCGGACGGTTGGCANTCGGCACGCCGATGCGGATGTCGCGCTGACCGCTGTAGCGATAAAGCAGGCTCTGGAACGCGGAGAGCAACAGCATGAACGGCGTCGATTCATGCGCCTGGGCGGTCTGGCGAATGGCATCGCTCAAGGTCGCGGCGAGCTTTATCGAATGGCGAGCAGCACTGTGAATGTGCTGCGCCGAGCGCGGGTGATCGGTGGCCAGATTCAGCGTTGGATGCTCTTCGCCCAGCTGCTCTTTCCAGTAGGCGAGTTGACGCTCGCCCTCCCCTTGCGCCAGCCATTGACGCTGCCAGCTGCCGTAGTCGGCGTATTGGGTCGGCAAAGCGCAAAACGTGGCTTTTTGTCCCTGGCAGGCAGCCGCGTACAGGCGCGAGAACTCGTCGATCAGCACATTCAGCGACCAACCATCGGCGATGATGTGATGCATCGTCACCAGCAGTTGATGGTCCTCGTCGTCGAGGCGCACCAGCGTCACCCACAGCAGTGGGCCTTTCTCCAGATCAAACTGGGTGCGGGCTTCGTCCTCACGGATTTGCAGCGCACGGGCTTCACGCTCGGCGGCGGGCAGGTCGCTGATGTCGATCAATTGAAGGTTGAAGTCGCCCGCCGCATCGACCTGTTGCAGCGCCACGCCGTCCCGTTCGAAGAACCGTGTGCGCAGGGATTCATGACGCTCGATCAGTTGCTGGAAACTGGCGCGCAAGGCGTCTTCGTCCAGCTCGCCACGCAGGCGCAAGGCCCCGGGAATGGTGTAGGCGCTGCTCTGCGGGTCGAGTTGCCAGGTGATCCACAGGCGGTTTTGCGCCAGGGATTGCGGCATCGGTTCGTTGCGCGACAGCGAGGTGATCGCGCCCTGAGCCAGGCCGCCATCCTGTTGCAGCTGAGCGACAGCGGCGGTGAAGGTCGCCAGGGTCGGCGCTTCGAACAGCATGCGCAGGTTCAGCTCCAGCCCCAGGGTTTCGCGCAGGCGCGCAACTACTTGGGTGGCGGTGATGGAATTGCCACCGAGCAAGAAGAAGTGATCGTCGGCGCCGACCTGTTTGACCTGCAGTTGTTCGCTCCAGATCTGGCCAATCAAGGCTTGCAGCTCAGAACTTGATTCGGCTTTGGCTTCGCTCTGAACATCTGCCGACGGGAACAGCGCATAGCTGTCGAGGCTGCCGTCCGCCAGGCGATTGCGGCAGGCCGAACGTTGCAGTTTGCCGCTGGAGGTTTTGGGCAATGCGCCCGGATTGAGCAACACCACCACGCTCGGGGCTTGTTGATAAGCCTCGGCCACCGCTTGGCGGATCGCCTTGATCAGTGCTTCGGGCGGCAGGATTTTCTGCACGCTGCGGCTGATTTCTGCAGCAATGCCGATGCCTTCCAGGCCCTGGTCATTTACCGCAAACGCGGCGACGCGGCCCTTGCGCACCACTTCCACTTCGCGCTCGATGGTCTGTTCGATGTCCTGGGGGTACAGGTTGTGACCGCGAACGATCAGCATGTCCTTCAGGCGCCCGGTGATGAACAGCTCACCGTCACGCATGAAACCCAGGTCGCCCGTGCGCAGCCAGGTCCGNTCGTTGTGTTGCACGAATGTCTTGGCGGTGGCTTCGGGGTTGCGCCAGTAGCCATGGGCGATGCTCGGGCCGGCGGCCCAGACTTCGCCGACCGCGTTGTCGGCCAGTTCATTGACCGCGACCGGGTCGACGATCAGCACCTCATGGTCCGGCTGACTGATGCCGCAACTCATGATCGCGCTGCCTTCGCCAGGCTCTGCGCGGTTTTGGGCCAAGGCGTGATCGTCCACGCGCAGGTTGCCGATGCCCTGCCCGCGCGGGGTTCCGGCGACAAACAAGGTGGCTTCGGCCAACCCGTAGGACGCCATGAAACTGTCGGTGGTGAAACCGCACACCGCGAACTTTTCGCCGAAGCGATCGAGGGTGTCGAGACGAATCGGTTCAGAGCCGGAATACGCCACGCGCCAGCCGCTCAGGTCGAGGCGCTCCAGCGCTGATTCGCTGACCCGCTCACTGCACAGGCGATAGGCGAAATCCGGACCGCCGCTGATGGTGCCGCCGTATTCGCTGATTGCCTCCAGCCAGCGCAACGGCCGACCGAGGAAGTACGCCGGCGACATCAACACACACGGCACGCCGCTGAAAATGGGTTGCAACAAGCCGCCGATCAGGCCCATGTCGTGGTACAGCGGCAGCCAGCTGACGATCACGTCATCCGGGTTGAGGTCGATGCCGAAACCGCGACGGATCAGCACTTCGTTGGCCACCAGGTTGCCGTGGCTGACTTGTACGCCCTTGGGCAGCGCGGTGGAGCCCGACGTGTATTGCAGGAAGGCGATGTGGTCGTCGGCCAGGTTCGGCGCGATCCAGCGGTCGGCCAGGGCACCTTCGAGAGTGTCGACACACAGCAGCGGCGGCGCACCTTCAATCTGCAGCAAGGCGTCGCGCAGGCCGGCGCTGGTCAGCAGCAAGCGCGGCTCGGCATCGCTGATGATCGACAGCAGACGTTCCTGGTGATGACGTTTAGCCGACTCCGGCGGATAGGCCGGCACCGCAATCACGCCGGCGTACAGGCAACCAAAAAACGCCGCCACGTAGTCCGGACCACTCGGGAACAGCAGCACGGCGCGATCGCCGAATTCAGCTTCGGCCTGCAACGCACCGGCAATGGTTCGCGCCCGCTGATCCAGCTCGCGATAACTGAGGACCACCGCCTGATCCGGGGTGTCGGCGAGAAAACGCAAGGCCACCCGGTCCGGCGTCAGGGCCGCGCGGCGCTGGAGGGCTTGGACCAGATTGCTTGGGAGTTCGAACGCGTCGGTCATGAGGTTTCCTGCCTGAATTCGGCTTGCAAATGGAATCGGTTTTCTTACGTCACGCCCATTAAAGGGCATGCAGGACGCGGTCTTCGCCGACTGCGCAAGGCATTGGGAATGCTGTTTTGGCCGGGATTGACCCGGCACCTTTCACCAATGAGAACGGATGGCGTCTTGAAATAATTAGTCGGCAGGCTTGATCGCCAGCGGGGCCAAGTGCTGCAAGCGAGTGCGGCAGCGTGTCGCAGTTCTCACTCTGCACCGTTGAGGAGCATTAGTTCTCTTTCTCAATTGACAATCATTATCATTCAGCATAATTTGTCGCTCGATGTGTAGGACGCCCCCCCNCGCCCTCCCCCCTACCTCTTTTGCGACAAGGTGATTTCCATGACGGAACAAGTATCCACAGGCAGGTGCGACTCACCCCTTCTGCAGGCCTTTGTCGACAACCGACTGATTCTGGTCAAGATTGCAGCGCGAATTACCGGCTGCCGGTCGCGTGCTGAAGACGTGGTCCAGGATGCGTTTTTCCGACTGCAATCGGCGCCGCAAATCACGTCATCCTTCAAGGCTCAGCTCAGTTATCTGTTCCAGATCGTGCGNAACCTGGCGATCGACCACTATCGCAAGCAGGCGCTGGAGCAGAAATACTCCGGCCCGGAAGAGGAAGGTCTGAACGTGGTGATTCAGGGTGCTTCGCCGGAAACCTCGCACATCAATTTCTCGACCCTGGAAAACATCGCCGATGCGCTGACGGAGCTGCCGAGCCGCACCCGCTACGCCTTCGAGATGTACCGGCTGCACGGCGTGCCGCAAAAGGATATCGCCAAGGAACTGGGCGTATCGCCAACCTTGGTGAACTTCATGATTCGCGATGCGCTGGTGCACTGCCGCAAGGTGTCGGGCAATCGCGTGGATACCTTTGCCCGTCGTTGAATCTGGAATTTGTGTTGCCCCAATCGCGAGCAAGCTCGCTCCCACAGTTGATCTCGAGTGCCCACAGATTTTGTGTTCACAGGAGATCCAATGTGGGAGCGAGCTTGCTCGCGATGGGGCACTCAAGACCGAAGCAGATCTTGAGCCTTAAGCATCACGCCAACTTGCACCGATCAAAAAACCGCTCACGCCCCAGCATCATCAACGCCGCGCGCTTGTGCGGGAAGTCGAACTCTTTCTCGCAGTGGTAACCCTGATCCTGCATGTACCCGATCATCTTCCCGTTGTCGGCGCGAGGCTCGGCGACCACTCGCTGGGTGCGCGGATCGTCGAGAAACAGGAAATGCGTCAGCGCCGATAACCAGCTCGCCACCTTGTGCGGGCCACGGTGATTTTCTTCGCCCACCAGCATGTGGATACCGCGGTCGTAATCGCCGGCGTCATAGAACGGTGCTATGCGATCTTCCTTGGCCCAATAGGCTTCGAAATAGGCAAACGGCTGATCGTCGAAACAACCGATCAGCGTCACGGTGTGAGGGTCGGCGTCGAGTTTGCTCAGGTATTCGCGGTGCTGCTCGAGGCTGCCTTCCTCCTGCCAGAAACTCGCCACCCGCGGGCTGTTCTGCCAGCGATTGAAACGAGCCAGGTCCAGGTCGATGTCCAGCGTGCGCAGGGAAATCCAGGCACCGAGCCGCGCATCGAAGCGCCGATAGACTTCACCCCGTGGTTTTAGCGGGCGCAGAGGATGACGCTTGCCGCCACTGATGACCATTTGCTGCGGGTAAGTGTCGGTCAGTGCCTGGCTGAGCCACGGCTGGGGCAACTGCCAGAACAGCGTGCGTTCGCAGCGGTATTGGCCGGCGGTGTCGGTGGGAATCAGCAAACCGCTCGCCAAGGCGTCGGCGGGTAACTGCTGCAGTTGAAAAGTCAGGTGTTGGCACGCCGGATCACGGGCAAACAGCCAATAGCAGGCGGCCCAGAGCGCCTGACTTTCAGGCGTGTCCAAGCGCTGTTCGACCTGCACCTGCAACTCAGACTCTCGGGTCAGGCGCAGTTCGATCAGCGGCTGCCCTTCCAGGCTGAGGTGCAGGCGACTTTGGGTTTCATCCGCTACAAGACGGCTTCCGTTGGGCAAGGCCAGGGCAGTCAGGTCATTCAGATTGGGCATGGGTCGGGCTCACGATAATCGTCGACAGTTCAACCATGTGACGTGAGCCGGGGCAGGAAATTTAAGTGAAGTCGCGAATGATGCGACCTGCGGCGTCATTCAGGGTTTGGGCACCGGCACCACCGCAATCTTGTACGGATCGAAAATCTTCAGCATCTGCCCATTGTCCCGCAACCCTTGCAGTAACTTGCCGAACGCCTCGCCGCTGATGGGCGCGGACGGACGCAGGATCGCGTAGTGGTGATACACCTGATCGATGCGCTGCGACACCAGCAACTGATCGGCCACCTGCTCGTTGCGTAGCAGGTAATCGCTCAGGTAGGAACGCGTCACCAAGGCAATGTCTGCCCGCCCGCGCAGCACCATCAGCAGGTTGCTGTCATGGGAATAGGTCAGCGTGGCGTCATAGTTCTGCGCGAGGAATTTCGGGTCGGCATTGAAGTTGGCGAACTCGTAGTGATAGCCGCTGAACAGCGCCAGACGCTTGCCGGTGAGGTCGGAAAAATAGCTTTGCTGACGATCGGGCTTGCGTTGCGCGACGAAAATCTCGGCGTCTTCAAGCCCCATGTCGACGCTGGTGTGGGGAATGTCCTTCCAGCCCCAGTCCGGGTTCTCGAAAATGGCCATGTCGACCCGACCTTGCTTGAAATCACCGAATCGCCGAGGAATCGAAGTCGGCACCAGAACGAACTGATAGTCGCTCTGCAATTGATTCAAGGCTTCTACCAATTGCGGCAGCAGGCCAGTGTCGGCACCGGACTCCGGGCGCACGGTATAAGGCGGGAAATGTGCGGCACCGACCCGCACCAGTTGCGCAGCCTGGGACGGCAACACCCAAACCGTCGCGAGCGACGCCAGCAAAAGCCGCGTGGCCGTCCTAATTGGCGAAGACATCAAAACAACCCACTCCCCAAAAAATACCCATCAATGCATTCAAGCTAGGCGGTTTCAGCCACTTAGCCAGTTTCCTGCTGGCTCATGACAACTTATTGCTTCTCTTCGAGGACAAGAATCAATGCTTCATCGGCCAATTGATCGAGGCTCATGCTGCCGCCGGCACGAAACCAGGTGGTGGTCCAAGACAACGCCCCCGTCAGAAAACGACGCGTGATGAACACATCGCCACGGATAAAACCGGCGTCCTTGGCTTCACCCAACACCTGCAGCCAAAGCGCTTCGTACACATCACGTAGCGCCAGCACCTGGGCCTGGCCGTCGGCCGACAGCGAACGCCATTCGTAGACCAGCACCGCCATGGCTTCGCCGCTGCCGCCCATGATTGACTGCAATTCGCAGCGAATCAGCGCCAAAACACGTTCACGCACCGTGCTCGCTTCCTCAAGCGAGGCGCGCATCATCGCGGTGTTGTAGTGGATGGTTTCCTCCATTACCGCCCGCAGGATCTCGTCCTTGCTCTTGAAATGATGAAAGATGCTGCCCGACTGAATGCCCACGGCGCCGGCCAGATCGCGCACCGTGGTGCGTTCATAACCTTTGTTGCGGAACAGGTGAGCCGCCACTTGCAGCAGTTTGCCGCGGGCGCTGTCGGGGTCGGTCAATTGGCCGTTGTCGACCAATTCGCGCATGACCCCCAGGGCTTTTTGCTCGTCCACCCGTTCTCTCCTACAGTCGATCAATCAAATGCGCCACCCGCCGCTAAAACAGCGGGGTTGCGCGGGCAATTTAAGCTGGCGACGGCAACCAAGCAAGCGCTCGGGCAGAAGATATTTCAGCGATTTACAAACCAAGCGCTTGCTTGGTAGTCTCGACACACTTCTATCGGAGGTGGTTATGGAAACGACTGCGCCAGAAACGATTCGCATCGGATGCGCCAGCGCGTTCTGGGGCGATACCTCGACCGCCGCCGCGCAACTGGTGCACGGTGGGCGTCTGGATTATCTGGTCTTCGACTATTTAGCCGAAATCACCATGTCGATCATGGCCGGCGCACGGATGAAAGATCCGCAGGCAGGCTATGCGGTCGACTTCATCGAAGTCCTCAGCCCATTGCTGGGGCAACTCGCCGAACAAAACATCCGCGTCATCAGCAATGCCGGCGGGGTCAATCCGCAGGCTTGCGCCGCTGCCTTGCAAGCGGCTTGTGACAAGGCCGGGGTGGCACTAAAAATCGCCGTGTTGCTGGGCGACGACCTGCAACCGCAGTTCAAACAGCTGAGCAGTCGTGGCCTGCATGAAATGTTCAGCGGCGCGCCCTTGCCGCCGATGTGCGTCTCGACCAACGCCTACCTCGGCGCCCCGGGCATTGTCGAAGCCCTTCGTTTGGGTGCCGATATCGTCATCACCGGCCGCGTGGTCGACAGCGCCGTGGTCAGCGCTGCGCTGGTGCATGAATTCAACTGGTCATGGCAGGACTATGACCGCCTGGCACAGGCTGCATTGGCCGGGCACATCATCGAATGTGGCGCCCAGTGCACCGGCGGCAATTTCACCGACTGGCGCGACGTGCCCGATTACGAACACATTGGCTTCCCCATCGTCGAAGTCAGCGCCGACAGCCAGTTCATCGTCAGCAAACCCGAGGGTTCTGGCGGCGTGGTCACGCCGCTGACCGTCGGCGAACAGATGCTCTATGAAATCGGCAACCCCCAGGCCTATCTGCTGCCCGACGTGGTCTGCGATTTCACCCAGGTCAAACTCGTGCAACAAGGTAAAAACGCGGTTCGGGTGCATGGCGCTAAAGGCTTGCCACCTACCGACCAATACAAGGTCAGCGCCACCTACCCCGACGGGTTCCGCTGCACCGCCAGTTGCCTGATCGCCGGGATCGACGCAGTGGCCAAGGCCGAGCGGGTCAGCCAGGCGATCATCAATAAAACGTCGGCACTGTTCAGCCAACGTGGCTGGGCGCCCTACAGCGAAGTCAACATCGAACTCCTGGGCAGCGAAGCCACTTACGGCCCCCACGGCCAACGTCAGGACAGCCGCGAAGTAGTGATCAAACTCGCGGTGCGCCATCCGAGCAAACAGGCGCTGGTGCTGTTCGCCCGCGAGATTGCCCAGGCAGCCACCGGCATGGCGCCGGGGTTGACCGGGATCGTCGGTGGGCGACCAACGGTCTATCCGCTGATCCGCCTGTTCTCGTTCCTCATCGACAAAACCGCCTGCACGCTGGACATTGATCTCCAGGGCCAGCGCCACCCATGCGCCCTGCCCGCCGTCGATGTGCTCGACCCGGATGACTTGCCCGTTCCATTCGACCCGCCGCAACCCACCGGCCGCGCCGATGCCAGCGTGGCCCTGATCAAACTCGCCGTGGCACGCTCCGGCGACAAGGGCAACCACAGCAACATCGGCGTTATGGCCCGGGAGCCCGAGTTCCTGCCATGGATCGCCGAAGCCCTGACGCCCGAGGTGATGGTCGACTGGATGAGCCATGTCCTTGACCCGGTACACGGACGTGTCGAGCGTTGGTATTTGCCCGGCACCCACAGCTTCAATTTTCTTCTGGAGAACGCCTTGGGCGGCGGCGGCATCGCCAGCCTGCGCATCGACCCCCAAGGCAAAGCCTTCGCCCAGCAACTGCTGGACATCCAGATTCCGGTGCCCCAGCGCATCGCCGACCAGGTCAACTAGAGGACTGTCGCCATGGCCTACGATTCGATTTTCAAAGCCAGTTTGTTTGCAGGCCAAACCATCATCGTCACCGGTGGCGGCAGCGGCATCGGCCGGTGCACCGCCCATGAGCTGGCGGCACTCGGCGCCCATGTGCTGCTGGTCGGACGCAAGGCTGACAAGTTGAAAAACGTCGCCGCCGAAATCACCGAAGACGGCGGCAAGGCGGACTGGGCCACCTGCGACATTCGTGAAGAAGAAGCGGTCAAGCATCTGGTTAGCGAGTTGATTCGCAAACACGGGCCGATTCATGGGCTGGTCAACAATGCCGGTGGCCAATACCCGTCGCCGCTGGCCTCAATCAATCAGAAGGGATTCGAAACCGTGATGCGCACCAACCTGGTGGGCGGTTTCCTGATGGCCCGGGAGGTGTTCAACCAATCCATGAGCAAGCACGGTGGATCGATCGTCAACATGCTCGCCGACATGTGGGGCGGCATGCCCGGTATGGGTCACTCCGGCGCGGCGCGTTCGGGCATGGACAACCTCACCAAGACCGCCGCCTTTGAATGGGGCTATGCCGGCGTGCGGGTCAACGCCGTGGCGCCAGGGTGGATTGCCTCCAGCGGCATGGACACCTACGACGGCGCGTTCAAGGCGGTGATCCCGACCTTGCGCGAGCACGTGCCGCTCAAGCGCATCGGCACGGAATCCGAAGTCAGCGCGGCGATCGTTTTCCTCCTCAGCCCGGCGGCGGCATTCATCAGCGGCAGCACGTTGCGCATTGACGGCGCGGCCAGCCTCGGCGGGCGGGCGTGGCCGATTCACAAGGCGACGAACAGTGAGTCGTACAACGGTTTTCACCGCGCCTACCTTCCTGATGTGCTCAAGGACAAGGAATAAGCCATGCCGGTGATCCAGTCCCAAATAGACCCGTTCAGCGAACAATTCGCCCAGAACCGCACGGCCATGCTGGTCGGCATCGAGCAGGTCCGTCAGCTCGAACAAAACCTGCTGAACAAGGCGGCCGAAGCCAAGCCCAAGTTCGACAAACGCGGCCAACTGCTGCCCCGCGAACGGCTCAACCTGCTGCTGGACCCCGGCGCGCCGTTCCTGGAATTGGCCAGCCTGGCCGGTTACAAACTCCACGACGACAAAGACGGCAGCGCGGCCGGCGGCGGCTTGATCGCCGGCATCGGCTACGTCAGCGGCGTGCGCATGCTGGTGGTGGCCAATAACAGCGCGATCAAGGGCGGCACCATTTCCCCCTCCGGCCTGAAAAAGTCCCTGCGCCTGCAACAGATCGCCATGGAAAACAAACTGCCAGTGGTGACCCTCGCCGAAAGCGGCGGTGCCAACCTCAACTATGCGGCCGAGATTTTCGTCGAAGGCGCACGCAGCTTCGCCAACCAGGCGCGCATGTCGGCCATGGGGTTGCCGCAGATCACCGTGGTGCACGGCTCGGCCACGGCGGGCGGCGCGTATCAGCCG
Source organism: Pseudomonas mandelii (assembly GCF_002251635.1). Classification (GTDB taxonomy): domain Bacteria; phylum Pseudomonadota; class Gammaproteobacteria; order Pseudomonadales; family Pseudomonadaceae; genus Aquipseudomonas; species Aquipseudomonas mandelii_B. Next base: position 40,079 of record NZ_NMOJ01000048.1, read on the forward strand.
GGGCTGTCGGATTACGTGGTGGTGGTGCGCGGCAAGGCCAAACTGTTCCTTGCCGGGCCGCCGCTGCTCAAAGCGGCGACCGGCGAAGTGGCGACGGACGAGGAACTGGGTGGCGCCGAGATGCACGCGCAAACCGCCGGCACCGCCGAATACCTGGCGGAAAACGATGCCGATGGCGTGCGCATCGTGCGCGANATTGTCAGTCTGCTGTCGTGGAATGCACGGTTACCGGCAGCGCCCGCCCGTTACTGGGAAGACCCGCTCTACCCGATCGATGAGCTGCTCGGACTGATTCCCGACGACCCAAAGAAACCCTATGACGTGCGCGAAATCCTCGCGCGCCTGGCGGACGGTTCCAACTTCCTCGAATTCAAGGGCGAGTTCGATGCCCACACGGTCTGCGGCCATTTACACATCCAGGGCCGTGCTTGCGGATTCATCGGCAATAACGGCCCGATCACGCCCAAGGGGGCGAGCAAGGCGGCGCAATTTATTCAGTTATGTGACCAGAGCCGGACGCCGCTGCTGTTTTTCCACAACACCACGGGTTTCATGGTGGGCACGGAGTCGGAGCAACAAGGCGTGATCAAGCACGGCGCGAAAATGATCCAGGCCGTGGCGAATGCCCGTGTGCCTAAACTGACCGTGGTGGTTGGCGGCTCCTACGGCGCCGGCAACTACGCGATGTGCGGCCGAGGCCTGGACCCAAGGTTTATCTTCGCCTGGCCCAACAGCCGCACGGCGGTGATGGGCGGCGCGCAGGCAGGCAAAGTGCTGCGCATCGTCACCGAGGCCAAGCAACTCAAAGACGGTTTGGTGCCCGACCCCAAGGTGCTGGATATGCTGGAACAGGTCACCGCGCAGAAGCTCGACAGCCAGTCCACTGCACTCTATGGCAGCGCCAACCTGTGGGACGACGGGCTGATTGACCCACGGGATACCCGCACCCTGCTCGGTTACTTGCTGGACATCTGTCATGAGGCCGAAGTGCGGCCGCTACAAACCAACAGTTTTGGCGTCGCGAGATTCTGATCGCGGATCACAGGAGAACAATAAAAATGATCTTCACCCAGGAACACGAAGCACTGCGTCGCACGGTCCGCCAATTCGTCGATCACGAGATCAATCCCCACGTCGAAGAGTGGGAGAAGGCCGGGCGTTTCCCCATCCACGAGATCTTCCGCAAGGCTGGCGACCTCGGCTTGCTGGGTATTTCCAAGCCGGAAAAATTCGGTGGNATGGGCCTGGACTACAGCTACTCCATCGTTGCTGCCGAAGAATTCGGCACCATTCGTTGCGGCGGCATCCCCATGTCCATCGGCGTGCAGACCGACATGTGCACCCCCGCCCTCGCCCGCTTCGGCTCCGATGAATTGCGCGACGAATTCCTGCGCCCGGCCATCAGCGGCGAGCAAGTGGGCTGCATCGGCGTCTCGGAAACCGGCGCCGGCTCCGACGTGGCCGGGCTGAAAACCCATGCGCGCAAAGACGGCGACGACTACGTGATCAACGGCAGCAAAATGTGGATCACCAACTCGCCCAGCGCCGACTTCATCTGCCTGCTGGCCAACACCTCCGACGACAAACCGCACGTCAACAAATCGCTGATCATGGTGCCGATGAACACCCCGGGCATCAGCCTCAGTTCGCACCTGGATAAGCTCGGCATGCGCAGTTCGGAAACCGCCCAGGTGTTCTTCGATGGCGTGCGCGTACCCCAGCGCAACCGCATCGGCCACGAAGGCGCGGGGTTCATGATGCAAATGCTGCAGTTCCAGGAAGAACGCCTGTTTGGCGCGGCCAACATGATCAAGGGCCTGGAATACTGCATCGACAGCACCATCGACTACTGCAAGGAACGCAAAACCTTCGGCAGCGCGCTGATCGACAATCAGGTCATTCACTTTCGCCTGGCCGAACTGCAAACCGAAATCGAATGCTTGCGAGCGCTGGTCTATCAGGCCACCGAGCAATACATCAAAGGCCAGGACGTGACCCGCCTGGCGTCGATGGCCAAGCTCAAGGCCGGGCGCCTGGGCCGCGAAGTCAGCGACAGCTGCCTGCAATACTGGGGCGGCATGGGCTTTATGTGGGACAACCCGGTAGCCCGCGCCTATCGCGACGTGCGCCTGGTGTCGATTGGCGGCGGCGCCGACGAAATCATGCTGGGCATCATCTGCAAACTGATGGGCATCCTGCCGGGGAAAAAGAAATGAGCGCCCTGCCGGTTTGCCAGACCTTGCTGCTCGAATCCCATAACGGCGTGCTGCACATCACCCTCAATCGCCCGGAAAGCCGCAACGCCATGAGCTTGCAGATGGTTGCCGAACTGCGTGCGGTGCTGGCTGCGGTGCGTGATGATCGAGCCGTTCGTGCACTGGTGATCGGTGGTGCCGGTGGACATTTTTGTGCCGGCGGCGACATCAAGGACATGGCCAATGCCCGGGCTCAAGGCCCGGACGCCTATCGCGATTTGAATCGAGCGTTCGGCGCGCTGCTTCAAGAGGTGCAACACGCGCCGCAAGTGGTCATTACGGTGCTGCAAGGCGCGGTGCTCGGCGGCGGATTGGGGCTGGCGTGCGTCAGCGACGTCGCGCTGGCCGATCACCTGGCGCAGTTCGGTCTGCCGGAAACCAGCCTCGGTCTGTTGCCCGCGCAGATCGCGCCATTCGTGGTCCAGCGTATCGGCCTGACCCAGGCACGTCGACTGGCGCTGACCGCGGCACGTTTCGATGGCACACACGCACGGCGCATGGGGTTGGTGCATTTTGTCGAGCATGACGCGCAAGCGTTGGCCGAGCGCCTCGATGAAATCCTCGCCCATGTGTTGTGCTGCGCGCCGGGGGCGAATGCCACGACCAAAAAACTGTTGCTGGCGAGTGCGGGGCAGCCTTCGGACGCTTTGCTGGATGAAGCGGCCGGGTGGTTCAGCGAAGCGGTGACCGGGGCTGAAGGAGTCGAGGGGACGATGGCCTTCGTGCAAAAACGCAAACCGGGGTGGGCCCTCTAAAAGCTTCGCGGGCAAGCCTCGCGCCTACAGGTTTTGTGCCGAGCACAAATCCCGCGGCAATCGCTGTACCTGTAGGAACGAGGCTTGCCCGCGAAGAGGCCATCGCATTCACCGCAAAACCAAAGGGAAGACCTATGCCCGGACTCAGCAAAATCCTCATCGCCAACCGCGGTGAAATCGCCTGCCGTATCCAGCGCACCGCCCANGCCCTGGGCTACCGCACCGTCGCCGTATTCAGCGATGCCGACGCCGACGCCCTGCACGTCCAAATGGCCGACGAAGCGGTCAACATAGGCCCGGCCCCGGTGCAGCAGTCCTACCTGAACATCCCGGCGATCATCGACGCCGCCCGGCGCAGCGGTGCCGACGCGATCCATCCCGGCTACGGCTTCCTCTCGGAAAACGCCGAATTCGCCCTCGCCTGCCAACACGCCGGCATTACCTTCATTGGCCCGAGCCCCGAAGCGATCAAGTTGATGGGCAGCAAGCGCCTGTCGAAACTCACCATGCTCGCGGCCGGCGTGCCCTGCATCAAAGGCTATCAGGGCGCCGAACAGGACGATGCAACCCTGAGCCGCGAAGCCGCACGCATCGGCTATCCGCTGATGATCAAGGCCAGCGCTGGCGGTGGCGGGCGCGGCATGCGCCTGGTGCACAGCGCCGACGATTTGCTGGAACAGCTGCGAACCGCGCGCTCCGAAGCGCTGCACGGGTTTGGCAGCGACGAGCTGATTCTCGAACAAGCGCTGATCGATCCCCGTCATGTCGAGGTGCAGGTGTTCGGCGACCAGCACGGCAACCTGATCTACCTCGGTGAACGCGACTGCTCGATTCAGCGTCGCCATCAGAAAGTCATCGAAGAAGCGCCCTGCCCGGTGATGACCACCGATTTGCGCCAGGCCATGGGCGAAGCGGCGCTCAAGGCCGGACGCGCGGTGAATTACGTGGGCGCCGGCACCGTGGAATTCCTGCTGGACGCGCGCGGGCAGTTCTACTTCCTGGAGATGAACACCCGCCTGCAAGTGGAGCACCCGGTCACCGAATGGATCACTGGCCTGGACCTGGTGGACTGGCAACTGAACGTCGCCGAGGGCCTGCCGCTGCCGTTGAGCCAGGAAGAAGTGCAGCTCAACGGGCATGCCATGGAAGTGCGTTTGTACGCCGAAGACCCGGCCCAGGGCTTTTTGCCGCAAACCGGTCGAATCGAGGCATGGGAGCTCGCGTTGCAAGACGGCGTGCGGATCGATCACGGCTTGATCGAAGGCCAGGACATCAGCCCGTTCTACGATCCGCTGCTGGGCAAGATCATCGCCCATGGGGCGACCCGTGAAGAAGCCCGGCGAAAACTGCTGCGGGCCGTGCAGGACAGCGTGCTGCTGGGCGTAAAAAGCAATCAACGCTTGCTCGCCAGCCTGCTGCAACACCCGCAGTTCATCAGCGGCGAATTCAGCACCGGGTTCATCCCGAGCTGTTTCGCCGACCATCCTTGCCTGCATCCGCCGGTTCCAAGCGCTGAAGAACTGGCGATTGCAGCTGCTTTGTTCTATCACGCGTCAGCGCAGGCTCATCCCGCCTCGCTGGCTGGCTGGCGGAACAACGCCAGCGTGCCTCTGCATTACCGCATCGGCCTGGAGGATCGGGACTGGCCGGTGGCATTGAACGCAGCGCCTGATGCACCGTACCGTTTGCACATCGGCGACCGAACCGTCGAATTGAAGGTCATCCAGTGCGACGGGCACTGGGCCACACTGATAATCGATGGCATTCGCCAACGTCATGCCTACCGCCTCGCGGCCGGGCAACTCTGGTTGTTCACCCGCCCCGGCAGTCTGCGTCTGGTCGATCAAACTCAAGCGCTGGTCAGCAGCCAGGCCAGCGTCAGCTCCGGCACCCTCAAGGCGCCCATGGACGGGGCAATCGTCGACGTACTGGTCAGCGAGGGCAGCCCGGTCAGCAAAGGTCAGCTGCTGGTGGTGCTCGAAGCGATGAAAATGGAACATCCACTTAAATCAGGTATCGATGGGGTGTTGAAACGCTTGCAGGTGCGGGTCGGCGATCAGGTGAAGAATCGTCAGATTTTGTTGGAGGTCGAATAAGCCGCTAGGCGGATCCGCCGGCTTTGGCTACGCTCAAGCCCTATCAGGACGCGGATACCAGGAACCCTGCGATGCCTCACTGGCTGGTGATCGATCTGGAAGCCACCACCGATGACGGTGGCTGGCCAGTTACGGAAATGGAAATCATCGAAATCGGTGCCACCCTGGTGGACCGAAAAGGGCGCGAGGTGGATTGTTTCCAGTGCTTCGTGCGGCCGCTGCGTCGGCCTTTGCTGACGCCGTTTTGCCGGGAGCTGACGCACATCACTCAGGCCAACGTCGACGCAGCGCAGACGCTGAGTGAGGTCTGGCCGTCATTCGAGCAATGGCTCGTGCACCATCAACCGGAGCTGGAGGGCTGGGCCAGTTGGGGCGATTACGATCGCAAGCAACTGCTTCAGGAATGGCAGCGACTGCAACTGGACAGCGTTCTTGCCAGCGTGCCGCACATGAATCTCAAACAGCGCTTCGCCAAGGCCCGGCGCCTGGACAAGCCGCTGGGGCTCAACGGCGCGCTGCAATTGGCGGGGATGCAGTTCCATGGCCAGCAACATCGGGCACTGGAAGATGCGCGCAATACAGCGCGTCTGTTGCCACAGGTTCTCCCCCTGGAGAGGTGACGCCGGCATGGGCCTTGTGCATACTGGCCGGCCCTTTTTAGCCCTTTTCGAGGAATCGCCCATGTTCAAAGTCAACGAATACTTCGACGGCACCGTCAAGTCGATCGCTTTCGGCACCGCAGAAGGTCCGGCGACCATCGGCGTGATGGCCCCGGGTGAATACGAATTCGGCACCGCCCAGCGTGAAATCATGCACGTGGTGTCCGGCGCCTTGAGCGTCAAACTGCCTGACGCCAACGACTGGGAAACCTTCGCCGCCGGCAGCCAGTTCAATGTACCGGCCAACAGCAAGTTCCAGTTGAAAGTGGCCGTCGACACCGCTTACCTGTGCGAATACCGCGGCTAAACCCCCGGGTTTTCACAGTGACAAAAAAATGCCCGGGGCCTTTATGGTCCCGGGCATTTTTTATCCGGCGTGTTTATTCCAGGATGGTCACTGGCATGCCGACTTCAAGTTGGCCATTGCTGTCGTTGACCAGGTTCTGCCCGAACATCGCGCCGTCCGCCTCGGAGCGGTATTTCTGCAACGTGGCCAAAGGCTCGCGATCACTGTTGCGCTCACCGGTTTGCGGGTCGATGGTGGTCAGGATGCAGCGCGAACAGGACTTGACCACGCGGAACTCGACATCGCCGATGCGGATACGCTTCCAGGTGTCTTCGGCAAACGCCTCGCTGCCCTCGATCACCAGATTCGGGCGAAAGCGCAGCATTTCCAGCGGGCGCCCGACCTTTTGCGACAAGTCTTCCAGGGACGCTTGCCCGATCAGCAACAGCGGGAAGCCGTCGGCGAACGCCACTTGATCGTCGTCCTTGCCGTAGCCGGCTTGGGTGGTGCGCGCGCGATCCAGAGGAATTTGCACCAGACGCGTCGGCTTTCCAATGAACTCGCTGACCCAGGCACCGGCCTTATCACCGGCATCGGGTACGCGCAGAGTGTCTTTGAAGATCGTTACGCCCCGCAGTTCTGCATCGCTGGCGGGTAATGCAATGTCGATGGGGGAGCGGCCGGGAGCGCTGAGGGTCAAGCCACCGTCGGCATTCCACAGCGCCGACAACTGGCTCATCTGCCCCACCGCGCGCTGGGTCAGGAAGCGCCCGCTGNCTTCGTCCACCAGCATCCAGCGTCGATCACCGTCCAGACCAAGCTTGTCGAGGCTGACCTGTTGCAGGGGCTCGCCCTTGCCGGATTTCAACGGATAACGGTAAAGCGCGCTCAGACGCAACATGGCCAGCTCCCTGGTGGGCAAAAAATGCCACCCTATACGAGCTTGGTCGCCGAATCAAAGGCAGAAAATTGATCTCTGCTTACCTTGTAGGGGCGGGCTTGTTCGCGAAGGCGATGTATCAGCCAATATCAATATTGACGGTGATGGCCTCTTCGCGAGCAGGCTCGCTCCTACAAGTTGATCGTGTGCAGCCTTAGATCGAGATCAGGCCGGCACTTCGTCGAGCATCAGGCGCTGGCGCACCACGTCGACGAGTTTGTCCGGCTGGAACTTGGAGAGGAAATTGTCGCAGCCGACCTTCTTGACCATCGAGTCATTGAAGCTGCCCGACAGCGACGTGTGCAACACCACGTAAAGCCCACGCAGGCGCGGGTCGTTGCGGATTTCAGTGGTCAGGCGGTAGCCGTCCATCTCGGGCATTTCAGCGTCGGTGAAGATCATCAGCAATTTGTCGGTCATCACCTGGCCGGTGTCGGCCCAGGCCTTGAGCATGTTCAGTGCCTTGAGGCCGTCACTGGCGATATGCATCTTCACGCCCAGTTGCCCCAGGGTGTCGCGCAGTTGCGAGAGGGCCACATTGGAGTCGTCCACCAGCAGCACTTCACGACCACGGGCGCGCTCCAGCACCGGGTCGTCGAGTTTCTCGCGCGAGACCTTGGCGTTATACGGCACAATTTCGGCCAGGACTTTTTCCACGTCGATGATTTCCACCAACTGATCGTCCACCTTGCTGATGGCGGTCAGGTAATGCTGGCGGCCGGCGCTGGTGGGCGGCGGCAGAATGGCTTCCCAGTTCATGTTGACGATGCGGTCCACGCCGCCCACCAGGAAGGCCTGCACCGAACGGTTGTACTCGGTGACGATAATCGTGCTGTTGGGCCCCGGCACCAGCGGGCGCATGCCGATGGCCTGGGACAGGTCAATCACCGGCAGGGTCTGGCCACGCAGGTTGACCACACCGCACACAAATGGATGCCGCTGGGGCATCAGGGTCAGCTTCGGCAATTGCAACACTTCCTGCACTTTAAAGACGTTGATCGCGAACAATTGCCGACCGGCCAGCCGGAACATGAGAATCTCCAGGCGATTCTCACCCACCAGTTGCGTGCGTTGATCTACCGTGTCGAGAATGCCGGCCATTAATGACTCCTGGGCTTGTACTGATGAATTCACTAAAGAGAGTTATCGGCTGTTTTTGCCAGACCTTGACCCTTAGACAAAATGCCACGACCGGGCATTGATGTCACATTAACATCATGCTTTACTGGCGCAGTGATTTCATCTGCTTCATCCCCTGCGGCGCGACCTCGGTTTGCACGTTAGGTTCCCCTGTGTAAGGGATTCCCCTAGTAACAATCAGGCCCAACCTGATATTCGCGATATCTAATAGCCATTAATGTGACGCCATTCTCATTGCATGAACGGAGTCAGGCTTTTGTGTGCGATCGCAGGTAAGTGGCCATCCACCCTCTCGAGTTCCCCAGCCTGCGCCCAGGTCAGCCGGAGCGCGATCTCATGCCGGCACGGCAGCGTCGGGACGCTGGACGTCTTCGTCGACACACACGACATCCCCTCATTTGACATGACGTTGTGGAGATAAGCATGCCGAACGACCCTAAACAGTGGGCTCAGCGTTTACCGGAATTTCTGGTCGAAGCTGAAACACTCCTGGCCAAATCGGAGGAGTGCCTGAGCCATCTGCAGCTCATCAGCAATGACAAGGACGCAATCGATTGCATGCTCAGCAGCCTGCTAAAACTGGCCAGCAGAGCCGACGCTCTGGCGCTGGAAGCGGTGTCCGAATTTTCGCTGCACATCCACGGTTTGCTGAACCACGCCCAAAGCCACATGGAACTGCACGACCAGGCCTTGGGCGCACTGAAGGACTGCTTTACGTTGATGGCCTGGCAACTCGAACTCATCGATCAGACCACCGGCCAACTCAGTCTGGATAACAGTGAACAGACTTCCCTGATTGAAGCCTTTGCGTTTCAGGTCGGACAAAGTCATTTTCAGTTAGCGGTTAACTCCAAACCGTTCACGCTCGTTTCCTATTCTGAGCGGCAGGCTTAATTCTTCCGACAACTAGGCTGTGCTGCGTATTCTTATTGCCATGATGCCGCTCATTAACTTGGGTGCGCTCATGTCGCAATTGAATATTTCATACCTGCCAACGACAGTTCGATACTTTTTCCATTGTGGAACTATCGTCCAGAACTTTAATTCCTGACCGAATAGACATATATAGCAAACGCGACCGACGGTATCTTAAGTGGTATTATGCCGACCTTTAGTTGACGCTAATTAATGGCAATGTGATTCCAGATGACAGCAGCCCGATAAGTTGAAGGCTCTGGTTTCAACCCTGGACAGCACTGCTCAAGACGAGTCACTACAGATTTTCAGACAGAGACCCGTCAACCACGATGGCCGGTCTGCCCGCAGCGAACATCCATTGGCTCCATCCGCTATGTACGCCAGTCTCAAGTCAATCACCCTATGGCCACCCTCCCAAACAAACGCGCGACGGTTCACGCTTTTGCTGTGTACCAGCTCGGCGCTTGGCAGCTTGCTGGCCTTCAGCCTGTCTGTGCCACTACCGGTCAGCCTGCTGGTACTCAATCTGGCGGCACTCGTCTGCGTCTGGGTTCAACATTGCCTCTCGCGCAAGTCGATAAAATTTCAGCCGCAAGAGCTGGCCGATCGTCTGCTGCAAGTCCAGGAAAACGAACGTCACCGCCTCAGCCGCGAACTGCATGACGACATCGGCCAGTTGCTGACCGCTGCAAAACTTCAAAGTGAGTGGCTAAAACGTCGTATGCCTGAAGACATGCAAGGCCAGTGCTCGGTGCTCTGCGACACACTGGACGAAACCCTGGCCAAAGTTCGTGATGTCTCGGCCATTCTCAATCCCAGGCAGTTGGCCAGTCTNGGATTAGAGGCGAGCCTGCGCGCGCATTTGCTCAAGACCCTGGAAAACACCCCGATCCACTGGAGCCTGGAATGCCAGCAACGGCTGACCGGTATCCCGGAAGAAATGGCCGTGGCAGCGTTTCGCATCACCCAGGAAGCGGTGACCAATATGCTTCGCCATGCCCAAGCGAACAACCTGTTGATCCGCCTGCAACGCACGCCCCAGGGTTTGGCGCTGTTGATCAGCGACGACGGCCTGGGGTTCGCGCCAGCCGCAGACCCCGGTCGAGAGGGACAACGCGGGATGGCCGGGATGGTGGAACGGATCGATCAACTGGGCGGTACCTTGAACGTGACCAGCGAGCCGGGCAAAGGTACTCAAATTGAAGCACTCTTTCCCTGGGCGCCCCGTGCGCTCGAACGGGCCAGTACGAATAAGGTTATGCATTGACTTGTAACTTACTTCTGGTGGATGACCACTCGCTTATCAGGGCAGGCGTGCGCGCTCTGGTGCTGGATATTCCCGGCTACGCGGTCATTGGTGAGGCCAATGACGGCTCGCAGCTACTCGAGATGGTCGAGAAGCTGTCCCCTGACATCGTTCTTCTGGATATCTCCATGAAGGAGACCGGCGGCCTTGAAGCCTTGCAGCGACTCAAGCGGGTCCGCCCGCAAAGCAAGGTGCTGATCCTGTCGATGCACACCGATCCGGAGCTGATCATGCGCGCGCTGGAGTCCGGCGCCCATGGCTACCTGCTCAAAGACACCACGGCCAACGAGCTGGAACACGCCCTGATGGCCTTGCGCAACAACGAGCGCTACCTGAGCCCGGCCATTGCCCACACGGTTATCAACCAGGCACTGATCCGCAACCAGAAGCATCAGCCCGAGCCTGCGGACTCGCACAACCTGACGGCCCGCCAGCTGGAAATCCTGCGGCTGATNGTGCGCGGCAAATCCACCCGGGAAATCGCCCAGGGCCTGGGCTTGAGCATCAAGACCGTGGAGGCGCATCGCTCGCAGATCATGAAACGCCTGCAGATATTCGATGTGGCGGGCCTGGTGTTATTCGCCGTTCGCGAGCAAATCATCAGCCTGGACGACTGACCGTTTTCGAAGCGCTCAGCAGAGGCGAGTTCTGCGGCAAATGCACGCGCAATGCCGCCGGACGCGCCGAGAATCGCAGGCTCTCGCTCTCGATAGGTTCGCCATCCAGATTGATGTAGAGGCCTTCCGCAACCTTGATCTCGACCCATGGCAGGCGAGCTCGCACAAACATGTTGTCGATGCCGAAGCCATCGGCCAGCAACGTTTTCAACGTACCGACCACTTCCTGCGGCGCCGGCAAAATGCTGATATCCAGCAGACCATCGTCAGCCAGGGCCTCCGGGCACAGCACATGACCACCGCCAGCCTGCCGGCCATTGCCGATACCCAACGCCAAAAGCTCACCACTCCATTGAAAGTCCGGCCCCTGCAACTCGCCGTAGGCGGCATGCAGTTCGCTGAAGCGCGATAACCCGGTGAACAGATAAGCCGCGCCCCCGAGGACTTTCTTCAAGTCTTCCGAGGTATTCGCCGTGACCTGACTGCCAAAGCCGCCGGTGGCCATGTTCAGAAAAACTTGACCGCCCACCTCGCCCAGATCGATCGCCTGCGGCGCGACCTCCAGCAGGTCCAGCGCCAGAACGGGTTCGAGCGGCACGCCGGCAGCGCGCGCAAAATCGTTGGCGGTGCCCAGCGGCATCAGCACCAGGCTGGCCTCGGTCGAATGGGCTGCCATGGCCTCGGCCATATCACGCAAGGTGCCNTCACCGCCGCCAGCAATCAGTTGCGTATAGCCCGCGCTCAATGCTTCTTCCACCAGCCGCTGCGCGTCACCCGCCTCCCAGGTCAGTCGGACGGCCAACTCCCAGCCCTGCTTGCGCTTAACGTCGACGGCCGCGCGGACCTCCTCGTTGAGCGCCTGCTTGCCATGCAGAATCAACAGCGCCTTGCGCTCATTCATTATTGTCGCTCCCATGTTTGGAATCCGTATGGGAGATGTTGACCTCACCACCCCCTAAAAAAGTCGCACGGATTTGTTTTTTTTTGGCGCGTGCAGCCTTGTGGTCCTACAGCGCGGGAAATTTTCTTACAACATGTGCGGAATCGGCTCAATTGACCAACCTTGGCGATTGGTACACCTTGAGGTCCGCAGCATCAGTCATCAACATTCATCACACAGGGATGTGCAAACCATGAGTAGACCGTCTTCAAGGGCCACACAAAGCGCAATCAACAACAGTGTCGGCCACGCAAAGGGATGTAAGGCAAGGAGCGTTTCAGCCCATGCAAAGCCATGACATCAGGTTACCGATCAGTCAGGTCGCGACAATGGCAGACACTCGCGCCAATCATCAGGCTGAATTCAATAACAACGCAAAGCCCGCCGGAGGAGTTGATATGGAACCTCGCGTCATTGAACTCGAAACACACCTCAAATACATCCGAAGAGACATGGAAGAGGTCCGTGGCGATGTTAAATCCATCAAACACAGGCTGGCCTATTCTGCGGGTGGAACAGCCGTGGTCCTGGGGCTGCTGGGCTGGGTCGCCAACAGCCGCTTTGATCAGGTCGTGTCACTTCTGGTTCGTTAAACGCTAGCCATGCACGCAAGCTCGGGCAAGATCAACCGGGCTTGCGTGGCAAGACTTTCGCCAGAATCAGCCCAGAACTTCGCTCAGCGGAATGAAGTTCACGTAATCGCCTTCGATCAGCGTGCGGTCTTCCAGTACTTCAACCAGACCATCGGCCCAGGCGGCACTGCGGAGCACCCCGGAGCTCTGATTCTTGTAGATGATTGCCCGACCATGCTCCAGGCGTCCACGCAAATACTCTCGGCGATTACCAGCCTTTGGCCAGTCGAACCCTGCAGGCACCTGAAACTTTAATGGCTCGACCTCCCTCACACCCTGGCGGCGCAAAAGATAGGGTCTGGCCAACAAGGCAAATGTAACCAGCGTCGACGCAGGGTTGCCGGGCAAACCAATCACGGGGACGCCGCGAAAATGACCGAACGTCAGCGGCTTGCCTGGTTTGATGGCGAGTTTCCACAGGGTCAACTCGCCCTCTTCGCGCAAGGCAATGCCCAGAAAATCGGCCTCTCCCACAGACACGCCGCCGGTAGAAAGGATCAGGTCGACATCCTTCAACTCGCCAAGGCGGGCACGAGTGGTCGCTAAATCATCGGGGAGTATTCCGGCATCGATCACTTCACAGCCCAAGCGCTGCAACCAACTGCACAGCAACACGCGATTACTGTTGTAAATCTGTCCCGGCCCAAGGGGCTGGCCCGGCTCTATCAATTCGTCTCCGGTTGACATGACCGCAACACGAATCTTGCGAATCACGTCCAGCTCAGCACATCCCAGCGACGCCGCCAGGCCCTGCTCGATAGGTCCGAGGCGTGTACCTGCCGGCAAAACAAGTTCGCCAACGGTGGTTTCCTGGCCTTGCGGGCGAATATTTTGACCCGGGGTCATCGTCTCGATAAAACGGACGCGCTCGTCCGCCTGGACCTCGGCGTTCTCCTGCATCTCGACGCAATCGGCACCCGCCGGTACAGGCGCTCCGGTAAAGATCCGGGCGCAGGTACCTGGCTTCAACGGCTCGGGTGCCTGGCCGGCAAAAATCTTTTGACTGACCACCAAGGGTTCGCCCGCCCAGTCAGCGACGCGCAAGGCATAGCCGTCCATGGCACTGTTCGGCCAGGGCGGCAGATCAAGCATCGAGACCAGGTCATCGGCCAGTATGCGCCCCTGAGCCTGCGCCAACGGCAAGCGCTCACGCTCACGTATCGTTGATGCCTCAGCCATTTCCAGCAAACGCGCCAGCGCCACTTCGACCGCCATCAAGCTGCCGGTTTTGCCGGGCTTACCCACGGGATTCACAGGGTGCCGCCTGTTTCAGGTGAGCGACGAAATTGCAGGGACGGTGCCGCGAATCCAGTTGTTCAGCGAGAATGCCATCCCAGCCAGTGCGCACCGCATTGGTCGATCCCGGCAGGCAACATACCAGCGTGCCATTGGCCAGGCCGGCCAGGGCGCGCGATTGCACGGTGGAGGTGCCGATATCGGCCACCGAGATCTGGCGGAACAGTTCGCCAAACCCATCGACTTGCTTGTCCAGCAGGCAGCTCACCGCTTCGGGCGTGCTGTCNCGCCCCGTGAACCCCGTACCGCCGGTGATCAACACCACCTGCACGACGTCATCGGCAATCCAGTTGGCGACTTGCGCGCGAATTTTGTAGAGATCATCTTTAAGCAAAACCCGAGCAGCCAGGTTATGGCCGGCAGCGCTCAAACGGTCGACGAAAAGTTGTCCTGACGTATCGGTTTCCAGGGTGCGGGTATCGCTGACAGTCAACACCGCGATGTTGAGCGGCGTGAAAGGTACATCAGCCTTGGCTTTCATAGGCTCGTCCAGTTGTAGGATAAACAGCCCGGTGTTATATCACAGCGCCCCGGTTTTTCGCCGCCCCCATGGAGACGTGCCATGACCTCAAATACACATTTGCCGCCCTGCTCCATTCTGCTCCTGGCAGGTGGTAGAGGCCAACGCATGGGCGGTCAGGACAAGGGTTTGCTGGAATGGCATGGCGAGCCGCTGATTGCGCATCTGCATCGCAAGACCCGCGAGCTGAGCGATGACCTGATCATCTCCTGCAACAGGAACCTGGAAAAGTACGCGCCTTATGCCGACCAGTTGGTCCATGACGATGAAGGCGACTTCCCGGGACCTTTGGCCGGTATTCGCGCCGGTCTCAAGGCCGCCCGTCACCCCTATCTGCTGGTGTTGCCGTGCGACGTGCCGCGCATCGATGCGACCCTGCTCCAGAGCATGCGCGAAACCGCCCGCCAGCATCCGGATAAACCGCTGATGCTGCGCCATAACGAACACTGGGAACCATTGCTGTGCATCATCCCCGTGGCGCTCTCGGCAGACTTCGAAACGGCTTGGCACGACGGCGAACGCAGCCCGGGTCGCCTGATGCGTAAACTGGGTGCTACCGCCCTGCAATGCCCCGACAACGATCCTCGCCTGGCCAACCTCAACACGCCAGAGCTGTTAAGTGAACACAACACTGTGTCAGACTGACACGAGAAGGAACTTGCGCGCGTTGTATACGTCTCAAGCTCAGTAACCAAAAGAATTCATATTCGGAGACACACTCATGACTCAACGGACCATCGCCGCTCTCATGCTTGCACTGGGCCTCGCCACTCTCGCCGGTTGCGCCTCGCCTACAGTGATCACCCTGAATGACGGTCGCGAAATCCAGGCCGTCGACACCCCTAAATATGACAAGGCTTCGGGCTTCTATGAGTTCGAACAACTTGACGGCAANCAAACCCGCATCAACAAGGATCAGGTTCGTACCGTTAAAGAGTTGTAATCTTTACGGCACCACCGGATACAGAAAAGCCCGCTTATAGCGGGCTTTTTCGTGCCTGAAGCAATGTAATCACCATTGCAGGGTGATCGTGCTCTCGAATTCACGTTGCTGGCCGGTGACCGGGTCGACAAACCGCAAACCCTGGGCCAACAGCTTCAAGGGATTGGCATAGTCGTCCTCGACATCCTTGAGCACCTGCGGGTAGAACGGGTCGTTGCAGATACTGGCGCCCAAAGCGGTCATATGCACCCGCAACTGATGTTTCTTGCCGGTCACCGGATAAAGTCCATAACGCCAGAGATCGCCGTGCTTCTCACGAACCTCGACTGCCGTCTCGGTGTTGCTGGCACCCGGACCTTCCTGCATGCGAAAGAATGGCTCGCCATCGACCAGCCGACTTTTATGAACCAATGGGAAGCTCAGATCAGGCAATGCGCGGGCGATTGCTTCGTAGCGTTTTTCGATATTCCGTGTAGGGAACAACGACTGGTAAGCCGAGCGACTCTCGGGGTTCGCTGAAAACAACACCAGTCCCGCCGTGTGCCGGTCAATCCGATGCAAAGGCACAAGATTCGGGTTATCCAATCGACGGATCAGCCGTCGCAACAACGTCTGCTCGACGTATTCGCCGGCAGGCGTTACCGGCAGAAAATGCGGCTTGTCGGCCACGACCAGGTGGTCGTCGGCGTACAGGATCGATTCGACCACCGGGATCGGTTTTTCGTCAGGCACCTCACGGAAGTAATGAATCCGCAGGCCTTCCTTGTAACGCAGATCAAGGGCGATCGGTTGACCGTGCCCGTCAAGCACGCGACCGCGAGCAATTCGGTCCAGCCATTGTTCTCGACCGATAGCGCTGAAATGCTCACACAAACAATCGAGCACCGTCTGCCACGGCCCCGGTGGCAAGTAGAGCGTGCTGGCCTGGTTGTGTGCAGCAGAAAAAGATGAAGTGGACATACGAACGCTCTGACCCTCAATGCAGGGCAGCATTATCCAACAGCGGCCGGAACGAACCTAGTAGAGAATCCTCACGCCGGTATCTGCGCGCGTGCCGCCGCCTCGGTGAACTCCTTGAGCCAGCGCAGCACGTCCACCGCTTCCCAACGGCCAGGATCGTAAAGCGCGTACAACAAGCCCTGGTAACCCACGACATCCAACTGCTTGTGGTAACCGGCGCGCTGGAACAACGCTTCGATTTCGGCAAAACAGGTGTTGAAGTGCAGTTTGTTGAAGGGTGTTTTTCCTTCCAGGACCAGACCATCAAGACGCAGTTCGAGGACCGCCTCGCGCACCACATCGGCCGACATCCGGTTCACACTGTTCTTCAATTGCTCGACATTGACCAAGGCTCATCCCTCTGACTTCCGGGATCGCTTGCCCAAACCCGAAACAGGGAAAAACATGGCAGGCGATCAGAGTTACTGTACGGACATACAGTAACTCAATAATCTGCCTTTCGCCAATGCATCAACGTGGACCGCGACGGGCGGGAGTAGTCCCACACCTGCAATCAGCGCAAGAACGCTACTACCTCATCTGCGTTGAATGGCCAGTCAAGTTCTGCGCCGCTATCAATACGCTTCAGCACCGGAATACGTAGACCGTAGTTTTCAACCCAGTCTTCGCTTTCCGCAATATCGACGAGTTCAACCAACAAACCGTGCTCGACAAACTCCATCAGCATGGCTTCAGCGACTTCACAAAGATGGCAACCAAGGGTGCCGAAAAGCTGACATTCAGGAGGCATGACAAAAAGACCAGTCAAGTTTGGCGTTCATTCTAGGCCCGACGGCAACCGCAGTCGAGCCAAGACCCAAGACCTCTGGCACGGCTGTCGATTTCAAAAGATTTCGGCAAATCCCTGACTCAAATCATTCATGCACAATCTCATTTGCGCGATGCTCGCGGCTATTTTGCCTCTACGCTTGAGTAGCCAACACCCATCACCGGAGTTTTTCGTGTTCGCCAACCTCTTGATCATTCTCGCCTCCTCTTTGGTGGTGATCGCACTGTTCCAGCGCCTGCGTCTGCCGCCGGTGCTGGGCTATCTGTGCGTAGGGCTGATGATCGGGCCGACGGCGTTCAACTGGGTGAATGAAAGCGAAGAGTTGCCAGACCTGGCCGAGCTGGGGGTGGTGTTTCTGCTGTTCTCTCTTGGACTGGAGTTCTCCCTGTCGAAGATGATCGCATTGCGTCGGGTGGTGTTCGGCCTTGGCAGCCTGCAAGTGTTGGTGTCCGGGATTTTGATGGGGGCATTGCTGATGCTGTTCGGCATGCCGGCGACGCCCGCGCTGTTACTCGGTGCCGGTCTGTCGCTGTCCTCTACGGCCATTGTCAGCAAGGAGCTGAGCAGCCTCGGCGAGATATTCAGCAGCCACGGCCAGAATGCCATTGCCGTGCTGCTGTTCCAGGATGTGGTGGCGGTGCTGTTGCTGACCCTGGTGCCGGTGTTCGCCGGCAACAGTGATCAGGCCTGGTATTGGGCATTGCCGTTGACGCTGGGCAAGACCCTGGTGCTGTTCGGTGGTTTGCTGCTGGCCAGTCGATGGTTGTTGCCCCGCCTGTTCCATGAAGTAGCCGCCGCTCGCTCCCCGGAGCTGTTCGTACTGTTGGCGCTGGTCATCGTTTTGCTGACCGCGTGGCTGACTCACTTGCTCGGCCTCTCCCCTGCCCTGGGTGCATTTCTCGCCGGCATGCTGCTGGGGGAAAGCCACTATCGGCACCAGATCGAGGCGGACATCCGGCCGTTCCGCGACATCCTGCTCGGGTTGTTTTTCGTCAGCATCGGCATGCTGATCGACTTGCAGCTATTTGCCAGCCACGGCCTGCTGGTTCTCGGCCTGACGCTTGGGTTACTGCTCATCAAGGGCACCGTGGTCGCGCTGCTGGTCAAATGGCGCGGCAGCGACGGCGAAACCGCCTGGCGCAGTGGCCTGGCCTTGGCTCAGGGTGGCGAGTTCTGCTTTGCCTTGATGGCGCAGATGCAGCAAAACAAACTGATGCCCGCCGACTTCGGAGGTCTTCTGCTGGCCGCGACATTCTGCTCGATGCTGGTGACACCGTTGCTGCTGCGCGCCGCCCCCCACATTGCGACACGCCTGCATCGCAAGCCCAACGAAGAAGCAAAACTGGCAGAAATCAGCGCGCTCAATGCCGACTTGCACAACCACGTCGTGATCTGTGGCTACGGTCGCGTGGGTCAGTCCATCGGCCGCGCGCTGCGTAATGCGCTGCAACCTTACCTCGCACTGGACACCGATCCGATACGTGTCCAGGAAGCCGCCGCGGGTGAAACCTGTGTGCATTACGGCGACTCGCGACGCGGTGAATTGTTGCTCGCGGTCGGGCTGGTGCGGGCAAGGCTGCTGGTGATCGCCGTGGACCAGACCGACATCGCGCTCCTGATTCTCCGAGAGGCGCGCCGATTGAACTCGACGATTCCGATCCTGGTGCGCACTCGGGACGACAGCCAACTGACCGAATTGAAAGCCGCAGGCGCCAGCGAAGTGGTGCCCGAACTGCTGGAGTCGAGCCTGATGCTCGCCTCCCACGCCTTGATCCTGCTGGGNTTTCCGGCGCATCAGGTACAGGAGCGGGCCGACCAGATACGGCATGACCGCTATCGCCTGCTGCACGGGTTTTATCCCGGGAGTGACGATGAAGAAAAGTGAATCAGTCCTGACTGACGGCGCCGATCTTGTGCACCGACAAGTCCGCACCGTAATACTCCTCTTCCTGGCTCAGGCGCAGACCATGCAACGCCTTGATCACGCCATACACCACAAATCCACCGAGCAGCGCCACGATCACACCCAACGAGGTGCCGATCACCTGGCTGATCAGGCTCACTCCACCCAGACCGCCCAAGGCGCTTTGGCCGAAGATGCCGCAGGCGAGCCCTCCCCAGACACCGCACAAACCATGCAACGGCCAGACACCCAGCACATCGTCGATGCGCCATTTGACTTGAGCCGCGGTGAAGCACCAGACAAACAGGCTTCCGGCGATCACNCCGGTGACCAGTGCGCCCACAGGGTGCATCAAGTCGGACCCGGCGCAGATCGCCACCAGCCCGGCCAGCGGACCGTTATGCAGGAAGCCAGGGTCATTGCGGCCGATCACCAGGGCAGCAACAGTGCCGCCAACCATGGCCATCAGCGAGTTGACGGCGACGAGGCCGCTGACGCCATTCAAGGTCTGCGCGCTCATCACGTTAAAGCCGAACCAGCCAACGATCAGGATCCACGAACCCAACGCCAGGAAGGGAATGCTCGACGGCGCGAATGCCACCAGACGCCCTTCTCGATANCGCCCTTNCCNGGGCCCNAGNAGCAGCACCGCCGCCAGCGCCAGCCAACCGCCCATGGCGTGTACCACCACGGAACCGGCGAAGTCATGGAAGCTGGCACCAAAGGTGGCGAGCAACCAGCCTTGCAGGCCGAANTTGCCGTTCCAGATCATGCCTTCAAAGAAGGGATAGATGAACGCCACGATCAGCGCCGTCGCACACAACTGCGGGACGAATCTGGCGCGCTCGGCAATGCCTCCGGAAATGATCGCCGGAATCGCCGCCGCGAAGGTCAGCAGAAAGAAAAACTTCACCAGCCCGTAGCCATGATCGGCGTTGATCACCGCCGCCGGTTGCATGAAGGTGACCCCGTAGGAAATCCAATAGCCTATAAAGAAGTAGGCAAGNGTCGAGATAGCGAAGTCGCTGAGGATCTTCGACAGGGCGTTGACCTGGTTTTTCTGGCGCACGGTGCCGACTTCCAGGAACGCAAAACCGGCGTGCATGGCCAGGACCATGACCGCGCCAATCAAAATGAACAACGTGTTGGAGCTATGGACCAGACTGTCCACAGCGCTTTGCAGATTTTCCATGGGGTTGGCAGACCTGAAGGCTAAAAAAGCACCAAAGCGGTTCGCGCAGGGAGTTTGTGCACCAAGTTGCGGCCCGCAGGATCAAGGCGTTGATCCCGATGAACCGCTTTGGCGCACAAGGCTGAAACCCTGACGCGAGTTTTAATTGTTTGAATCAGGGTTTTCCTGAAATCATGCCCGGCAACAGCGCAACGGCGCGGGCTGATGCACCATGACATAGCAAAAGTTGTACCAGTCATTTGTACTGAACCTTCACACAAGGCTCATACTCGAACGCTTCAGAAGCCACTTACGGAGATCACCAATGGCCAGCATCAAAGCAAAGACTGCTCAAGAAATCCTTATGAACGATTTTCAGACTCTGGTCAGCGACACCGAACGGTTGCTGGAACACACCGCAACCCTGGCTGGCGACCAGGCTGATGAGCTGCGCAGCCAGATCCACGAGAGTCTGCTGCGTGCCCGCGAAACGTTGAAGCTGACCGAAGACTCCCTGCGCGAACGCGGCCAGGCCGCCGTTACCGCTGCCGAAGATTACGTGCAGACCAATCCATGGCAATCGGTCGGAATCGCCGCAGGTGTCGGCTTTCTGATTGGCCTGCTGGCCACTCGGCGCTGATATGTCTATCGGTGAATCCAGCTCGTCCGCGACGGGCACAAGCTCTTCATCGCGGCGCCTGGGTGCCGCTTTTCTTGGACTGTTGCACAGCCATGTCGAACTGTTCGGCATCGAGTTGCAGGAACAAAAAGCGCGCACCGTAAGCCTGTTGCTGTTTGCAGGCCTGGCGCTGGTCTTTGCTTTGCTGTTGCTGGTGGGTTTGTCGACGCTGGTGCTGATCCTGTTTTGGGACACCTACCGTCTGCCGGCGATCATTGGGCTCTGTGTGTTCTACACACTGGCAGCAATATTCTGTGCCATGCGCCTGAAGGCCGCGATTTTCGATGAGTCCTCGCCCTTCCACGGCACCCTTGAAGAACTGGCCAACGACCGGGAGCGCCTGCTGCCATGAGCATGACTGAAATCCCGCAAAACNGCTCCCGCCGCGAAATGCGCAAGGCGTTGATTCGCCTGCGCATGGAAATGCACCGCCAGGAAATTCGTCACGAATCCGCGCAACTGCTGCAACCCTTGCAGCGGGTACGCGGGATGACGCAAAACCTGCACGACGGCTTCGGCATCAAGCACGCCCCGCTCTGGGGCATGGCGGCCGTGACGCTGCTCGGTTTTCTGACCGGGAAAGGCGCCAAAGGCGGCGGTACCAGCAGCCTGACTCGACTGGTTCGCTTGGGCACAACGCTGGGCCCCTTGATCAAATTGGTCATGCAGGGTTCTTCGCGCAAAGATTGAATAGCCACTATCTGGCTGCATTCTTGCAACACCACCGGGATTAACCTCTTTATCGAGAGGTTCAATCCTTTGTGCCTACCCGGCGTACAGGTCAATCCAAAAACAAGACCTTACTAAGGAGGCCTCGTGATCGACGGGCAACCGCTCGCCTGCTTTCAACCATTTATCGATACCGCCACGGGCCGTATCGCGGGTGTGGAAGCGCTGGGTCGACTGCGACAGGCCGATGGTCAACTGGCTTCGGTGGGGCCGTTGTTCGCCGACCCGCGAACGCCCGCGATCGCCCTTCGTCGCCTTGACCGGCAGATCCGCGACAACGCTCTGAGCCGTTTGCATGAAGCGCCATCGGACTGGTTTTTGAGCCTGAACATATCACCGCGATGGATCAACCGCTTACGGCCGGACCAGGCGCTACCGAGCCTCAAGCAATTGAGCCGACACAACGTTGATCCGCAACGCATCGTCTTCGAGATCACCGAACTGGGGGGCGACATCCAGCGCCTGGCCGACGTCGTGGCACGCTATCGACACGCCGGGGCACGGATCGCCATCGATGATTTCGGTGCCGGTTACTCGCAACTTGATCGCGTGCTGGCCCTGCAACCGGACATTCTCAAGCTCGATATGCGACTGTTCCAGGCTGCGGCATTGGGCGGACCCAGCAGCGACGTGGTGAAAGCCCTGGCGCAAATGGCCGAGAAAACCGGGTGCTGGATCATTGCCGAAGGGGTGGAAACCGAAGATCAGCTCAATTTCGCCCTGGAATGCGGCTCGCGTTACGTACAGGGGTTTCTGTTCGCCCGGGCGCAGGAGGAATTCTTCGCCACCGACGCTTTTGTCGAACGTTTCGCGCAACTGCGCCAGCGTTATGTTCAGCAGAAACTGGGCGAACGCAGTCGACTGATGATCATGCGCCAGCAACTCTGCGAACTGATGGCGATCCTGCAGGCCTGGGCCCTGGCCCGTGCGCCGCTGAGCGCCTTGCCACAGTTGCACGCGTTTCCATGGCTATTGCGCTTCTATCAATGCGACCGTCACGGCACCCAGTTGACGCCCAATCTGGAATGGCGCAACAACGGCTGGGAGGCCGATAACCGCTACCTGGGTCATAACTGGTCGTGGCGGCCTTATTTCTATCACTTGCTGGCCGAAGGCTGGGAAGAACGGCGCCTGACACTGTCCACGACCTACCGCGATGCCACCAGCAATCAGTACTGCCTGACTGCCGGGCAATTTTTCGACAACGGCGAGCGACTGCTGCTCATCGACATCGACGCCGCCGGGCTCTAGTTCCGCTTGCAGGGGCAGGCACGAACCCGGAAGCTAGGGGCTCAGTCACCTGACGGAGAGTCCAGCCTTGGATTGGCAAACCCTGCTTACCCGCGAACGCCTCGGAAAGCCGCTGCACAGCCCCGAAGAACTCGGCCGCAGCCCGTTTCACAAAGACCACGACCGCATCATTTTCTCGGGTGCTTTTCGCCGCCTCGGGCGCAAGACTCAGGTCCATCCGGTCACCAGCAACGATCACATCCACACGCGCCTGACCCATTCGCTGGAAGTCAGTTGCGTCGGNCGATCCCTCGGTATGCGCGTGGGCGAAACCCTGCGCAGCGCCCTGCCCGACTGGTGTGAGCCGAGCGACCTGGGCATGGTGGTGCAATCGGCCTGCCTGGCCCATGACATCGGCAACCCGCCGTTCGGGCATTCCGGTGAAGACGCCATTCGCCACTGGTTCCAGCAGGCCGCCGGCCGTGGCTGGCTGGACGCCATGAGCGAAGTCGAACGCAATGACTTCCTGAATTTCGAAGGCAACGCCCAAGGCTTCCGGGTGCTCACCCAGCTCGAATACCATCAATTCGACGGCGGCACCCGACTGACCTACGCCACGCTGGGCACCTATCTGAAATACCCGTGGACGGCAAAGCACGCCGATTCACTGGGCTACAAGAAGCACAAGTTCGGCTGCTATCAGAGCGAACTCCCGCTGCTGGAGCAGATCGCGCTTAAGCTCGGCCTGCCGCAACTGGAGGAACAGCGCTGGGCGCGCCATCCACTGGTGTACCTGATGGAGGCCGCCGATGACATCTGTTACGCGCTGATCGATCTGGAAGATGGCCTGGAAATGGACCTGCTGGAGTACGCCGAGGTGGAGTCGTTGTTGCTCGACCTGGTGGGTGACGATNTCCCGGAAACCTATCGCCAACTGGGCCCACTGGATTCGCGTCGGCGCAAACTGGCGATCCTGCGGGGCAAGGCCATCGAGCACCTGACCAATGCCGCCGCCCGGGCCTTCGTCGAGCAACAGGACTCGCTGCTGGCCGGCACGCTGCCCGGCGATCTGGTGGAGCACATGCATGGTCCGGCCAAGCGCTGCGTCCTGGATGCCAANGACATGGCGCGTAAAAAAATCTTCCAGGACAAGCGCAAGACCCTGCACGAAATCGGCGCCTATACCACCCTCGAAATCCTTCTCAACGCGTTCTGCGGCGCGGCACTGGAACAACACAACGGTCGGACACCGTCCTTCAAGAGCCGGCGCATTCTCGACCTGCTAGGCAACAATGCGCCCGATCCTCATGGCCCTTTACACACTTCGTTTCTGAGAATGATCGACTTCATCGCCGGCATGACCGACAGCTATGCCAGTCAAATGGCACTGGAAATGACCGGTCGCTCAAGCCACGGATGACCGTGCATCGTTCAGCCGCGTCAGGGCCTCCTGACCGGCTGATCGACGTTCTGCGCATTTCTCGTTTCAATCCGCGCGTCAACAGAATCGCCCTACACCCTGTGCAGAGCCGACTGATCGAATGAACGGTCTGACCGCGAAATAATCATGCTCCCTCTGCTCGACAGATGAAGCATGAAAAATCCCATGTCTGAACACGATTGGCGCATCTTGCTGGTGGAAGACCACCCCTTCCAGCTCAGGGCAACCCAATGAGCGGGGAATGATCAGACAGGCCATTCTGCTGAGCAGTCTGACATCCATTGAACTGGACGGTCTTGAAAGAATAGCCATCGAACACGGGCTGCCCTTGTTGGGCTATTTGATAAAACCCTTGAAACAATCAGACCTTAGAAACTTATTGACCTTGGCTTCACTATAAAAACACTCAAACAAAGACATACTAAAAAAACATTTAAACACCTATCTAATACATCTCAAATCAACCTGTCCTACCCACCAAACACACATACAACGACTTGACTGATCCTCATGCAAAACCTAGTTGATCCGTAGTCCGATTCTTCTTCGACTGTAGGAATTATCTTATATTGCCACTACAGGCCTGTCAGTTCATGCCCCCCTCAACTATCTGAGCTAAGGTGCGCGCTTTATTTGAGCGCGTATGGGATTTGATTATGAACTCCGTTTTTATTGTCGACGATCACCCCGTCATCCGTCTTGCCGTCCGAATGTTGCTCGAACATGAGGGTTACAAAGTCGTCGGCGAAACTGATAATGGGGTCGATGCCATGCAGATGGTTCGTGAATGCATGCCAGACCTGGTCATTCTTGACATCAGCATCCCCAAACTGGATGGGCTGGAAGTTCTCTCCCGTTTCAACGCAATGAGTACCCCCCTCAAAACCCTGGTGTTAACGGCACAGTGCCCGACGCTTTTCGGTATTCGCTGCATGCAATCCGGCGCGTCCGGGTATGTATGCAAACAGGAAGACCTTAGTGAACTGGTGAGCGCAATTAAAGCCGTACTATCAGGTTACAACTATTTCCCCAGCCAGGCCTTGAATCCTGTCCGTGCTGACGATGAGCGATATGCCGACCTCGAACTGTTCAAGTCAGTGAATGACCGAGAGCTGATGGTATTGCAAC
This sequence comes from Pseudomonas mandelii, assembly GCF_002251635.1. Lineage (GTDB taxonomy): Bacteria > Pseudomonadota > Gammaproteobacteria > Pseudomonadales > Pseudomonadaceae > Aquipseudomonas > Aquipseudomonas mandelii_B. The sequence continues at coordinate 65,452 of NZ_NMOJ01000048.1, forward strand.
TTTTTGCCCAAGGCCGCACTAACAAGGAAATTGCCAAGGGCATGTTCCTGAGTAACAAGACTGTCAGCACTTACAAAAAACGCCTCATGCAAAAACTCAAGGCCAAATCACTCGTTGAACTCATTGATATGGCAAAACGCAACGCGTTAGTGTGAGAAACAGGATGCCCAGTCGTTTAATGGATTATCTGATACCGCTGACTGCAGGTTTATACCTGAGCACCTCAGCGCACGCGGCACCAACGGCGAGCGAGCATTACACCCTGCTCAGTCGTTCAATGACCGGACACATGGAAGTCCAACTGGATAAATCGCAACAACAATGGCTTAACAATAAGCGTGAACTGATTCTGGGCACCTCTGCCCCCGACTACCCTCCTTTCGACCTGACCATCAGCGGCCATGACTACGAAGGTTTCACTGCTGATTACGCGGGCATCCTGGGCAAGGCCACCGGCCTGCCAGTCAAGGTCCAGCGCTACGTTTCCCGGGGAGATGCGATCGAGGCCCTGGACAAAGGCGAGGTCGACATGCTCGGCAGCGCCAATGGTTTTGAAGCCCGCAATGCCGACATCGTACTGTCCTTGCCCTATGCCGTGGATCAACCGGTTCTGGTGACACGGGAAGGCGAAACCAGATCCCTGAGCGACGGCCTCGCCGGGCTGCGCCTGAGCATGGTGTATCACTACTTGCCGCTGGACGAAGTCAAAGCCCTGTACCCGAAAGCGATCATCACGTCCTACCCCTCCTATCAGAATGCAATCAATGCGGTGGCTTTCGACCAGGCCGATGTTTTTCTGGGCGATACCATTTCAACCCATTACATCATCAACAAGGGGTATCTGAACAACATCCGCATGGCCAACTTCGGTAAACACGAGGCCCACGGCTTCAGCTTTGCCGTGCATAAGGGCAACCCGGCGCTGCTCGGGATCATCAACACCATCCTGAAAGCGACCCCTGGCAGCGAACGCGAAAACATCGCCAAACGCTGGAGTGCGGGCAGTGACATTCTTCTCACTGATCAGAAACTGCAACTCACCGACCGTGAACAACGCTGGCTGGCGCAACATCCTGTGGTGCGCGTCGTGGTCAACGAAGCGTTGGCGCCGCTGACTTTTTTCGACAGCGACGGCAACTTTCGGGGCGTATCCGCCGATTTGCTCGAGCTGATCAGATTGCGCACCGGTTTGCGCTTCGAGATCCATCGCAGCCGCAACGATGACGAGATGATCGCGCAGGTCAACAGCCATCAGGCCGACCTGATTGCTGCCCTGCTCCCCAGCACCCAACGTGAAACCATGCTGAACTTCAGCCGTCCTTATCTGGAAAACTCCGTTGTCCTGCTCACTCGCAAAGCTGCCGACAGCCCATCAAATCTGGCGCAACTCACGGACAAACGCCTGGCCATCGCCCAAGGTAATCCAATGGCGGATTACCTGCGCCGCGAGTTCCCGCGAATCCATCTGATCGAAACGCCAGACACCTTCAGTGCCGTGGAATTGCTCGCCGAGGGTCAGGCTGAAGGGACAGTGAGTTCATTGGTGATTGCCAACTATTTCATCTCATCGCGAATCTTCGAGCACACACTTCAAATAAGCACCACCATTGGCACCCGGCAAGCCGCGTTCTCCCTGGCGACCGGGCGCGACGCCAAAGAGCTGGGTTCGATCCTCGACAAGGCACTGCTGAGCATCGCGCCGGAAGAGCTGGGCATAATCAACAGCCGCTGGCGAGGCTACTCATCGGCCTCTCAAAGTACCTGGCGCAACTTTCACCGGCTGTTCTATCAAATCGTTCTGGGTGTTGGCGTGCTGCTGCTGATTTCCATGACCTGGAACGCTTACATGCGTCGCCAGATCAATCAGCGCCTGGCCGCCGAGCTCGCCCTGAACGACCAACTCGAGTTCATGGGATCGCTGGTCAACGGCACGCCTCATCCCATCTACGTGCGTGATCGCCAGGGCTTGCTGCAAAGCTGTAACGACAGTTACCTGGAGGCCTTCTGCGCCAAACGCGAAGACGTGATTGGTAAAAACGTCATGCAGGGCAGCTTGGGCAACTCATTTGAAGCCCAAGAATATCAGGCGGATTACCAACGCGTCGTGGCCGAAGGAACTCCGCTGATTCTCGACCGGCCATTGCATATCGGTGGCCGCACACTGACGATTTATCACTGGATACTTCCCTACCGGGACTCCAGTGGTGACGTCCAAGGCGTCATTGGCGGCTGGATCGACATCAGCGAGCGCCGACAACTGTTCGATGACCTGCGTGCCGCGAAAGAGCGTGCGGATGAAGCCAACCGTGCCAAAAGCACCTTTCTGGCGACCATGAGCCATGAAATCCGCACGCCGATGAACGCCATCATCGGCATGCTCGAACTGACCCTCAAGCGTATCGATCACAGCCACCCAGATCGCCCGGCCATCGACGTGGCCTACCACTCGGCGAAAGACCTGCTGAACTTGATTGGCGACATTCTTGATATTGCGCGAATTGAATCCGGACGACTGAGCCTGAGCCCGGAGCGGGTCAACCTGAGAGAAACCGTAGCCTCGGTGGTACGGATCTTCGACGGACTGGCCCGCCAGAAAAATCTGGGCCTGCGGCTGGACTTCAACCTGGCAGAACCACCCTCCGATGTCCTGTTGGACCCGATGCGCTTCAAGCAGGTGCTGTCCAACCTCGTCAGCAACGCCATCAAGTTTACCGAACAGGGTAAGGTCCGGGTTGTGGTCGAGCTGCATCCAACCGACGAACCCGACCGGGTGCTGTTGCAGTTGGAGGTTCAGGACAGCGGGGTCGGGATCAGCGAACAGGATCAACGGCGTTTGTTCGAGCCTTTCGCCCAGGCCGATCATTCCGGGCAGGCGGCCAGAGGCGGCGCGGGGCTTGGCCTGGTCATCAGCCGCAATCTGTGCGAGATGATGGGCGGCAATCTGCAATTGAGCAGCCAGGCCGGTATCGGCACTCAGGTCCGGATCTCGCTGAACCTTGCAACACTGCCGGCCGAGCGGGTGTCGATAACCGCTGAACCGTCCCTCCACACGACCTCGGCTGTACTGAACGTCCTGGTGGTCGACGACCATCCCGCCAATCGCTTGCTCATGTGTCAGCAACTGGAGTTCCTGGGACATCGTTCCAGCGCCGCACCGGATGGCGAAGCGGGGTTGAAGGCCTGGAAGGACGAGGTGTTCGATCTGGTGATCGTCGATTGCAACATGCCGATCATGGATGGATACGAACTGGCTCGCTCCATTCGCCAACATGAACAGCAAACGCAGAGCCGACCTTGTACCGTATTGGGCTTCACCGCCAACGCACAACCGGAAGAAATACAACGCTGCAAACAAGCCGGAATGGACGACTGCCTGTTCAAGCCCCTGAGCCTGACAGCCTTGAGTCAATGGGTTAAAGGCGTTGCGCCGACGGTCCGCGCCCCGGCCTTCAGCCTTGAAGGCCTGCATCTGCTGACGGGTGGCAGCCCGACACTGGACCAGCGCCTGTTGTCCGAACTGCTGAACAGCAACCGTCTGGATCGGCAAGAGTTGCTGACCTTATCCCCCACAGAAGATCGGCAGGCTTTCATCGAGGTGGCCCATAAAATCAAGGGTGCTGCGCGAATCGTCCAGGCTTGCCGATTGATCGACAGCTGCGAGGCGCTGGAAAACGCCTGTCATGACGTGTTCCACCCTGACGTAGTCGTCAATTGCACCCAGGCCATGGACCGCGCGATGGTCGAACTGGAGCAGGCATTGGAGCAACAGATAGGCCGCAACGAGAAAAGCAGAATGATGGAGCCTTAACTATGCTTGGACGCTGAGCAGTGTGTTAACCATCATGGAGAGAACCGCAATGCCCAGCCCACTGCGCCCGGATCAACGCCGGTTTCCCCTGCACATCCATATCAGTGTGATGTTCACCTTCCTGTTATTGCTGACCGGCGTGGTGCTGGGCATTTTCAACTATGGGCAAACCACGCAGATCATTCTTTCGAGCAGTGAGAAGCTCTTCAATCGCATCGAGCAAGATGTCCGCCTGGACCTGCAAGGCACCTATGAACCGATTCGCCATCTGCTGAGCCTGCTGGCGGACTACCCGGCGACCCGGGCAGCGAATCTGGAACAGCGAATGGCGTTGCTCCAGCCGTTCAGCCAATCGCTCAAGGACAATCCCAACCTGGCATCGTTGTATCTGGGCTACGGCAACGGTGACTTCTTCATGGTTCGCCCCCTGCGGACCACTGCCCTGAGAACCGAGCTGAAAGCCCCTGACACCGCAGCGTTTCAAGTCTGGAGCATCGAGCACAGCAGCAGTGGTCAGATCCGCTCTCAATCGCTGTTTTTTGATCAATCCCTGACACTCATCAACCGTCAGGACAATCCCGACGAAACCTACGATCCCCGCACCCGCGCCTGGTTCTCCAGCGCGAGCGGCGATATGGACCAGATCACCACCGAACCCTACGTTTTTTTCTCCACCCACAACGTCGGCACCACCCTGGCCCGGCGCAGTGGTGAAAACGCGGTGATAGGTGCCGACCTGACCCTGGCCGAATTGTCGGCCACCCTGGCCAAACACGTGGTGACGCCCCATACCGAAATCGTGCTGTTCGATGCCCAGGGTAATGCCATCGCCTACCCCGACAGTAACAAGCTGATCATCGACGACCAGACCGCTCGCCTGAACAAGGCTGCCGACCTGAGCCCCGGCCTCGGCGCCCTGCTCTCCAATCCTCCTGCCGGCAATCGGCTGGACGCCGCCGGGCGTCAATGGATCGTGGCGCGCAGCAGCATGATGGAGGGCGGCCCCCAGGGACTGCAACTGGCGCTGCTGGTGCCGGAGGACGAATTGCTCGCCGATGCCTACCGCATGCGTTGGCAAGGCGCGCTGATTACCCTGGCGACCTTGCTGTTGTGCCTGCCCGTAGGTTGGTTGACCTCCAGAGTCCTGGTCAAGCCCCTGCGCGCGTTGGTGGAGGAAGCCGATGCGGTGCGCAGTTTCAATTTCAACTTTCCGATCGGCCGCAGTTCGCCGGTGCTTGAAATTGACCAACTGGGCGTATCGATGGCGCGGATGAAGGACACCCTCGGCAGTTTTTTCCAGATCACCGATAGCTTGAGCGCCGAGACCCGTTTCGCGCCGTTGCTCCAGCGGGTGCTGTTTGAAACCGTGAAAATCGGGCAAGCCCAGGCCGGTCTGATTTACCTGCGCGAACGTGACAGCGATCGCATGGAGCCCCAGGGTCTGGTCATCAATGGTACTTCACAGGCATTGCCCTCGTTCGGTGTTCAGGGACATGAACTCCAGGATCCGCAAAGTCCACAGTGGCTTCAGCGGTTGTCGAACGCCGACAATATCGTGACCAATCTGGGTTTCGAACAGGCGGGGGATTTGCAGAAGGTGATGCTCGCGCTGGAATGCCCACGGGTGCACCTGATCGGCATCCGTTTGCACAATCGGCACAACGAAACCGTGGGCCTGCTGATCCTGCTTTTGACCGACAGCGGCACACAAAGCGACCTGGAAAAACTGCGCCCGGACCGCATCGCGTTTCTCCAGGCTGTGTCCGGCGCCGCGGCCGTGAGCATTGAGAGTCAGCGCCTGCAAACCAAACAGAAACAACTGCTGGACGCCTTCATTCAACTGCTGGCCGGCGCGATCGATGCCAAGAGCCCTTATACCGGAGGCCACTGCCAGCGAGTGCCGGAGCTGACCCTGATGCTTGCCCATGCGGCTGCCGCCAGTCAGGCCCCGGCCTTCAGCGACTACCAACCCACCGAAGATGAGTGGGAAGCCCTGCACATTGCGGCCTGGCTGCACGACTGCGGAAAGGTCACGACGCCTGAATACGTGGTCGACAAAGCCACCAAGCTGGAGACCCTGAACGACCGCATTCATGAAATCCGCACCCGTTTCGAAGTCCTCAAGCGCGATGCCTGGATCAATTATTGGCAGGCCATCGCCCTGGGCGGTGACGAGCAACACCTGGCCCAATTGCGCAATGCCAACCTGGCCGGGCTGGATGATGATTTCACCTTCGTCGCCCGCTGCAATCTGGGCGCCGAGGCCATGGCCGAGGCCGATCTGCAACGGCTGCGCAGCATTGCCCAGCGCAACTGGACCCGAACCCTGGACGATCGAATCGGTGTGTCCTGGGAGGAAAACCGCCGCCAGGCACGAACCCCGGCACCGACCTTGCCGGTCAGCGAGCCGCTGTTGGCGGATAAACCCGAACACCTGTTCGAACGCGCCGAAAGCGAGCTGATTCCGGAAGACAATCCCTGGGGTTTCAAGCTCGATGTGCCACGCTACAAATACAATCGGGGCGAGCTCTACAACCTGAGCATTTCCCGAGGCACGCTGACCCGCGAGGAGCGTTACATCATCAATCACCACATGGTGCAGACGATCCTGATGCTCAGCCACTTGCCCTTCCCCGGCCACCTCAACAACGTCGCGGAAATTGCCGGCGGCCACCACGAGAAAATGGACGGCACCGGTTACCCCAAACAGTTGAAGCGCGAAGAAATGAGCCTGCCGGCACGGATGATGGCGATTGCCGATATTTTCGAGGCGCTGACCGCCGCCGACCGCCCTTACAAGAAGGCCAAAACCTTGAGCGAAGCGCTGGGCATCATGGCCACCATGTGCCGTGACGCCCATATCGATCCGGAGTTGTTCGGCTTGTTCATCAACGCCGGCATCTATCTGCAATACGCCGACCGATTCCTCGATCCACGCCAGATCGATGCGGTCGACCCGTCAAGCCTGCTGGTCAAGGCCGGCTTGGGGGCGTGATCAGCAATCGGTCAGACGCAGGAAAATCGCCGCCAGTTGCTCGATACCGGCCTGGTCGTCAGCGGTAAACCGCGCCAGGCTCGGGCTGTCGAGGTCCAGCACGCCGATCAGGCGACCGTCCTTGACCAGCGGCACGACCAGCTCGCTGTTCGAGGCGCTGTCGCAGGCAATGTGCCCGGGGAACGCGTGAACATCTTCGACCAGTTGGGTCTGCAAGGTCGCCGCCGCCGTNCCGCATACGCCNCGACCGAACGGAATCCGCACGCAAGCGATCTGGCCCTGAAACGGGCCAAGCACCAGCTCTTCATTGCGATTGAGGTAGAAACCGGCCCAGTTCAAGTCGTCGAGCTGGCTATACAGGAACGCCGAAAACTGCGCGGCGTTGGCGATAAAGTCACGCTCGTCCGCCAGTAGCGATTCCAGCTGCGCCCATAACATGCCGTAACCGTCCAGGCCTTGGCCGCTCTTCTGTAAATCGATCATGCTTTGTGCTCCAACAGCTTCAGCCCCACCCAATAGCGGGCAAATTGATACGCGCAACGTCCATTGCGGTTGCCCCGGCCCGTCGCCCAGCGCACGGCGAGGATGTCCAGCTCTTCGTTACGCTGCCACTCAAGGCCGGATTTTCCGGCCAATTGCCCGATCCAGTGCTCGACGACGTCAAGGAAGTGCTCTTGAGTAAACGGATAGAACGACAGCCACANNCCAAAACGGTCGGACAGGGCGATCTTGTCTTCCACCGCCTCACTGGGGTGCANTTCGCCATCGACCCGTTTCCAGTTTTCGTTATCGCTTTCCTTCTCCGGCACCAGGTGGCGACGGTTGGAGGTGGCGTACAGCAAGACGTTATCCGGCGCCTGTTCGAGCGAGCCGTCGAGCACGCTCTTGAGCACGCGGTAGTCGCCTTCGCCCGACTCAAACGACAGGTCATCGCAGAACAGCACGAAACGCTGAGGCAGCCTGGCGATCTGTTCGACCACGCGCGGCAGGTCCGCCAGGTGATCGCGCTCGATCTCGATCAACCGCAGGCCGGCCTTGGCGTGCTCGGCCAGCAAGGCGCGCACCAGCGACGATTTGCCGGTGCCGCGCGAGCCCCAGAGCAGTGCGTGGTTGGCGGGCATACCGTCGAGGAACTGCTGGGTGTTGCGCCCCAGTTGCTCCACTTGGCGGTCGACACCGATCAGGTCGGACAACCGCGTGTCGAGGCTGACCTGCAGCGGCAGCAGAAACCCGCTGCGGCCCTCGCGTTGCCAGCGCGCGGCAAGGCATTGCGTCCAGTCGATGGCTTGCCGAGGTGCAGGCAAGAGCGGTTCGATACGGGCCAGAACAGCATCGGCGCGTTCAAGAAAAGCATTCAATCGGGAATCCACGTCTTCTCCTCGGGCACGTTCACAGTGATGATGGCACTACAGCGACGCAACACGGCATTCGGCACCCGGTTCATCCCTTGTTGCACAAGGGCTCGCGAGAACATCGGTATCCATGCATGATCGACTATGCTTGAGCAGCGAAGGGATACGGAAGTGGTTCAACACCCCATGGATATCAAGTTCACCCACCGGCTGTCATACAAACAAGCCAGGCTTACCGTGCTTGTCGGTTTCATTCTGGGCACGCTGCTCAGTCTGCTGCAAATNGGCATNGATTATGCCAGCGAAGACGCATCGATCAACCGTGAAATACGCTCACTGATCGAAATCAGCCATAACCCCGCGTCCCGTATCGCCTACAACATCGACGCCGAACTCTCCCAGGAACTGACCATGGGCCTGTTGCGCTCTCCGGCGATCGTCGGTGCGCAATTGACTGACAACAACGGCACCGTACTGGCCAGCGTCAAACGCCCGACCCTGCAAAGCAACTATCGGATGATCAGCGACTTCCTGTTCGGCGCCAACCGCCAGTTTGAAGACCGCCTCTACCTCGACCACTTGCCGAACGAATCCCTCGGCACCTTGCGACTGGAAGTCGATACCTACGCCTTCGGCAGCCGTTTCCTGCGCCGGGCCGAGGTGACGCTGCTCAACGGCTTCGCTCGCAGCCTGATTCTGACCGGCATCCTGTTGGCGCTGTTCTACGTGATGCTGACGAAACCGCTGGTGCGGGTCATCCGCGAACTCAGCGGGCGCGATCCCCGTAGCGCGGAACCGACCTGGCTGGAATACCCGAGCGGGCATAAAAACGATGAAATCGGTGTGCTGGTCAAAGTGGCCAACCAGCAGTTCGAAAACATCGCTACCGAAATCCAGCAGCGGCGCAACGCCGAAAACCGCCTGACCGACTACCTCGGGCAACTGGAAAACATCGTCTCGGCCCGCACCGCGGAGCTCAAGGCGATCAATGCCCGGCTCAGCCAATCCAACCAGGAGCTGGAAGTCGCACGAAGTACCGCCCTCGACATGGCCGAAGCACGCTCAGTGTTCCTCGCCAATATGAGCCATGAAATCCGCACACCGCTCAACGGCCTGCTGGGCATGATCGCGCTCTCGCTGGATGGCCCACTCAACGCCGAACAACAGCAACAGCTGTCCATCGCCCATGACTCGGGCAAAGTGTTGGTGGAATTGCTGAACGATATTCTCGACCTGTCTAAGTTNGATGCCGGCCAGCTTGAACTCGAACACATTCCGTTCGACCTCGGGTCGCTGATCGAAGACACCGCCAACCTGCTGTCGCAGAACGCCGCGCCCAGCGTCGAGTTGACCTGCCTGATCGATCCGCACTTTCCGGCGTTGGTCCTGGGGGATCCGACCCGCGTCCGGCAGATCGTCAGCAACCTGTTGTCCAACGCCCTCAAGTTCACCCGTTTCGGTCGGGTCGACGTGCGCCTTTCAACCTTTGAAGACGGCGTCAGAATCGAAGTCTGCGACACCGGCATCGGGATTGCCCAGGATGCTCAGGTCAAAATCTTCCAGCCTTTCACGCAGGCCGGCGCCGGCATTACCCGCCAATTTGGCGGCACCGGGCTGGGCCTGGCGCTGACCTATAACCTCTGCGAAGCGATGCAGGGGCGGCTGACCATCAGCTCGGAAGCGGGTTTCGGCAGCCAGTTCTGCGCCGACCTGCCGTTACCCTGCCACACCCGGGCCATCCCCCCGCAGCCTTTACCGGGCAAGGTCATTGCCATCACCGCGGCCAATAGCGGCCTGGCGGAACTGTTGAAAAACCTGTTGCCCGGCTGGGGTCTCGAGTATCAGCAACGTTCCATCGATGACTCGTTCATCGGCCTCGACCCGGACGTGCTGATCACCGACTGCCCCGAATGCCTGTTTGGCCTGCGCCCGACCCTCGACGCGCCTATCTTGCTGGTAACCGCCTATGGCAGCTTCATGCCGAGCGAAGAAGCGAGCGCCCTGGCGCCCCTGCAACAACAGGCACGTCCTTTGGCGCGCAATGCGCTTTACCAGACATTGCGCCGGGTGCTGCTGCCTGAAAGCAACCTGATCAACGGTGCCCGAGTCGAAGCCCTTACCCCCCAACGGCGCGGACGTGTCCTGCTGGTCGAGGACAACCCGGTCAATCAACTGGTGGCCAAAGGCATGCTCGGCAAACTCGGTTGCGAGGTGATCGTCGCCGCTCACGGTGCCGAAGCCCTGGATCAGCTTGAGCACAGCGAATTCGATCTGGTGCTGATGGACTGCAACATGCCGGTGATGGATGGCTATGAAGCCAGCCGACAAATCCGTCGCAGCGGGCGCTGGCCACAATTGCCCATCGTGGCCTTGACTGCCAACGCCATGTCCGAGGAACGCGAACGCTGCCGTGTGGCGGGCATGAGCGATTACCTGGCCAAGCCCTTTCGCCGAGAAGAACTGGCCGCGCTGCTCGACCTGTGGATACCGACTACGACAGCGCTTTGATTTGCCCCAGCAGGTGATCGAGACCGTCGCGCAGATCATGCAGGCGATCCAGATCGACGCCGCTGTCGCACAGCAACCGGGCCTTGAGCGGCCCGACCTGATCCCGCAAGGCCTTGCCGGTTGGCGAAAGACTCAGGTGCACTTCTCGCTCATCGCGCGCCGAACGCTGGCGCTGCACCAGTTGCAGCTGCTCAAGGCGCTTGAGCAACGGCGTCAGGGTGCCGGAATCCAGCGCCAGGCGTTCGCCCAGCGCCTTGACCGTCGGCTGCTCCGGCGCCGTCTCCTGCCATTCCCACAACACCAGCATCGCCAGGTATTGCGGATAGGTCAGGCCCAGTTGATCGAGCATCGGCTTGTAGGCGCGGATCACCGCCCGAGAAGCGGCATACAGCTTGAAGCAGAGCTGGCTGTCGAGCTTCAGCGAATCGACGGACAGCGTGTTCATTTGAGCAGGGCTTCGATCTCGCGGCTCAGGTCCTGCGGCTTGGTGGTCGGAGCAAAACGCTTGACCACCTGACCGTCGCGACCGATCAGGAACTTGGTGAAGTTCCACTTGATGCCCTTCGAGCCCAGCAAGCCGGGCGCCTGTTTTTTCAACTGCACAAACAGCGGATGAGCGCCGGCACCATTGACGTCAATCTTCTTGAACAGCGGGAAGCTGACACCGAAGTTCAGCTCACAGAACTCGGAAATCGCGCCTTCGTTACCCGGTTCCTGCTTGCCAAACTGGTTGCAGGGAAAGCCCAGTACCACCAGGCCTTGATCCTTGTACTGCTGCCAAAGTTGCTCCAGCCCCTTGTACTGCGGGGTGAAGCCACATTTGCTGGCGGTATTGACCACCAGGACAGCCTTGCCGGCGAAATCGGCCAAGGTCTTTTGCTCACCCTTGATGGTGGTCACCGGGATGCTCAGCAGGTTGTCGCTCATGGGTTTGGCTCGAATTGAAGGAACAAGCCCTGAACATAGCGAGCAATTCAATTGTGTGCAATTTAAATTGTGGGAGGGGGCACCGATCATCGGCAGCAGGCATGGCTTGCCTGCGACAGGGCCCTTTAGGCCGCTATCNTGCGACAGGGCCCTTTAGGCCGCTATCGCGGGCAAACCCGGCTCCCACACGGCTCGCATTACTCGCGCGGCACCAAGTCCAGGCACACCGAATTGATGCAATAGCGCAGGCCGGTCGGCGGCGGACCGTCGGGGAACACGTGCCCCAGGTGCGCATCGCACTTGGCGCAAGTGACTTCGGTTCGGATCATGCCATGGCTGACATCACGGATCTCGATCATCGCGCTGTCGGCAATCGGCGCGTAGAAGCTCGGCCAGCCGCAGCCGGAATCGAATTTGGTGTTGGAGTCGAACAGTGGCTCATTGCAGCAAATGCAGTGGTATACGCCATCTGTCTTGGTGCCATTGTACTTACCGCTGAAAGGTCGCTCGGTGCCCTTGAGACGGCACACGTTGTACTGCTCTGGATCGAGCATCGCCTTCCATTCATCAACGGTTTTCTGCAACTTTTCCATCGGTACACCTCGGCAACTGAAAAAGCCTGATCTGTGTCTTTTCCATGGATCAGGCGGCACGTATGATTGCGCCTCGTCAAAACGCCAGTCTGGCACCCNGACCACGCGCATTCAAACGGATTTATGGGTGCTGCATCTCAAGGCGTCAGGCCTGTGTGAATACGCAGGATTCCCAGTACGGTAGTTCATACGCCGCCTGGATCGTTCATTTTCGGGAACACATCGCCATGCAGGTCAGCAAATCGAACAAGCTCGCCAACGTCTGTTACGACATTCGCGGCCCAGTGCTCAAGCACGCCAAACGCCTGGAAGAGGAAGGCCATCGCATCCTCAAGCTGAACATTGGCAACCCGGCGCCCTTTGGTTTCGAAGCGCCGGACGAAATCCTCCAGGACGTGATCCGCAACCTGCCGACCGCCCAGGGCTACAGCGACTCCAAAGGCCTGTTCAGCGCACGTAAAGCGGTAATGCAGTATTACCAGCAAAAGCAGGTGGAAGGTGTCGGCATCGAAGACATCTACCTGGGCAATGGCGTGTCCGAGTTGATCGTGATGTCGATGCAGGCTTTGCTGAACAATGGCGACGAAGTGCTGGTGCCAGCGCCGGACTATCCGCTGTGGACGGCTGCCGTGACGCTGGCGGGTGGCCACCCGGTGCATTACCTGTGCGATGAAGGCGCCGACTGGTTCCCGGACCTCGCCGACATCAAGGCCAAGATCACCCCGAACACCAAAGCCCTGGTGATCATCAACCCGAACAACCCCACTGGCGCCGTGTATTCCAAGGAAGTGTTGCTGGGCATGCTCGAACTGGCACGCCAGCACAACCTGGTGGTGTTCTCGGACGAGATCTACGACAAGATCCTCTACGACGATGCTGTGCACATTTGCACGGGTTCCCTGGCACCGGACCTGCTGTGCCTGACCTTCAACGGCCTGTCCAAGTCCTATCGCGTGGCAGGTTTCCGCTCCGGCTGGATCGCTATCTCCGGTCCTAAGCACAACGCCCAGAGCTACATCGAAGGCATCGACATGCTGGCCAATATGCGCCTGTGTGCCAACGTGCCGAGCCAGCATGCGATCCAGACCGCCCTCGGCGGCTANCAGAGCATCAATGACCTGGTGTTGCCGCAAGGTCGCTTGCTGGAACAGCGCAATCGCACCTGGGAACTGCTCAACGATATTCCGGGCGTGAGCTGCGTCAAGCCGATGGGGGCGTTGTATGCGTTCCCGCGGATCGACCCCAAAGTGTGCCCGATCTTCAACGACGAGAAGTTCGTGCTCGACCTGCTGTTGTCGGAAAAGCTGCTGGTGGTGCAAGGCACGGCCTTCAACTGGCCTTGGCCGGATCACTTCCGTGTCGTGACCCTGCCACGGGTGGACGAGCTGGACATGGCCATCGGCCGGATCGGCAACTTCCTCAAATCCTACCGCCAGTAACCTGGACTTCACCGTGCGACGCATGCGTCTGTCGCACGGTGATCAATTCAGCAACATATCTTTGCGCCCCGCCAGACCTCACCGCCCTTATCGCTGACTCATGCCACGTTTCGTAGCCGCGCCTAACAAAGACGGGGCCTGAGACGCGAATTGTCTGTCAAACACGTCCGGCATCGCCGTCGGAATTGCCCTGCAAGCAGCTAGACTGTTGCCGTAGGACACAGTTTGAAATAGTCACTCGGTTGAATCACCCCAGGCCGCACCTTATATACCCCGCAGTACGCGACATATTAAGCATGAGGAGAACTCTACAACCATGATGCGCATCCTGCTGTTCTTGGCCACTAACCTGGCGGTCGTGCTGATTGCCAGCATCACCCTGAGCCTTTTTGGCTTCAACGGGTTCATGGCGGCCAACGGGGTTGATCTGAACCTCAATCAGCTGCTGGTTTTCTGTGCGGTCTTTGGTTTTGCCGGCTCACTGTTCTCGCTGTTCATCTCCAAGTGGATGGCAAAGATGAGCACCAGCACCCAGGTCATCACCCAGCCGCGCACACGTCACGAGCAATGGCTGCTGCAAACCGTCGAGCAACTGTCCCGCGAAGCCGGGATCAAGATGCCCGAAGTCGGGATTTTCCCCGCCTACGAGGCCAACGCCTTTGCCACCGGCTGGAACAAGAACGACGCGCTCGTTGCGGTGAGCCAGGGCCTGCTCGAACGTTTTTCGCCGGATGAAGTGAAGGCCGTCCTGGCCCACGAAATCGGCCACGTGGCCAATGGCGACATGGTCACCCTGGCGTTGATCCAGGGCGTGGTGAACACCTTCGTGATGTTCTTCGCACGGATCATCGGCAACTTCGTCGACAAGGTGATCTTCAAGAACGAAGAGGGCCGTGGCATTGCCTACTTCGTGGCGACCATCTTCGCGGAAGTGGTGCTGGGCTTCCTGGCCAGTGCCATCACCATGTGGTTCTCGCGCAAACGCGAATTCCGCGCAGACGAAGCCGGTGCCCGCCTGGCCGGTACCGGGGCAATGATCGCAGCGCTGCAACACCTGCGCTCCGAACAGGGCCTGCCGGTGCACATGCCCGACAGCCTGACAGCCTTTGGTATCAACGGTGGCATCAAGCAAGGCTTTGCACGCATGTTCATGAGCCACCCACCGCTGGAAGAGCGTATTGACGCGTTGCGTCGTCGAGGCTGATAGCTCTCGCACTACGCATTAAAAGAAAAGGCCCGCAGTGAATGCGGGCCTTTTTTTGTCTGCTGGTTTTGTGGTGTTCATTCGAACCCCATCGCGAGCTTGCTCGCGATGAGGCCAGTTAAACCACTACAAATCTATCGGCTGGAAACCCGATAAACCCGCTCTTCAAGCCGAGTAACACCGCTCTCGACAAATTTCCAGCTCTCGCCCAGCACATCCTGGTCTTCCAGAATCTTCAGCTCCCAGGTTGCCCCGAACAACCGTTGCACTTCGTCATCCAGCACGGCAAATGGCGGGCCTTCCTTCTGCGCCTGGTCGTAATCCAGGGTAATCAAAAGCCCCAGCGAATCTTTCGGCAGTATCCGCTTCAAATGCTCGGCGTACTGTTCACGCATGGTCGGCGGCAAGGCGATCAGCGCCGCGCGGTCGTACAGTGCGCTGCAATCGGCGACATCGCCGGCCGTCAACGCGAAGAAGTCGCCGCACCAGACCTCGATCGAACCCGCCCGATAGACCGTGAAAGGACCCTGGTCACTGACGTCCGGATCAAATTGATGCTCGTGAAAAAAGTCTTCCACCGCCTTTTCCGACAATTCGATGCCCAACACTTCGTGACCGCATTTAGCCAGCCAGAGCAGATCCAGGCTTTTCCCACATAGCGGCACCAGTACGCGCGCGCCCTCCTCCAGGCCCAGCTGCGGCCAGTAGCGTTGCAGATATGGATTCACTTCCGGCAGGTGAAAGCCGATCTGATTCGACGTCCACCGCTTGTGCCAAAACTCCGGCTGCATAATTAATCCTGAAAATTCGATCAAAAGGGGCTAAAACTTATATTAGATTTAGATCAATGATCTGATTGAAGATGAGCCCATCTTACCCCTCAGGAGCTCTTTCATGTTCCCCAGCCTCTACATATCCCATGGCTCGCCCATGTTGGCACTGGAACCGGGTGCCAGCGGGCCCGCCCTCGCTCGCCTGGCCGCCGAATTGCCGAAACCGAAAGCCATCGTGATTGTGTCGGCGCACTGGGAAAGCAACGAGCTGCTGGTCAGCGGCAATCCCCAGCCCGAAACCTGGCATGATTTCGGCGGCTTCCCGAAAGCACTGTTCGAAGTGCAATACCCGGCGCCCGGCAATCCTCAACTGGCTGACGAGGTGGTCGAGCTGCTGAAAGCCGGCAACCTGCCGGCACGGATTGATACCAAACGGCCCTTCGACCACGGCGTCTGGGTGCCTTTGTCGTTGATGTATCCGCAGGCCGACATCCCGGTGGTGCAAGTCTCGTTGCCCACCCGTGGCGGCCCGGCCCTGCAAACCCGNGTCGGCCANGCGCTCGCCGGTTTGCGCGAGCAAGGCGTGCTGTTGATCGGCTCCGGCAGCATCACCCATAACCTCCGCGAACTGGACTGGCACGCCGGCCCGGAAAGCGTTGAACCGTGGGCCAAGGTGTTCCGCGACTGGATGATTGAAAAACTCGCCGCCAACGATGAAGCCGCGCTGCACGATTATCGCGAGCAGGCGCCGAACGCAGTGCGCAACCATCCCAGCGATGAGCATTTGCTGCCGCTGTACTTTGCTCGCGGGGCTGGGGGGAAGTTCAGCATCGCCCATCAAGGTTTTACGATGGGCGCGCTGGGAATGGATATTTATCGCTTTGGCTGATCGGTAAACCGAGTCGCCCAGGCCAGGCACAAACAGCAGGCCAAAAAAATCCCCGAANCGAATGGATATTTATCGCTTTGGCTGATCGGTAAACCGAGTCGCCCAGGCCAGGCACAAACAGCAGGCCAAAAAAATCCCCGAACCAGTCGGGGATTTTTTATGTGCGATCAATCAGCCCAAGGGCGGATCAATCTTCGCGGTAGCGACGCAGCTTCAGCTGCTTACCGGCAACGCGAGTGTCTTTCAGCTTGGCCAGCAGTTTTTCCAGGCCGTCTTCCGGCAGTTCCACCAGGGAGAAGCTGTCACGGACCTGAATGCGACCGATCGCTTCACGTGCCAGGCCACCCTCGTTGAGGATAGCGCCCAGCAGGTTCTTGGCAGCGATGCCATCACGCGCGCCCAGCGCGGTACGGCAGCGAGCACGGCCTTCAGCCAATGGAACCGGAGCGCGACGCTCACGATCACCACGGTCTGGACGATCACCGGTACGCTCTGGACGATCACCGCGTGGCGCGTTGTTCGGNACCAGTGGACGTTCTTTCTCGATCGCGGCCAGGGTCAGCGCCTGAGCGTTGGTTGCCTTGCGCAACAGAGCAGCGGCCAGTGCACGCGGGGTGCAACCGATGTCGGCAGTCAGGCGATCCAGCAGTTCGCCGTGGGTCGATTCAGCATCAGCCACCAGCGGCGACAAGCTGTTGGTCAGTTTCTTGATGCGCGCATCGAGAACAGCCTGGGCATCCGGCAGGCGGACTTCGGCAACTTTCTGACCGGTAACGCGCTCGATCACTTGCAGCATGCGGCGCTCACGTGGAGTCACCAGCAGCAGTGCACGACCTTCGCGACCGGCACGGCCGGTACGGCCGATACGGTGAACGTAGGACTCTGGGTCGTACGGCATGTCAACGTTGAACACGTGGGTGATACGTGGAACGTCGAGGCCACGGGCAGCAACGTCGGTCGCCACAACGATGTCCAGACGGCCATCCTTGAGGGAGTCAATCACGCGCTCACGTTGGTTCTGGGCAATGTCACCGTTCAGCGCAGCGGCTTTGTAGCCTTTGGCTTCCAGGGCACTGGCCAGGTCCAGGGTCGCTTGCTTGGTGCGCACGAACATGATCAGGGCGTCGAAGTCTTCAACTTCCAGCAGGCTCAATACAGCCGAGGTCTTCTGGTCAGCGTGAACCAACAGGTGAGCCTGTTCGATCGCGGTAACGGTCTGAGTCTTGGTCTGGATCTTCACGTGTTGCGGATCGCGCAGGTGGCGTTCGGCAATGGCACGGATCGACTGTGGCAGGGTCGCCGAGAACAGTACGGTCTGACGGGTCGGTGGCAGTGCCTTGAAGATGACTTCCAGGTCATCCATGAANCCCAGNTTCAACATTTCGTCAGCTTCGTCCAGAACCAGGTGGTTCACGGTCGACAGGACTTTTTCGTCACGACGCAGGTGGTCGCACAGACGGCCCGGGGTGGCGACAACGATCTGTGCGCCGTTACGGATTGCTTTCAGTTGTGGGCCCATAGGCGCGCCGCCGTAAACGGCCACAACGGTTACGCCTGGCATTTGCTTGGCGTAGGTTTCGAAAGCGGTTGCTACTTGCAGCGCCAACTCACGGGTTGGCGCCAGGATCAGGGCTTGCGGCTCGCGCTTGGCAGGATCGATGCAATGCAGAATAGGCAGGGCGAACGCGGCGGTTTTACCGGTACCGGTTTGCGCCTGGCCAATCATGTCCTGGCCGGCCATGATGATCGGGATCGATTGCTGCTGAATAGCCGAAGGTTCTTCGTAGCCAGTCGCGATGACGGCAGCAAGAATGTTCGGGTTAAGATTAAAAGCGGCGAAGCCGCCGGTTTCCTGGGTCATGGGTCTGCCTCTAAGTGCATCCGCAAAGACCCATGCTCCAAAGCTGCGCATGCCGTGTTGAGACTCAAGAGTCGCCCTGGCTGCTTTGTCGGCGGGGATTTGCGAAAACGAATGAATGAAAAAGATTCGTCAAGGGAGAGTCCGCTGTGCGGACGTGCAGCCGAAGCTGACTTCGGGGAATTGCGCTACCTAAACGCGGCCCGGTTAAAGGCCGGCGCGCACTATACCGGAAATACCTGAAAAAGGGAGCATTATTTGTCGGAAAACTGACGTATACGCCGTTGTGTCACACGCTTTGCGGATAATCGTGCAACGGTCTATTTTTCAAAGGCCCGGCCCTGCTGGCGATGGCGCTAAAACGGTTCATCCTTGCGACCCAGACCCGCGGTCTTGACCAGCGGTCTGGCACACCCTTCCCGCCCGAGGAAATGCTCCATGAATCAGCCCGGCTCCAGTCGTGTCACCCGCGAACGACACGGTCATGTCCTGATGATCGGCCTGGATCGAGTGGCCAAGCGCAACGCCTTCGACCTCGATCTGCTCAACGCACTGAGTCTGGCCTACGGCGAGTTCGAGGCCGACAGCGAAGCGCGCGTGGCGGTGGTGTTCGCTCACGGTGAGCATTTCACTGCCGGGCTCGACCTGATCAATGCCAGCGCTGCCCTGGCTGAAGGCTGGCAAGCACCGCCCGGCGGTTGCGATCCGTGGGGCGTGTTTGCCGGGCCCCGGGTGAGCAAACCGGTGATTGTCGCCGCGCAAGGCTACTGCCTGACCATTGGCATCGAGTTGATGCTGGCCGCGGACATCAACCTCTGCGCCAGCAATACCCGTTTTGCCCAGAAGGAAGTGCAGCGCGGGATCTTTCCCTTCGGTGGCGCCACGTTGCGCCTGCATCAAGTCGCCGGCTGGGGCAATGCCATGCGCTGGCTGCTGACCGGCGATGAATTCGATGCTCACGATGCGTTGCATCTGGGGTTGGTGCAGGAAGTCATGGCCAGCGAGGATCTGCTGCCACGCGCGATTGAGCTGGCTGAGCGAATTGCCCGGCAGGCGCCGCTGGGGGTTCAAGCGACGTTGATGTCGGCCCGACAGGCGCGTTACGAAGGGGAAACGGCGGCGGCGCAGGGGTTGCCGGCGCTGGTGAAGAAGTTGCTGGCGAGTGAGGATGCCCGGGAAGGTGTGCGGTCGATGATCGAGAAGCGACCGGGCGTTTTCAAAGGGCTTTAGTCTTGTGTTGGCTTTGAAGGCCCCATCGCTTGCTCCCGTTGGGCTGCGTAGCAGACCCAAACTCTTCGCGATGCCTGTTTTGTGAGTGCTGAGCACTCAAGCGGGAGCAAGCTCCCTCGCCACNNCAGTGAAGACAACTAAGTCGCCGGCCGAATAGCCTTGATCAACGCCTGCAACGAATACCCCAACCGCGGCGCCAGCGCTTCGGCACGGGACGACAGCGCAGGCAGGTCCAATTCCTGATCAAGCTCCGAAGGCACCAGCAGAATCACATTGCCCTCCTTCACCGGCAGCTCCCAGTAATGCCGGTGATAAAGCCCGCGCAACAACGCAGCACCCAAGGGCTTGCCGTCGTCGGTGGCCCATTGATTGATCACCAGCCAGCCGCCCGGGTTCAAGNTCTTTTGGCAGTTTTCCAGAAAGGTCCAGGCCAGATGCCCGACGCCCGGGCCAACATCGGTGTACAGGTCGACGAANATCAGGTCCGCCGGTTCAGCGGTATCGAGCAACTCCAGCGCATCGCCGACGCGGATGTACAACCGCGGATCGTCATCGAGCCCCAGGTATTCGATGGCCAGACGCGGTACGTCGGGGCGCAACTCGATGGCTTCGACGTCTTCCAGCGGCAGGAACTTGAGGCACGCCTGGGTCAGCGTGCCGGCGCCAAGGCCCAGGAACAGCGCGCTTTCCGGCTGCTCATGGCACAACGCACCAATCAACATTGCACGGGTGTAATCGTACTCGAGCCAGCTCGGGTCAGCCGTGAACACGCAGCTCTGCTCGATGGCATCACCGAACTCGAGAAAACGGTAATCGGCCACTTCCAGCACGCGAATCACGCCGAACTCATCCTGTACCTCGGCGAGCAGATGCTCGACGCGCTCCTCAGTCATTTCGTCTCCAGATCGTCGCCGACCCCGGCAACGCGATAAACCGCAACATTAAGCGGCAAAGGCGCGATTGTCCGCGAAGCAAGCGGAACAGGTCACGCACTAATTTGCTGATAACATGAACGTCCGAGCGTAAAACAACCGAGACCGTGATGAGCCAACCCTGGAGCCCCGATAGCTGGCGCGCCCTGCCGATCCAGCAACAACCCCAGTACCCGGACGCTGCACACTTGCTGCAAGTGGAGCAGAACCTGGCCAGCTACCCGCCACTGGTGTTTGCCGGGGAAGCCCGCGAGTTGCGCCGTCAGTTTGCCGAAGTGACCCAGGGCCGCGCGTTCCTGTTGCAGGGCGGCGACTGCGCCGAGAGCTTCGCTGAGTTCTCGGCTGCAAAAATCCGCGACACCTTCAAGGTGCTGCTGCAGATGGCGATTGTGATGACCTTCGCCGCCGGCTGCCCGGTGGTGAAAGTCGGGCGCATGGCCGGCCAGTTCGCCAAGCCGCGCTCGGCCAACGATGAAACCATCGACGGTATTACCCTGCCCGCCTACCGCGGCGACATCGTCAACGGCATCGGTTTCGATGAAAAAAGCCGCGTGCCGGACCCGGACCGCCTGCTGCAGTCCTATCACCAGTCCACCGCCACGCTTAACCTGCTGCGCGCGTTTGCCCAGGGCGGTTTTGCCGACCTGCATCAAGTGCACAAGTGGAACCTGGACTTCATCGCCAACTCCGCGCTGGCCGAGAAGTACAGCCAACTGGCGGACCGCATCGACGAAACCCTGGCCTTCATGCGCGCCTGCGGCATGGACAGCTCGCCGCAGCTGCGCGAAACCAGTTTCTTCACCGCCCACGAAGCGCTGCTGCTCAANTATGAACAAGCCTTCGTGCGCCGCGACAGCCTGACCAACGANTACTACGACTGCTCGGCCCACATGTTGTGGATCGGCGATCGCACCCGTCAGTTGGACGGTGCCCACGTCGAATTCCTGCGCGGGGTCAACAACCCGATCGGCGTCAAGGTCGGCCCGAGCATGAACCCGGAGGACCTGATCCGCCTGATCGACATCCTCAACCCGGACAACGANCCAGGCCGCCTCAACCTGATCGCGCGCATGGGCGCAGGCAAGGTCGGCGACCACCTGCCCAACCTGATCCGCGCCGTGCAGCGTGAAGGCAAGCAGGTGCTGTGGAGCTCGGACCCGATGCATGGCAACACCATCAAGGCCAGCAGCGGCTACAAGACCCGCGACTTTGCGCAGATTCTTGGCGAGGTCAAGGAGTTCTTCCAGGTGCATCAGGCCGAGGGCTCGTATGCCGGCGGGATTCATATCGAGATGACCGGGCAGAACGTTACCGAATGCATCGGCGGCGCACGGCCGATCACCGAAGATGGCTTGTCGGACCGCTACCACACCCATTGCGACCCACGGATGAATGCCGATCAGTCGCTGGAACTGGCGTTCCTGATTGCCGAGACGCTGAAGCAGGTTCGACGCTAAACCGCGTCGCCCCCATCGCGAGCAGGCTCGCTCCCACAGGATTCGCGCNGTCACTGTGGGAGCGGGCTTGCCCGCGAAGGCGTCAGGTCAGCCACCACCAATCTGTGCCAACGCTACTCGCAACCGCGCCGCACTCGCCCGCGGGCAATTCAATTGAACCTGCTCAAGCCCCAGCCAATCCGCCATCTGCCGCAGATTGACCGCCAACGCCAACATCCCCGCCTCGTCCAGCCCTGACTCCTCTTCATGCACGGCATGCACCGCCAGCCGGCCCAACGCTCGTTCGGCGCGCAGGTCCACACGCGCAGCGATCCGTTCGTTGTGCAAAAACGGCAGCACGTAGTAGCCGTACACCCGTTTTGCCTGCGGGGTGTAGATCTCCAGCCGATAGCGGAAACCGAACAGACGCTCGGTGCGGCTGCGCTCCCAGATCAGCGAATCGAACGGCGACAGCAATGCACTGGCCACGACCTTGCGCGGCACTTTCGGCTCGGGCAAGCAGTAGGCCGGTTGACGCCAGCCCTGAACCTCGCAGGCCAGCAACTCACCCGCCTCCACCAATTCCGCCAGACGCGGCCGGCTGTCTGCCGGGTTCAGGCGGAAATAATCGCGCAGGTCCTTTTCCGTGCCAACCCTCAATGCCGTCGCGGCATGCAGCAACAGCCCCCGCTGAGCCTCGGCTTCACTGAGCAACGGCTGCTGCAGAACCGCCGAAGGAATCACCCGTTCCGGCAGGTCATAAAGCCGCTCAAAACCACGCCGCCCGGCGACGGTGACCAGGCCGGCGGCGAACAGCCATTCGAGCGCATGTTTTTCATCACTCCAATCCCACCAGGGCCCCGCCCGTTCCTGACGAGTCGACAAGCTTCCGGCCCCCAGTGCGCCGAGTTCCTGAACCGAGGCCAGCACCCGGCGAATCGTGTCCTGCTGCTCGCGACCGAAACGCGCCAGTTGCTGATAGATGTCTTCGCCGCGCGTCGCACGCTGCATGCGCCAACGCATCAAGGGGTACATCGACATAGGCAGCAACGAAGCTTCATGGCCCCAATATTCGAACAACGTGCGACGTCGGCCCTGACTCCAGGCAGCCTGATCAAGCAAATCGGGGGAGTAATTTCCGAGGCGGGAAAACAAGGGAAGGTAGTGCGAACGCACCAACGCATTGACCGAGTCGATCTGCAGAATGCCCAGCCGTTCAATCAGCCGGTTGAGCTGAACCGGTTTGATCGCCGCTGGCGGTTGCCGCCCGTTGAACCCTTGGGCGGCCAGCGCCAGACGTCGAGCCTGTTTGTTGGAAAAGGACAGCGTTGCGGGCATGAATACCTCCGTGTCTGCTCGCAACCTACCTCACCAGAGAGGGGTTTGTGTAGCGATGGCCTCATCATTTATGCATCGGATCATCCCAGAACGGCCTGATCGACTCATGTTCCACATCGGCACGACTCACGCCAATGTCCTTCAATGCTTCGTCGCTCAAACTCGCCAGCAGCTCGCGCTCACGGTGAAGTTCGTACCAGCGACTAAACTTGTGCAACAGATCGGAGACCGCGTGGATTGAGAATTTTTCTTCCGTTACATGCTCGTTATGACCTTTCATCTTGTTGCCCTCCTTTAGGGATGGCTCAAGTCTCGCCTCAGCGCTAAGATCAATCCAACGAATGTTTCTGATGGTAACCATCTCGGAGATTGATGGATGTCGGCGTACCCCAGTATCGATACGGATGTGCTGCGCACCTTCGTCGCCATCGCCGATCAGGGCGGGTTTACCCGTGCTGGCGAGCTGGTCAATCGCACGCAATCGGCGGTGAGCATGCAGATGAAGCGCCTGGAAGAAGACGTGCTGCAACGCAAGCTATTCGAACGTGANGGCCGCCAGGTNAAGCTGACCGCCGAGGGCCAGGTATTGCTGGGTTACGCGCGGCGCATCCTCAAACTGCACAGCGAAGTGTTCAACACCCTGCGCGAGCCCCATATGGTCGGATTGGTGCGCATCGGTACGCCGGACGATTACGTGATGCGCTTCCTGCCGGGGATTCTGTCGCGCTTCGCCAAGTTCTACCCGCTGATCCAGATCGAGGTTCACTGCGAATCAACCAAGCAACTGTTGCAGCGCCAGGACCTGGACTTGTCGATCGTCACCCGCGAGCCCGGTACTGAAATCGGCCAGTTGCTGCGCAAGGAGCGTTTTGTCTGGGCCGAAGCACAATGCTTCAACGCCCACGAGCAGACGCCGCTGCCCCTGGCGATGTTCAACAGTGATTGTTTCTGCCGGCTGTGGGCGTGCAATGCGCTGGACGCCATGGGTCGCGACTACCGCATTGCCTACAACAGTTCGAGCCTGTCGGCGTTGATGGCCGTGGTCAGTGCGGGCCTCGCGGTGACCGCGCAACTGGAAAGTCTGATCACACCGGACATGCGCATCCTGGGAGAAGCCGAAGACCTGCCGCTGTTGCCGGAAGCCTGCATCATGCTGGTGCGCAACCTGCACAACCCGTCACCGATCACCGAGTGCCTGGCCGAGTACATCCTCGAAGGCTTCAAACTTTAAAGGTCAGCATCACCGCGCACACCGCCAGGAAACCGCAGAACAGCCCGCGCAATAGCCGCTCCGGCATGGCGTGGGCGATCTTCACGCCCCAGCTGATGCTCATCAACCCGCCGGCGGCCAACGGCAACCCGATCATCCAGTCCACTTGGTGATGCACGGCGTAGGTGACCAGGGTGACGCCGGTGCTGGGCAACGCCAAGGCCAGGGACAGGCCTTGGGCGACCACCTGGGAGGTGCCGAACAGGCTGGTCAACACCGGCGTGGCGACCACCGCACCGCCAACCCCGAACAACCCGCCCATGGTGCCGGATGCCGCGCCCAGCACACCCAGCCATGGCCAGGAATAACGCATCTGGGCAGAGGCCGGCGCGTTGGCGGTAAACATGCGCACCAGGTTGTAGGCCGTCAGGGCAATCAGGAACGCGACAAAGCCCACGCGCATGGTTTGCGCGTCCAGGCCGACTGCCCAGATCGAGCCGAGCCAGGCGAAGCAGAAGCCCATGACGCCCAACGGTAGCGCGTGGCGCAGTTCGATGCGGTTGCGCTGGTGGTAACGCCACAGGGCCAGCATTACGTTGGGCACCACCATCACCAGCGCCGTGCCTTGGGCAAGCTGTTGATCGAGGCCGAACAACACGCCCAGCAACGGAATCGCGATCAAGCCACCGCCAATGCCGAACAGCCCGCCGAGTGTTCCCAGGGCTGCGCCGAAGACCAGATACATCAAGAACTCAATCACAGGCGATTTTCCTTTTGTCAGGCTGATCATCCTACGCAGTCGACGCTGGCGGGGAAACGCACAGCAACGCACAATGGCTATGCCAACTTCGCATAAGCGCTGAC
>NZ_NMOJ01000049.1 GCF_002251635.1 Pseudomonas mandelii
CGATGAACCCGAATACCCTGACCGAACAGCTGGGCCTTTTCCTCGATGTGCTGGAAACCGGAAGCTTTTCCGCTGCGTCCCGCCGGCATCCGCTGACGCCTTCGGCCGTGGCGCGGCGCATCGACAGCCTGGAAAGTGCGGTCGGTAGCCAGCTGTTCATCCGCAGCACCCACGCCGTGCGCGCGACTCCCGCAGGCTTGGCGTTTGCCGAGCGGGCGCGGCGGATTGTGACGGAATTGCGTCTGGCCCGCGCTGAAGCGGTGTCCCTGAGCAGCGCGCCGGAAGGCTTGATCCGCATCGATGCGCCAGCGGCGTTCGGCCGACGGCATCTGGCGCCGGTGATTGCCGACTTCCTGATGCTCTACCCCGGCCTCGACGTGCAATTGCATTTGATCGACAGTTTTGTCGAC
The DNA here is from genome assembly GCF_002251635.1 of Pseudomonas mandelii. Taxonomy (GTDB): domain Bacteria; phylum Pseudomonadota; class Gammaproteobacteria; order Pseudomonadales; family Pseudomonadaceae; genus Aquipseudomonas; species Aquipseudomonas mandelii_B. The sequence goes on from NZ_NMOJ01000049.1 coordinate 411, forward strand.
ATGCAGGGGCTGAATCTGGGCAAGGTTGACCTGGTGCTGCGCGCCGGGCAAATGGCCGACACAAGGCTGGTGGCCACGCCGCTGGCGAGTATGGTGCGCATTGCCTGCGCCAGCCCCGAGTACCTGAAACGTCGTGGCGTCCCGACCGAACCCACGCAGTTGATCGAACATGACGGCCTCGACTGGGACGGCCTGGCGCCACCTTTCGCCTGGCGCTTTGAACGCGACGGGCACATGCACTTGCATCGCCCGGCGCGCATCCGCATGAGTGCCAACAATGCCGAGGCACTGCTCTCGGGCGCTCTCGCCGGGCTGGGTATTGCGCATCTGCCGACCTGGCTGGCCAGTGAATACCTGGTGCGTGGCGAACTGCTGCCACTGTTTTGTGAAAACGGCCTACCCCCCGCGGAATCCACCGGCATCTATGCGTTGCGACTGTCGCAACAACCCAATTCGCGCAGCCGCCTGCTTCTGGAATACCTGAAAACCCGCTTCAGCCCCATTCCACCGTGGGACCTGGCACTGCAAAACACCCTGGACCGGCACTAGTCTAGAATTGTCTGGTGCATTAAAGATTCGTCCGCTAGATTCATGACGATCACTGATCAAGGCTTTGAAATGACCACCGAGCGCAACACCCCGGATAACTGCGATGACCTGCTGCTGGATAATCAGGCTTGCTTCGCCCTGCACTCCACTTCGCTGCTGATGACCAAGGTTTACAAGCCTTTGCTGCAAGCCCTCGGCCTGACCTATCCGCAGTATCTGGCAATGATGGTGTTGTGGGAGCGTGACGGGCTGACTGTAGGCGAAATCAGCACGCGACTGCTGACAGACCCCGGCTCACTGACACCCTTGCTCAAACGCTTGGAGGCCGAGGGATTGCTCAGCCGTACTCGCAGCCGTGAGGATGAACGGGTGGTGATTGTCGAGCTGACAGAACAGGGGCGCGCATTGCGGGAGAAGGCGCGTGGTATTCCCCAATGCATCCTCGGTGCAAGCGGAATGACACTTGAGCGGCTGCAGAAACTTCAAGCGGAGCTGCAAGCGTTGCGCAGCCATTTGCAAGACAGCCTCTAATCCTCAAACCGCCCCCAAATCCCCTGTAGGAGTGAGCCTGCTCGCGATTGCGGTGTTTCAGTCGGCATTGAAATTGACTGACACTCCGCAATCGCGAGCAGGCTCGCTCCCACATTTATTTAGCGGTGTCCTGCCGACCTCATTACCCCCCTTTCGAAAAAACTTTTCGCTGAAAAAACCCTGCCGCAACCGCTCTAACTCAGCACTTCCAGTCCGCGCCTTGCTCCAATCCAAAACTTTTTCAAAAATTTATATTGCGCACTAAATATTTGCGCGATACATTCATCTCGCACTTACTTAGCGCGCAAANATTTAGCGCTAACAA
>NZ_NMOJ01000005.1 GCF_002251635.1 Pseudomonas mandelii
GCAGCAGGTAATTCAACATGAGCTTCAATCTGGCCAACAAAACCCTCGCCGAACGCGCCGAGCTGGAAGATGAAAAATCCCGTCTGTTCGACCTGTGGCAAAGCAACCTTGGCAAATCCAAGGGCGAGGCTGCACGGTTGTTTGGCGAACGTGCCAAGCGCAAAGGCAAATGGGCTGAATGGGTTCGCGCCGAACTCGATGGCATGTCGCCCCCGGAGTTTGCAAACATGGTGCGCAGCGAAGTGAACCGCTTGATGGCCGCCAAGTAAGGCCCGCCTCAGGCAAAACTTGCGACAATGGCCTCGCGCACTTTTAATACCACCGGATCGAGCTGCGTGTTGGTGCGCCAGCCGAGTTCGATCGGGTAGCGCGGTAACGCCAAAGGGCAGGGCAGCAGCGCCAGGCCGCAGAGCGCCGCGATGCTTTGAGCGGCGTGGGCCGGAATGGTCGCCANCGCCTGGCTGCCCTTGAGCAAGTGCGGCAGCGCGGCAAAATGGCTGGTNGANGCGCACACCCGCCGACTCAGCCCCAGCGCCGCCAACCCCTCATCGGTGATCCCGATAAAGCCACCGGACGACACCAGAATGTGCTCGCGGGCGACGAACTCCTCAAGCGTGAGGCTCTGTTGCCCCGGGGCCAGGCTGAGTGGGTCCACCAGGCACAGATAACCGCCTTCACCCAGCACCTGACGACTGAGCAATCGCTCGCTGAACCCGCCCGCCGTGATTGCCAGATCAATGCTGCGCTCCATCAACGCCTGGGCGACGATCTGGCTGTGGGTTTGCCGAAAGATCAGGCGCAACTTCGGTGCACTGCGCGCAATCGTCTCGATCAATCGCCGTCCGTAGGCCACCTCGAAATCATCCGACAACCCTACCGTGACCGAACGCCCGTCGTAATGATTGGCCGCCGGATCGACCATCGCCAGGCTCTGACGGCATTTGTTCAGCGCATCGCTCACTACCGGTTTCAACTGATTGGCCTTGAGCGTCGGCGCCAGGCCACGGCCGGTGCGCACGAACAATTGATCGCCATACAACTCGCGTAGCCGCCGCAGNGCNGCACTGATTGCCGACTGGGTGACGCCCAGGCGCAATGCCGCGCGGCTGGCGCTGGACTCGTCGTGCAGGGCTTCGAAGGTTTTCAGCAGGTTAAGGTCAACCTGCGCGATATTCATTTGGCTCATATCATTCAGCAGTGAGTCGGGCTTTATTCATGAACCCGTGGCGCAGGAGAATGGGCAACACCTCAATGCTTTCGGAGTGACCGTCATGCCCAAGTCCATTGTTGCAGCGTTGCAAATCGGCGCCTTGCCCGGCGGCAAGGCCGAGACCCTTGAACAGATCCTTGCCTGGGAAAACGCAATTATCGAATCCGGCGCCGCGCTGGTGGTCATGCCCGAAGCGTTGCTCGGTGGTTACCCCAAAGGCGAGGGCTTTGGCACGCAACTGGGCTACCGTTTGCCGGAAGGTCGCGAAGCGTTTGCCCGCTATTTTGCCAACGCCATCGACGTGCCCGGGGCCGAAACCGACGCCCTGGCCGGGTTGTCGGCACGTACCGGCGCGAGCCTGGTACTCGGTGTGATTGAGCGCAGTGGCAGCACGCTGTATTGCACCGTGCTGTATTTCGAGCCGTCGGGCGGCCTGGTCGCCAAGCACCGCAAGTTGATGCCCACCGGCACCGAACGGCTGATCTGGGGCAAGGGCGATGGCTCGACCTTGCCGGTGATCGACGCAGCGGTAGGCCGCATCGGCGGCGCAGTGTGCTGGGAAAACATGATGCCGTTACTGCGCACAGCGATGTACGCCAAGGGCGTGGAGGTGTGGTGCGCGCCGACCGTGGATGAGCGCGAGATGTGGCAGGTGAGCATGCGCCATATTGCCCATGAGGGCCGCTGCTTCGTGGTCAGTGCATGTCAGGTTCAGGACTCACCGCAAGCCTTGGGCGTGGAGATTGCCAACTGGCCGGCGGATCGACCGCTGATTGCGGGCGGCAGCGTGATTGTCGGGCCTATGGGAGACATTCTGGCGGGGCCGCTGCGTAACGAGGCCGGGTTGCTCACCGCTGAAATCGACACTGACGATTTGGTCCGCGCGCGGTATGACTTCGATGTCGTCGGTCACTACGCGCGCCCCGATGTGTTCGAGTTGACCGTCGATGAACGGCCTAAACCGGGTGTTCGCTTCACCTCATGACCCTCCTGCGGGAGCGATGGGGTCGATCACAAATCTCCCGGCCGGCCAGGAACCCTGTGGGAGCGAGCTTGCTCGCGATGAGGCCGGCACATCCCACATTGATGTCGCTCCCACAGGGGATATTCATTGTCGGTATGACCGAGTTCCGGGCTGTCGACCTCGGCAAGCGCAGTTTTCCGGTGTCGACGAAGCGCACCGTTCCAAACAAGCCGCCCGCCAGTTTGCCGCGTAACACGTAGGGAAGATTATTCAGTGTCTGCGTCTGGCTCAGCCCCAACGTCCGGCGTAACAACGAGAACGCCGAAACGCTCAGCACGGTTTCGGAAAAGCGTGCAATCGAGCCCGACTGATCGCTGACGCCGGACGCCATGCCACGGCTGGCTACGCTGCTGACCCAACAGCATTCACGTGCTGTCATCGGTTGTTCTTGTCCCTGGTATGCAACCATTCCTGCCAGGCTTGTCGGTATTTTTCATCCGCCCGTTTTTTTGCGTCAGAAAACTTATGGATGGTCTGCGCCGAAACGGGCTCGTTCAAAAATGCATAGGCTTGATCGTTCAAACGGTCGGCTTCAAAAAACAACGCCCTGCTATGGCTGATCGATTTAAGGTTGGTTGCATGCGGCGAGGCTGATTCATTGGTGGCCATGGTCGTACTCCTTCTGGAAGCACAAGAAGGTGAGCTCGGTGTCCTGATCCCCCCTCAACTTTCCATATTGAGACAACCGCGCCCGGTTCTATTCGTCACGTGTCCAGTTAACGCTCAAGCCATACTTATCATCGCCGTACCGGTAATCAGAGTTCCCTTTGAACGCGGCTTCCAGTGCATGGCCCAGGCGATTCGCGAGATGGATGCCGGTCGTGGTCACGATTAGAGCAGCCGCTGAGTCGGTAAGGCCGATGATGCGCTCCAGGGCATGCTCGGCTTTTTCCTTTTTTTCGGTGTTTTTGATCAGGTTGATGATTTCATTTCGATGCTTGAGCAAGAAGCTGCCCGATAACGTGAGCGTCCCCGCTGGCATGTTGTCATCGATGCGTCGGCAGGCTGGGCACGTCACTGTTTGCGCATCATGAATGACCGTATTTTCAGGGTGTTTCCAAGTCCAGTTCCCGGCTTGATAGACCGCATCACACTGCGGGCAGATGGCTGAACCTTCAACCCGCTGCGAGCAATAGGGGTCATGAGTGGATGTTTTGAACAGCTTGCTTTTTTGACTCTGCTGAAACTTGTCCATGGCTTTTCTCCTCGCGCATCAAATGGGAAAAGATCTCACCTGTAACCGTGAAACCGTGACTGAAAAACAGATCCCTTCTCCTTCCAGCCTGCTGAACACACACCCTCATTTGGACTCTGTTTCTTGCTGCGCGAATTGATCTTTGTCAATTCCGGGACGTGAACTGACAGTCGGTCATCCCGACGGTGCGCGCATTGTTTGGGCGGTCTGGGGCGCGGTGGCGTTGTGAGTTTGTTGATAAAAGTCAACGTCGCCCGGGCCAGTTCATAGAAGCTGCCAAAACGCACTTGTTGTAAAACTGGCCAGGAGAACACCCTGATGGCTCACACTAAAATCGTGTTTCGTGCTGCAGCCCGCGAGAAAATCCTGAGTGGCGCCACACAGTTGGCAGACGCCGTGCGAGTGACGTTGGGGCCAAAATCAAAATCGGTACTGATCCAGAGTAAATGGGGCAATCCAACGGTCTGCAATGATGGCGTCACGATCGCCAAACGCATTGACTTGCTCGACCCCGAGGAAAACCTGGGCGCGCAAATGCTGCGTCAGGCGGCCGAACGCACAGGCGATGCGGTAGGGGACGGAACCAGTACGTCAACGGTGCTGGCCCATGCAATCCTGGCCGATGGCATCCGTAACGTCGTCGCGGGCGCCAGTGCAATCGACCTCAAGCGCGGCCTGGATCGCGGGCTGTTGTTGGTCGTCGAATCCCTGGCCGCCCAGTCACGTCCGGTCAGCACCCCCAAGGAAAAGGCCCAGGTCGCCTCGCTGTCGGCGCATAACGATGCCGTCATCGGTCAGCTGGTGGCAGACGCTCTGGAAAAGGTCGGCGTTGAAGGCGTCGTCAGTGTCGAGGAATCCAAGACCACCGAAACAGTGGTCGAAGTCATGGAAGGCATGCGGTTTGACCGGGGTTATGTCTCACCCTATTTCGTCACCGATGCCGAGAAGATGCAGGTCGAACTCGATGACGCCTACTTGCTGCTCTGTGACCATAAGATCGGTGCACTCAAAGACTTGCTGCCCTTGCTTGAACTCGTGGCTAAAAGCGGGCAACCACTGGTTTTGATCGCGGACGATATCGAGGGTGAGGCGTTGACCACGCTAGTCGTCAACCAGATACGCGGTGTTCTGCGAGCGGTGGCGATCAAGGCTCCGGGCTTTGGTGATCGGCGCAAGGAAATGCTGCAGGACATGGCCGTTCTGACGGGGGCAACGGTGGTTTCCAGCGAACTGGGCGTCACTCTGGAACAGGTGGAACTGAACCAGTTGGGACGTGCACATCGAGTCGTGGTGCAAAAAGACAGCACGGCGCTGATAGGGGGCGCCGGTACGCGCGAGGCCATCGAGGCGCGTTTGCAGCAGATCCGTGCGCAACTAGACAGTACCACCAGCGATTACGACCGTGAAAAGCTTCAGGAACGACTGGCAAGGCTGTCTGGCGGTGTTGCGGTGATCCGGGTCGGGGCGCCTTCCGAAGCCGAAATGAAGGCGCGCAAGGATGCGCTGGATGATGCCATCTCAGCGACCCGGGCGGCGATCGCCGAAGGCATTGTGCCGGGGGGTGGTCTTGCGTTGCTCAAGGCCGTCCCGATTATCGCGGCCGAAGAGGCCCGATATGAGGGCGATGCCAGGACCGGCTTGCAGATTCTTCGCCGGGCGCTGGAAGCTCCGGCCAGACTCATCGCTGAAAATTCGGCAGTGGATGCCGGCGTCGTGGTTGCGCGCATGCTCGCCGAACCTGGGAACATTGGCTTCGATGCGTCTGCCAATTGCTATGTCGACATGTACGAAGCCGGCATCATTGACCCGACCAAAGTGGTGCGTATTGCCCTCGAAAATGCTGTTTCAGTCGCCAGTATCTTGCTGCTGACCGAGGCGACCATGACGGATATTCCGGAAAAGGAATCACCAGCCCAGGCCCCTTTCCCTGAATGAAACGCCCATCGTGGGTAACGTCATGTATAGGAGACCGCCTCAGACATCGCCAGGTGATTGAGAATCGGGTTTTCGCCGTGCAAGTAACTCAGTGCCTGGTGCATCAACTGGACAGCTTTTTCTTTTTTCTCGTATCGCTTGGCCGGATCGGCATGACGTAGCGCTGCACCCGCAAGGGAGAAGCTGCGCGTGGCAGCCCGCAAAGAAAGGAAAAACGCCAAGGGTTTGCAGTCTTCCTGCACATCACTGTGGTTGAGGTAACTGGACAACAGCCGAGCACCTAACCTGTTCAGGCCATGGTGTTGCAGGTCCATCAGCACAAAAGCCAGGTCGTAGAGCACATCGATGCAGGAAAGCCGGTCACTGAACTCGATGCCATCGAAGAGGGTGGGCTGACCGTCGAGCAGGCAGATATTGGCCAAGCGCATATCACCATGGCAACGGCGAACGCGGCCCTCACGGCGGCGATCTTCGAGGCAGCCGGTCAACGACTCCAACAGGGTCCGGGAGGTATGAGCAATCGCGGTGACTGTCGCGAAATCGAGGATGGGTGGGTAGCGAGACATTTCCCGATGGTTTTTCTCGATTTCTTCATACAGGTCCGGGATGTGACCGTAAGAAGGAGTGATGGGTGCATTGGCATGAAAGCGGGCGATCTCAGCCCCCAACTGTTCCATCATCGGTTCAGTCAGACGTCCTTCAACGGCCATACGGTCAAACAGCCGATCCTGAGCGAAGCGGCGCATCACCACGAGCCAGTCAACCGCTGGTCCGCAACCGTTGAGCGCCAACTGGCCATTCGCCTGGCGATTGATCGGACACAGGCTCAAATACAGCGTCGGCGCAGTCCGTCGATTGAGCAGTAACTCTGCCTCGCAGGCGTTTTTGCGGCTTTCCAGGCTGAGGAAATCCAGCTCGGCAAACGCCACGGCGCGTTTGAGTTTGTAGGCGCGGTTGGCATGCAGAAAAATCACCGAACCATGGGTCTCGATACGCTCCACGGGTTGGTTTGACGCGCCATAGCTGGACGGCCTGGAGAGAAAGGCTATGACCTCGTCTTGCGGGGTGTGCATTCTCGCCTCCACGTCGTCTGCGGACTTTTCGGCAGTGTGAAGAAGGGAAGGCCTGCTCCGATTGATATTGATCAAGTACGGTGGAATGAAAGGCTGCTCCTCTTACGGGGGCTCACGCCGGTAGTTGATATTTATCAACGTCAGGCACTTTCCAGCGGAGCAACCTGAATCAGCGCTGGTGCTTGGTCCGGCGTGGACGCAACGGCTGAGCCCTACGAGGCCAACGGCAGGCGTTGAACCCTCTGCCTGGAGTCAGACCATGAGCCAGTATCAACAACTGTTACTCATCCTCCACCTGGCCCTGCGCCATTCTCCGGCAATCGACCATGCAGCAGCGCTCGCCAGGGCCAGCGGTGCACGTTTGCATATTGCGACGTTGATTCCTGCGTTGAAACTGTTGTCGCTGCTCGAAGAAGGCGACCGGGAAAAGGCTCGGGAGCGTTACCTGCAGGACCATCACGATTGGCTGGAGGACCAGTCCAAACTTCTGCGTGGCAGAGGGATCGAGGTGACCACCGAGGTGGCGTGGGCTGATGACATGGAGCAAGACATCCTGTATCACGTCAAGGAATTGCAGCCCGACCTGTTGATTAAGGAAATCCAGCAAGAATCAGCGCTTAAGCGCACGTTTTTCACCCCGCTGGACTGGCACTTGCTGCGCCACTGTCCGGTACCGGTTTATCTGGTGGGCGAGGCTCGCCATGTCCTGCCGCGCAAGATTGTGGCGGCGGTTGATGCTTCGGCGGGTGGGCCTGAGAACAGTGAGTTGAATGACCGCATTATCCACCAGGCTTCCAGCCTCGCCATACAGTGTGATGCCGAGTTGCACCTGCTGTATGCCTATGACATTACGGAAGACTACCTGGAGGAATTGGGCGGTGGCTTGAAACTGTCGGAGCTGACCAAGGGGCTGCGCAAAGAGCTGGAACAATCGTTTCTGAAACTCGCCGGTCGGTACGGTGTGCCTGCTAACCGTCGACATTTCATTCTGGGACATCCCGTTTCGGCGCTGAGCGAGTTCGCCAACAAGCACAACATAGATGTGATCGTGATGGGCAGAGTCCAGTACCACGGGGTGGAGAAACTGCTGGGCAGCACGACCGAACATATTCTGTATCAGGTGCCCTGCAGTGTCCTGGCGGTCTAGGGACGGACCGAAGACGACTCAAGGTGGCAAACATGCATCCAGCGATCATTAAGAAAACCCTGGCCAACTTGCCGTTAGCGCCGAATTGGCTCGATAGCGTGCAAGCTCGGGAGGCCTTTTCCTGGCAGGTGGAAGCCAATGCGCTGGCCGGTTTGCCGGGCGGCGGTTTGAACCTGGCGTATGAGGCCGTGGATCGGCATGCGCAAGGGGCGCGTCGACGGCATACGGCATTGCGCATTCTTGATCGCAACGGGGGTAGTTGCGACATCAGTTACGCCCAACTGAGCATCCTGACCAACCGGTTTGCCAATGTATTGCAAAAGCTGGGCGTGATGCCCGGTGATCGACTATTTGTACTCTGTGGCCGAGGGCTGGAACTGTATCTGGGGGTGCTCGGTGGCCTGAAACTCGGTTGCGTGGTGTCGCCATTGTTCTGTGCGTTCGGCCCGGAGCCCATCGAAACCCGTATGCGTCTTGGCGAAGGCAATGTGTTACTGACCAGCGAAACCCTCTACCGGCGCAAGGTCGCGGCCATACGCGAGCGTTTGCCGGCACTCAAACATGTGCTGCTGTACGACGAAAACGGCGGTGATACGGCGCAGATCGAGGGGACGCTCAATCTGCATCAACTGCTGGCGCAGGCAGAGGAAGCCTTCACCGTTGCCAATACGACCGCCGACAGCCCGGCACTTTTACACTTCACCAGCGGCACGACAGGCACTCCAAAAGGCGTGTTGCATGCCCATGGCGCGGCGCTGACCCATCGCGTCACCGGGAAATACGCCCTGGACTTGCACCCCGAAGATGTCTATTGGTGCAGCGCCGATCCGGGCTGGGTGACCGGTACTTCCTACGGGATCTTTGCCCCGTTGTTGCTGGGCGTCACCAGTGTGGTCGAGGGCAATGAATTCGATGCCGAGCGTTGGTACCGGATACTTGAGGAGCAACAGGTGACGGTCTGGTATACCGCCCCGACGGCCATTCGCCTGCTGATGAAAGCGGGGGCGGAGTTGGCGCGCGGCCATCGTTTTCCGAGTCTGCGGTTTATCGCCAGCGTCGGCGAGCCGCTTAATCCCGAGGCTGTCTGGTGGGGCAAAGAGGTGCTTGGGCTGCCGATCCACGACAATTGGTGGCAGACCGAAACCGGCGGCATCATGATTGCCAACACAGTTGCCATGCCCATCAAACCAGGCTCCATGGGTAAGCCGCTGCCGGGTGTCGAGGCGGCCATCGTCGTTCGAGGAGAAGAGGGCGGACTGGCGTTTCTGGCTGACAACGAGGTCGGTGACCTTGCCTTGAAACAGCCATGGCCTGCCATGTTCCGTACCTACCTGGGGCAGGAGGAGCGTTATCGTCACTGCTTTGTCGGCGAGTGGTACCTGAGCGGCGATCTCGTGCGTCGCGATGCCGATGGTTACTACTGGTTCATTGGTCGCAGCGACGATGTCATCAAGTCGGCGGGTCACCTGATCGGTCCGTTCGAAGTTGAAAGCTCCCTCATGGAACACCCGGCCGTAGCCGAGGCCGCGGTGATCGGCAAGCCCGACCCGCTGTTGGGTGAAACCGTGAAAGCCTTTGTTTCACTCAAACGTGGTTTCACTGCCAGCCAGGCCCTGCACGACGAGTTGCTCGGTCATGGACGCAAGCGCCTCGGGGCGGTCGTTGCGCCCAAGGAACTGGAATTTGTGGAAGTGCTTCCGCACACCCGTAGCGGAAAACTCATGCGGCGTCTGCTCAAGGCCCGGGAACTGGGTTTGCCTGAAGGCGACACTTCCAGCATGGAGAGTGCGCCATGAGCCTCCCACCGCGGTCCCAGGACATTGCTCTCGACCTGCTGCGGGACATGGTGCGTATCCGTCGTCTTGAGGAGCGCGCTGGCGAGTTGTACGGGGAGGGCAAGATTCGTGGCTTTCTGCACCTGTACATCGGTGAAGAAGCGGTCGCCGTCGGCGTACTGCATGCACTGGCAGCCAACGATGCGGTGGTCGCGACGTATCGCGAACATGGCCACGCCCTGATCAAGGGCGTCCCCATGAAAGCAATCATGGCCGAAATGTATGGGCACCAGGAAGGATGCTCGCGAGGGCGCGGCGGCTCAATGCACCTGTTTGATGCCACGACACGATTCTTCGGCGGCAATGCCATTGTCGCGGGTGGCTTGCCACTGACGGTCGGTCTGGCGCTCGCTGAACGTATGCAAGGTGGATCGCGTCTTTCAGCCTGTTTTTTTGGTGAAGGCGCGATGGCGGAAGGGGCTTTCCATGAGTCCATCAACCTGGCCGCATTGTGGCAACTGCCGATGCTGTTTTGCTGTGAAAACAACCTCTATGCGATGGGGACTGCCCTGGACCGTTCGCAGTCGCAAACGGACCTGTGTGTGAAAGCCTCGGCCTACAAAGTCGATACCCGGTCCGTCGATGGCATGGACGTGATCGCGGTGTATGAAGCCGCTCGTGATGCGGTTGAACACATCCGTGCGGGGCGTGGGCCTTTTTTTCTGGAGTTCCGCACCTATCGGTTTCGTGCCCATTCGATGTTCGACCCACAGCTGTATCGTGACAAGGACGAGGTGGAGCAATGGAAGACCCATGGGCCGATCCATACGTACAGTGCACAGCTTAAGGCCGAGGGTCTTTTGGACGAACCCGGATTTCTGGCGATCCTCGCCCAGGTGGACGCTGAAGTGGAAGCCGCCGTTACTTATGCCGAAAGCGGTAGCCTGGAGCCGCTCGAGGATTTGTCTCGCGATGTCTACACCCCAAGGGCGGCGCCATGAGCATTCGTATGAGCTATCGCGAGGCGCTGCGCGAGGCAATACGTGAGGCGCTGCAGCGGGACCCACGGGTATTTCTGATGGGCGAAGACGTCGGTCGCTACGGTGGCAGTTATGCCGTGTCCCTGGGGTTGCTTGAGGCGTTTGGCCCCGAGCGCATTCGAGACGCGCCATTGTCCGAGCTGGGTTTCGTGGGAGCCGGTATAGGGGCGGCTTTGGGGGGCATGCGGCCGATTGTCGAAATCATGACCGTGAACTTCAGTCTGCTCGCCCTCGATCCGTTGATGAATACGGCTGCTGCCTTGAGGCACATGTCCGGTGGACAGTTCTCCGTGCCCCTGGTTGTGCGCATGGCGACAGGCGCCGGACGCCAGCTTGCGGCGCAACATTCGCACAGCCTGGAGGGCTGGTACGCCCATATTCCCGGGCTGAAAATCCTGGCGCCGGCGACCATCGAAGATGCACGCGGCATGCTCTGGCCAGCGCTGCTGGATCCGGACCCGGTGCTGATATTCGAACACGCCCAGCTCTACAACCTGGAGGGTGATGCGGGCGAGTGGGAGACGGTGGACATCAGCTCCGCCAAGGTCCGCCGAACCGGCAAGGACCTGACCCTGATCACTTACGGCGGCACACTCGGCAAGACCTTGGAGGCTGCGCAGGTACTGGCCGGGGAGGGCATTGATTGCGAAGTCATCGACCTGCGTGTCCTGCGCCCTCTGGATGACAAGACTTTGATGGCTTCTGTCTGCAAGACCCGTCGGGCCCTGGTGGTCGATGAGGGATGGCGCAGCGGCAGTCTATCCGCCGAGATCATTACACGGATCATAGAACAAGGCTTTTTCGAGCTGGATGCACCGCCGGCACGGGTGTGCAGCGCCGAAGTGCCGATACCTTATCCCCGGCATCTGGAAGAGGCAGCCCTGCCACAAGTGTCGACGATCGTCGCGGCCGCTCATGAACTGTGCCGGGGGACATCAGGGTGAGCGCAATGACGTGGCGTATTCAAGTATCAGGCCAGGAAGGTAAACGATGATCGAATTCAAATTGCCCTCTCTGGGGGCTGATATGGATGAAGGCACGTTGCTGGAGTGGAAAGTCCATCCGGGCGATGTGGTCAAGCCGGGCCAGGTGATTGCCGTCGTCGATACCGCCAAGGCCGCCATCGATGTCGAGTGCTGGCATGAGGGCACGGTGTCGCAACTGCTGATCGATATCGGCGCCAAAGTCCCGGTCGGTACCACCATCGCCCGGTTGTTGGAACCGGGCGAAGATCCGCACAGTGCGCGACGAACAACGACGGCGGCGCCGCTGCTGATCGAAGAGCAGGCATCGTCCGGCAGACGCCCGCGGATATCTCCCGCGGCGCGCAAGCGTGCAGCCGAGCTAGGCGTCAGCACCGCTGATTTGAAAGGCCATGGTCCACAGGGAGTCGTTACCCTGGAGGACATCGAGGCCGCCGCTCATGTGGCACACCCGCCGGACCCCGACCAGGCCATGCGGCACGCCATTGCGGCGGCCATGACTCGTTCAAAACGCGAGATTCCCCATTACTACCTCAGCGAAACCATCGCCCTGGATAAAGCCATGGCCTGGCTGCAGGCACACAATGCGCAAAGCACACTTCAAGAGCGCCTGCTGCCCAGCGTCTTGCTGCTCAAAGCGGTGGCGCTGGCCTTGCGCGACTATCCGCAGCTCAATGGTTTCTGGCTGGATAACGCCTTCAAGCCCGCACTCGATACCGACCTTGGGGTGGCAATCACCTTGCGCCAGGGTGGCCTGGTCGCCCCGGTGCTGCATCATGTGGCGGACACATCCTTGACTCATTTGATGAGTGAACTGGCCAGCCTGGTCGAGCGCGCCCGCAGCGGATCCCTGCGCAGCTCCGAGCTGGGAGGCGCCGGCCTGACGGTCACTCAACTCGGCGATCAGGGCGTGGACAGCGTATTGGGGGTGATCTATCCGCCCCAGGTTGCCTTGGTCGGTTTCGGTCGTATCAGTGAGCGGCCCTGGGTGAAAGAGGGCCAGCTGTGTGTCATGCCCACTGTCATTAGCAGTTTGTCCGCCGATCATCGAGTCAGCGACGGTCATTACGGCGCACGTTTTCTGGGCGAAGTTCGTCGTTTGCTGCAGACGCCAGAGGCGCTTTGAGGAGAGGGCATATGAACCCGCAAATGATCCGCGATGAAGTATTGAAAGCCTTGAAAGGCATTGCCCCGGAACTTGAAATCGAGCAGTTGCGATCTGATCGGTCACTGCGCGAAGAGGTTGATCTGGATTCCATGGATTGGCTTCGTGTCATCGAGGCTCTGAATCGGAGCCTGGGAATAGCAATTCCTGAAAGCGATTACCAACACGTGGACACCCTGGACAAGCTCATCGCCTATCTGGGGCAAAAGGCGAAATCCGGCGAAGCCGAGCCTTCGATCCGCAAGGGGTGAAGGTACTGGGCAGTAGTGCCGTCACGCATTGTTTGCCACTCAAACGGTGAGCCGATCGAATCGTCGGTTGCCACCGGTTCCGCCCTGATCTGATTTAAATCAGCAGCAGGTCTGCGTGAGTGGACGACTTTATGAAATGACCTACCTTGAGGTATGCACTCATGAACATCGACAAGGCAATCTCCGGCCGGCGCTCCACGCGTGAATACACGACAGAAGCCGTTGATGAAAATGTCATTCGTCGTTTGATCAATGCCGCTGCCCAAGCGCCCAGCGCGGTCAACCAACAACCGTGGACGTTCACGGTGATCCGAGACCAAGCAGTGCTGGATCGGATCTCGCGAGAAGCAAAGGCCTACATGCTCAAGACGATGCCCGCTGGCCCCCATTCCGCGCACTTCCATTCGTTACTCAATGACGAAAACTTTCACATCTTCTACCACGCGCCAGTACTCATCCTTATTTCGGGGAACGCGCCAGGTCAGTGGGTCGTCGAAGACTGCGCATTAGCCGCCGAAAACCTGATGCTCGCCGCGTACGCTGACGGGCTGGGTACCTGCTGGATCGGTTTCGCCCAACGTTTTCTTGATACGCCGCAGGGGAAGCATGCACTGGGCCTTCCTGCCGAGTGGACGCCAGTGGCGCCCATTATCGTTGGCCATCCGAAATCGGCGCCTGCACCGGTCTCGCACAAGGCGCCGGAGATTCGCTGGGTCGGCTGATCGCAAAACACGCACAGCATGTGCCTCACCGGCATTTAGCGCTGAACTCGGCTACCGTGGCGAGCTTGCATATTGCCGCTTTCGTAAAATCGTCACTGCTTGAGGAATCGCGCGGGAAAAGCCCGACCTGTTAGTCAAGGACGTGCAATACGAATCAACGCTCAAACGCGCGTTCTTCATTTCACTGGACGGGCACTGCCATGAAGCTCACCGCCGTACCGCCTCAGGAACCGTTACCAGACTGGCTATCGGCCTCGCTCAAGGACAGGCGGGTGATTGGCAATGATCAAATTGCCGAGGTTTTTGACGAAATCGCTGATCTGCTGGAAATCGATGACGCCAACCCCTTTCGGATCCGGGCCTACCGTAATGCGGCGCGTACCTTGAGGGCGTTGACCTTTGAGCTGGCAGAGATCATCGCGCGTGGCGAACCACTGCCCAAACTGACCGGTATTGGAGTTGATCTGGCAGGCAAGATCAACGAAATCGTTACCACTGGAAATTGCGCTTTGCGCCAGCGGTTGCGTTCGACATTGCCGCCCGGATTGGTTGAACTGTTGTCCATCGCCGGATTGGGCCCCAAACGCGTCAGGCACCTGTATCACGATCTGGGGATCGAAACCGCGCAGCAGTTATGCGAGGCTGCTCGACAGGGGCGCATTCGCCATCTGCCCGGTTTCGGCGAAAAGATGGAAACGCGGCTGTTGAGTGCCGCGCAGAAGGGGATTGGAAGCGATCGCCGTTTGCCGCTGGCGTTTGTCGAGCCCGTGGCGCACCGTCTGATCGAATACTTGCAGCAGCTTGCGGGTATCGAGGAAGCGACGGTGGCCGGAAGCTTGCGTCGCATGCGCGACACTGTCGGTGATATCGACCTCCTCGTGGCCGCAGCGCCTTCTGTGAATGTCACGGCACACTTGCTCAAGCACCCGGAGATTTCCACCGTGTTGGTTAAAGGGCGCACGCGTGCCAGCGTCGTGCTGGGCTCAGGCCTGCAAGTGGATATGCGCATTGTAAAGCCGGCGCAATTTGGCGCCGCTCTGGTGTATTTCACTGGCAGCAAGGCGCATAACATCGCGATTCGCCAGAGGGCCCGGAAGCTGGGGCTCAAACTCAACGAATATGGGGTGTTCAAGGCCGAAGAATGCGTGGCCCGTGCCACCGAGGTGGCGGTTTATCAGGCCTTGGGATTGGTATGGATCACGCCGGAACTGCGCGAAGATCGCGGTGAAGTCGAGGCGGCACTGACAGGTCGTTTACCGAGGCTGATTGAGTTGAGCGACCTCAAAGGTGACTTGCATGCTCATACCCGTGACTCGGATGGAGGCAATAGCCTGGAAGAGATGGCATTTGCGGCGCAGCACGCCGGACTGGAATACCTGGCGATTACCGACCACTCCCGGTCCCTCAGGGTGGCCCATGGCCTGGACACTGATCGATTGTTGAAGCAAATCGACCAGATCGATGCGCTCAACGCCCGCTTGCAGGGCATGACCTTGCTCAAGGGCGTTGAGGTCGACATTCTCGAAGACGGTCGCCTGGATCTGCCAGATGACATTCTGGGGCGCCTGGACCTGGTGGTGGGCGCCGTCCACAGTCATTTCGGCTTGACGCTGCATCAACAAACCCAACGCCTGCTCAGGGCCATGGATCATCGCTACTTCAGCGTACTGGCACATCCCCTATGTCGGTTGATCAATGAACGCGCGCCCCTGAACATGGACCTGCCTGCAATCATCAAGGCAGCCTCAGAGCGTGGTTGCTGCCTGGAACTCAACTCGCAGCCCCAGCGCATGGATCTGTTTGACCTTCAGTGCCAATACGCCAAGGATCAAGGCGTGCTCATCAGCATCAATTCGGACGCCCATCGCGCCGCGGATTTTTCCTATTTGCGCTACGGCGTCGCTCAGGCGCGTCGAGCCTGGCTGGAAAAACACGATGTGCTCAATACCCGTTCGCTGACCTCACTCAAGAAGTTTTTACGCGATGGCGGTGGCGGTCGCCCTCAAAGCGCACAAAACTGATGTCAGGCCGTAGAGCGCCTTGTTGCCCGGGGCAGCCCCACGATCGGCACCTCATTTGAGCTTAACGATCACCGTCGGCGGGTTGACCGGCGTGCCGACGCTTTACAGCACTTCTCGGCGAGCCATCGAATACCTTCAGGGGATGAGGCGCGGGGCGGATCGAGCTTGCTGATTGGCTGGCTCTGTCAGGCGCAGGGCATCGAGCGCCGTGACCCATTCTTCGTTGGTGGCCTCGACCACCACCTTGACTCGGCTGGCCGGGGTCGAGATCACTGAGGCATTGGCCTGGTTCGCCGTTTCGTTCAGTTCGACACCCAGATACTGCAGGCCAGCGCACATACGAGAGCGAATCGCCGCGTTGTGTTCGCCAATACCTGCCGTGAACACCAGCATGTCCAGACCACCCAGTGCCGCGACAAGGGCACCGGCTTCGTGGATGAACCGGCGCAGGTACAACGCAAGGGCCATGGCCGCGCGAGGCTCAGTATCTTCGACTTTGAGCAATTCGCGCGGGTCGCTGGAAATGCCGGAAACTCCCAGCAGGCCAGACTCGTGATACAGAATATGGCTGACCCGCTCCAGGCTCAGCTTCCAGATTTCCATCAGGAAAATCACCGCGCCAGGGTCCAGCGCCCCGCAGCGGGAGCCCATCATCAAACCGTCCAGCGCCGAGAAACCCATGGTGGTGGCGACGCTTTTCAAGTCCCGCATACCGCACAGGCTGGCACCGCTGCCCAGGTGCGCGACCAGCGTCCGGCCGCGCGCCTGATCGCCATAACGTTCGGCCAGCGCAACGGATTGATAGCAATAGGACAGTCCGTGAAACCCGTAACGGCGCAAGCCGCTTTCCCAGGCCGACCAAGGCAGCGGCAGGATTTTCTCCACGTCTGGCAGGGTCTGGTGGAAGGCGGTATCGAAACACACCACTTGTGGCAGGTCGGGGTGGGTTTGCAGCAGCGTTTCGATGGCCTCCAGTGCGAAGGGCTGATGCAACGGGGCTAGCGGGATGTAGCTTTTAAGGTCGGCCAGCACCTGCGTGTCGATCAATACCGGTTTGGAGTATTTAATCCCTCCATGCACGACGCGGTGGGCGATGGCCCTGATCGAACGGCCTACCAGTTGAGTTCGCAACCGCTCACGAATATACCCAAGGGCATCGTGATAAGGATGTTTTGCATCGAGGGTCAGTGGCTGATCGTCGCCGCCGTTTTCGCTGACCACCGAGTTTGGCCCCGTGATGCCGTCGACCTTTGCGCGCCACAGTGGTGTGCGAGCCAAAGGGCTGCAGGTGGCGTCGAACAAGGCGAACTTGATGCTCGACGACCCCGCATTGAGGACCAGGATCACTTCACCGTTATCCGTGCCGTTCATGGCGGGGTGACCCGATAGTGATGGGCGACCAGCGCGGCGATGGCGCAGGACGCGATGCGCGATTCGACGGAGTCGGCGCGGCTGGTCAGGACAATCGGCACTTTGGCGCCAAGCACGATACCCGCGCTGGAGGCACCGCCCAGGTATTCCAGCTGCTTGACGAGCATATTGCCGCTTTCCAGATCAGGCACGACGAGAATGTCGGCTTTACCGGAAACAGCTGAGTGAATGCCCTTGATACGCGCCGCCGCCAGGGAGATGGCGTTGTCGAACGCCAGCGGCCCGTCAAGGACCGCGCCAGTGATCTGGCCGCGATCAGCCATTTTGCACAGCGCTGCGGCATCAAGGGTGGCGGGCATGTTGGCATTCACCGTTTCCACGGCTGCGAGAATTGCCACGTGGGGATTACTGACGCCGAGGATATGTGCCAGATCGATGGCGTTACGCACGATGTCCACTTTGTCGACCAACGCCGGCGCGATATTGATCGCTGCATCGGTGATGATGAAGGGGCGCGGATAAAAAGGCGTCTGCATCACGAAGCAGTGGGTGATGCGCCGCTTGGTACGCAGTAGCGCCGACGACGGCACCACGGCGGACATCAATTCGTCGGTGTGAAGGCTACCTTTCATCAACGCTTCGACTAGACCATCACGGGCCATTTGCGCACCGCGCAGGGCGGCAGCATGGCTGTGGGGCACGTATTCAATGGTGAGACCGCAAAGGTCGTGGCCGCCCTTGGCCGCCAAGGCTTCGAGTTTGGCTCTTGGGCCAATCAGGATCGGGTCGATCAACCCTGCATCGCGGGCATCAAGGGCCGCCTCGAAACTCACCTCGTCGCAAGGATGTACCACCGCAACGCGGATCGGTTCCAGCGTCTGGCAGGCTTGCAACAAACGATTCAGACCGTCGGCGCTGTGGCGCAGTTCTATGCCCGGCAGGCTGGCTCGATGCACATCGATATGCTCGCCGGCCGCGTGGACCAGGGATTCACCTTCCAGCACGACCACGCCTTCCTGATTGATGCCGGTACAGGCCAGCGTGAGCAGATACCGCGCTACGTCGCGAGCAGTAACCGTCACCGAGACCGTCAGTGTGTCACCGATGCGTACCGGGGCAAGGAACTTGAGGGTTTGCCCCAAGGGCACCGAACCGGGCCCTGGCAACTGCGTACCAATCAACGCCGAAATCAACGCTCCCCCCCACATGCCATGGGCGAAAACAGTGTTGAAGTGGGTGGTGGCAGCAAATTCCGGATCGACGTACAGCGGGTTCACATCGCCGGAGACCAGTGCGAACAGCTGAATGTCTTGAGCTGTCAGGGTGCGCTCCAGAGAGGCGGACTCGCCGATGACGATTTCCTCGAACGATCGATTATGCAGTCGCTCCAGATCGTCGGCGTTTACAGGAACAGAACGGGTCATGGGTTTGATCCTGAATAGGATGGCGGACGGCTCGGCTACATCATTCAACGCTCAATCGGCGCAAGTGACCAGAGCCGGCTGCCATTGCAGACGGTGAGGTCTTGGTAGCGGCGGTACTTCTCGTCCAGCTACGCCCTCTGCATACATCAAAAAGCGGGCTGATACTCCCGGCTATTGCTGCTCAAAGGGCGCTCATTGATCTAAATCAACACACGCAGGCGGCATCAAGCCATAAAGCTCTATATCAAGTAGAAGCGGCCGACAAAGTCTCCCCCCATCAAATGGAGAAATATCGTGATGCATTCACATATCCGCTGGTTCAAAGAGCTGGGTATCAACGATGTATCGCTGGTCGGTGGCAAGAACGCCTCGCTGGGTGAGATGTACCAGAACCTCACGACTGAGGGTGTATGCATCCCCAACGGTTTTGCCATCACCGTTGAGGCGTATCGTTATGTGCTTGATCACAATGGCGCCTGGCAGCCTCTGCATGCGGCACTTGACGGACTCGACCCCGACAACATCAAGGATTTGCAGGCGCGGGGGAAAAAGGCGAGGGCGATCGTATATGGCTGTTCATTGCCGGAAGATCTAAAGACGGCGATTTTGCAAAGTTATGCCCAACTCAAACAGGAATACGGCGAAAACATTTCATTGGCGGTACGTTCCTCGGCGACCGCTGAAGATTCGCCGCAGGCCTCATTTGCCGGGCAGAACGATACCTATCTCAACATCGCCACTGACGGTGATCTGCTCGATGCCTACAAACGTTGCCTGGCGTCCAACTTTACCGACCGCTCCATCCACTACAAATACGACAATGGCTTTGATTACTACAAGGTCTATCTCGCCGTCGTGGTCATGAAGATGGTGCGTAGCGATATAGGGGCCAGTGGCGTGATGTTTTCGCTGGACACGGAAACAGGCTTCAGGGATGTCGTCTTCATCAATGCCGCGCTGGGGCTCGGCGAGAATGTCGTGCAGGGCACGATAGACCCCGACAGTTTCTATGTGCACAAACCCAGCTTTCTGCAGGGTTATCGTGCTGTCTTGAAGCGCAGCCTGGGTAGCAAAGCAAAGAAGATGATTTTTGCCGGCGAGCTCAATACCGGCACTATCGCGGTGGAATACACCAAGAATATTGATACGCCCGGCGAAGAACGAACCCGCTTCTGCATCTCTGATGCGGATGTGATGGTGCTGGCCGACTATGCCATCAAGGTTGAAAACCACTATTCGGGCAAAGCCGGTTTTTACAAACCCATGGATATGGAATGGGCCAAAGACGGCATCGATGGCCGGTTATATATAGTGCAGGCGCGACCGGAAACGGTGGAGTCGCAAAAGAAAGGCAGCGTGCTTGAGATTTACCATCTCAAGCAAAGATCGACAGTGCTGCTTAAGGGCAGGGCGGTCGGCACCAGAATTGGCGCCGGCAAGGCGCGTGTCATCAACGATGCCAAGCATCTCAGTGATTTTCAACCGGGCGAGGTGCTGGTCTCAGATACCACGGCACCCGACTGGGAACCTGTCATGAAGACCGCCGCGGCTATCGTGACGAGCAGGGGCGGACGTACTTGTCACGCCGCCATCGTCTCACGTGAGCTGGGCATTCCCGCCATCGTGGGAACCGCAAACGCGGCAGACATAATAGAAACCGGCACCCCGATCACCATCAGCTGCGCGGAAGGCGAAACCGGAAATGTCTATGAAGGCATTCTGGGTTTTGACATTCAGCACACCGATCTCAGCCAGCTGGGACATCCAAAAACAAAGATTATGATGAACCTGGGCAATCCTGATCAGGCCTTTAGTCTTGCCTCGCTACCGGTGGATGGCATTGGTCTGGCGCGTATGGAATTCATTATTAATGAATACATCAAGGTGCATCCGATGGCACTCGTACACCCGGAAAAGGTGGATGACGCAACACGTGAAAAAATCGCGGCCTTGAGCATTGCTTACAATGATCCTGCGGATTTTTTCGTCAAGACCTTGGCCGAAGGCGTCGCCACAATTGCGGCGGCGGTGTATCCAAAACCCTGCGTAGTGCGCATGAGCGACTTCAAAAGCAACGAGTACGCGACCCTGCTGGGCGGTCAGTATTTCGAGCCGGAAGAAGACAACCCGATGATCGGTTTTCGTGGGGCGTCCCGTTATACCCATAGCGCCTATGCCGAAGGTTTTGCGCTGGAGTGCGCGGCAATGAAGCGGGTGCGCGACGAGATAGGCCTGACTAACGTCAAGTTGATGATCCCTTTTTGCCGCAGAGTGGAGGAGGGCGAAAAGGTGTTGGCAGCAATGGCCAGCCATGGCCTCAAGCGCGGAGAAAACGGACTGGAGGTCTACGTCATGTGCGAGATCCCCAACAACGTCATCCTGATCGACGCCTTCGCCAAACTGTTCGACGGATTCTCCATCGGCTCCAATGACCTGACCCAGTTGACCCTCGGCGTTGATCGCGATTCGGAAATCGTCGCCTTCGATTTCGATGAACGCGATCCGGGGGTTAAACAGATGATTCGCCTGGCGGTGGAGGGAGCAAAACGTAACGGCCGCCACTCCGGTATTTGCGGACAGGCGCCGTCTGACTATCCTGAGATGGCTGAATTTCTGGTGGAAATTGGCATCGACTCGATAAGCCTCAATCCGGATGCAGTGCTCGCCACGACCCGGCATGTTCTGGCGGTGGAAAAGCGCCTGTCACTTAATCGCACACCGTAAAACCGTTGCCTCATGGCACGCCTGATCAAGATCCGCAAAACTGCCGATTACATTGAGGTATCGACGTGTATGCCTTCTTGCCACGTGAGTTGCCAGAGCAACTCTGCGCACTGACCGACCTCGCGCTTAACCTGCGCTGGACCTGGAATCATGCACTCGACGACCTGTGGAAATCGATTGACCCGGAACTTTGGGTGCGTACCCATAATCCGTGGATGATTCTGCAGAATGCTTCGCAGCAGCGTCTTGACGAACTCTGCCGAGATCCTGACTTCTCGCAGAAACTGGCGCACGCCATCGCAGAGCACCGGCGTTATCTCGACGACTCAGGCTGGTATGCACAGCAGCAAGGGGCCAGGGATTCGGCGCGGATCGCCTATTTCAGCATGGAGTACGGTTTGAGTGAGGCCTTTCCGCTCTACGCCGGCGGACTCGGTGTGCTTGCAGGAGATTACCTGAAGACGGCGAGCGACATGGGCGTTCCGATACTTGGGGTGGGTTTGCTCTATCAGGAAGGCTATTTTCGGCAATACATCGACGCGCAAGGCAGGCAGCATGAGGCCTATCCCTACAACGACGCCACCAGCCTGCCGATTCAGCCAACGATCGGAAATGACGGCGCCTGGCTGAAAATCGTGCTGCAACTTCCCGGTCGCACTTTGTATTTGCGTATATGGCAGGCCATTGTCGGACGTACGCGCCTGTATCTGCTGGACAGTAACGATCTGCGCAATGGGCCCGCCGACCGCGGTATCACCTCTAAGTTGTATGGCGGCGGCTCGGAAATGCGTTTGCTCCAGGAAGTGGTGCTCGGCATTGGTGGCTGGGCGGTACTCGACGCACTGGGTATCGACGTTGACGTGTGCCACCTTAACGAAGGTCACGCCGCACTGCTTGTGCTGGAACGTGCCCGTCGCTTTATGCACAAGATGGGTACATCGTTCTGGGAAGCATGGTGGGCAACGCGTGCAGGTAACGTATTCACAACGCATACGCCAGTGGCTGTGGGTTTCGACTTATTTCCACCCTCGCTCATTTACAAGTACGCGCGTGAGTATCTCGAAGACTGTCGCATTTCATTGCGCGAGCTGCTTGCGTTGGGCCGGCGTGATCCGGCGGACGACGATGAGCCGTTCAACATGGCTTTTCTGGCATTGCGTGGGTGCGCCCAGTGCAATGCCGTGAGTCGTTTGCATGGCGAGGTCAGCCGTCAATTGTTCAGTGATCTTTATCCACGCTGGCCGCTTCAAGAGATACCTGTGGGGCACATTACCAACGGCGTCCATGTGCCATCCTGGGATTCGGTGTGGTCCGATCACCTATGGACTAGCACCTGTGGCAAGGAACGTTGGCTCGGCACGGTGGAGTCTCTCTCAGGGACGGTCTCCCACAGTGATGACAGGGCCTTGTGGACGATGGCCGCCGAGCAACGCCGCGATCTGGTGCATTACACGCGTCACCGTTTGGCATGGCACCTTGGACAGCGTGGCGAGTCACCTCAGCGGGTCGAAGAAGCCGCGCAGGTGCTCGATCCCAATTGCCTTACGCTCGGCTTCGCGCGGCGATTCACCGACTATAAGCGACCGAATTTGTTGCTGCATGACCCGGAGCGCCTGAGCCGCCTGCTAACCGATGAGCATCGACCCGTCCAACTGATCATCGCCGGTAAAGCCCATCCCAGTGACGAGCAGGGCAAGCAGCTGATCCAGGCATGGATGGAGTTTGTTCATCGTCCAAATCTGCGAAGGCATGTCGTGTTCCTGGAGGATTACGACATTGAACAGGCCCAACATCTGGTGCAAGGCGTCGATGTCTGGATCAATACACCGCGACGACCATGGGAAGCCTGTGGCACCAGTGGGATGAAGGTTCTGGTCAATGGCGGACTTAACCTGTCCCAACTGGACGGTTGGTGGGCGGAGGCGTACCAGCCCACCTGCGGTTGGGCAATCGGCGACGACGCCCCCAGCGACGATGTAGCCGACGCCGAGTGCTTGTACCGCCTGCTCGAAGAAGAAGTAGTGCCCACCTTTTACACACGCGACACGCAGGGAATTCCACGAGACTGGGTGCAACGCATGCGCGCCAGCATGTCGCAACTGGGGCCGCAATTCAGTAGCAATCGCATGCTGCTCGAATACCTGGGTTGTTGTTACCAACCGGCGATCCAGGCGTTCCGACGCCGTAGCAAGGATAAGGCTGAACTCGCACGTGGGCTTCATGCCTGGCACAAGGCGGTTGCCTTGGGATGGGACAACATACATTTCGGCACGGTCGATGCGAAACACGACGGCGAGTGGCTGTACATCAGCGTGCCGGTCTATCTGGGGGAGATCGCACCGGAGTGGGTAAGGGTGGAACTCTATGCCGCCCCGTGCGATGGACACCCGGCAGAATGCCTGCCGATGAACGCTGTCGGCCCCATACCCGGCGCCATCCAAGGCTATATCTTTTCCACCTCGGTCGCTGCCACGCGGCCCGTGGATGGCTACACCCCTCGGGTACGCGCCTGGCACTCAGACGCCTTTCTGCCAGCGGAAAATGCACTTATTGCGTGGCAACGTTGACGCTGGCTCGCCTTCACCTGACAGGTCTCAACGTATTACCCGGAAGGCTTTTATTAACGCTCGGGAACGCACCAGGTCAGTGACTCGTCGATGACTGTTCATTGCCTGCCAAGTGGACGCCGGTGGCGCTCATTATCATTGACTAACCACCTGGACACCCTCTGGTAGCTTCGACTGCATCATTTCTCTTCTATCCAGTTTGCGTCCGTCCACGACAAAGGAACCATCACCCACTGAATGAAGGGTTCGTGTCTCTTTGCGTGACTCATCGATGTAGGCGGCGAGGCCTTCGAGGACAACAATGTTGTGTTTCTCGATGATATCGACAACCTTGCATTCGATATTGGCCAGGCATTCCTTAATCAAGGGTGACCTGACATGTTTGCCTTTCACGGGCGTCAATCCGAAGGTTGCAAACTTGTCTGTGTCGGCACCAGAACAGGTTCCCACACCAATAACGCAATCGATCAAATCGACAGTGGGGATTGAAATGACGCACTCCTTGGTTTTCAGAAGCGCGGCGTACGAATAGTTCCAGGGCCCGGTGGTGATGGCAAAAATCGGCGTGAAGCCCATCACCATGGTCCACGAGATGGTCATAATGTTGTTCTTGCGGCCATCATTTGTGGTGACGAAGACCACCGGGCCTGGCTCCATCAGTGTGAATGCTGTGTTGATTTTCATCTTTTTCAACGTCAGGCACTCCCCATTGTCTTTGATCGGCCTCTTCATCTGCTCAAACGGTATCGAATGCTCCACTTTCAGCCAGCAAGGTGGCTATCAGGGCGGTGCTGTCGATTACGTGCACGTGCTGCGTCACGCACTCGGGGGATAGGCGAAATGGAGGCACGCTGTCAGAGATCGCAATGTGCTCGAAAAGCGGCTTGTCGAACAGATGGCTGCCCGCCGTGAACAAACCATGGGTCGCCGCGGCAAACAATCGGCTGGCTCCACCCTTTTGACAGGCAAGGCCCGCATGCTTCAGCGTTTCACCGGTACTGATCAGATCGTCGAAAACAATGGCTGTCTTACCCGATACGTCGCCCACCAACAGGGCGCCTGTCAGCGTCGCGTGAGCACGGTGCTTTTCCATCAGCGCACTGCCCACTGAGCGTCCCAGATGTCGTTCGAGGGCCTGACGAAACTGTTCGGCGCGCTTGGCACCACCGGAATCCGGGGACACCGCCACCACGTCGGCGTCGCCGACGAACCTGGCGAAATGCTCGGCGAATAATTCTGTGCACTGCACGTTCCACGTCGGAATGCGAAAGGCATTGTCGAACGCGGCCGGATTATGCACCTCCAGGGCAACCAGACGATCAATGTGGCAGGCTTCAATCATGGCCGCCAGGTAGCGGGTGATCGTGGGGTCTTGAGGTTGGCTGCGACGATCTTTGCGTCCGTAACAGAGATAGGGCGTTACGACTTGCACATGGCGAGCGCCGGCATCCTTGAGTGCTCCGCAAAAGAACAACAGGCGACACAACTTATCGTTAGCGCTCTGCCGGTCATCTCCATACAAAGCATGGAACACCACGACCTCGCGACCGTTAACCGACGCCAGCGGTCGGCATTTATGTTCGCCATCTTCATAGTCGCGCTCTTCATGCAGGGCCAGTTGGCAGCCAAGCCGCTGCGCGACGCGGGTTGCATAGTGCTCACTGCCTTGCAGGGCAAAAAGAAGCGGGCGGTCGGTGAGCATGCATTGGCTCCTTTGAGGCTTATCGAACAGTTGCGCCGTCATCGGACAGCACCATGCCGCAACACTTCAATGCAGAACTCCATTTCGTAGGGCGGGACGTTGCATTCGACGATGTCATGGGCGGCAACTTGCAGGTGCACGCCGACAATGTCGGCACGGATCGGTTGCTGGCAAACATGCCGGTCAACCAATACCGCAGTGTAGACCCGACGAGCGCCCAGCTGCGCCAAATAGGCACAGGTGCGCAGAAGGGAGTGGCCTTCAAAAAGCACATCGTCGACAACAAGCAGGGTGGTATTGGCAAGGTCCAGCTCGCCCAGAAGTGGGTTCTCAGTCAATTCCGTCTGTGCATGCAGGACCTTGAGGTCATCGGCATAACGCTTGACCTTCAGGGGGTAAAGCGGCAGTTCTGGCTGGCCGGTCTGACGCGAAAGATGCTGCTGTAAGCGCTGTGCCAGGGGCTCGCCGCGACGCTGGATGCCAATCAGTGCCGATTGAGCGGGCGGCAACAATATCGCCGCTTGGCGCGCCATCGCCTGCAGCACACCATCGAGTTCATCGCTGTCGTACAAGCGCAACCGCTGACTCGCAAGTTGGGTCGACATTGCCGTCTCCTGTCGAAAGCCGGTGCGGTGGAGGCATCACACCATCAAGGAACCGGCAAGCATCAAAGTCCTGAGCACAGCAAAAATGCCGTCCCATTTTGCCAACGTAATCCTGCTCGGCCCGGCCCTGTTGATATTGATCAAGTACGGTGAAATGAAAGCCCGATCCATGACCCGCATTGGTCCAATGAACGGCGTTACGCGGGGATTTGATATAAATCAACGCCAGGGCGACATCAACAGAGGACGCTGAATCAACGCGGGTGCCTGATCCGGCGCAGGCGTTACGACTAGTCTCAGCAATGGGGCAGCGATGGACGTCGAGTCCCCCTGTATGGAGTCAGATCATGAGCCAATATCAACGCTTGTTACTCATCATCAATCCGGCCCTGCGCCATTCCCCAGCGATAAACCATGCGGCCGCTCTGGCCAAGGCCAGCGGCGCGGGCTTGCATATTGCTGCGCTTGTAAAGCCGTTGGAGAGACTGTCACTGCTTGACGAAGGCGTGCAGGAAAAAGCCCGGGAAAGCTACCTTCAGGACCATCGCGACTGGCTGAAAAACCAGGCAACCAATCTCAATGCGCTGGGGCTCAAAGTGACGACAGAGGTGATGTGGGCCGACGACATGAAGCAAGACATTCTTGATCACGTCACGGAAATGCAGCCCGACCTGCTGATCAAAGAAGTGCAGCACGAATCAGCGCTCAAACGCGCATTCTTCACCCCGCTGGATTGGCATTTGTTGCGCCACTGCCCGATACCGGTCTATCTGGTGGGCGGCGGTGGTCATGCCTTGCCGCGCAAGGTCGTGGCGGCGGTTGACGCGTCGGATGCGGCGCCTGCGGACAGCGAGCTGAACGAGCGGATCATTCAGCAAGCCACCAACCTGGCGTTGCAGTGCGATGCCGAACTGCACCTGCTGTATGCCTGCGATCTTTCAGGGGTCTATCTGGCAGACATGGGGGGGCTGGCGCTTCCAGACATCACCAAAGAGTTGCGCACCACCGAGGAACAATCGTTCAGCAAATTGGCCGGTCGGTACGGCGTCCCCTCTGACCGTCGGCATTTTGTTCTCGGACATCCGGTCGCGGCGTTGAGCGATTTTGCCAACGAGCAGCAGGTGGATGTGATCGTGATGGGCCGAGTCCAGTACCACGGCCTGGAGAACGTGCTGTGGCGGTCTAGACGGTATCGAGACCAGGTTGATGCGCACCGTCGTCAGCACGACAATCGACGGTGCGCAGTTGAGAGGCGAGCCGACAGGCCTGATCGCCTGAGGAGGTTTTCCGATGAGTCAGAATCTCTCGTTGCCCACCACTTTGCAGGACCGGCCCGCCGCCGGTCGACGCCTGGTGGAACCGTTGCTGCAATACGCTCACCGCCCCGATGTGATCATTCTCGCGTTGCCCCGTGGCGGGGTTCCGGTGGCCTATGAGGTGGCGACCGCCCTTGGGGTGCGCCTGGACCTGATGCTGGTCCGCAAGCTGGGCGTGCCGTCACACCCAGAGTACGCCATGGGCGCCATTGCCAGCGGCGGTATTCAGATTCTCAATGAACACGCGCTACGGGCTCACCCCATCGACAAGGCGGCATTCGATGTCGTGGTCGCCCGGGAAACCCGCGAGTTGTTGCGTCGCGAGCAGGTTTACCGGGGAACGCGCGCGCCGGTGCAACTCAAGGATCGGGTGGTGATCCTGATCGACGACGGCCTGGCGACCGGCGCTTCGATGCAGGCGGCAATCCATGCGGCGCGTGCACAGGCGCCGTCGCGGATTGTGGTCGCGGTGCCCGTCGCACCGCTCGAAACCGTCGAGGCGTTGCGCCGCGAAGTGGATGAGCTGATCTGCCCGATCATCCCCGAATGGCTCATGTCGATTGGCTATTGGTACCTGGATTTTTCTCAGACGTCGGATCAAGAGGTCATCGATCTGTTGCAACGGGCCTGGCAGCGCGAAACCGCTTCCGAAGCCGATACCCGGGACCGCCCCGGTGCATGAGCCTGAACTCGAAAACTGGCACGGTTATTTGCGCTTCCAGTACTTCTGCATTTCAAGAAACAGGAGACTGATGGTCTGGTGATCTTCGTGCACGGTAGCGGCAGTGGCCGTCTGAGCCCACGCAATCAGTTTGTCGCAGAGTCCTTGGCCAAGCGGGGGCTGGCGTCGCTGCTGTTCGACCTGCTCACGGAGCCAGAGCAACGCCTGGACAACCTCACCGGGGAGCTGCGTTTCGATATTGCCTTGCTCGCCAGGCGACTGGTGGACGTCATCGACTGGGTCGGTCGGGACGTGGAGTTGCACTCGCTGCGAATCGGTCTGTTCGGCGCAAGCACGGGTGCTGCGGCAGCGTTGTTGGCGGCGGCCGTGCGCCCGGAGGTGGTGCATGCGGTGGTCAGCCGCGGAGGGCGCACCGACCTGGCGGGGGCTGCATTGTCGCAGGTGAGGGCACCCACTTTGCAAATCGTAGGTGCCCAGGACCCAGTGGTGCTCGAACTGAATGATCAAAGCAGTCAGGCCTTGCGGTGTGAGCAGCAGCTGGAAATTGTGGCGGGCGCGACTCATCTTTTCGAAGAACCTGGAGCCCTTGAAGAAGTCGCCAGACTCGCTGGCGACTGGTTCGAGAAGTATTTGCACGACCCCGCCTGACAACGCCTGATCGGCCTCACACGCCAAACGGATAGGTTTCGTCTTCCGGTTCGAGTCTCTGGCTTTTCGGTAGCGCCAGTGCTGTCACGGGTTGGGTCTGTTCAATCCAGATCATGGCGTCGAACTGTTCGGCCAGCGTCGCTTCGAAGTAGTGACTGCCACGCTCGGTTTCAGGGCGGTAAATCACCCCGATGGCCCGTTCCAGCAACGGTTTGGACAGCACACGGCGCAGCTCTTTGCGCGTTGGGTCTCGCCAGTCGGTCAATGACGCCGGCACACCCGCCTTGAGGAACTGGTGCTCCCAACTGTCCGGGCGAGAGGGCCGGATGTCCTTGATGAGCATGTCGCCGTCCCAGTCATCGGCTGCGGCCACCTGGCCACGGTCGGTGCTCATGCCGATCAGTACGGCATCGCGCCCATAAGCACTTCGGCACAGCTGACCGATGTTGAACTGACCCTTCCAGCCCATTTCCGTCGCAGCCGCGTTGCCGATATGAGAATTGTGCGCCCAGACCACGGCTTTGGCTTGTGGACCCCGGTGCTCAAGCAGTGCCCGAAGTGTGTCGAACATGTGC
The DNA here is from genome assembly GCF_002251635.1 of Pseudomonas mandelii. Taxonomy (GTDB): domain Bacteria; phylum Pseudomonadota; class Gammaproteobacteria; order Pseudomonadales; family Pseudomonadaceae; genus Aquipseudomonas; species Aquipseudomonas mandelii_B. The sequence continues at coordinate 29,156 of NZ_NMOJ01000005.1, forward strand.
CGGTCACGCAGGTTCCATGAGGCGGTCGACCCTCGATAAATCGCACGGTAATACTGTTCCGCCGCCTGCACCACCCGAGCGTTTTGCGCCGCATTGAAGAAGGCCTCGTCGTTCTGGATGAGCCCGGCCAGTTGTTCGGCCAGCATGGCGTCGAGCTGTTCAATCACCGGTTGCTCACAAGGCATCAAGCCGGCACGTTCGACGAAGTGACCATACAACGCGGGATCATCCTGCCAAGGGGTCAGACAGCCATAGCGCCGCCGGGCTTCGTGGGCCAGCTGTGGGTCGACCCGGTCCAGATAACTCAGCACCTCATGGATGGAGTTGCGCAAGCTGTAGACGTCCAGCCCGCGGAACTCGACGCGACGTTCCGTGGCGAGGGTGTGGTTGTAGAGATGCAGCCAGTGGGCGAATGCTCTCACGTCGGTGTTGCGCCACATCCAGGTCGGGAATCGGCTGAAGATGTGACGTTTCCACGCCGAGTGTGCCAACCCCCGGACATACTGGTCGACATGGCCGGCGTCCGGCCAGTCGGCTTCAACGGCCACAATGTTGAACCCGTGTTGCTCGATCAGCCTTTGGGTGATCGCTGCCCGGGTTCGATAAAAATCACTGGTGCCATGACTGGCCTCACCAATCATCACCACGCGCGCATCCGCATAGCGATCGAACATTTCACCAAAGGCGGATGAGTCCAGCGCCGGCAGAGGCTCAGCGTATTGGCGCAGAAGCGGTGCGATGGCAGCCTGGTCAATGTGCCGAGGTGAGCCATACAGGTTATCCAGCATGTCTTGGGAGGGTGTGTTCATGACCGTCGTCCCCGTAAGGATGGGTTCCCGCCAGCGGTATTGCGCTTGCGCACAACCGCCGGAGATCGATCCGCAGATCCTCGACACATTGTGTTTAAACGCAAACTTTTGTGTCGATTCATCACCTGTTTGATTATTCCTACGCCTTGCTCCAGATGAACAATTGAGTTTCGTCAATAAAGGGTGCAAAGGCTTGAGAGAAGGTGTCGGGATCCAGTATTCGTTGGCTGCCGAATATGACCTGACGCGATGGACAATATTCCGAATGCAGGCTTGGAAGGCGGTCGCCGACCCACGGTGCGGACGGGTCAGGGAGGTGGCCAGATTCCTCGCCTGGCGGGTCAATAGGCCGCTTATATGAGTCGCCGGATCAAGGTGCTTCAACAGACCCGTTGTTTTACAGGTACAGGCAGTGAATCACCTGACGGGTATCGTAGGGATCGTCGCGCGTCTCGAAGCCCAGTGATCTGGCCAGGTCGCGCATCGGGGCATTGCTGGAGGCGTCGAGCGCATACATCTGGTGAAAACCGTTCTTGCGCGCGGCCGTGATCAAATGTTCCAGCAATAACGTACCCAAACCCAGACGCTTCCATTGATCGGCGACTGTCACCGTACCTTCACACTTGTATTCGCCCGTGGCGGCATAACGGCTGACGCCGATCTCGATCAATTGGCCATTTTCGTGGACCAGTGCGATGTAAGCCAGGCACTGCTTGTTGCCGGGTTCGCTGCTCTGCATGAGAAAGCGCATGTGCCGGGACTCCGGGCACAGATGTTTGATGAAGCGGTACTCTCGCTCGCGGTCTTTTTCCGTCAGTTGCCGGATCAACACGTGACGACCATCCTTGAGCGCTTCGATCCAGTATTTCCCAGTGACTTTGGAATAGGCTTCAGAGGCCCGATCATTATGGTCTTTGACAGTGAGCATGATGCGATCCTCCAGCCGTCTTCATAGGTTGGCGCGCAGTGGCAAATCTCGCGATTCACTTCTTTCTACTCCGCTGACTGCGCCTGAATATGATCTGGATCAGATCTCTTGTGACAGTGCACTTAATTGCCTGGATTTGATGTAAATCAAACAGGCATAGGGCGCAACGAGCGCAGTCTTTGAACATGGCCACGCTATGGGCCGGTGTATAGACGAGGTGTGTCATGGCCCACTATCAACGCTTGCTGCTGATCGCCAACCCAAACCTCAAAGAGGCCCCAGCCTTGCTGCGTGCCATCGCCCTGGCCAGGGCCAGTGGAGCCATGCTGGATGTACGAGCCTTTATCGAACCGGCGGCCATGGCGCATGTGTGGGAAGAGAACAGAGACGAGGAGGGGGACCAGCGATATCAGCGCCATTATCTCCACTGGAGGGACCAGACACTTCAGGGGCTCAATGCACAGGGATTGGACGTGAACGTGCAAGTTGTCTTCACCTGCGATCCACTGCTCGACATCGTGAAGTGTGTAGAAGAGCTCAAGCCCGACCTGGTCATCAAGGATGTCACGGTGGACCCGGTACTTGGACGGGTGTTCGTCACACCTCTGGATTACCATTTGCTGCGCGGGTGTCCCGTTGCGTTGCACCTGGTCAACCAGGTCCATCATGAGTTGCCTCATCAGATCGTCGCCGCTGTGGACCTGTTTGATACGGTCACACAAATCCGTGATGTGAACGATGCCATTATTCAGGCAGCTCATACGCTGGCCGTGCAATGCGACGCATCGCTGCACCTGCTTTACGCCTATGACTTATCGCCTGCATTCAATGGCGATACGCCGCTGATCACCGGCTGCTGGAATGTGGCCTTCATGGATGAGTTGCGAGCGTCCCTTCATCAGGCCTTCAACACCCTGGCTGAGCGCTATGGCATTGCTCCAGAGCGCCGGCATTTTTTCATGGGGCTGCCGATGCCGGTGATCAGTGCATTTGTCGATGATTACCAGGCTGACGTCGTGGTGATGGGCACCTTGCATCGGGTGGGTACTAATCGATTCATCGGCAGCACTATGGAGCGCGCGCTGTATTCGTTGCAGGGCAGCATTCTGGCGGTCAGACAATCAGATTCGTGTGTCGAAGAGAACATGTGATCGCAGCGTTAACGCGCCCCTTGCTTCAGCCTTTTGCACTGTCTAGTCCTGAAATAGGTTTACACCTGGTTCGTCCGGGCACAACCGTGACTTCTATTGTGTCCAGCGCCGAAATTGCGGCGCGCCGGGGACACGAAAGACATTCGAGTCCTAAGCTATACCTCGATGAGCGACAGCTGTTTTTACAGCGAGGCCTGCAAATCGCTTTTGAGGAACTCACTTCGATGCTCAATAAGTGGCTGGACCCTGTTCTGTTGCTGCTCACCGCACTGACGCTGCTGGCCGGCGGCATTGCGTATGTTGCGCAAGCACCTGATTGGGCATCGAGGTGCTGGGCCGCCGGAAGTCTGGTGATGGCTGCGGTACTGCTCCTTGAAATCGTCAGGCGCCTGGCCCGGCGCGAGGCCGGTGTCGACCTGATCGCGCTGCTGTCGATCACTGCCGCCCTTGTCTTTGATCAGACACTGGTGGCAGCGGTGATTGCCTTAATGCTGGCGACCGGACGGACCCTGGAGTTTTTCACCAAGCAACGCGCCGACCGTGAGCTTCGTGCGCTCATCGACCGGGCGCCACGTTTTGCCTGGCTGCAGGAGGAGGGCGGCTTGCGCGAGATCCCCGTTGAGCAGGTCCAGCTGAATCAGACATTGCTGGTGCGGCTGGGGGAGGTGATACCGGTCGACGGTCGGTTGCTAAGTCCTGCGGCCATTCTGGACGAATCGGCGCTCAGCGGTGAGTCGTTGCCCGTCACCCGTCGAGAAGGAGAGCAACTGCCCAGCGGCGTTTCCAATGTCGGTGCCCCCATCCTGATAATCGCCACGCGAACGGCCGCGCAGAGTACCTATGCCGGCATAGTGCGGCTGGCCGAGGAGGCACGTCGTTCACGCGCACCTTTCGTGCGCCTGGCCGACCGCTATGCATTGTTCTTCATCCCGCTGACGTTGCTGATTGCCGGATTGGCCTGGCAATTGAGTGGTGATCCTTTGCGAGCGCTGGCGGTACTGGTGGTGGCCACACCTTGCCCTTTGATTCTGGCCGTACCGATTGCCATCATGTCGGGGATTTCCAGGGCAGCGCGGCGCGGGATACTGATCAAGGACGGCGTGACCCTGGAAGCGTTGGCCGGAGTCAAGCAGGTGTTCCTCGACAAGACCGGCACGCTGACCAGCGGCCATGCCCGTCTGCAGTCGATAGAGGTCAACGGACTGGTCGATCCGCAGCGCCTGCTTGGCCTGGCCGCTTCGCTGGCGCAGGCCTCGACGCACCCTGTCTCCCAGGCCATCGTTGAGGCGGCGCATCAGCGTCAATTGCCTCTGAGCGTCCCACAGGAAGTAGAAGAAAGCCCCGGCTCTGGACTTTGTGGGCAAGTCGATGGCGTGCAGGTGCGTTTCGGCTCGTTGTCTTTCGCTCACAAAGACGCCCCTGAAACTGACTGGGTCGCCGCCATGCTGCGCCACATGGATTACCTGGCGTGCAGTGGAAGCTTCATCGATGTGGATGGGCAACTCGCGGGCCTGCTGGTTTTCTCGGACAAGGTTCGGCGCGAAACGCCACAGACTCTGCATCGACTGCGTAATCGGGGCATCGAAAAGATAGTCATGCTCACCGGGGATCGCCTGGAAACCGCCGAGATGATTGCGCTATCTGCCGGGATTGACGAGCTGCGTGCCGGGTTGACCCCTGAGGATAAAGTGCGTGCTGTACAGGAAGGTTGCCTGCGCACCAGCACACTGATGGTCGGTGATGGCATCAACGATGCCCCGGCCCTGGCGGCGGCCACCGTCGGCGTAGCCATGGGGGCCAGCGGTGCCACTGCTTCTGCACAAGCCGCAGGTGTTGTGCTGCTGGTGGATCGCCTGGATCGTCTGGTCGAGGCGTTGGACATTGCCCGACGCACCCGCTACATCGCCCGCCAGGGTGTGCTGGTCGGCATGGGGATGTCGTTGCTGGCCATGGCGGTGGCGGCCCTCGGTTACCTGCCGCCGCTGATTGGCGCCGTGGTGCAGGAGGGTATCGACGTGGTGATTATCCTTAACGCCTTGCGGGCACTGGGGCCGTTGTGGGTGCTGAGGAAACGAAAGCTTGCCGCAGAACATATCGATCGCCTGCAAGATGAACACCAGCAACTCTCCACCGTACTGAGCGATCTGCACCAACTGGCCAATGACTTCGCCCGGCGCCCACTGGCGCAAGCACAGACCGACCTGGTGCAACTGGTCGACAAGCTGCAAACATCACTGGCGCAGCATGAACACGAAGATGAAAACATACTGTACCCGCTGCTGACGCGAAGCATGCCGGGCGAGGACCCGATGTCGGCTATGAGCCACGCTCACCGGGAGATTTTTCGCCTTATCCATTTACTGGCGCGCATGAGTAACGACTTCAGTTCCGACCCCGCAACGGCATCTGCTGATGAGATCCAGCATCAGTTGATTCGTCTGGATACCCTCGTGCGACTGCACTTTGATCAGGAGGAGGAACTGTTTCGTTATCTGGATTGGCGCTAGAAGATCAAGTCGCGCGCGTTAGGACTACGACCTGATCGGTCACTACGCGCGCCCGGCCCGGCGTCCGTTGCACCGCATAACCGTCACTGGTTGAACAGCATCACCCCNNTGGNNGCGATGAGGCCGGCACATCCCACATTGATGTCGCTGGACACATCGCTATCGCGAGCGAGCTCGCTCCCACAATGGGATCTTCAGCGTTGCTGGTCCTTCGGTATTACCGCGTTCCGGCGGTCGCCCCCGGCAAGCTCAGTTTTCCGGTGTCCACAAATCGCATCGTGCCGAACAAGCCGCCCGCCAGTTTGCCGCGTAATACGTAGGGAAGATTATTCAGCGTTTGTGTCTGGCTCAGCCCCAACGTCTGGCGTAACACCGAGAACGCCGAGACGCTCACCGGCACGGTCAGTACGGTTTCGGAAAAGCGTGCAATCGAGCCCGACTGATCGCTGACGCCAGACGCCAGCGGCTGGCCATTCACTTCCAGGTCCAGCGCCACGCCGTCGTAGTCGATCGGCGTTTCGTTGGGGTTNTGCACCCGCAGCTTCACGGCGAAGCGTACTTCCAGGTCCTGGCTTTGCAGCGGCTCGATGCCGACCACCGTAATGTTGACCGGGTCGCGGTTGGGGAAGAGGGCGCAGGCGCTCAGGGAGAGCAACAGCAGGGAAAGGATGACGGCGTGGACGCTGCGCATGTAGACGCTCTCATAAAGAATAGGGCTGAACCGCCACCGGCTCAGCCCTCGAGCCTTTCTAGCGATTCAACTGTGCGACCGCCGCAGGTCGTGCGGGTTCACCCTTGGCCGGGACATCGGGGTTTTCCATGACCTGCAAGATCGAAGCTTCCGGGTCGAAATCATCCTCTTCCAGCTCGATGAACTCCTCGGGCAGGAAGATGTTCAGCACGATAGCGCACAACGCNCCCACGGTGATGGGCGACTCGAAGATGTTGTGCAGCGCCTTGGGCAAGTCGCGCAAGACTTCCGGCACGGCCGCGACACCCAGGCCCATGCCCAGGGAAATCGCCACAATCAGCATGTTGCGCCGATGCAGGCCGGCTTCGGCGAGGATCTTGATGCCGGCCACCGCCACGGTGCCGAACATCACCAGCTCAGCGCCGCCGAGCACCGGTTTGGGCATCAGTTGCAGCACGGCTCCGATCATCGGGAACAGCCCCAGCAGCACCAGCAGGCCGGCGATAAAGTACGCCACGTAGCGACTGGCCACGCCGGTCAGCTGAATCACGCCATTGTTTTGGGCGAAGGTCACCATCGGCAGGCTGTTGAACGTCGCGGCCATCGCTGAATTGAGGCCGTCGGCCAGCAGGCCGGACTTGATCCGGCGGATGTAGATCGGCCCCTTGACCGGNTGCTGGGAAATCATCGAGTTGGCGGTCAGGTCACCGGCGGCTTCCAGCGGCGACACCAGGAAAATCACCGCCACCGGCACAAACGCCACCCAATCGAAATTGAAGCCGTACTTGAACGGCACCGGCACGCTCATCAGCGGCACGTCGGGCAGGCTGGCGAAATTGACGTCGCCCATCAGCCAGGCCACGACGTAACCCAGCGTCAGGCCAATGACAATCGCCCCCAGGCGCAGAAAGGGCACATCGACCCGGTTCAGCACCACGATCGTGCCGAGTACCAACGCCGCCAACGTCAGATGACTGGCCGCGCCCAGGTCCGCTGCGCCGAAGCCGCCGGCGATGTCGGTCATCGCGACCTTGATCAGCGAAAGGCCCATCAGGGTAATGATGGTGCCGGTCACCACNGGGGTTATCAGCTTGCGCAGCTTGCCGATGAACTGGCTGAGCACCACTTCGATAAAGGCTGCGAAAAAGCAGATGCCGAAGATCGTCGAGAGGATCTCATCCGTGCCGCCGCCTCGGGCCTTGACCATGAACCCGGCACTTAAAATAACGCTGATAAACGAAAAACTGGTGCCCTGCAGGCACAGCAGGCCGGAACCGATCGGACCGAACGTGCGCGCTTGCACAAAGGTCCCGAGCCCGGACACGAACAGCGCCATGCTCACCAGGTACGGCACTTCGCTTTCCAGACCGAGTGCCCCGCCCATGATCAGGGTGGGCGTGATGATGCCGACAAAACTCGCCAGTACATGTTGCAGGGCGGCGAAGACTGTGGCGGTGAGGTGAGGACGATCGTTGAGGCCGTAGATCAGATCGGAGCGGGGCTGGGGTTTTGCGTGTTCGGATGAGGTCACGAGGAAAGCGCCAGGGGACGGGTCAAAAAATGGAGGCGCAGGATGCCAGCAGCGGGCACGGAGGGCAAACGATACACACGGAACCTGTGGCGAGGCAGCAAGCTCTCTCGCCACAGGTCGGTGCGTGCTCATTCAAACGCCGCGAGCAGGTCTTCTTCAAAGGCTTTCTGCGCATCCCCCGGCACCTGCGCACGATGGCGCGCCAGGTGAAATGCCACATCAAAACTCAGGTCATCCCGGCGCACAGCACGCAGCAAGCCTTTTTCTTCCCAGCTACGGGCGAAATGATCGGGCAAATAGCCCACATGCTTGCCGGACAGGATGAAGGCGAGGGTGCCTTCGACCTGCTCGGACCGAGCTGAACATAATTTGCCTTGAAACGGCTCGTCACTGCGCAGAAAGCGATAGGGATGATCGACCCGGTCGCACGCCTGCAATGCCAGATCGTCCGGCGCATCGTCGGTGTACAACGGATGCCCGGGGGCGCAGTACAGGTGCTGGGTTTCGCTGAACAGTTCGCGGTAGTCAAACGCGCTTTGCACCTGGGAGAAATAACCGATCGCCAAATCCAGTCGTTGTTGCAGCAGCAGGCGTTCCATTTCGCCGGGCATGGCGCTCATCAACTCGATGCGCACCGATTCGTCCCGCTCGCGAAACCGCCGGATCGCATCGGCCACTTTTTGCAGCACCGATTGATCGAGGGCTTCGGACAAGCCCAGGCGCACTTCGCCGATCAACCGACCCGCCACCCCATTGGATTGATGGCGGAACGCTTCGATGGATTCAAACAGTCCACGCGTCGCGCTCAGCAGCTGTTCGCCCTTGGGCGTGACGCGGAATCCACCCTTGCCGCGACTGCACAAACGATAGCCGAGCCGGGTTTCGAGTCTGGCCATTTGCTGGCTGATGCTCGACTGGCTCAAACCCAGCTCACCTTGCGCCGCGCTGAACCCGCCGCACTCGACCACGCGGACAAACAAGCGCAGCAGTTGCAGGTCGAGGTCGTGGAGTTGACCGAGCATCAAACATTACTCCGCAATAAAGTCAGGTTAACAAACTTGATATTTCGCCAATGTATCCGAGGGCGCACGCTGCAACCACTTCCTCTGGTCAGGTGTTCGTCATGGCTCCCGTATTCAAACTGTGTTTACCCGCGCTGTTTATCGCCATGGCCACGTCGGCCCAGGCGGAGGAAAAAACCCTCAACCTCTACAGTTGGGCCGATTACGTGGCGCCTGAAACTTTGCAGCGTTTCGAAAAGGAAACCGGCATTCACGTGCGTTACGACACGTTCGACTCCTCGGAAGTGCTGGAAACCAAACTGCTCACCGGCGGCAGTGGCTATGACGTGGTGGTGCCGTCCTCCAGCGTGCTGGCCCGTGGTCTGGCGGCTGGTGCGCTGAAGGAAATTCCTCACGAAGGGCTCAAGGGCTACGCCAACCTTGACCCGGACCTTCTGGAAAAACTGGCGGCCGTCGACCCCGGCAATCGTTATGGCGTGCCGTATACCTGGGGCACGCTGGGGCTGGGGATGAACGTCGAGGCGGTGCAAAAACGCTTGCCGGATGTGCCGCTCAACAGCCTGGACCTGCTGTTCAAGCCGCAATACGCCAGCAAGCTGAAGGACTGCGGCATCGCGATTCTCGATTCGCCACAGGAAGTGATTGGCCTGGCGTTGCACTATCTCGGTAAAGATCCCTACAGCACCGACAAGGCAGATCTGACCGCCGCCGAGGCGTTGTTGCATCAACTGCAGCCCAATGTGCTGTACGTCGCCACCGGACGGCAGATCAGTGATCTGGCCAACGGCAGCGTGTGCCTCGCCTTGACCTACAACGGCGACGCCAGCATGGCCGCCGACCAGGCGCGCAAGGCCAACAAACCCTTCGAAGTGGCCTACCGGATTCCGAAGGAAGGCACGCTGGTCTGGCAGGACAACCTGGCGATTCCCAAGGACGCGCCGCACCCCGAAGCGGCCCGGGTGTTCATCGAGTTCATGCTGCGCCCCGAGTCCGTCGCGGCGCTGACCAACACCCTGTTCTTTGCCACGGCCAACGCGGCAGCGACGCCGCTGGTGGACGAAGCCGTGCGGACCGACCCGGACATCTACCCCCTGGCCGACACCCGCGAACGGCTGTACGCCGACCGCAGCATGAGCCTCAAGGACATGCGCTCGCGCACTCGCCTGTGGACCACTTTCCGTAGCCGCCAATAAAAAACAAGGAGATATCCATGGACGTCCCGATGCAAAACGATCAGGCCATGACCCGCGACAGCCTCTTTGGTACTGCCGCCGAAAGTACCTACGCCGGTATCACCAGTTTCATGCGTCGTCGCTACAGCCGTGATTTGCGCGGCGTCGACGTGGTGGTCAGCGGTGTGCCGTTCGACACTGCCACCAGTAACCGTCCCGGTGCGCGATTCGGCCCGCGTGGCATTCGTGCCGCGTCGACCGGCATCGCCTGGGAACGTCACTGGCCATGGACGTTTGACCCGTTCGATCATCTGGCGGTCATTGACTACGGTGATTGCGCCTTCGATTACGGCTCGCCGCACTCGGTGCCGGAAAGTATCGAAGCCCACGCCGAGCACATCCTGAACGGCGGTTGCGCGATGCTGACCTTCGGCGGTGACCACTTCATCAGTTATCCGCTGCTCAAGGCCCATGCGCGCAAACATGGTCCGCTGTCGTTGATTCACTTCGACGCCCACAGCGACACCTGGCCGGACGAAGAGGGCAAGCGCGTCGACCACGGGACGATGTTCTGGCACGCGGCCAAGGAAGGCCTGGTGGATCCGTCGCGCTCGGTGCAGATCGGTTTGCGCACCACCAATGATGATCACCAGGGCTTCCAGGTACTGGATGCGCGGCAAGTACATCGACAAGGGTGTGAGGCGATTGTCGAGGCGATTCGTGCGCGAGTGGGGGATAACCCGGTGTACCTGACGTTCGACATCGATTGCCTCGACCCGGCGTTCGCACCGGGCACCGGAACGCCGGTGTGTGGTGGTTTGAGTACGGTGCAGGCGCTGGAGATTCTCGGCGGGTTACGCGGGATCAATCTGGTGGGGATGGACGTGGTGGAAGTCGCGCCGGCCTACGACCATGCGGACATTACCTCATTGGCAGCGGCGACATTGGCGATGGAGATGCTGTGCCTGTATGCGGCCAGACACAAAATAGACCGGTAAAACACCATCCCAAATGTAGGAGCGAGCCTGCTCGCGATAGCGGATTTACACTGAATGTAATGACCTCATCGCGAGCAGGCTCGCTCCCACATTGTGATCAGCGTCAGGCCACTGGAATGATTGGCAGGTCGAGGGTTTCAGCCCCGGTATACCGCGCCGCCGAACCGGCAATCGTTTCATGCGGCACACCCTTCGGCACGTCACTGACCCCATCAAGCCGCGACAATTGCTCCGCGCTCAATTGCACGGTCAACGCGCCCAATGTTGCATCCAGTTGCTCACGAGTGCGCGAGCCCAGAATCGGGATCAGCGCCGTCGTCGAGCGCTTGGCCTTTTCCCGCAGCCAGGCAATGGCCACGTGGGTCGGCGTAGCTTCAAGCTCCGCCGCCACTGCGAGCAAGGTGTCGAGCAGGGCGGTTTCGTGGGCGCTTTTCTCGGTGTGGATCAGCACGCCGAGTTTGGCGGCGCGGTTGTTGTCATCATTGCTGCGGTACTTGCCTGTGAGAAACCCGCCACCTAACGGCGACCAGATCGTAGCCGCCAGCCCCAATGCTTCGGCCATCGGCAGCAACTCACGTTCGGCGGTGCGTTCGGCCAGGCTGTATTCGGCCTGAATCGCTGCAATCGGCGCAAAACCACGGACTTCGGCCAATACGTCGGCACGGGCGATGCGCCACGCTGGGAAGTTCGACAGCCCGGCGTAGTGAATCTTGCCGGCACGCACCAGGTCGTCGAAGCCACGCAGGATCTCTTCCATCGGTGTCACGCCGTCACTGATGTGCGCCCAGAACAGGTCGATGTGATCGGTGTTGAGTCGTTTCAGGCTTTCCTCTACGGCACGAACCATGTTCTTGCGGCTGTTGCCGGTGTGGGAAATGCCCGCGGCTGGCGTGGTGCCCATGGTGTATTTGGTGGCGATGACCAGGCGATCGCGTTCAGGCGCGATGAACTCGCTGAGCATGGCTTCCGACTGGCCGGCCTGATAACCGTTGGCGGTGTCGATGAAGTTGCCGCCGGCTTCCAGGTAACCGTCGAAAATGCGCTTGGCTTCATCACGCTCGGCGCCATGCCCCCAACCGGTGCCGAAATTACCGGCGCCCAGCGCCAGTTCCGAAACCCGCAAGCCGGTTTTGCGGCCGAAGACTTTGTAATGCATGAGGTAACTCCTGAAGAACGACGCCGGGGGTAATTTAAATGTCTAGCAACATGTATTTAATATGATGCGAGTAATATGGCCCGTCAAGACGCTTTTTCATTCAGGGCAAAAGGGCCGACCGCCAGTGCTTTGCTCCTGCCAATTTCTGACAGCCGCCTCTGCTAAGCTCCGACGACTTTTCAGGAAAGAGCCTGCCGATCGTGTCGCGTACCACTCGTTTACTCACGTTGTTGCAAGTGCTGCGGGGTAAAAGTCGTCCGGCCACGGCCGCGACGCTCGCCGGGGAATTGCAGATTTCCGAACGCACGCTGTACCGCGACATCGCCGAGTTGACGGCGCTGGGCGCACCGATCTTCGGCGAAGCAGGGGTCGGCTACGTGTTGCGCAGCGGGTTGTTCCTGCCGCCATTGATGCTCAACGCCGAGGAAACCGAAGCCATCGTGCTGGGTTTACGCTATGTGGACCAGCGTGGCGACGAGGTCTTGAGCAAAGCCGCGGCCGATGCCCTGGCGAAGATTGCCGCCGTGTTGGCCCCTGAAGCTCAGGATGCATTGCGCAACCCGACGGTGCTGCCGGGCCCGCGCGGCTATGGATATCCGCAAAATGCCGTGCCGTTGAACGTGTTTCGCCAGGCGATTCGCGATCAATCCAAGCTGAACATCGATTATGCGGACGCTCAACAGGTGCCCAGTCAGCGACTGATCTGGCCATTGGCGCTGGGCTTTCTCAATGAAGTGCGGATCATTGTCGCCTGGTGTGAATTGCGCAGTGCCTACCGCACGTTTCGCACTGACCGGATCTCGGCCGCTCAAGAGCAGGGCGAGCGTTATCCGGGGCGGCGCAGCGATCTGCTGCGCACCTGGCGCAAGCACATGCAACTGGATGAAGCCGGGCGTTTCACTCCTGACAAGAACTGACACAGACCTGTTCTAGCATGGCTCCAGAATCGATCAACAAGGAGCCGCACCCATGTCCAATCCAGCCTCTTCACTGGCGCCCGCCATCGCCGCCTACATTGCCGCCGCCAATGCCCGCGACACCTCGCGGGTCGGCAGTTTTTTTGCCGAGGACGCCAACGTGTTCGATGAGGGCCAGCACCGGATCGGCACGCAAGCCATCGCCCAGTGGATGCAAGACACCGCGCAACGTTATGAACCCCGGGTCGAAGTGCTCGGCGTTCAGCAGCGCACCGGCAAAGTCCTGGTGCATAACCTGATTTCCGGGACCTTTCCCGGCAGTCCGCTGGAACTGCGCTACATGTTCCGCCTCAATGAGCAGGGCAAGATCGCCCGGCTGGACATCTCTCTGTAAACCCTAGCGCATGGCATACTGCCGCGCATGAATGTCGACTCTCCCCTAAGCGCCTGGCAACACGCCATCGAACAGAAGGGCTTCGTCCAGGACGAAGCCCAGGAACATGCCGTGTGGGCGCTGCAAAAATGCCACGAAGCCCTGCATGAAGGGCGCACGCCGATCACCGGTGTTTACCTNTGGGGGCCGGTCGGTCGAGGCAAAACCTGGTTGATGGACCAGTTCTATCAAAGCCTGCGAGTGCCTGCGCGGCGCCAGCACTTTCACCACTTCATGGGGTGGGTGCATCAGCGCTCGTTCCAGCTGACCGGCACCGCCGACCCGTTGAAGGCGCTGGCCCGTGAGCTGAGCGAAGAAGTGCGGGTGCTGTGTTTCGATGAGTTGTTCGTCAACGACATCGGTGATGCAATCATTCTCGGGCGTTTGTTTCAGGTGATGTTCGAGCAGGGCGTGGTGGTGGTCTGTACCTCCAATCAACCGCCGGACCAGCTGTACGCCGATGGCTTCAACCGCGACCGTTTCGTGCCCGCCATCGAGGCGATCAAAAAGCACATGCAAGTGATCGCGGTGGATGGCGGCGAAGACCATCGCCTGCATCCTGGCGCGGGTCTGCAGCGGTATTGGGTGGCGGCGCCCGGGCAACCCAGCGCGCTCGGTGGCGTGTTCAACGCGTTGACCGCAGGCCAGCCCACGTCCAGCGATCCGATCACGGTCGGTTACCGCTCGATTAACGTGGTGCAGGCCAGTTCGACGGTGCTCTGGTGCCGTTACGCCGACCTGTGCGAACAACCGTTCGCCGCCATGGACTTCATGGCGCTGTGCGACACGTTCAGCGCTATTCTGTTGAGTGAAGTGCCAAATCTGAGCGCACAGAAACGCGAAGGACGCATCGCCCGAGGCACGGAAGACGGTGCCGAGCGGGTAGTGGCCGGTGATCGCGAGCTGCCGCAATTGTCGGTGCATGACGACGGTGTCCGGCGTTTCATTGCTCTGGTGGACGAGTGCTACGACCGCAAGGTGCCGCTGTACCTCGAAGCGCAGGTGCCGATGGCGGCGTTGTACACCGAGGGTTATCTGGAATTCCCGTTCCGCCGCACCTTAAGCCGTTTACAGGAAATGCAGCTGCAACGTTTCGCCGAAGCCTGATGGCTGGGAGCCGCGAATATGAATCAGCCTCTGTCTCATCATTTGCTGACCATGGCGTATCAGAATGCCTGGGCGAATTATCGACTCGCCAAAGCCTGGAATCAGCTGAGCCCGGCGGAACTGGCGGCACCGCGAGTGAGCTTCTTCCCCAGCCTCATTGCCACCCTCAACCACATCCTGACGTGCGACTGGTTTTACGTGGATGCGCTGGAGCGGGAGTTGCGCGGGGACGATCCGCATCCTGATTGTTATGTGTTTTTCACCGAGGACGAACCGTTCGCGGCGGCCGTCGAGCTGCAACGTGAACAAGCGCATGTCGATCGTCGCCTGATCGCCTACTGCGAACAATTGCGCGACGCCGACCTGGAGCGAATCGTGACCATTGCCCGGGACACGCCGCAACATGACAGCCGTTTGCGCCTGCTGTCGCACCTGTTCGAGCACCAGCTTCATCATCGCGGTCAGGTTCACGCCATGCTCAGCGACACCTCAGTCAAACCGCCGCAACTGGACGAGTTTTTCTGCGCCGGTGAATCGCAGCTGAGGGCCGAGGATTTTGCCGAATTGGGCTGGACCGAAACGCTGATCTGGGGCGTTTGAGGCAGGTTCGGGTTGTCGCCGATTGCGCCTCGCGATAATGTCCGTCGACCTCCCGGCGCGAGCGACGCGCAGGGACAACTTGATGGGACGTTGACGATGGGAATGGAATCCGCAGAAATTCTGGTGCTTCAGGCCAGCTACACCAACACGTTGCATGCTGAGGCGATCGGTGTGGTGCTCAATGCCTACGCCGAAGACCCGATGGGCGGCGGGCAGCCATTGCCCGAAGACATCCTGCGTCAACTGCCGGCGGAACTGGCCAAGCGTCCTCATGCGTTCAGCGTATTGGCGTTTGTCGGTGGCGCGCCGGCCGGGCTGGTCAATTGCTTTGAAGGTTTCTCGACGTTNGCCTGCCGNCCNTTGATCAACGTGCACGACGTGATGGTGATGAAGCAGTTTCGTGGCTTGGGGTTGAGCCAGAAGATGTTGAACAAGGTCGAGGAGATCGCGCGTCAGCGTGGTTGCTGCAAGATCACCCTGGAAGTCCTCGAAGGCAATGCCGTCGCGCAGGCGTCTTATGGCAAGTTCGGATTTGCCCCCGGCATGTTCGACCCGGCTCATGGCCAAATGCTGTTCTGGACCAAGGACCTTTAACGCCACATGAACAGCCTCGGTGACGCGCAGGGCAGGGCACCCGTGACAACAGACAAACCGTGGGTGATTTTCCTGATCTTCCTGCGCCTGGGGCTGACCTCGTTTGGCGGTCCTGTCGCCCATCTGGGCTATTTTCGTGACGAGTTTGTGGCGCGTCGGCGCTGGTTGAGCGAAGCCGCTTACGCCGAATTGATTGCCCTGTGCCAGTTTTTGCCGGGCCCGGCGAGCAGTCAGGTGGGCATGGCGCTGGGTTTGTCCCGCGCCGGCTATTCGGGGGCATTGGCGGCGTGGGCAGGGTTTACCTTGCCCTCGGCGCTGATCCTTTCGCTGCTGGCATTCGGCATCACCCACGGAGGCTGGGCGTTGCCGCCCGGTTTGATTCACGGGCTGAAAATTGTCGCCGTCGCCGTGGTTGCCCAGGCCGTGTGGGGCATGGCCCGCACGTTATGCCGAGGTCCGGTGCAAGTGGGCATCATGCTGGTGGCGACTGCCGGGGTGTTGCTCTGGTCATCGACTGGCGGGCAGTTGACGGTGATGGCCGTGGCGGCGGTGATCGGCCTGGCGTTGCTGCACAACACAAATGCTGCGCAAAGGGAGGGCCTGTCGATTCGGGTCAGTCGACGGGCAAGCTGGCTGGCGATTGGAATGTTCGTGGCGCTGTTGCTGGGTTTGCCGCTCATCGCGCATCACTGGCCGGACTCGCTGACCAGCCTGTTCGACAGCTTCTACCGCACGGGGGCGCTGGTGTTCGGCGGTGGCCACGTTGTGTTGCCGTTGTTGCAAAGCCAGGTGGTGAGCACGGGATTGCTGAGCAATGACGTGTTTCTTGCCGGTTACGCCGCCGCGCAAGCGATGCCGGGGCCGTTGTTCACGTTCGCGGCTTTTCTCGGCGCGTCCATCAGTGGCTGGAGTGGTGCGCTGGTGGGCGTCCTGGCGATTTTCCTGCCGTCGCTGCTGTTGGTGATCGGTGTCCTGCCGTTCTGGCAGCGCTTGCGCGGTAATGACCGAGTGCAAGCGGCGCTGGCCGGGGTGAATGCGGGGGTGGTCGGGTTGTTGCTGGCTGCGTTGTATCAGCCATTGTGGACCACTTCGATCCTCAGTCCGCTGGATGTGCTGTTGGCGGTCCTGGCGTTGATGGCGTTGCTGTTCTGGCGATGCCCGCCGTGGTTGCTGGTGCTGCTGGGCGGGATTTGCGGTGTGTTGCTCGGCGCGTGAGACCTTCCGAACAGGCATAAAAAAGGGCGTCCATCAGGACGCCCGTTTGCCGTCGTTTATTTCGGCCGATAGGTTTCGGTCACTTGTGCGGTTTGATCGTTCGGAACCCTCAGTTCAATAGTCCTGGTTTCGATGCCGTTAGCCTGCTGTTGTTTGAGATGCAGGGTTTCGAAGTAATACCTCATGCGCTCGGCGCCGCCTTCGGCAAAGGCAGCGGTCGAACCGAACATCATCAGACTGGCGAGGATCAACGCGGTACGTTTCATGGTTTGCCTCCCACTACGGATATCGGGTGCCTTCCATCCATGAAGCAATGTTGCCGGGCCATTATCCGCCGATTCCGTTATTTGGGAATTACTGCGTCAGAGCTTCCAGTCCAGGCTCAAGGTGACTGTGCGCGGGTCGCCCCAATAAACGCCGTTGTAGAAGCCGACGTTGTCGTAATACTTCTTGTCGAACAGGTTATCGACGTTCAGCGACGCCGACAGGTGCTTGTCGAACTCGTAACGCGACATCAGCTTGACCACGGTGTATGCCTCCTGACGGATGTTGGTGCTGGCGGTGATGATCTCGCCATCGGCG
The DNA here is from genome assembly GCF_002251635.1 of Pseudomonas mandelii. Lineage (GTDB taxonomy): Bacteria > Pseudomonadota > Gammaproteobacteria > Pseudomonadales > Pseudomonadaceae > Aquipseudomonas > Aquipseudomonas mandelii_B. The sequence continues at coordinate 46,569 of NZ_NMOJ01000005.1, forward strand.
CCACGGCCGACCGGGCGTCTGGCGGCGCGGTAGACATCGCTTTGCCAGTTCACCGCGCCGCCCACGGTCAGTGCCTGCCAGTCACCGGGCAAGCGATAGGCCGTGGAGAAGCGGAACATGTTCAACGGCTGGTTGGTGTTGTTGCGCTGCTTCTGGCCATTGGCCGAGTGGGTGTAGGTGTAGCCGGCCGTCATGTTCCAGCCGGCCATCACTTCACCTGAGACCTCGGCTTCGAAACCCTGGACCTTGTTGCCTTTGCCGCCCGATTTGAAAAATTCCTCACCGGTGACCGGGTCCGGCGGCACTGAGTCGTCGAGTTCGGCGACGTTATCCTGCTTGCTCCAGAACACCGCGGTGGCGAGGTTGAGTCGCTCTTCCAGCAGACTGCCCTTGAGTCCGACTTCATAGTTGCTGCCAACCACCGGTTCGAGGTATTTGTGATTGCTGTCGCGGTCCTCTTGCGGCTTGAAAATGTCGGTGTAGCTGACGTAGGCCGTGTATTCGGGCGTGATGTCGTAGAGCACCCCGGCGTAGGGCGTCCACATGTCGTTGTGCTCCTGGCTCGTGTCCTCGACAGCGGTCAGTTGCAGATTTCCATCGTAACTATTGGCCTTTTTAGACATTTTCCAGCTGCCATAACGACTGCCGAGTACCGCGTGCAGGTCGTCGGTCAGGGTCAGGCGCGTGGCCAGGTAACCAGCCTTTTGCCGGGTGCTTTCATCGGAGCCTTTCAGGCCGGTGACGGTGTCCGGAAATTTTGGAATGCCGCCCATGTACTTCCAGTCGGGGACTTTCTCGTAATCCGGCGACCGTGGGCCGTCTACCGTGTAAGGGTTGTCTTCGCTGCGTTCGGCTTCGCCATAGCCGATCATCATTTCGTGCTCACGCCCGAACAGCGAATAAGGTCCGGACACGTTGAAGTCATAGGCCTTCATTTTTTGCGTGCCGACCATGTGGCTGACGTTGGCGAACATGCCGCTGCGGTCCGCCTCGGGGAAGCCGCCACCGCCGTAGTAAATCTTGCCGTCGGTGTCACTCTCGCGGTGGGTGTAGGCGGCCTTGAGGTGCCAACCGGCGCCCAGTTGCTGGTCCAGCGTGGCAAACGCGGTCTTGTCCTTCAGCGGCCACGAACTCCACGGCGTGGCCATGTTGGTGGAGCGTCCGAGGTTGGCTTTGCTGCCGTCAGCATTCCAGTAGGGCACGGTGCCCCATGAGGTGCCTTGCACCTGTTTGTCTTGGTAGTCGTATCCCACGGCCAGCACGGTGTCGTCGGTCAGGTCGGCTTCGAGAATCCCGTAGCCGACTTCCCGTTGCAACGCGTACTTGTCTCGGTAGGAACCGCTGTCGCGATAAGCCAGCACACCGCGACCGCGCAGGCGGCCGTCGAAGGCCAGCGGTCCGCCGACATCGACGTAACTGTAGTAATCGTCATAGCTGCCGCCGCTGACACCGGTCTGGGCTTCCCATTGTGCAGTCGGCCGTTTGCGCACCATGTTGATCGTCGCAGAAGGGTCGCCGGCGCCCGTGGTCAGGCCGGTCGCGCCGCGAACCACTTCGATGCGGTCGTAGATGATGGTGTCGGAATCGGACTTCATGTAGCTGAAGGTGTTGAGCATCCCGTCGATCTGGAAATTGTTGATCGAGTAACCGCGGGACGAATAGCTGACACGGTCCGAATCGTTGTGCTGAACCACCACGCCGGTGGTCTGGCTCATGGCTTCGGAGAGCGTGCCGAGTTTGAAGTCGTCCATTTGTTGACGTGTGACCACGGACACCGATTGTGGCGTTTCCTTGATCGACAGGTTGAGCCGCGTCGCGGTGCTCATGGCGCCAGTGGTGTAGGACTCGGTGTTTTCGGTGGTGCTGCCCAATCCTTGGGCGGTCACATGGGTGGCGCCCAGTTCAAGGGTGCGGCTTGGCGCTGGATCTGGGGTGGATTCAGCCAATAGATCGGGGCTCAGGGCAGCACTGCACAAGCCCAGGGTAAAGGTCATGGAACGGGTGATAGGCGCGAACATCGCAGCCGACTCCTTGTCTTCGAGGGAAAAATTCCGTTTGTTCAAAGACGAAGGGGGGAGAGGGGATTTAGGTATAAACGAGAATTATTGTCATTTTAAGATGTGACGGAGACAAAACAGGGGAATGACGCAGCAAAAGGGGCCGGAACCGGCCCCTGGGGAATGACGCAGCAAAAGGGGCCGGAACCGGCCCCTGACAGAATTACTTATGCGCGACTGTCGGATCGGCCGGCGTGCTTTTCGGTTTCATCAGGCTGAAGTCGATCAACGGACGAGTCTGACGCTCATACGGGTTGCCGATCATCAACGGACGCGGTTTGAAGCTGTCGCTGACCAGGCTTTTGCTGCGGTCCAGTTCATCGAAACTCAGACCCGCCAGGTCGGCCCAGGTGTGGATCAGCTGCGAACTGCTGTAAGGACGCCCCAGGTCACCGGCAAAACTCCAGTCGTGGGTTTCACGCCATTTCGGCGAAGCCCAGGCCATGAATGGAATGGTGTACATCGGCGCCGTCGGTTTGGCTTCATTGCGCCCCAGCGTGCTGTGGCCCGCGGAGTCGAAGACGTCTTCGCCGTGGTCCGAGAGGTACAGCAGGAAGCCGTTGGGGTCGGTCTTGGCGTAATCCTTGATCAGGCTCGACACCACAAAGTCGTTGTACAGCACGGCGTTGTCATAGCTGTTGTACGTCGGCACCTGATCGTCCCGCACGCCGTCCGGCACCCCTTTGCGATCGGTGAACTTGTTGAAGCTTGGCGGGTACCGGTACTGATAGCTCATGTGAGTGCCCAGCAAATGCACCACGATGAATTTGCGCTCGGCGGGGTCGGCCATGGCCTTGGCGAACGGCGCCAGTACGTCGCCGTCGTACTGGCGGGCGTTCTGGTTGCGGTTGTTATTGAGGTACACCTGCTCGTCGGCCTGTTCGGAAAAGGTCGTGAGCATGGTGTTGCGCTTGGTCATGGTCTGCTGGTTGGTGATCCAGAAGGTCTTGTACCCCGCCTGTTTCATCATGCTGACCAGGGACGGCGTGGACAGGTAAAGGTCCGGGTTTTCTTCGTCGGCGAACGTCAGTACCTGCTGCAACGCCTCGATGGTGTAAGGGCGCGGGGTGATGACGTTGTCGAACACCGCCAGTTGGTCGCGCAGCTTGTCCAGTTCCGGTGTGGTGTTGCGCGGGTAGCCATAAAGGCTCATGCGCTGACGGTTGGTGGACTCGCCGATCACCAGCACCAGGGTCGCTGGCTGGTTGGCCATTGTGTCCTTGAGGTTCTTGAGCGGTNCGAATTTCTCGAAGCCACCGGCCAGGCTGCCGGTGCGCGCGGTTTGCTTGATCAGCGGGTAGCCGACCACGGCCACCAAAATGGCCGTCGCAGCCACCAGCGCCCGCCCGCGGGGCATGTACACCGGGCGCAAGCGAGTCCACAGGAAATACGAGAACAGCGTGTGGGCGAGGAACGCCGCCACCATCCACCAGGCGAAGTATTGGGTCGCGTATTCACCCGCTTCAGAGATGTTCGACTCGAACATGATGAAGATGACGCTTTGGGAGAATTCCTGCTGGTAGATGAAGAAATAACCCAGGCTGGCCATGGAGCAGGCCCACAACACCACGCCGATCAATGCGGCCATGACGCGTGTCTGTCTAGGGAACAGCAGCATCGGCGCGAGCCAGATAGCGCTCATCACAAAGGCCTGGCGGAACCCGCTGAAGCCCGAGGTGCCCGTCAGTTGGATCAGCAGTTGGGTAATGCCGGAAAAATACCAGAAGAACAGGAACAACCAGAGAAACCCTGCCCAATCGAAACCTTTCGCAGTCGTAGTGCTGCGTTTAAACACCGTCATTCAGCGCTCCAGCAAGGAAATCACGTCGACCCGTCGGGAGCCTTCCATGTTGCCGACGAACGGAAGCCGCGCGGATACCGAGCGGCCATAATGACCTTGATTATCAACACTTCGATGTGAAAACTTTGTGAGTTGCCGCAAACGGCAAGGCGGAGAAGCGGTGTCGGAAACAGCAGAGGGCTGTTTCCGAATCAAGCGTGGAGATCAGGCGTGTGGCGCGCGCGAAGTGACAGGCAAGGGTTGAGCCGAAGAGCTTTGTGTGAGTAAGCGCAGCTGCGCGAGCTCCTGCTTCAACAGGTCGCGCTCTTCTTTCAACTGGCGCAATTCATCACGACGGATCGTGACGTAAAGGGTTTGTGCTGGCCGTGCTGCTTGTACTGTGCCCATTGCTCACCTCGCAAATGGCGTGCATCAACTGTAAAACCGCCCCGACATCGGGTGCTGAATTACTATCGGCGCCAATTTTGATTTCTTTTGCCCCCGAAGGGAACTTTTTTATTTTTCATGGTCGTTGTGTCTTGAGTTCGATTTCTGACGTTATCAGTCAGGATCGGGCACAATGCCCGGAAACTTCACGCCAACGCTCTGGACTAACCCACATTAGTCGCGTTGGGCTATAACCTNTGNCACACATTATTTGTAGTTAGGAGCATCAGCACATGCAACTGGGGATTATCGGACTAGGCCGCATGGGCGGTAACATTGCGCGTCGCCTGATGCTCAACGGGCATACCACCGTTGTTTACGACCGCAATACCGCCTTCGTCGACACCCTGGCCGCAGAAGGCGCCAACGGCGTCATCGACTTGCCGGCGCTGGTCGCAGGCCTGGCCAAGCCACGTGCGGTGTGGGTCATGCTGCCGGCCGGCGCGCCGACCGAAGACACTATCGACTCCCTGAGCACCTTGCTCGAAGCCGGCGACACCATCATCGACGGCGGCAACACCTTCTATAAGGACGACATCCGCCGGGCGAAAACCCTGTCGGAAAAAGGCCTTCACTACATCGACGTCGGTACATCCGGCGGCGTCTGGGGTCTGGAACGCGGGTACTGCATGATGATCGGTGGCGAAGCCGAGGTGGTGAAGCGCCTTGATCCACTGTTCGACAGCCTGGCCCCTGGCATGGGCGACATCCCGCGCACCAAGGACCGCAAGTCGGAAGATGATCGCGCCGAGCGCGGTTACATCCACGCCGGCCCTGCAGGCTCTGGCCATTTCGTGAAGATGATCCACAACGGCATCGAGTACGGAATGATGCAGGCCTTTGCCGAAGGCTTCGACATCCTCAAGACCAAGGCCAGCACCAACTTGCCGGAAGACGAGCGCTTCGACCTCAACGTTGCCGATATCGCCGAAGTGTGGCGCCGTGGCAGCGTGGTGTCGTCCTGGCTGCTGGACCTGACCGCTGACGCGCTGGCCACCGACCCGAAACTCGACGGTTACTCCGGCTCCGTGGCCGACAGTGGCGAAGGCCGCTGGACCATCGAAGCGGCCATGGAGCAAGCGGTGCCGGTACCGGTGCTGTCTACCTCGCTGTTCGCACGCTACCGTTCGCGCGGCCAAGGCACCTTTGGCGATAAAATTCTCTCGGCCCAACGCTTCGGCTTCGGCGGCCATGTGGAGACCTCGAAAAAATGACCCGTCTGATCCGCAATAAATCCAAGGCAGAACCCGCACCACCGACCACGCTGTTTCTGTTCGGTGCCCATGGTGACCTGGTCAAGCGCCTGCTCATGCCGGCGCTGTACAACCTGAGTCGCGACGGGCTGCTCGGTGACGGCCTGCGCATTGTCGGCGTTGACCACAACGCGATCAGCGACGCCGACTTTGCGCAGAAGCTCGAAGATTTCATCCGCACCGAAGCGGCCACCAAAGTCGGCAAGGGCGATGAAGCCCTTGACCCGGCGCTGTGGGCCCAGTTGGCCAAAGGCATCAGCTACGTCGAGGGCGATTTCCTCGACGACAGCACGTATCAAGCGCTGGCGGCGAANATCGCCGCCAGCGGCACGGGCAACGCGGTGTTTTACCTGGCCACCGCGCCACGTTTCATCAGTGAAGTGGTGCGCCGCCTCGGCGCCGCCGGCTTGCTGCAAGAGACGCCCGAAGCCTTCAGAAGGGTGGTGATCGAAAAGCCGTTTGGCTCCGATCTGCACACCGCTGAAGCGTTGAACGCATGCTTGCTCAAGGTCATGTCGGAAAACCAGATCTACCGGATCGATCACTACCTGGGCAAGGAAACGGTTCAGAACATTTTGATCAGCCGTTTCTCCAACGTGCTGTTCGAAGCGTTCTGGAACAACCATTACATCGACCACGTGCAAATCACTGCGGCGGAAACCGTCGGTGTGGAAACCCGGGGTAATTTCTTCGAAAAAACCGGCACCCTGCGCGACATGGTACCCAACCACCTGTTCCAGTTGCTGGCGATGGTGGCCATGGAGCCGCCAGCGGCGTTCGGCGCCGATGCAGTGCGTGGCGAGAAAGCCAAAGTGGTCGGCGCGATACGCCCGTGGACCACGGAAGAGGCGCGGGCCAATTCGGTGCGTGGCCAATACACGGCCGGCGAACCCGATGGCAAACCCCTGGCCGGTTATCGCGAGGAAGCCAACGTCGCGCCCGACAGCAGTACCGAGACGTTCGTTGCGCTCAAAGTCATGATCGACAACTGGCGCTGGGTCGGCGTGCCGTTTTACCTGCGAACCGGCAAGCGCATGAGCATTCGCGACACGGAAATCGTGATCTGTTTCAAGCACGCACCGTATGCGCAGTTCCGCGATACCGAAGTGGATGAGCTCAAGCCCACCTACCTGAAAATCCAGATCCAGCCTAACGAAGGCATGTGGTTCGACCTGTTGGCGAAAAAGCCTGGGCCGACCCTGGAAATGGCTAATATCGAGTTGGGTTTCGACTACAAGGACTTCTTCGAAATGCAGCCGTCGACCGGGTATGAAACCCTCATCTATGACTGTATGACCGGTGACCAGACCTTGTTCCAGCGCGCCGACAACATCGAAAATGGCTGGCGTGCGGTGCAGCCATTCCTTGATGCCTGGCAGCAGGACGCAAGCGTGCAGCGCTATCCTGCGGGCGAGAACGGCCCGCAGGCCGCTGATGAACTCCTGGCCCGTGACGGTCGCGTCTGGCACAGCCTCGGATGAGTGACGTCACGCCACAACCCATCCGTTTTCTATTGAGCGACATGGACGGCACGTTGCTACTGCCCGATCACAGCCTCAGTCAGCGCACCATCGAGGCCGTCCGTTCGTTACGCGAGGCCGGCGTGCTGTTCAGCCTGGCCACCGGGCGTCCACCGAAAGCCATGCTGCAGCAGATCGAAGCCCTCGGTGTCGACCTGCCGACGGCGGCGTTCAATGGCGGCACCATCGTCCATCCGAATGGCAGTTTGCTGGTCGCGCATTATTTGCCGGCCACCGCTGCGCTGACGGCGTTGGCGCTGTTTGCCGATCAGCCGGACGTTGAAATCTGGGTGTTCAGTGGCGGTGACTGGTTGCTGAAGGACCCGAACGGGCCGATGGTCCCGCGCGAGCAGCACGGCCTCGGCTATCCGCCGGTGGTGGTCGAGAGTTTCGAGCCGTATCTGACGCGCGTCGACAAGATCGTTGCCACCAGCCACAACACGCAACTGTTGATTGAGCTGGAAGCGCAGCTGCTGCCAAAAGTTGAAGGCCAGGCACAAGTCTCGAGGTCGCAACCGGTGTATCTGGACGTGACGGCGATGCAGGCCAATAAAGGCGCAGCATTGGCGACACTGGCGGAGTTTCTCGGCGTACCGCTGGAGCAGACTGCCGCGATGGGCGACGGCGGCAATGACCCGGCAATGTTTCAGGTTGCCGGCTTGTCGATTGCCATGGGGCAGGCGGAAGAAGCGGTGAAGCGCCAGGCCGACGTGGTGACAGGTGCCAATACCGAAGACGGCGCGGCCCAGGCGATCGAGCAATACATCCTCCCTCGCCAGTTCACCTGAACCCCTGTGGGAGCGAGCTTGCTCGCGATAGCGNGACTGACACGGCCTCATCGCGAGCAAGCTCGCTCCCACATTGGCTACGGTTACAGCCAATAACTCACGGCGTACCAACCCAGCACACCCATCACCACCGTGTACGGCAACGCCATCCACACCATTCGCCCATACGACAGGCGAATCAGCGGCGCAATCGCCGACGTCAGCAAAAACAGAAACGCCGCCTGGCCATTAGGTGTCGCCACGCTCGGCAGGTTGGTGCCGGTATTGATCGCAATGGCCAGCGTTTCAAAGTGCTCGCGGCTCATGTGGCCGGAGATGAATGCCTGTTTCACTTCGGTGATGTAAATGGTCGCCACAAACACGTTATCGCTGATGGCCGACAGCAAACCGTTGGCAATGAACAACATGCCCGGCTGCTGATCGGCCGGCAGCGCCAGCACCCACTGGATCAGCGGCGTGAACAGCTGCTGATCGTGGATGACCGCGACCACCGCGAAGAACACCACCAGCAACGCGGTGAACGGCATGGCGTCCTTGAACGCATTGCCGATGCGGTGCTCGTCGGTGATGCCGGTGAAGGCGGTGATCAACACGATCACCATCAAGCCGATCAGGCCGACTTCAGCCAGGTGAAACGCCAGGCAACCAATCAGAATCAGCGCCGCCAACCCTTGAACGATCAGGGCAGCGCGTTGGCGCGAGGTGCGTTCAGCGTTGTCTTCGGCTGCATAGTTTGCCAGCACCACGCGCACGTTGTCCGGCAGCAGCGTGCCGTAACCGAACCAGCGCAGTTTCTCCAACAGCACGCAGGTTACAAGGCCTGCTGCGAGCACTGGCAGCGACACCGGGGCAACCTTCAGGAAAAACTCGGCGAAGTGCCAGCCCATTTCATGGCCGATCAACAGGTTCTGCGGTTCGCCGACCAGCGTGCAGACGCCACCCAATGCCGTGCCCACGGCGCCGTGCATCAGCAGGCTGCGCAGGAACGCACGGAACTGATCGAGGTCGTCGTGGTGCAGCGTGGGCAGGTGCTGGTCGTCACTGAACTCACTGTCCTGACGCGGATCATTGCCCGAGGCGACGCGGTGATACACCGAATAAAACCCTACGGCGGCACTGATGATCACCGCCGTCACCGTCAGGGCATCGAGGAACGCCGACAGGAACGCCGAGAGAAAGCAGAACATCAAGGCCAGTAGGGCCTTGGAGCGAACCCCCAGCAGCAGGCGCGAGAACAGAAATAGCAGCAGGTCTTTCATGAAGTAGATGCCCGCCACCATGAACATCAGCAGCAGGATCACCGGAAAGTTGTGCACCAGTTCGTCATAGAGTGCCTGGGGTGTGGTCATTTTCAGCAGCAGCGCTTCAATCAGCAGCAAGCCGCCGGGCATCAGCGGATAACATTTGAGCGCCATGGCCAGGGTGAAGATGAACTCCAGCACCAGCAGCCAACCGGCCGCCACCGGACCGACCGTCCACAACACCAGGGCGTTGAGAATCAGGAAACCGACAATGCTCGCCTTGTACCAGCGGGGGGAGTGGCCTAGAAAGTTGTGCGCGAAAGCCTGGGCCATTGAACCGGACATCGGCTACTCCTTGTATTAAGAAGCGCGCAACTTGCCGTAAGCCGAAGGGAAGATCAAGTGTGGGAAAAGTCGTTGGCTTAACCGAGATAGCGCACCACAACCGCGCGGTAGTTGCCGTCCAGCGAATAACCGCCTACGACGATGCCTCCATCCGCCTGAACGGCCACTGACGTGGCGGTGTCCAGGCTGCGGCCCAGACGGGTGCGAACCCAGCAAGTGCCCTCGGCAAAACCAGGATCGAGTTGTCCGCCGGGTAAATACCGGGCCAGCAGAAAGTCGGCTTCGACGCCGCCAATCGTGGCGCCAACCGCCAGCACGCGACCGTCCGGTTGGAGTTGGGCGGCGTTCCACTGGCAGCCGCTGCGCCCGATCTTCAGCAGGTGTGGCTGGCCGCTGTTGCAATGAGTGTTCGGGCGACCGTTGCAGTGCAGTGTCAGCGCCAGGCAATGCATCGGGTCGCGACTGCTGCCAAAACAATGCAAATCGCCATTGTCCTGCTGGACGATCTGGCTGACCTGAGCGCTGTGCCCTTGGACACTGAAAGTCATGAAACCATCCACGGCGAAGTGATCATCCAGGCTGCCGTCGGGGAGGTAGCGCGCCAGCAAGCCTTCTTCGGGGAAATTGATCGATCCGCCCACCATGATCCGACCGTCCCGCTGCACCATCAGGCTGCTGAGCCAGGAGTTCATCAGCAAATGCCTGACCACGACAAAGCCGCGGCCGTTGAAGGAGGTATCGAGTTCGCCAGTGTCGGTGAGGCGAATCAGCAGGCCCACATGATCGGCCAGTTCGAAAGGGTGATTGGCCAGCAGCAGGATTCGGCCGTCAGCCTGTACCTGGACGTCGCAAGCTTCGGCCCCCGGTACGCCGGGAGGAAGCCAGGCGTCGCGCACGCCCTGGGACAGATTCCCCGGCAGGCGTATGACGCAGCATCCATTGTCGCCAAAGTCCCTGACCGGGTGACCTTGCGCGTCGAACAGCGCCAAGGCCGGCAGCGTCCGGTGAGCGTCTTCATAGTGCAGGCCGGCGACCAGGATGTTCCCGTCGGCCAATGCGAGGACTTTACCCGCCATGGCCTCATGGCCGCGCTGAAATTGCCCGATGACGCTGCCATGAGCGCCGAATGCCAGGTCTGCCGAGCCGTCTTCAAGCAAGCGAGCCAGGCCAAAGCAATGGCCGCCTCGAGTGCCGACTTTGGCTGCCACCAGTACGCGACCGCTCGAATCGATCGCCACGCCGTTGGCGATGCTCGACGTACTGCCGGCGAAATACACCTGGGTTTTACCATTGGAGGCGAAGCTTTTATCGAGGTGCCCTGTCGTGTACTGAACTGCAGGCTGGGCAAAAGCAGTCTGGTTGGGCATGCGCGCATCTCCTTGCGAGCTGACCGGAACCCGGGGGCCGGGAGGACAACTGCGTGTGCAAAACATTCAATCCTTGAACGCTCGATTGCACAACTGTCACAACTAACAGATGGAGGGTCGCTTTGTGCCAGAACAGTGTCTTTTCGAACCACTGAAAAGCCTGCCAAGTAATTCGTGGCGGGCAAGTTGGAAGGGGGGGCGCAGTGACTACCGAAGGAGTCCGCTAAAAGACAGGCGGATGACACTTAAGTCATCCGCCAGCGTTCTTAGTGCGGCATCGACCACGATTGCAGCGTGTAACCTTCCTCGCTCAATTCGGCGCGAGCTTGCTCCAACAGAAGTTCAAGTTGCGCCGGGTCTTTGTAGGCACTGCACGGAATCTGTGCACGGCGGATATGGGTATTGGTGCGGTCGATGATGGTCAGGCTGAGTTCGCCATTGCCGTCTTGTGGGGCCCAGGCCACGCATTGAAAAGGTTGGAAAGCACGGTCTGCGATCAAAAGAGCTTCGTTGATGCGGAGCGGGGCGGTCATGGGATCTTCTCTCTATATGCCCAATCAAGTGACAGGCCGTCGGTTGGGCTTACCGTTCGGCTGGTTACTTGTACTGATGCCCTCAACCGGGGGTCAGGTCACACACAATCAAAAGAAATTTCAACTTTCTTTCATATACTCAATGCAGGGACGATTGCTGAAAGCTGAATGAAAGGTTGAACTCGTTAGGTAACTAACAAACTCGTTCTTATAACTAATAATGCAACGTCCCTATAGTCAAACGGTACAAGGGTGCGTCAAATTCTTGCTAATGTTACAGCCAGATCCGCCAAACGACTGTTTTTAATAATATTTCCTAAAGTTTGGCGTCAAGGAACAGTCATGATCGAAACGCCTGCGTTACGACGTCTGTTAGTAGTGGATCCCTGTGACGACTGCCATCGTCTGTTGCCGGGTCTTCGCTCTGTGGGCTGGGATGTTGACAGCTGTTCCCTGGAAAACGCCGGCGACCGGACGTGCGACGTTGGCCTCCTGCGATTACAACCTTTTCATCTGGAACGCCCGGAAGCCGTCAAAGAACTGATCAGCCGCAGCGGTACCGAATGGATCGCCGTGCTCANCCAGGATGTTTTGCGCCTGCAAAATGTCGGTGATTTCGTCTGTGAGTGGTTTTTNGACTTTCATACCTTGCCGTTTGACGTCTCCCGGGTGCAAGTCACGCTGGGCCGGGCGTTCGGCATGGCGCGCCTGCGTGGGCAGGGCACGATTCATATCGATCAGCCTGAGCACGAGCTGCTTGGCGACAGCAAGCCGATACGCGAGCTGCGCAAATTACTGAGCAAGCTGGCGCCCACGGAGTCTCCGGTATTGATTCGTGGTGAAAGCGGTACCGGTAAAGAACTGGTCGCCCGCACGCTCCATCGACAATCCCAGCGTCACAGCAAACCGTTCGTGGCGATCAATTGCGGGGCAATTCCCGAACACTTGATCCAGTCCGAACTGTTCGGCCACGAGAAAGGCGCCTTTACCGGCGCCCACCAACGCAAGGTCGGTCGAATCGAAGCGGCGAATGGCGGCACACTGTTTCTCGATGAAATCGGTGATTTGCCGATGGAGTTGCAAGCCAATCTGCTGCGCTTTCTCCAGGAGAAACAGATCGAGCGCGTTGGCGGCAGCCAGCCCATTGCGGTGGATGTGCGGGTGTTGGCGGCCACTCACGTCGATCTTGAAGCGGCAGTCGAGAAAAAAAGCTTTCGTGAGGATTTGTACTACCGCCTTAACGTATTGCAAGTCGTCACCGCGCCACTGCGTGAGCGCCATGGTGACTTATCGATGTTGGCCAACCATTTTTCCCACTTCTACAGCCATGAAACCGGCCGCCGCCCTCGCAGCTTCAGCGACGATGCCTTGATTGCCATGGGCAAGCATGACTGGCCGGGCAATGTTCGCGAGCTGGCCAACCGGGTACGTCGTGGGCTGGTACTGGCTGAAGGCAGGCAGATCGAAGCGCGAGACCTTGGGCTGATCAGCCAGCACGTCATTCCTGCGCCGATGGGCACGCTCGAAGACTACAAGACCCGCGCTGAACGCCAAGCCTTGTGCGATGTACTCAACCGTCACAGCGATAATTTGAGCATTGCCGCCAAAGTGCTGGGGATATCCAGGCCGACCTTCTACCGTTTGCTGCACAAACATCAGATCCGTTAGAGGCAGATTTAATGCTCCACACACAAAAGCCCCGCTGGGATTGAAGTCGCAGCGGGGCTTTGTTGTTGTGGATCAGAAGTAGTAGGGGAATTTCAGGCTGAAGGAGAAGTCTGGCGAGTCGTCGGTCAGGCCGATGGCCAGGTTGGGAACGATCGTCAGGTTATCGGAGGCGGCCAGGGTCATGCCGATGTTGAAGTTGGCCGAGTTGTAATCACTGTTGGAAATCGACTGCCAATCACCACCGTCCGGCCTGATCTTGCTCTTGCGGGCGAACTGATCGGTGAATGAGAACGACATACTCATCTTCTCGTTCAAGGCGAAGGCAATACCGGCGCCGACCTGCCATGAATCGCCCAGCTTCACGTCCCCTTTCACCTTGGAACCGACCTGAGGGCTGATGTCGCTGAAAGAGTCCTGCACGTTGTAGGTGTAGGACAAGCTGCCGAACAGCACGGCAGGGTCGAAGGTCTTGACCAGCGAAAGACCCGGGGTGATCGACCAGACACCATTACCGGTAGGCAAGTCCTCGGGTACCGCGAGGTTGTCGTTGTTCGGATCTTCGACCAGCTTGATGCCGTAGGGGTCCTTGCCGGTCGGTGCCTTGACGCGCAGAGTAGCGACCGCGTCGGGCAGGTTGGCCGACTCATCCAGAAACTTGTAGGCCACGCCAACGTTCACATCGCCGATGGTTGGGTCGCGAGTAACGGTTGCGTCAGACGTCACCGGGCCTGCGCCACCAGCGCCACCGGAGGAATACGTCGATTCGCGATAGACAACGGGGACGTTGATGTCGAACTGCCAGCGCTGTGCCACGTTGTAACGGGCGGTCAGGTCCAGGGTCCAGTTGTCGGCCTTGATGCGGTCGAGGTTGATGTTACCGAGAAAAATCGAGTCCAGTGCAAGGAATCCGTTGAGCGTTAAGGCGCGGGTATCGTAGTGCGTGTAGGTCAGGCCGGTTTCGACGCTGAACTTGCCGCCCCCGAAGAAGCCGCTGGCTTCGTCATACAGGTTGGAAACGCTTTGCGCAGGCTCCGAATCGTCCTTGAGCGATTGGCCGTATGAGCTTCCGGTGGTTCCGGGCGCACCGGCGGCTACCGCCTGGCCACCCCTGGCGGGTTCGGCGGGGGATTTGGTCAGGCGTTTGGGAGCCGGTGTCGCAGGTGCTTCTTCGACTTGACGAACGCGTTGCTCGAGTACCATCAACGCGTTCTGCTGTGCTTCGTAACGCTGTTTCAACTCCATGAGTTCTTGTTTTAGGATTTCGACCTGGGGATCCGGTGCCGCGTATAGCATTGAGGCCGGGGCCAGGCTACTCAAACAGACCAAAGCTCTGAACGTTAAAGATCGTTGCATGGGTTAGCCGTCCCTTCTGACTACATCTGATGAGACTGAGCGTAGATCAGAATCCGATAGTGCGAAGACCTTTGAGTTGGTCCAGATTGCCGCTCACTGATCCCGCTGTCGGCACGTTGTCACGCAACACGACATTGAAGGACGTGAGGTTGCGGACCTGGTTGCTACTGCCGAGCAACGTCGTGTTCTGCATCAGCCCACCCTGGGCCAGGCGTTGTACGGTACTGCCCTGGTTGTTGTTGGCCACGATGTTGAATTGCACACCCGAACCGGTCGAAGAAACGCTAAGCGAGCCCGCGCCATTGTTGCCGACCAACGTCGAGCCTGAGGTCAGTGCCTGTCCCTGTTGTTGCGTTGCTGGCGCCTGGTTGGCCTTTGTGACGTTGATATCAACGTTGTTGTAGGCCGTATTGTTGTCACCGGCGGCCCGCACGACTTGAGTGACGCCTTCGGTGGTATTGAGGCCGCTGCCGCCAGTGACGGTACCGGTGCCCGTGCTCGTACCTTGCGAGCGCGTTGAGCCATTACCTTTTTCATCGATCATCGATACATAGAACTGCGGCTTGATAGTCGATTGTTGAATTTGCATCGAGGAAGTTGCCCCGATCACTTCACCATTGGCATTTTGCCAAGTGCTGGTCATGGCAATGCCGAAACTGATGATCCGTCCCGGCATGACATAGCGGCCACGCAGGGTTGCCAACTCCTGATCCTTCAGTTCAATGGGTTTGAACGTCTGCGCTTGTGTCGGCAGGCTGGCGGCCAGGCAGACCACGGCCAGCCAGATTGGAGTCTTCATGGGATGCTCCCGGAGCGTCGTGCTCCCTTGTTATTAGAAGAAGTCGCTTTGGATGAATCCAAAATCCATCAACTCTGCGTCTTGCACCGGGCTGAAGGCGTTGACGCGGTTCCTGGCGGTCAGCGGCATGGGCGGGTCGAGTAACGCATTGGTTTTGTCGTAGCCCTGGCCAATGATGGCAAAGACGATGCCGTTCCAGCCTTTTATAAAGTCGTCGACTTTGTAGCGTTTATGACCGAGTACCGGATCTCCGATATAGACCCAGCCCTGATGGACCCTTTGCATGACCACAAAGTGTTTGTAGCCACGGATATCCATGAGGACCACTACCGGGATTCTGATTTCACTCAACGTTTCCGGTGCTACCCGATAGCCACGGGCTCGCATGCCGATGCTCTCCACGTAACGCTTCATGTCGAGCATGGAGAAGCCCTGGACACGGACAAGATCTTGATCGGAGTGTGCCAGCATGCCTTCGATGATCTGTTCTTCATTCACGTCCAGCCAATAGGCCTGGCGCAAGATGGTTGCCAGCGCAGCTGCGCCGCAACTGAAGTCGGTTTTCTGTTGTACCAGATCGGCAAATTTTCTCTCGCGAACGCTCTGGATCGGCTTGTACACCAAGGCGCCGCCCGGCAGGATGGACAGCGGCATTTGTGCTGCCTCGATCACAGTGGCCACGCAAAGCAAAAATGCCAAGGCGAGAATACGCATGATTGGACGCCCTCTGGTGGTGTTGAAAAAGGCCCCCGTAAGGGGGCCTCCAGAGACAGCATTAGAACGAGTTGTTGGAAATGGCCAGCGAGTTGCTTTGTTGGTTGCCCACACCAGCAGCCACGTTGACGCCCAGGTTGCCACTGCCGCCATTCACCGAACCGGTCAGGGTTGCAGTGTTGGTCACAGGGTTAGCCCAGCCAGTTGGAGTCAGCACTTGATAGGAGTAGGTGTTGCTCAAATCATAAGAGCTGCTTTCACTGTAGCTTTTCGCTTTAGCGTACTCAGACTCGGACGATTGACTGCCCGATTTTTCGTACGAGGAGTCAGACGACTTCGTATACGACTTGTCGTACGATTTTTCGAACGACGAATCGCGAGATCTGTCGTACGAGGAATCGCGCGACTTGTCGTACGAGGATTCGTGCGATTTGTCATACGATTTGTCTATCGATGCATCAAGCGTTGCGTCGAGCGATGCGTTAAACGATGCGTCGGAAGAACTGCTGCGAGTGCGGTCGCCCCAGCCGTTATTGACGGTAGAGGAGTTGGAAGCCGCCGCAGTAGCGTCCAACGTAGCGTTCAAGGAAGCACTCAAAGAAGCGCTCGAAGAACCGCTTGCACTGCTGCTGTTGGAACCGCTGGCATTGCTGCTGTTGGAACCGCTCGCATTACTGCTGTGAGAACCGCTTATATCAACGCTTTTTGAACCGCTGGCGTCATAGCTTTTGGAACCGCTCTTATCCCAGCTAGAAGAAGCGCTTTGACTGCCGCTCGCGTCAAACGACTTATCTTTGGAGAAGCTGCCGCTCGCCGTATTGGTAACGGTGATGGTATCCACGCGATAAGTCCGATCGGCGCTGTTATTCACAACCAGGCCAGGACCTTGTTGATCGGCAGAGGCGGTGGCTGTTGCATTACCGAGTGGAGCATTGGTATTGGCAATAGCCATGGTGTTTTTCTGTTGGTTCAGGTCGCCGCCGGCAATGTTGATCCCCATATTGCCGCTGCCGTTATTGCCCGATCCACTCATCGCGCCAGTGTTTGTGACACCGTAGTTGTCGACACGGTTATTGTTGCTGTATTGCCGAACGCTAGCGGTGGCAGAGGCAGTGCCGAACACGAAGCTGTTATCGGTGGCTGCAGCTGCAGCGTTTGCGATAGCGGCCGCGTTGTCTTGTTGGTTGCCGCTGCCTGCTGCCACGTTGACACCGACGTTGCCGCTAGTGCCTGTGGCAGAGCTGCTCATACTTGCATCGTTGACAGTCCCTTCGTTACGGATACGGTTGCCAGTGCTGCTTTGGTTGTCCCAAGCATTGGCAGTCGCATAAACAGGGATCTTTGTTGGAGGAGGGGTGTGTTGACCGTTGTTATTATGGCCATTGTTATGGCCATTATGGTGGTCGTCACGCTGCCCAGCTTGTACAGCAACAGCCATGACCGCAGCAATTGCGAAAACCAGAGGCTTGATTGCCATCGAAGGTTTCATGGTGATTCTCCGTACTTATTTTAGGTTAAGTGTTGTTTCTTACCTTTTCGGGTCAATCCGCGACCCTTACGCTTAGGGTGTTTGCCATTCTGTTTCCCACCCCGGCGCTCTGATTCAACTGGATCACCCCACGGCTACCGGTGAATGCCTGGTCACTGGTAGTGACCTGGCGATAGCCTGGTGCAGAGTCAGTTGGATCGGAGTTGTTGAGCAGCGCCACGTTCTGTTGCATGAGGACGCTGTCGTCGATACTTTGCGGCTGAGCACTGATGCTGATACGCAGTGCGTTGGCTTGCTGGTTACTGGCGCCCGCACTCTGGTTGACACCCAGTACGCCGTTGCCGTGACTGAAGGAGTCGCCCTGTATGTTGGACTGGGCATCAATTCTGGGGTCGACTTGGGTGCGCAAACGCTGGCGAATCTGAGTGGTCGCACTGGCGTTGGTACCAATGGCGATGGCCCGGGCGTTGGCCTGTTGCTGAAAATCGCCCGCCGCCTGGTTAACCGTGAGGTTGCCTTGGTACTGCATGCCCGAACCGTCAATGTCGGCGTTATTGATGACGGGAGGTTGGGCAAAGGTCGATGCACTGCAAAACATGGCGATCATTAGCAGCGAACGATTCATCTTAACGGTCTCCCGTTATGATTTTCAGAGCACCCAGGCCCTGCTGGACGTTTGAATTGACCATGTTGGCAATCCCGTTGCCCGAATTTCCCGAACGTCCGGCAGGGAGGTTGGAAAGTTGGCTCTGGTTGCTGATGTTGCCGCCCAGATTGTTGGTGTTTTGAGTGACCAGGCGGTTGATGCCTGCACCACTGGCGACGTTGGCAAAGTCGCCGTCGCTCAACTCGTTCGTTTGCTGGAGGATTTGTCTCGACGGGTTGGCATTGACGGTCGTGGGGTTAGGGTCGGGGATTACCGGCGGAATGGTTGCGTTGCGGGTCTGGACATCACGTTTGATCGTTATGATGCCGTTGTCAGCCTGTACGGGCAGGCAAACTGTTAAGCCCAGTGCGCATCCGAACAACAGGAGGCTAAAGATACTTCTATCAAATTTCCCCACGGCGGCAATTCCTTCTGTAATTGGAACGCTGGCCCTTATCAGCGTTGCGAGGTAAAGAGCAGAAGGTGTGCCGCTTTCTGTTTTTCCTTAAAAAACAGTTGGTTGAATTAAATTGTCGGGGGGGTCAAAAAAATTGTGTAACGCCACTGAGACAGAGCTGCGCAAAAACGCAGTCCATGCGGGCGGCGGTGCACGCTGGGGGCATTGAAGGCAGGTTGTATCAGTGGCTTAACATTTTCTTGCGGGAACGCTCGGCCCGCTTTAGATCGCGGGTTTGCGCAGGAATGAGTGTTTCAGGAATGGACAGGTGCGGCGTCGAGGGGCGCTCCGGTCAGGCGTTGAGCAAGCGCGTCACCGCCTCGAATGCCGCGTCCTTGCGCTGCTGCCAGTCACCTTGCAGTACCTGACAAGGTTGGCGGTGCAGGTCAAGCCATTCATGGCTGGCCTGGAAAAACGCCTGGCGTTCTGCCAGTTGCGGCTGGCAACGTTGCCCATCGTCATGCCAAGCCACGGTTTCAGGGCTCAGCAGCAAATGCAGGTCGTAGCGCCGGGCCAGCAATGCTTGCTCGATCCATACCGGGCAATCGCCAAACAACGTGCGACTCCAAAGGATATTGCTTAAGAGGTGCGTATCGAGGATCAGCAGTGACGGTTGCCTGGCGCGTGCTTCGTCCTCCCACATAAGCTGGCCATGAGCTATCGAGGTAATGTCATCGTAGCGGGTTTCACGGGCTTCGCTTTCGATAAAGTGCCGAACGTACTCATTGACTAATATGCCGCCAAAATTGGCGTGAATCTCACCCGAAAGCCAGCTTTTACCGCTGGATTCNGGACCGGCCAGTACCACAACTTTCATGCGTGCAACGCCGGGTCGGCGCGCCATTCACGCCAGCCTTGCACGGCAATCACGGTGAACAGCGCGTAAAGCGCGGCCGTCAGGTACAGGCCTTTATAGAGGAACAGCCCGACGAAGATCACGTCCACCGCAATCCACAGCGGCCAGCATTGCACGCGTTTTTGCGCCATCCACATTTGTGCCACCAGGCTGAAGCCGGTGAGGGCGGCGTCAAGCCAGGGCTGCGCGGCATCTGTCCAGTGCGCCATGGCGGCGCCCAGCAGCAGACTGCCGATGGCGCCGGCCGCAAGGCCAATGGCGATCGATTTGGCATCAAGCCGGCTGACCTGCCGACCGGTATTTGCCTCACCCGCGTGGGTCCATTGCCACCAGCCGTAGAGCTGCAACGCGGCGTAGATCACCTGCAGCAGCATGTCGGAATAGAGCTTCACGTCNAAAAAGATCCAGGTGTAGAGCAACACCATGATCAGCCCGATGGGCCAGCACCAGGGGTTCTGTTTGACCGTCAACCAGACAGCGATCACCCCCAGGGCGGCGGCGAACAGTTCAAGCCCGGACATGGAGGTTCCTTGGGGAAGACGAAAGAGGGGGCGGATTGTACCTAGATTGTGATGCGCGAGCTTGCCCGACACCGTCAGTTAAAACGCAAAACCTGTGGGGGCGAGCTTGCTCGCGATGGCGGCAGGTCAGTCACATTAAANGAGCTTGCTCGCGATGGCGGCAGGTCAGTCACATTAAAGTTAACTGCCAGTCCGCTATCCCGAGCAAGCTCGCTCCCACAGGGGGTGTGTTATGACCTAAACGCGGAACTGTTTGAGCAGGCCGTTCAACTGCTCGCTCAAATCCTTGAGTCGCACACTGGCCACACTCGACTGCTCCGCCGCCAGCGCAGTGCTGTGGGACAACCCCGCGGCCTGGGTGACGTTCTGGTTGATGTCTTCCACCACATGCGCCTGTTGCAAGGTCGCGCTGGCAATCGANGCATTCAGCCCGTTGAGGTTGCGCAGCGCCTGGCCGATTGCATTCAGGCTGGCACCGGCCAGACCGGCCTGTTCGATGGTCAGTTGCGAAGCTCGGCTGCTGTCGCCGATCACCTTGACGGCCGCTTCCGAGTGACCTTGCAGGCGCTCGATCATCGCCTGGATCTCTGCGGTGGATTTTTGCGTGCGCTGGGCCAACAGCCGCACTTCATCGGCCACCACGGCAAACCCACGGCCTTGCTCACCGGCGCGNGCGGCTTCGATGGCGGCGTTGAGCGCCAGCAGGTTGGTTTGCTCGGCGATGGAGCGGATCACCTCCAGGACACTGCCAATCTGGGTGCTTTCAGCGGCCAGGGTGCGAATCACTTCCACGGCCTGGCTGATGGTGCCGGAGAGCTGGTCGATCTGCTGCAAGCTGCCGTCGATATTCACTTGNCCCTGCTGCGCCTGGGATTCGGCATCGCGCATTTCGCTGGCNGCGTGCTCGGCGTTCTTGGCCACGTCCTGCACGCCGTACGTCACTTCATTGATCGCCGTCGCCACCAGCTCCATCTGTTGCGATTGTTGCTGGCTGCGGTCATGGGCCTGCGCGGCATCGTTGCCCAGCTCGCTGGACGACTGGCCCAGGGCGCTGGCGGACACCTGCAGCTCGCTGATCACCCCTCGCAGTTTGGCAGTAAAGGCATTGAAGTGCCGTGCCAGCTGCGTGACTTCATCCNGCCCGTGGGTGTCGAGACTGCGGGTCAGGTCGCTTTCGCCACTGGCAATATTGGCCATCGCGTTCACGGTATCCTGAAGCGGGCGCACGATGCTGCGAGCGATCATGATCACCAGCAACGCCATGATCAGCGCAATCACCAGGCCGACGAACGAAGCCTTCCAGACTTGGCCGTAGAACTCGGCCTGCATGTCGTCGATGTACACGCCCGAGCCGATCACCCAGCCCCAAGGCTCGAACAATTTGACGTAGGAGGTTTTCCCGACCGGGTCGCTGGCGCCCGGTTTAGGCCAGCGGTAGTTGACCGTGCCGGCGCCCTTGGCCTTGGCCAGGCTCACGAACTCGTTGAACACCGCAAAACCGTCCGGGTCGCGGATGGCCGAGAGGTTCTGGCCATCCAGCTTGGGGTTGGCCGCGTGCATGATCATCACGGGCGTCAGGTCGTTGATCCAGAAATAATCGTCGTGGTCGTAGCGCAGTCCGCGCACAGCGGTCAGTGCCTGCTTCTGCGCGGCATCGCGGGTAAGCGTGCCGGCGGTTTCCAGGCCGTGGTAGTAGGTCAGAATGCCGCTGGCGGTCTGCACCACGTGCTGGGTTTTCTGGGCTTTTGCCTGGTACAGGTCGCTATGGATCTGCTTGAGCATCAACACGCCCAAGGTCAATAACATCACCACCGAAACAATCAAGATGAGCCACAAGCGTCGGCTGATCGACACACTGCGCAAGCTGTTCATAACGCTGTCACTCCGATTTCTTCTTCTTGTAATAAACGATTGCCAGCATCCAACCACGCTTTGCCGGTCGGGCATATGCGACCCAAGTCTCATTACGCAGCAGCGTTATCAGGGCTTGTCTGATAGGATTTCGGCCCCGCGCGGAAAAACCTGAATCCAAGTTGATTTTTCACGGAATTTTTACGGTTTCGTCTGGATCCTTTGTGCGCAGGACTTCGGCTACGCTTGGCGCAGTGAACGACTAAAAAACTAACGGGGCATGCCTTGGCGCATCGCCTTTGGGGGATTGATGGATCTTTGGACCGCCTTTCAGGCATTGATTCTTGGGGTTGTAGAGGGGCTGACGGAGTTTTTGCCCATTTCCAGTACCGGTCACCAGATCATTGTGGCTGACTTGCTCAACTTCGGTGGCGAACGGGCCATCGCTTTCAACATCATTATCCAGCTGGGGGCGATCCTGGCAGTGGTGTGGGAGTTTCGCCGCAAGATCTTCGATGTGGTCACAGGCTTGCGGTCTCAGCCGAGCGCTCGACGCTTTACCGCGAACCTGCTGATCGCTTTCATGCCGGCCGTGGTGCTGGGGGTGATTTTTTCCGATCTGATTCACCACTACCTGTTCAACCCGATCACTGTGGCCACGGCATTGGTCGTGGGCGGTGTCGTCATGCTCTGGGCGGAACGGCGCCAGCACGAAGTGCACGCTCACACCGTCGACGAAATAACCTGGAAAGACGCNCTCAAAGTCGGCGTTGCTCAATGCCTGGCGATGATTCCNGGNACCTCGCGCTCCGGCGCCACCATCATTGGCGGCTTGCTGTTCGGTCTGTCGCGCAAAACCGCNACGGAGTTCTCGTTTTTCCTGGCGATGCCAACCATGGTCGGTGCGGCGGTGTACTCGGGCTACAAGTACCGCGACCTGTTCGTGCCGTCTGACTTCCCGGTNTTNGCCATCGGTTTTGTCACCGCATTCGTCTTTGCGATGATTGCCGTCAGGGCCTTGCTGGTGTTCATCGCCAGCCACAGCTATGCGGCCTTTGCCTGGTATCGGATCGCGTTCGGCCTGGTGATCCTGGCGACCTGGCAGTTTGGCTGGATCGACTGGACCGCGGTCACGCCATGAGTGACGCCAGCGCGCGCAACAACCCCGGACGCAGGTCCGGGGGCGAGCGGGTCCAGCATCCACGGTTGAAACTGCTGGTGTTGGCGATTCTGTGCGCGCTGCCGCTGACGGGCTCGGTGTCGCTGTGGCTGCACGGAGTTTCGCTGATTCCGCTGGCGGCCTATGGCATCGTCAGTGTGCTGGCGTTCTTTCTGTACTGGAGCGATAAGCGCAAGGCGCGCGCCGACAGCTGGCGCACCCCGGAAAACGTGTTGCACGCGGTGGAACTGGCGGGCGGCTGGCCGGGTGCCTTGCTGGCTCAGCAGGTGTTTCGGCACAAGACCCGCAAGGTCTCGTTTCAACTGGTGTTCTGGCTCATTGTGCTGATGCACCAGGTGTTCTGGATCGACCAGTTGTTCCTCGGCGCTCATTTGTTTGCATTGCTCTAAAGCTGCAAGCTGACCTGGGTACGCTTGGGCAGCTTGCTCACCACCAACTGGTGCGAGCGTTTCAACAATTCCTGCAGCTCCTCGGCACCCAGCGGGTAGGGCGTGTTCATGATGATCCATTGCGCCCGTGCCAGGTACGGCGCCGGGTGGATGCCGGGGCGGTCCACATGNCCCAGGAACAGATCCTTGTCGACCTTGAAGGCCAGGGAATCGCCGCGCAGGTTCTGCAAGGCGAACATCTTGTTCCCCGCAATCGAAAACACCCGTACACCTCCCCATTTATAGTCTTCCCGCGCACCGGGCAGCGCGAGGCAGAATTGCGCGACGTCCTCTTCGCTCATACGTCCAGCCTTCATATCAATCGGTCCCCACAGGCATTGAATGATTCGATCAAATGGTCGATCCAGGCGCGCACGGCCGGCATCACCCCGCGCCGATGAGGGTAGACCGCTTGCAGCCAGCCGCCAGGCAATGACCAGTCGGGCAGCAACTGCACCAGCGAGCCATTTTCCAGTTCCTGTTCGCAATACATCATCGGCAGCATCGTGAACCCCTGGCCAGCGAGTGTGCAGGCCTTGCGCACGATGAAATCGTCGATGCCCAATCGTGCTTCCAGGCTCAAGTCGAAGCTTTTACCCTGCTGATCGAGCATGCGAATGTGCACCATGCGGTCGGCTTCCAGCGCGCCGAGCACCGGCAAGGTTTTCAGGTCTTCGGGGTGGTTGATCTCACGTCCGTGCAGGAAGGCCGGGCTGGCGACCATCGCCATCTGTGCCTGGCGCAAGCGGCGGGTCACCAGCAGCGGATCTTCATCGCCCAACTCACGGACCCGCAGCGCGACATCGACGCCTTCGGTCACCAGGTCGACCCGGCGATTGAGCAGCATGACTTCCAGTTGCACCTGGGGGTGCTTTTCGAGGAATCGGCTGATCACCGTCGGCAGCATTTCGTGGGCCAGGCCGACGGGGCACGACACCCGCAGGCGTCCCCTGGGTTCGCTGGACATACTGGCCACGGCTTCATCGGCCATTTCGGCTTCCAGCAGCATCGCCTGACAGTGCCGCAGGTAACGTTCGCCCACCGCCGTCAACTTCAGCTGTCGGGTGGTACGTTGCAGCAACCGTGCACCAAGGCGTTCTTCCAGCTCGGCAATCCGTCGCGACAACCGTGACTTGGGAATCCCGAGCAGCCGCCCGGCGGCCGCAAAGCCGCCGGCTTCGACGACTTTGGCAAAATAGTAGAGGTCGTTGAGGTCTTGCATGATTGAAATCCGATTGTTCTATCAGTGGGACGAACTATCGCATTGTTGCGGGCTAATCAGCTATTGGTTTCATCTGTAGGATCCTCCCCATCAGATCGCCCGGTGGCGATCCTCACCTGGAGATCCCTTATGAAACTGTTGCATATCGATTCGAGCATTCTTGGTGACAACTCGGCTTCCCGTCTGCTGAGCAGCGAAGTCGTCAAAGCCTGGCAAGCCGCCGAGCCAACCGCCGTAGTGACCTACCGTGACCTGGCCGCCGATGCCATCAGCCATTTCTCCGCCACCACACTGGTCGCCGCCGGCACCACCGCTGAACTGCGCAACGCCGCGCAACAGCACGAAGCCGAGCTGAGCGCCACCACCCTGGCCGAATTCCTCGCTGCTGATGCTGTTGTGATNGGCGCGCCGATGTACAACTTTTCGGTGCCTTCGCAGCTCAAGGCCTGGATCGACCGCATCGCGGTGGCCGGCCAGACGTTCCGTTACACCGAAGCCGGCCCTGAAGGCCTGTGCGGTGGCAAGAAACTNNTNATCGTCTCGACGTCCGGCGGTCTGCATGCCGGTCAGGCGACTGGCGTTGCGCACGAAGAGTACTTGAAGGTGCTGTTCGGCTTCATCGGCATCACCGACATTGAGTTTGTTCGCGCCCACGGCTTGGCCTACGGTGACGAAGTGCGCACCAAAGCCATGAGCGATGCTCACACGCAAATCAGCGAGCAACTGTTCGCCGCTGCGTAAGACTTGCGTAAAGAGCTCAAACAGCTCAGGCACCACCCAAAAAACTCTGTATTCTGATCACGCAAGTGCCAGATACGGAGTTTTTTGTTTCTGGTCATTACAGATTGTGGCCCGGGTTATGCAGTCGAGGGTTACCGACTCCGGTCCAGTAACAAGGTGGGGCATCCCATGGTGCGTCTTTGTGCAACGTTTCTGATTTGCCTGCTCAGCAGCCTGAATTCAGTGCACGCCGCGCCAGCACCGCACCCGCATTGGAGTGTGGGCTTCCANNNNATGAGTTTTCTCGACCCGCTGGATTTGCAGCCGATGCGCGCCATCGCGTTCTATCCCTCCAGCGACCGGGAACACACCAGCAAAATCGAAGGTTACACAGTCGAGGCAGGCGAGGACATCCGCGTCGCCATGGGCCGTTTCCCGATGCTGATGCTGTCTCACGGCAACACCGGAACCCCGCTGGCGCTGCACGACCTTGCCACCTCGCTGGCACGCAAAGGGTTTGTGGTGGTGGCGGTGATCCATCCCGGTGACAACTCCAAAGACCACAGCCGCCTCGGTACGTTGAGTAACCTTTACGGCCGGCCCATCCAGATTTCCGAAGCCATTACCGCGACCTTGGGCGACCGTATGCTCGCGCCTTTCGTCAATGCCGACCAGGTCGGCGTGATCGGTTATTCGGCGGGCGGCGAAACCGCGTTGATCCTGTCCGGCGCCACGCCTGACCTGGATCGTCTGCGCCGTTACTGCCAGGAGCGCCCGGACGATCGTGATGCCTGCAACACCCAGGGCGAGCTGATTGTCGACCGTGATGACTTGCAACCGGTGGCGGACCCGCGCGTGCATGCATTGCTGCTGATGGCGCCGCTGAGCCTGATGTTTGGCCGCCATACCCTGGCCGACGTGCATGTGCCGGTGCTGCTCTACAGTGGCGATGGCGACAAGTTGGTGGCGGTGGACAAGAATGCCGCCGCCCTGGCCCGCAAGCTGCCGATCGCACCGGACTTCAAATTGCTAGCGGGGGCAGGGCACTTCGTATTCATGGCGCCGTGCAACGAAGAGCAGATCGCCGCCATGCCGGCGTTGTGCACCGATGCCGACGGCGTTGACCGCGAGGACATCCATCGCAACATGGTGTCTGAAGCCGGGCGGTTCTTCTCGCACGCTTTGGGCAAGCCTACCCGCGCTGGAATGCAAACCGCCGATCAGTAATCGCCGCCCATCAGGCCATTGCGCGGCGTTTGAGTATCAAGGTCAAACCCAGCCCGGTCACCGACAACAGCGCCGCACTGAAGAAGATCCACGAATACCCCAGGTTCAACGCCACCGCGCCCATCAACGGCCCGGCAATCGCCAGTGCCAGATCAAAAAACACCGCATAAGCACTCAAACCCGCGCCGCGACTGGAGTTGGGCACTTGCTTGATCGCTTCAACCCCCAGCGCCGGATACACCAGCGACAGGCCGAACCCGGCCAGGCCCGCGCCGATCAGCGCATAGGCGGTGGAGGGTGCGAGCCACAGCAGCACCAGGCCCACCGTTTCAATGCTCATGCAGGCAATCGCCGAGGTGAAACCGCCGAAGCGGCTGATCGCGGAGATAAACAGCAAGCGCGACACAATAAAGCAGATCCCGAAAACCGTCAGGCAGTAGGCCGCGCCGGTCCAGCCACGGCTGACGTAATACAAGGTGATAAAGGTCGTCAGGGTGCCGTAACCGATGGAGGCCAGGCTCAGGCTGGCACCGAAGGGCGCNATGCGCCCGAACACCGCCCAGAATGGCAGCCGCTCGCCNCGAATCACCGGCACCGAGGGTTTATTGCGGATCAGCAACAGGGCGGCCAGGGCCAGCAGTGACAGCGCGATCCCCAAGCTGGCAAAGCCGTACTCGGCGACCATCACCACGCCCAGCGGCGCCCCGATCGCAATGGCGCCGTAAGACGCNATGCCGTTCCACGAAATCGAGCGCGCGGTGTGCTCTGCACCGACCTGGCCCATGCACCAGCTGATCGTGCCCACGCCAATCAAGCCCTGGGCGATGCCGAGCAACAAGCGACCGGCGATCAGGATCAACAGGCTCATCAGTGGAAAGCTTTGCAGCAAGGTTGAAATCAACGTCAGCACACCGCTCAGCACAATCCCCGACAGGCCGTAAACAATCGCCCGTTTGGTGCCAATGGTGTCTGACATACGCCCGGCCATTGGGCGGCTGAGCAGGGTGGCCAGGTATTGAGAGCCGATGGTCAGTCCCGCGATGATCGCACTGAACCCCAACTGCTCATGCACATAGCCCGGGATGACCGCGATCGGCAGGCCGATGCAGAGAAAGGCGATGAAGGTGTAGAAGACGATGGAGACGATCTGCAGGGTGATCGCCATGGAGCTTTGCGGTGGCAGTTGCTGCACTGACATGACGGCTCGTTCGCGGGCGGCGGTGGGAGAGCTGCATCATGGCTTGGGTGAGGAATAAAAGGAAGCAGGCTAACTATATTCGTTGTGCTTGAAGGCCCCACCAAAACATTGCTTGGCCCTGAAATGCAAAAAGCCCCGTCACAAGGACAGGGCTTTTCATTTATAGCGAACGTTTANNNCATTTATAGCGAACGTTTAGAACACAACGCCCTGGCTACGCAGGTAGTCATCATAAGTACCGCTGAAGTCGATCACGCCGCTTGGGCTCAACTCGATGATGCGGGTGGCCAGGGACGATACGAACTCACGGTCGTGGCTGACGAAGATCAGCGTGCCCGGGTAGTTTTCCAGCGCCAGGTTCAGCGCTTCGATGGATTCCATGTCCAAGTGGTTGGTCGGTTCGTCCATGATCAGCACGTTCGGCTTTTGCAGGATCAGCTTGCCGAACAGCATGCGACCTTGCTCACCACCGGAAATCACCTTGACCGACTTGAGGATCTCATCGTTGGAGAACAGCATGCGGCCCAGGGTGCCACGGACGANTTGCTCGCCGCC
>NZ_NMOJ01000050.1 GCF_002251635.1 Pseudomonas mandelii
CCCAAGAGGACGACACCATGCAAACTCTCTATACCGCAGTAGCCACCGCCACCGGCGGCCGTGATGGTCGTGCGGTTTCCAGCGACAACATCCTCGACGTCAAACTTTCTACCCCCAAAGAGCTGGGCGGTGCCGGCGGCCAAGCCACCAACCCTGAGCAACTGTTTGCAGCCGGCTACTCGGCNTGCTTCATCGGNGCCCTGAAGTTCGTCGCCAGCCAGACCAAGCGCAAAATCCCGGATGACGCTTCGATCACCGCCCACGTCGGCATTGGTCAAATCCCCGGTGGTTTCGGCCTGGACATCGACCTGCACGTGAGCCTGCCGGGCCTGGCCCAAGATGATGCGCAAAGCCTGGTCGATGCCGCTCACCAAGTCTGCCCGTACTCGAACGCGACCCGTGGCAACGTCGATGTGCGCCTGCACGTCACCGTCTAACCGCCGACTACCAAGCCCGAACAGGAAATGAACATGAACACTTTCAGCAAAGTCTTGACCGGCACCCTTCTCGCTATGTCCATCAGCAACGCATTCGCGGGCGACGGGGTTGAACACAACACCCAGGCGTTCCTCGATGCCCTGAATGCCGGCACCGGCAAACCGATGGAACAACTCACCCCCAAAGAAGCCCGTGCGGTGCTGGTGGGTGCGCAAGCCTCGGTGAAACTGACACTGCCAAAAGCCGATGTCAGCGAGAAGACCATTCAAGTCGACGGCCAACCGCTCAGCCTGACCATCGTCCGGCCGGCCGGGGTCAAAGGCGAGCTGCCGGTGTTCATGTTCTTCCACGGCGGAGGTTGGGTGCTGGGTGACTTCCCGACCCACGAACGTCTGGTTCGCGACTTGGTGACGGGGTCGGGTGCGGCGGCGGTGTTCGTCAATTACACCCCGTCGCCGGAAGCGCATTACCCGGTGGCGATCAACCAGGCTTACGCCGCGACCAAATGGGTGGCCGAGCACGGTAAAGAGATCAACGTCGACGGCAAACGCCTGGCCGTGGCCGGCAACAGCGTCGGTGGCAACATGGCGGCCGTGGTTGCCCTGATGGCAAAAGACAAGGGCACGCCGGCGATCAAGTTCCAAGTGCTGCTGTGGCCGGTGACCGATGCCAGCTTCGAAACCGCGTCCTACAACCAGTTTGCCGAGGGGCACTTCCTCACCAGAAACATGATGAAGTGGTTCTGGGACAACTACACCACCGACGCTAAACAACGTAACGAGATCTACGCCTCGCCGCTGCGGGCGACCACTGCGCAACTAAAAGGCCTGCCACCTGCCCTGGTGCAAACAGCCGGTGCCGACGTGTTGCGCGATGAAGGTGAAGCCTATGCCCGCAAACTGGACGAGGCTGGTGTACCGGTTACCGCGGTTCGTTACAACGGGATGATTCACGACTACGGCTTGCTTAACGTAGTGAGCAAGGTGCCGGCGGTGCGGTCGGCGATGCTGCAAGCGTCCGAAGAGCTCAAGCAACACCTGAAATAACACCGCCCCCTGTAGGAGTGTGTTTCAGACAGGCACAAAAAAGCCCGACTCAATGGTCTGTCCGAAGAGCTCAAGCAACACCTGAAATAACACCGCCCCCTGTAGGAGTGTGTTTCAGACAGGCACAAAAAAGCCCGACTCAATGGTCGGGCTTTTTCATTCCTGAAGCAGTGCTTATTTAGCACGGCCTTTGTAGGAACCGCCTTCGCGGGTATCGATTTCGATCATGTCGCCGATTTCGATGAAGTCNGCAACGGCCAGTTCGGTACCGTTTTTCAATTTGGCAGGCTTCATTACCTTGCCCGAAGTGTCGCCGCGAGCGGAACCTTCGGTGTAGTCAACCTGACGCACGATGGTGGTTGGCAGCTCTACGGAAACCAGGCGGTCTTCAAAGAAGATAGCTTCGCAGACGTCTTCCATACCTTCTTCCACGAACGGCAGAACGGCTTCGATATCTTCAGCGTTCAGTTCGTACATGGTGTAGTCGGAAGTGTCCATGAACGTGTAGGTGTCGCCGCTGATGAAGGACAGGGTCGCTTCTTTGCGGTCGAGGATCACGTCGTCCAGTTTGTCATCGGCGCTGTAGACGATCTCGGTCTTGTAACCGGTCAGCAGGTTCTTCAGCTTGGTCTTCATGATTGCGCTGTTACGACCAGACTTGGTGAACTCAGCTTTCTGAACCAGCCAAGGGTCGTTTTCGAGACGGATCACTGTACCGGGTTTCAGTTCTTTACCAGTTTTCATTGCGTATATCCGAAATTTGGATGGGATTTACAAAAATCAAGGTCGCGTATCATATCCAACTTTCATAAAACTGTACCAGCGCCGTCGCAAGATCGGCCTGCAAGGCCTGTTCCAGACACCACGCCTCGGCGTGTTTTTGCAGCTCCGGCCAGTGTTTACGGGTAGTCAGCCAGTGGTCGGACATATCAAGGTCTGCATTCCACGCACGCCAAAGACCGCTGATCGCCTCGCGGGCAGGCTCGGACAGGCCTTTCGTGTAAAGAGTCAGGAAGGCGTCGAGCTTGTCCAGGTGGATGTCTTCGTCCTGCTGATAGATGTGCCACAACAACGGGCGCCCGGCCCACTGGGCGCGTACGAACGAGTCTTCGCCGCGCACGGCGTTGAAGTCGCAGCACCACAGCAGGCGGTCATATTGATCCTGTCGGACGAACGGCAACACTTGCACGGTCAACTCTCCGCGCACATGCACTGCGCCGGCAGCCAGCTGATCGACACCAAGCCAACGCTCTACATCCCCTAGAATCCGGCCTTCGGGCACCAGCAGATGCGTGGGTATCGAATCGGCGGCCATCGTGTCCAGCCAATTGGCCAAGCCACTGTTTTCATACGCGAACAGTGAGATCAGTTGGGCGTTCGGTGTGCGATCAATCCCCAGGCCTTGCAGGAATGCTCGCTGTGCCTCGGGGCTTTGCTGAAACTGCCTGCGCCGTTCAAGCAAACCGCTTTCACGCAGCAAGCCTCCCGTGCCTTTTTGGAACCCCGGGAAGAAGAAGTACTTCTGCACAGTCTTGTACTTCACCGACGGCAAACCGTGACAACCGACCACCCAGTCTTCGGCGCTCAGATAGTCGAGGTTCATCCACAGCGGCGGCTTTTCCCGCGAGGCCATGGCGTCCATGTAGGCGCTCGGCAACTGGCAGGCGAACGCGGCGATCACGACATCGGCGGCTTCAGCAGGTTGCCATTCAGCGGACCACTGACGTACTTCGACACCCTGCTGCCATTGCTGCGCGGCGCTGATGTCGACTTCAGGACAGATACGTTCGAAGGCCCGCAGGTCATCGACCCACAAGCGCACCGTCACGGCATGTTCGNCCACCANCTGTCGGGCCAGGCGCCAGGTCACGCCGATGTCGCCAAAGTTGTCGACCACAGTGCAAAAAATATCCCAGCGCCAGCGGTTTTTCATTTGAGGCATCACAGGCATTCCAGGCTCCCATTGGCAAAGGCGCCGATTGTCCGCATAAATTACCTCGCGCAGAAGAGCCGACGGCGATTAATCTTCGTGCGACAATCGCCACTCCCCCGCGACCACCCGCCAGGAGGCAGCCATGCCCTACCGTCCCACCCCTCGCCGTCCGTTGCCGATTCAGCTCAATGCGCTGCAATTGACCGGCAGCATTGCCCTCGGTCTGTGGCTTGGATTCCTCGCAATAGCGCTGACTTGCTGGCTCGCCTCGCGCCTGCTGTTCAGCGAGCAACTCGCGCCCGTCGCCGCCGCGGTGGAGCAACTGGCCAAGCCGCCGGTGGTGGTGCAACCGGTGCCGGACATCCCGCCGCAGAGCCCGCTGTTCGAACAGTACGAAGAGAACCTGCGCAAAAACGAGCAGCAGCAACGCATGGATCAGGCCCGCAGCACCCGCCGCAANCTGTCCAACCCCAAATGCCAGTTCTGGCTGCAGCAGGACCAGACCGCGCCCAGCGAAAAAAGCCGCGCCAACGTCCTGCAATTCTGCGACTGATCATGAATAAGCAAACCGTCCACCAGTTGATTATCGACAAGCTTCGGATCGATCTCGACATCGCCCAGCGCGCCGCGCAGACCGCCTACGAAACCGCGACCCACGAAGAAAACATTGCGGAAAACAAGTACGACACGCTGGGGCTGGAAGCTTCCTACCTGGCGGCCGGGCAGGCCAAACGCGTCGAGGAAATCAAACAGGCGCTGACGCTGTGCCAGAACCTGCCCCTGCGTCCTTATGACGAACAACGCGGGATCGAAGTCGGCGCCCTGCTGGGCCTGGCAGACGAAAAAGGTCGTGAGCAGTGGCTGTTTCTGGCCCCGGACGCGGCGGGTCTGAAAGTCGACATGGTGGGGCAAATGATCACCGTCATCACCCCTCGTTCACCGCTGGGCAAAAGCCTGCTGGGCAAGTTCGAAGGGGACGAAGTGGAGATTCTGGTGGCGGGCGCTCGGCAACAGTTTGCTGTCACCGAGGTCATTTAATAACANTCAGTGGACGGGCAATTCTACGCCGTCGAACAGCTCTTCCAGTTCCTGCTTGTTGTGGCACTGGATCGCCTTGGCCATGACTTCGCGGGTCAAGTGCGGTGCGAACTTCTCGATGAAATCGCACATGAAGCCGCGCAGGAATGTGCCACGACGGAAGCCGATTTTGGTCACGCTGGACTCGAACAGCTCACTGGCGTCGAGTACCACCAGGTCTTTGTCGAGGTTGGTGTCGACCGCCATTTTCGCCACGATCCCCACGCCCAGGCCCAGGCGCACGTAAGTCTTGATCACGTCGGCGTCGGCGGCGGTGAACACCACTTTCGGGGTGAGGCCGCGATGGCTGAAGGCTTCGTCGAGCTTGGAGCGGCCGGTAAAACCGAACACGTAAGTCACGATCGGGTATTCAGCCAGGGCTTCCAGGGTCAACTTCGGCAGCTTGGCCAGCGGGTGACCCTGGGGCACGACGACGCAACGGTTCCAGCGGTAGCACGGCATCATCACCAGGTCGCCGAACAGCTCCAGGGCTTCGGTGGCAATGGCGAAGTCAACGGTGCCATCAGCGGCCATCTCGGCGATCTGCATCGGCGAACCCTGGTGCATGTGCAACGCCACGTCGGGGTATTGCTTGATGAAATCGCGGATCACCGGCGGCAAGGCATAACGCGCCTGGGTGTGGGTGGTGGCGATCGACAGGGTGCCTTTCTTCTCGTTGGAGAACTCCTGGGCAATCTGCTTGATGCTTTCGACTTTACGCAGGATCTCGCCGGCGGTGGTGATGATGCGCTCGCCAGCCGGGGTGACGCGGGTCAGGTGCTTGCCGCTGCGCGCGAACACTTCGACGCCCAGCTCGTCTTCGAGCAGGCGGATCTGCTTGCTGATACCGGGTTGCGAGGTGTAGAGGCTTTGAGCGGTAGCGGAAACGTTGAGGTCGTGGTGCGCCACTTCCCAGATGTAGCGCAGTTGTTGAAGCTTCATAGATGTCCCTCAAAGCAAATAGACGCCACGGGTATCAGCGACGGTATATAACTATATTAATGGTTCGAAGAATAAATCTAGAACTTTTTTGTCAAATTGCCACTATTCTTGCCCTAACGATCCCCTTGGCGACGACGTTCCACCAGCGGCACCAGGTAAACCGGCACCCGAGACAGTTGCAACACCCGCGCAGCGGTGCGACCCAAAGGTGTTTCCGCACCTGCGCCATGGCTATGACTACCTACGATCAACAAATCCACGGAGAGTTTCTGCGCCTGGTCAAGAATCACCTGCGACGGGTCACCCTGCAGCACCCGCACCGCTTTGATCCGCTCCAGATCCTGCTCCCCTTCATCCCCCAACTCTTCACGAAAGCTGTCGAGCACCCGCTGCTCGATATTGGCGATCACCGTGCTCAGGCCCTGACTGTGAAACTCGTTCAAGGCCTGCTCATCGAGGTAACTCTGCAGCACTGATTCGGCAAACAACCCCATGGGCTCAACGGCGTGCACCACATACAAGTCGGCATTGAATGTCCGCGCCAGCGCCAAGGCATGCTGCATCACCAACGGCGCATACAGACCAAGGTCCGTGGCATACAGCATCGAATGAATCATATGACCTCCTCGCGTACCAACATGGCGGAGATTTGATTCAGCTTAGCAGTGCCTTGGCGAGTACGACGTTCGGCGTAACGCGTTGAACGGCGGGCTTAAACTTTTTGCTCGTTGCTTATGCCATGGGGCACGTGGCCGGTGGCGACCACTTCGCGAGCCAGTTCACAGTGGCCGGCCTGATCGTCAAAAAACACGTCAGCGGCAAACGCTTCGAGAAACGCCGATTTGGTCAAGCCGCCGAGAAACAGCGACTCGTCCAGACGAATGTCCCACTCGCGCAAGGTGCGGATCACCCGCTCATGGGCTGGCGCCGACCGCGCCGTCACCAGGGCAGTGCGGATCGGACAGGCGTCATCGGGAAACTCGCGCTGCAACAGATTGAGGGCCGCGAGGAAGCCTTTGAACGGACCGCCGTGCAAAGGCTGGCGCGCCGACTCGCGCTCGCTGGCCTGAAACGCCTCCAGCCCGCCGGCCTGGTANANACGCTCAGACTCGTCGGAAAACAGCACGGCATCACCGTCGAAGGCGATGCGCAGCTCATCGCTGGCCGCACGGCTGGCCCCCCCCGACAAAATGGTCGCCGCAGCGAACCCGGCGTCCAGCGCGCTGCGTACATCTTCGGCATGGGTGGAGAGAAACAGGTCGCAGCCAAAGGCCTTGAGGTACGGATAAGGACTGCGCCCGCCAACGAACGCCGCGCGGGAAATCGCCAGGCCATAATGATCAATCGAGTTGAATACCCGCAGGCCGGTGTCGGCGCTGTTGCGCGACACCAGGATCACCTCGACCCGGGCCCGACCGAGGCTGGCGTTCAGATTGAGGAGTTTCTCCACCAACGGAAACGCATCACCGGGCGCGAGGATTTCGTCTTCGTGTTCAATCTGATATTGCCGGTAGGCTTCGACGCCGCTCGACTCATAAACCTTGTGGCTTTCGCCCAGGTCGAACAGCGCTCGCGACGAAATCGCCAGCACCAGTTTGTCGTCGATAGTCTTTGCCATGCCCTTCCCCCTCAGGTTGATCGGCTTACGTGTTGCGCCGATCGATAAAACTCAAGCTGTGATACAAGGCTTCGATTCGCGGCAATTCGCACCCCGCCGCCTTGGCCACCGCCAGAGGACGCGCGTAAATAGCCTGCAGTTCCAGCGGTCGTTTGTGCAAAAAATCGTGGTACATGCTCGGCCAATAGTCGGGCATTTTCTCGGTCACCTTGAACAGATGTTCGGCATACCCGGCCGGTATGTCGTGACCGCAGGCGAGGGCTCCCTGAACCACTTCGGCCATCAGCGCCTGGATCAGTTCCCGGCTGTCGACATCGGCCATTAACGGCGTGGTGCTGGCGCCGAGCAGAACCGAGAGGCCGTTGTAAGGGATATTCCAGACCAGTTTTTGCCAGCGTGCCTGGTGCAGGTTCGGCATGGCCTGGGAGTCGATGCCGGCCGCGCGGAACAGTCCGGCGCCCTCCTCGACAATCGTCATTCGCGCCTGCTCATCGGCTGCGGGACCGCTGTGGTAGCCGACGTTTACCGCGCCGAGTGCTTGATGGGTTATGACACCAGGCCCTTCGCGATGGACGCAGATAAAACACAGTCCGCCGAGCAGGTGCAGGGAATCGGGAAGTAACTCCCGCAAGCTGTCTTCGACGTCTAGCCCATTTTGCAACAGCAGGACGTTGGCATTCGGTGCGGCGGCCTGGATGATGGCAGGCGCCAGGTCCGCGTTGCTGGTGGTTTTGGCGCCGACCAGCAACCAGTCACAGGCGGGCATGTCCTCAGCGGACGAATAGGCCTGGACCGGGTTCAGCGTCAATGCGCCATGCACCGCACTGTTGACTTGCAGCCCGTGTTCGGCGACCGCTGCATATTCGCTGCGCAACAGAAAGTGCACATCGAACCCGGCCCGCGCCAACATCACCCCGTAGAACCCGCCGATCGCGCCGGTTCCGATAATACCGATGGTCGGTTTGGCAACGGCCCCCATCATGGCAACTCCTCTGCATGTCGACTGAGCGCCTGACGCACGGCTTCATTGAGCCCGGTGCTGGTCAGGCGCGACTGTACTGCCCCGAAGAACTCGCCGTCGCGCACCACAAACAGCGCCGGCAAATGAAAAACCTGATAACGCTCGACCAGCCCGCCATTGTCCCCGGCATCGATCCAGCACAGCCGGTTGATCGCCAGATCGAGTCCCGGCAGTTGCTCGCGGGCAAAACGGCAACTGGCGCAGCCGACACTGGTGAAAATCACCAGCGATACACCGCCCATCGCCAGCAGCCGTTGGTCGGCGTCGAAATCGGTCAGTTCCAATTCGACCACTATACTGGGGGAAACAATGTCAAATGGCCGACACATGGAGTTTGTGTTCATGGGACGTTTTTTACCTCACCCTGACGATGTGCCCGTCGAGTTAACGTTGCTCAAGCATGAGTGCATTTCGCGGCAACGGCTGCACACTATCAGCCTCGGCGGCATGGCTTGCAATTACCACCGTGCCTGGCGCCACGGTACGGCGCTGGAAGTGCGCATGCCAACCTTGAATCCCGATTTGCGCTATCTGGGCTATGTGGCCTGGTGCCTGCGACGCAAGCGCGGTTACCTGGTGGGCATTGCCTTCGTCGACGAACAAATGCTGTTCAGTGCGCGAATGGGCGAGCAGGTTTGCCAGATCGAACGTTATTGCCGCCTGCGTGACGCACACGAAGACCTGCAAGATATTCAGGCCTTGGCCCTTGACTGGGTCCAACAGCATGCCGACGAGTTCTCTCACGACACGGTTAGCAAGGCATTTGCACAGCCTGCGCTGGGTTAGGCGACGTTCTCAATTAGTGAGAAAGCCCCCAAAACCGGTGTCTGCCCATTGTCGAGCAGGCGCTTAACGCGCTAAGGTTCGGCTCCCCGACGCGCTTAATTTGCTGTGCTCCGCCGCNCGGGNTGGCTGGCGGCCGGCACCCGTGACCCTGACGAGTAACACGATGGCTGATTTACCGATCAATGACCTAAACGTCGAATCCAACGAGACCCTGATCACGCCCGATCAGCTCAAGCGCGAAATCCCTCTGAGCGACGCTGCCCTGCAGACCGTAACCAAGGGTCGCGAAGTCATCCGTGACATTCTCGACGGCACCGACCACCGCCTCTTCGTCGTCATCGGGCCGTGCTCGATCCACGACCTCAAGGCGGCCCACGAATACGCCGAGCGGCTCAAGGTACTGGCGGCGGAAGTGTCCGACACCCTGTACCTGGTGATGCGCGTCTATTTCGA
Organism: Pseudomonas mandelii; assembly: GCF_002251635.1. GTDB lineage: Bacteria > Pseudomonadota > Gammaproteobacteria > Pseudomonadales > Pseudomonadaceae > Aquipseudomonas > Aquipseudomonas mandelii_B. The sequence goes on from NZ_NMOJ01000050.1 coordinate 9,315, forward strand.
AAAACCGCGGACCACCGTCGGCTGGAAAGGCTTGATCAACGACCCGTACCTGGACGACTCGTTCAAGATTCAGGACGGCTTGCACATTGGTCGTCAGTTGCTGCTGGACCTCGCCGAAATGGGCCTGCCCACCGCCACCGAAGCCCTCGACCCGATCTCCCCGCAATACCTGCAGGACCTGATCAGCTGGTCGGCCATCGGCGCGCGCACCACCGAATCCCAGACCCACCGCGAAATGGCGTCCGGCCTGTCTTCGGCCGTGGGCTTCAAGAACGGCACCGATGGCGGCCTGACGGTCGCGATCAACGCGCTGCAATCGGTGTCCAGCCCGCACCGTTTCCTGGGTATCAACCAGGAAGGTGGCGTGTCCATCGTCACCACCAAGGGCAACGCCTATGGCCACGTGGTATTGCGCGGTGGCAACGGCAAGCCGAACTATGATTCGGTCAGCGTTGCACTGTGCGAACAGGCGCTGAACAAAGCCAAGATCAAGCCGAACATCATGGTCGACTGCAGCCACGCCAACTCCAACAAGGACCCGGCCCTGCAACCGCTGGTGATGGAAAACGTCGCCAACCAGATTCTTGAAGGCAACCAGTCGATTATCGGTCTGATGGTCGAGAGCCACTTGAACTGGGGCTGCCAGGCGATTCCAAAAGACCTGGCCGACTTGCAGTACGGCGTGTCGATCACCGATGCCTGCATCGACTGGGCCGCCACCGAAACCACCCTGCGCAGCATGCACGCCAAGCTCAAGGACGTGTTGCCCAAACGCAAACGCANCTGATCACGTTNTGNCGCACACAAAAACGCCGGGCTAAACCCGGCGTTTTTTTTGTGTTCGTATTTTGAGGTTACTGGCTCAGCTTGGCGGCATGCCGCTGGTGGCGCTCCATGTAGCGCTCGACGTAAGAGCACGATGGAATGACGGTGTAACCCATTTCTTCAGCGTACTGCAACGCTTNNTCGGTCAATGCGGCCGCGATGCCGCGACCNCGCAGTGCGTTGGGCACGAAGGTACGATAGATGTCCAGGGTCTGCTTCCCGAGGTCCATATAGGTCAGATAGGCACGATGACCGTCCACATTGGTCTCGAACTGATGACCAGCCTGGTCATGGTGGATGGACAACGCCTCGCTCATCACTACTCCTCGCGGGTCTTGAATTTCGACCCCTACCTTACCGATGTTTTTCCGGCGAAGGAACATCTACGCCACCCCGTGCCTGAATGGACGCCGAGAAGAGCTGCACCGATCTCGCGCAACCGAGCACGTATCAAATAGTAGGCACCATTGGCAGAAATGCTCAAGGTACGCTCGTCATCGCGCTCAGTGGCGGGTGCTGCTCCGGGTGACGCAGGGACGGCTCGAACGGAGATATCCGCGGGTCGATAGCCTGAACATTGCCGGATGTTGAGACTTAAGACGAACGCGCGCTCTTAAAGTCACCATCAAGATGGATAAAGATTATGAGAGCCACGGCGCAAAATCTGAACAAAAGTATGGACGAATCCATATAGACAGACTTTAGCCAAGAATGAGAAAAACAGCGCTGAGTGCACGGAACTTTTTTTCGGCGGCTCGCTCATCTCGGGCCTCCCAGCTGGATATTTTTTAAACAATGCAGTTAAAAGTTGCTCGAAAAAGAATCAACGCCTACAATTTTTTTTGCTTCTTGCGCTACGTCAGTTTACTTACTACAAGTAATGAGTAGTATGTACGCCGGCTATCAGCTCACTCTGAGAAAGTAGCCATTTAATAGAAAGTCCTTGAAGGGGAACACGATGAACAACGTTCTGAAATTCTCTGCTCTGGCTCTGGCCGCAGTTCTGGCTACCGGTTGCAGCAGCGTCTCCAAAGAAACCGAAGCTCGTCTGACTGCAACTGAAGACGCAGCAGCTCGCTCCCAGGCTCGTGCAGACGAAGCCTACCGTAAAGCTGATGAAGCTCTGGCTGCTGCTCAAAAAGCACAACAGACTGCTGACGAAGCTAACGAGCGCGCTCTGCGCATGCTTGAAAAAGCAAGCCGCAAGTAATAATCCTTCGGGGTTGTTATCAAGCCGATCCATTCTTGGATCGGCTTTTTTTTGCCCGGTGTTTCCTTTCGGCAATAAAAAACCCGCCGAGGCAACCTGCTTCGGCGGGTTCTTTTCAGGCTTTACTGCAGCGGGTCGATCGGTGCACTCGTCACCATCGGTGCGGAAGTGTTCGGCACTCCGATTTCCACCGGCAGGCCATCTTCAGCGGCCACCACGTCGCGGACCACATCCCAGTTCATGCGCAGGTTATTGGNNATGTCTTCGCGCTTGAGCAAGGCGTTGATCACCGCGGTGTGCTTGTCGACGACCGACGGTGTGCCCTTGTCGTCCAGCGGCGTGTGCGCTTCCAGATACACCTTGCCACCACTGACACCGAACTTGTACGGATCGCTGAGGATGCGTACCGACGTGCCAACCGGCACCATGCTCGCCATTTCCAGCACGTTGTTGTTGAACATGCGGAAGCAGCCGTGGCTTGTACGCGTGCCGATACCAAATTTCATGTTGGAACCGTGGATCAGATACCCCGGCGTGCCCAACGTGAACTTGAACGGCCCCAGCGGGTTATCCGGGCCGGCCGGCACCACGTTAGGCAGCGGGTCGCCGTCAGCGGCGTGCTCGGCCTTGATCGACGCTGGAGGGGTCCAGGTCGGGTTCGGCGTCTTGGCGATGATGCTGGTGTGGGCAATCGGCGAGCCCCAGCCTTCACGGCCGATGCCCAGCGGGAAGGTGTACACCACGTTCCGGCCTTTCGGGTAGTAGTAGAGGCGGTATTCAGCCAAGTTGATGACGATGCCTTCACGCGGGCCAGGCGGCAGGATGAAACGCGTGGGCAGCACAATTTCCGTGCCCGCGCCGGGCAACCAGGCATCGACACCCGGGTTGGCCGCGACCATTTCCGAATAGCCCAGGTCATAGGTAGTACCCAGGTCGGCGAAGGTGTCTTCGTACTTGGCCTTGATCACCTGGACCTGACCAACGATGTCTTCACCCGGCGGTGGCAAGGGCAGCTCCAATGCGGCTACGGGGCCCGCCACACAAAGGGCGGCGAGAGACAGGCAGCGGGTGACGGCAGGAAAACGCGGCAACATCCGGAAAATCCTTCGCATGATCGACAAGGGTATAAAAACGCGATTGTACACCGGCATCTGGAAAATCGGGGAGTTGACCGATAGCAAGCAATCTATCGGCTTCTAAAGCTCGAACCGCAGTTCCGGCCAGATCGGCGAGGTGCCGCGTTTCTGCGATTCGAGGATGGCCCGGCACAGCGAGCACAGGCGCTGATCCTGGAACACCCGGCGGTCGACACTCGACCAGCGCGGTTGCGCGGGCAGCAGACTGCCGCACAAGGTTCGATCGGCCGAGCCGCCCAGCTCCAACTGACGGGTCACCAGATGCACCCGGACTTCCTGGCAGGCGAACAGATCCAGCTGCTCGTCAGGCTCGATCAGTTGGTAGTTGAACAGGGACCAGGCAGGGCGCGACATCGGGGGCTCCAGATCGGGGGGGCGCCACCTTAGCCGAAAGCCTGCCGCTAGAAAAGCGTCATAGCAGCGGTTTCAGTGTCGGCCAGACATTTTCCAGCAACTTGTCCTGAGCGCCTGCGGCCGGGTGCAATCCGTCGGCTTGCATCAAGTCCGGATGACCGCCCACGCCGTCGAGAAAAAACGGCACCAGCGGGATTTTTTTCTCTTCGGCCAGCGCGCTGTAGACCTTCGCAAAAGCCTCGGTATAACGAACGCCGTAGTTGGGTGGCAGTTGCATGCCGAGCAAAAGCACCTTGGCACCACTGTCCCTGGAGCTGTCGATCATCGACGCAAGGTTTTGTTGCAAATTAGCTGGGGGCATTCCGCGCAGGCCATCGTTGCCGCCCAATTCGAGGATCACCAGTTCAGGCTTATGCTCTGCAAGCAGCGCAGGCAGGCGCGCCTGGCCTCCGGCACTGGTGTCGCCGCTGATGGAGGCGTTAACCACTTTATCGTCGAAACCTTCGCGCTTGAGCCGTTGCTCAAGCAGCGACACCCACCCCAAGCGGGTATCCAGGCCGAAACCGGCACTGATACTATCGCCAACGATCAGGACAGTACCCGCCGCTGCGTTCTGGGCCATGCACATCAAGGCCAGGCCAGCACTCAAAAACCACATTCGCATCGGATTCTCCATGGGCGCAAGCATTCTCACCGCGCGAAACCTTAGCAAAGTGGTTCCCAGCGCGGAAGGTGAACTGACTATCCTGCACGAACTGAGCCTGGAACTGAACAAGGGCGATAGCCTGGCGATCGTCGGCAGTTCCGGTTCCGGCAAATCCACCCTCCTCGGCCTGCTGGCCGGCCTCGACCTGCCCAGCAGCGGTGAAGTCACCCTCGCCGGCCAAGCCTTGAGCACCCTCGACGAAGACCAGCGCGCGCGCATTCGTGCCGAGCACGTGGGTTTCGTTTTTCAATCGTTTCAGCTGCTCGACAGCCTCAACGCCCTGGAAAACGTCATGCTGCCGCTGGAACTTGACGGTCGCAAAGACGCCCGGGAACGCGCCAGGTACCTGCTCNAGCGCGTGGGCCTGGGCCAGCGCCTGACCCATTCGCCGCGCCAGCTCTCCGGTGGCGAACAGCAGCGCGTAGCGATTGCCCGTGCGTTTGCCGCCGAACCNGAGGTGCTGTTTGCCGATGAGCCTACCGGCAACCTCGACAGCCACACCGGCGAGCGCATCAGCGACCTGCTGTTCGAGCTCAATAAAGAGAGCGGCACGACCTTGGTGCTGGTCACCCACGACGAGCGCCTGGCCCACCGTTGCCGACGCCTGATCCGCCTTGAAGCCGGCCTGATGGTCGCGCCCCTGGAGCCTTGATGGCACGTATGCCGCTGTTGCGCCTGTTCAGCCTTGCCATGCGCCAANTCCTGCGCGACGCCCGCGCCGGTGAGTTGCGCGTGTTGTTCTTCGCCCTGGTGGTTGCCGTGGCGGCGAGTACCGCCATCGGTTACTTCGGTGCCCGCCTGAATGGCGCCATGATGTTGCGCGCTACCGAATTTCTCGGCGCCGACCTGTTGCTTGAAGGCAGCTCGCCCGCGCGTCCGGAACAGATCAAAAGTGGCACGGAACTGGGACTCGAACACGCTCAAGTGGTGGAGTTCTCCAGTGTGATCGCCACCGACAACGGCATTCAGCTGTCCAGCATCAAGGCCGCCGACGACGTTTATCCGCTGCGCGGCGAACTGAAAAGCGCCCCGGCGCCCTTCGCCCCGGAAGAACCCGGTGGCGGACCGAAACCCGGCGAAGCTTGGGTCGAAGCGCGACTGCTGACCGCGCTCGATCTGAAGATCGGCGACAGCATCGATGTCGGTATGNNAACCCTGCGACTGGCTCGCNTCCTGACCTATGAACCCGACCGCGCCGGCAACTTCTACAGCCTCACGCCTCGGGTGATGATCAACCTCAGCGACCTCGCCGCGACCGGCGTGGTGCAACCCGGCAGCCGGGTCAGTTACCGCGAACTCTGGCGCGGCAAAGCCGAGGCGCTGGAAACCTATCGTCAACTGATCAAACCCGGCCTGGCCGCCAACCAGCGCATACAGGATGCTCGCGACGGCAATCAGCAGATCGGCGGCGCCCTGGGCAAGGCCGAACGTTACTTGAACATGGCCAGCCTGGTGGCGGTGCTGCTGGCCGGCGTGGCCGTGGCGCTGTCGGCCAACCGATTTGCCAGCCGACGTTTCGACGCCAGTGCATTGCTGCGTTGCCTGGGTCTGTCACGTCGGGAAACCATGGTGCTGTTCAGTTTGCAGCTGACGGTACTTGGCCTGCTCGCCAGCCTCAGTGGCGCCCTCCTCGGCTGGCTCGCACAGCTTGGATTGTTCGCGTTGCTGCATGATTTATTGCCGACCGACGTACCACCGGGCGGTCTGTTTCCCGCCATCGCCGGGATCGGCACCGGGCTGGTGGCTCTGGCCGGTTTTGCCCTGCCGCCCTTGGCTGCACTCGGTCGAGTGCCGCCGTTGCGGGTACTGCGTCGTGACATGCTGCCGATACCTTCCAGCACCTGGATGGTGTACGGCGCCGCACTGTTCGCCCTCGGCCTGATCATGTGGCGCCTGAGCCTCGATCTGGTGCTGACCTTTGCGTTGCTGGGCGGCGGCGTGATGGCGGCGCTGATCCTCGGCGGCCTGCTCTTGTTGTTGCTGCAGAGCTTGCGCCGGATGTTGGCTCGCGCCTCGTTGCCCTGGCGCCTTGGGCTGGGCCAACTGCTGCGTCATCCTCTGGCGGCAGCGGGACAAGCCCTGGCCTTCGGTCTGATTCTGTTGTCCATGGCGTTGATCGCGTTGTTGCGCGGCGAGTTGCTGGACACTTGGCAGAACCAGTTGCCGAAAAACGCGCCGAACTATTTTGCCCTGAACATCCTGCCCGCCGACAAACAGGCCTTCACCGATCGACTGATTGAACTGTCAGCTCAATCGGCGCCGCTGTACCCGGTGGTGCCGGGACGACTGATCAGCATCAACGGCGAGCCGGTGCAGGAAATCGTCAGCAAGGATTCGGCGGGGGACCGGGCTATCCAGCGCGACCTGAGCCTGACCTGGGCCGCAGACCTGCCGGCGGGCAACAAACTCACGGCGGGCAACTGGTGGAGCGAACAGCCCGCCGATGACGTTCCTGGCGTGTCGGTGGAAGGCAAGGTCGCCGAAAGCCTGAAGCTCAAGCTGAACGATCACCTGGTGTTCACCATCGGTGGGGAGAATCGCGAAGCGCGGGTCACCAGCCTGCGGACCATCAACTGGGACAACTTCCAGCCNAACTTCTTCATGATCTTCCAGCCTGGCACGTTGAAGGACCTGCCCGCCACCTACCTGACCAGCTTCTACCTGGCGCCTGGGCACGACCAGCAGATCGTCGACCTGTCCCGAGCATTCCCGGCAGTCACGATATTGCAGGTCGAAGCCTTGCTGGAGCAGTTGCGCAGCATTCTCGCCCAGGTCACCCTGGCCGTGGAATACGTGCTGCTGTTTGTATTGGCGGCGGGGATGGCGGTGTTGTTCTCGGGTTTGCAGGCGACCCTCGATGAGCGCATTCGCCAAGGCGCGCTGCTGCGAGCACTGGGGGCCGAACGGCAGTTGCTGGTCAAGGCTCGGCGGATCGAGTTCGGCTTGCTGGGCGCGGTCAGTGGCCTGCTGGCGGCCCTGGGCACGGAACTGGTGACATGGGTGCTGTACCGCTACGCCTTCGACCTGGTATGGCATCCGCATCCATGGCTGTTGGTGTTGCCGTTGATTGGCGCGGTGCTGATCGGCGGCGCTGGCGTGTTCGGTACCCGTCGCGCGTTGAACGCCAGCCCCCTGACAGTGTTGCGCGAGGGTTGATAGACTCAAGGCCTTTCCCTCACAAGAAGTTGCCATGAGCCGTTATCGCCCTCCCCGCACCGCTGGCACCGCGCTGATCACCCCCGAAGGTGAAGCGCGGATGCGGGCCGAGTTTCATGAGCTCTGGCATGTCCGTCGGCCTCAGGTGACGCAATCGGTCAGCGAGGCGGCGGCCCAGGGGGATCGTTCGGAAAACGCCGAGTACACCTACGGTAAAAAGATGCTGCGCGAAATCGACAGTCGCGTGCGTAAATAAAGGCCTATAAAATAGTACACGTACTCCTAAAATCATACTATTTCAAGTATACGACCTCTTCTGACCGCTTACAATTATTTACATTTTAGCCTGCAGCAAGCGGCTCAATTCCTCTCTCCTCTCCAAAAGCGTCCTCAGATTTAGGGGGATCAATTGACCGCATTTTTGTCACCAAGCTCAACAATGGAGAACACCAGGGGTGGCTCAGCAAGAACGTTTGGGAATGGATCAATGCACGGCTTTAACGTTGACCGTGCCCCTTCGCGGCTTTCGAACTCTAGCTTGCAGCGTTAAAGGAGGCTCGATGAGCAGATTGCCCCTTCTGAGGAAGATCAAATGCTGGCCATGCCGAAGCAAATAGTGCTCACGCAATGCCCTCGCTCCGTTTAGCGTAGAAGTCCTTGACCTCCTCCCACGTCATCTTCATGGCAATGTTCCGTGCTGAAGTCTCATCTAGAAGATAAACCTCCACGTCAGGATCCCTGATTGGTGAGAGGAATTTACCGATTCCCATCATCCGACCAGTCCCTACCGTACCGTCCTGGTTAAAGATAACTGCCGGGCGATGATCTCCCGATTCGAACAACGCCCTCACCCCAGACTTCAACCACTCCCAATCGACAGTCACGGGAAACGCAGGGCTAACGGTATGAAGAACGACTGGAACGATTGAGTCGATCCCTTTTACGAGTGTGCCGGGAAACGCTCTGAGAAGCTCAAGATCTGGAATCTCATCAGGCGCTGCGTCCAGCCGCACGCCGTCGACGTCGCTCTGCTCGTCTACACAAGAAGCTAAATGCAGGGCCAAGTATTCTTCAAAATCGAGATACTCCGCAGACTGTAAAAGCTGACCCTGACTGCCCTTCATCCGCAGAATCGCCCCTTTCAGGATACGCCGAATTAACACGGCCGCCTCGTGTGGTCGATCAGGAGGAATGCAATCAATGCTTCCCTCCTCGGATAACCTGAACAGCATTGCTTCCCGCAAACCCAGATCAAAACACGCCTGGTGGAACGGATGCCGTTCACTGATCAGATCCGTGCGCACCCAATTCGCAAGATCCTCCGTAGCCTGGAGTCTCTTAGACGGATCATTGGACAGCACGGGTATTGGAGTGACGATTTCTTCCGTCACGTCATACATCTGCTTCATTTCGATCGCATAACGCAGCGCCTCCAGCTGTGCCCACTCAACCATGGGCGCAATTCTCGCTGCATGCTCTTTGTCGGGAGCTGCATTGAAGGCGGCCAAGGCGAGATCACCCAGCGCCCGGCCCACGAGGAAGGCATCACTGCACTTGATTGTCCCCCCTGGGAACGGCACTCCCGCCGACAGGTTCTCCACCAATGGCATCGCAACGGCAGGGTCTGTCCAGTCGAGTTGGTTGTGGCTCATATAGGGCATGTACCAGTTCCGCACGGCCGGGTTACAGACGAACTCACGCGCGTGTTGTCCGAGACTACCCCAGAACTCGAACCTGGTAGGTACCCCTCTCAGACGGTATTGCCGAGCCTTCATTTGCCAACAAAAGTCTCCGCTGAACTCAGGCTCAAACTGCTCCTTCAGTATCGGGTAGGCGGCGTTGGCAAGGTCGTAGATTGTGGCAGGCGTCTGACCCGCAATATCGGCCTTGCGGCTGTCCAGGAACAAAGAAGCCTCAGAATCACGTTGGGGTAAACCGTGCTCCTTGCACCAGGCGTACATTGAGTAGGGGTCGATGGCGCACAGGGTGATGCACCACCACCCTCGTCCATGGCCATTGACATCCCGCCACAGCATCATGAAACCGTGTGATCCGGCCCGGTCGCCTGCACGAGCAATGATGTCCATTGCGGTAACCACCAAACGTGGCGGTATTCGCTCGTCCACACCGGTCACTCCAACGTGTCCACCATCACTCTCACCACCTTCGTATTCGTCGATAGCATCAGCCGATTTTTCGACTAGATACAGATCGATCGAGGGGAGTGCCTCGGGTGGCAGTTTTACACTACCAGTGAGATGCCATGCTTCAGGCAGATGAGCCTGCAGTCCAAATGAGGACTCAGTAGACATTAACTTGAGCGCCAAGCATTGCTTGCCCGACCACGCATTCATGCTACCGACTGCATGCGTCAGAAGCGTCGACCAGTCTGCAGCCACCACGACAAAACAAATATCGAAATTGCCCAGGAATGGAAGCAGGTTCCGCAGCTCCTGTTCATAACCTGCAAGCTCGGTAACGGTCTGCCGCTCGGTCTCACTGGCTCGTTTAACCTCAAAAACCACGAGGGTCTTCGACTCGGGATTGAAACAGAGAATGTCGGGGCGTAGCACTTCACCGGTAGTGAGCGAAATGCTGGTGTTGATCGAAATGATCTCCAGCAATCCCAGGCGACCTAGCACATGCCCAGCAGCCTCTGCTGAGGCGCGTCGAGAGATGTAATCGATGCCAAAGGACGGAATAAAAAAATCCTGCCCGATCGCATCCGTTATGGAGGTGATGATTTCCTGGCCTTGAATGTTTTCGAGCAACTGGTCGTTTTCGATAAGCCTTTGCAGCCAGGTCACTACCTCAGACTCAGGAGGCAATTTTGGTTTGGACATGATCCTTCCTTGAATTTCGGAGTCGCCGCTATTTGCCATCTGAGCTCAACGGTGCGTAAGGCGATTTGTCTGTAAGGCGCCGACGGATTAATCCTAGCAGAGCCATCCCCAACGCCGGCAAACAGCAAGAAGACTGCTGGCAGCTCACACGCATTTCTGCTACGAGATAAAGGTCTCCCACTCACCGATCAAGGACACTCCATGGAACTCGTCACCCTCGCCCACATCAAGCTGAACAGAATCGGATCTGCGAGCGCTTCGGGCTTCGGATTTGGAAATCGTCGAGAGCAGACATTTATTACAGAGGTCTCTGATGCGGAGGTGGAAACACTCCGTCAAACTATGATCGAGATTGCAGAAGCGAATGGCGAATCTGCCGGGGCGCTGCATAGCCTTTGTCAGGAACGAGGCGTTGGTCATCCAGAAGGCATGGTAATTTTTAACATTCACGGCCCGAGCACGGAATACAGCTTGCCCTACGCAGAGTGCCAAGCATTCCCTGCCCTCAAGATCGGCAGCCGCTACTTTCATCTTGAGGAGGTTGATAACAAGGGAAGTACATTCTTCCGCTCAGATGCCGAAGATTAAGCTAGAGCTGGCAGCCGAACAGTTACCAACGCTGAGTCAATGACAGCCCTACAGCGAATGGCTGCGAGGCCTGTCATTGCCTTTGATCCCAATGAGGTCACTATTAACGCGCGGGCTCACAAGGCAGGCATCGAACGACTTTACGTTGACAGCTTACGAGCGAAGCGGAACAACACGTCGTCCAGCCAACGACTGCAGGCAACGGAGGAAGCGGGGATCATGAGGTGGCGTTCCTCAAGGCTCTGCTCCGAGCGATGGGGCATAGAAAAGCCGGTGGCGGAGCCCGTAGGAGGTTCAGCAAACTGCTTATAGGCCACCCCATACAAACCGAGTTGGAACCATCCACTTTTCCCGTCGTTGAGCACATCAAAAGCCGCTTGCGCCTTCTCCCTCACCAGAGACGGTGAAATGTAATACGAGTTGAAGGGATTACTAGATGAAGATGGGTTAGCCAGGGAAATCGATAGCCAACTCATTCCACTGTCGTGATGCCGCCACACCACACCTTTGGTATCCAGCCCCGTGAGCTCGGCGCTATCGAAATCATCGTACCCCGCCTTCAGCGAACTCAGGCCGGCCTGGCAGAGTTTCAGGAAAAAAGCCTCATGTTGCGTATGAACGAGGCGCAGGCTACCCGCAAGCTTCGGTTGCGGCAGGAAAGCGAGCTCCAAGCGCGTCTCTTCATTCCGATTTCCCCATCGTCCGTTATTGGAACGCTGTTGAAGCTGCAGGATGAACTCCTGCTCCGTGATGGCTTGTCGGCTGACTGCCAGCTGATTGAGTGCACGGACGATTCCGTCCGAAAGCTCATGTTCATTGGTGAACGTTGCCCTGAACAGACCATCAACGTAGTCAGACACTTCCCAATGGAACTCTTTCTGCAGCCCCTCAACGGGTGCGTCTTGCAAAAACGCCAGGATGGGTTTTGCGCCAGCCTTTGCTCGACGAAATTCCTGCTGCGTCACAGACTCGCCACTACCGGTTTGAAAGCCAAAATCCGCTCCCAGAATGAGCACCACTACGTCAGCCTGATCGACCTCCGTCATGCACGCTTCCTGAGAGGAATAAGGCCTTGCCCCAAAGTCCTCGCACATGACTGGGGTATGCCCAAGAAGCGACACGGCTTTCCTGGCTGCATCACGATACGGCCCAAAGTTTCGTACAACGGAGCTGACGAACACCTTCATAGAGATCCCTCAGTAAATACCTATGCGTCCAGATCGTAGGAGCGTCATTCATCATACCGTCTGGCTGAAGTGTCGGGTCACTGCAAGCAATTCCTTTTCCTGCCCTATCAGTGAACATACCTACTGCAAGTAAAGGGTCTTTTGATCGGTGTCCACGAGCGCACCATGTAGTCGTCTGGATTTCCCCAACACCCCGTTAGATTAAATGGGCGAACCGATCGTCTAAAGGTTAGCTACGCCTGCCAAGCCACATCCCATCCATATGGGAGGTGGCTCCCTCTTCGATACTCGCTGCAGAAGCGAACCAAGCAGAACTCAGCCAGTACTTGGACGTCAACACGTGGATTCGAGATGGTGAGTTTTCTCAAAATCCCCTTCCCGATGGGGCCCCACATACAACAGAAAAACGTAGTAGCCTGAAGCCAGCGCTACTGCCTGGTAATAGATTCGAGGACAGTTCTGAGGGGCAGTCCTATCCCCCTTTTTCAGGTGTACGCAGGACGTTTCCTTATACACCGACTTCCCACCAAGAAAGACCTCAAGCTTGATGTTGTCACCACCAGACTGCGCCAGATCCAGCTCCCTTTCACCGAAGAACTCTTCTAAAGTTCCTCCGGTTCGGCCTTTAAGTCCAATAAGCTCCACCAACGCATCAATACCGTCTCTGACGAATCGATAACGTTGCTTGCTGACCAAGTCACACGTGGCCACGGCGCTGGACACCACGACTAGCTGAGGGCAGTTTGCAACGGCGTCAGCGATATAGGCCGATGGGTTATCCGGCTTTTCTTCACCGCCGATGGCCTCAAGAAGCAACTGCGTGACAATGTTTGCCGTCGGCTGATCCAGTTGTTGACGCCGCTTGAGAAAAGGCCAGCCATCTGTCTCCTGCTCAAAACAGACAACCTTCGCCCCCATCGCTGACATCTCTACAATCTCTTCAGCAACGTCCTCAGGGAGCAGAGCGTACGGAAGGACAAAAATGCGCGCGTCTTCGAACCCGTCACCAATCGTTTTGCAGTACTTCCATAACAGATGGATTGCGGAACTGGGGTGCGGCAAAAGAACGTATTCCCCTTTATTCCCCCAGCTACAGGGAATGATGTGAGCCTTCAACCGCCGCTTGAGCAACTTGCTCTCCACGCGACTTTGCTCACTTTGGGGCAGGCCAACAATAAAGACATTGGTCATCCCGGCAACCCCTTTTACAGACGGGAGTTGGCGAGTACACAACCTAGCAGTGCAGGAATTGCTATAGACACAATTTCCTGTTCAGTCATCATGCCCAGCAGCTTCTGCGCCTGTTCACGAGGACTCAGCTGCCCCGACGGCGTCGAGGTGGTCGTTTCGGCTGCTTCAGGTGATTGGCCGAATTTGAAGGTGAACAAAGGGCTCAGCGCGACGCTATGCTCACCTGCCCACTTCTGCACAACCTCTGTTACCCGTTCAGCACGGCAGCGCTTCCACTCGGACTGTCGCTTACCAAGCGCCCGCCCGAAAAGCACACTTAACTGACTGGAGTACGGCTGCTCAAGCAAATGGGAAAGCGAGGCGGCCTCGGCACCGGGGAAACTACTGGCCGCAAGGAAATGCTGCATCCAGGACAACTGGGTCTCAGCGTCGATTCTTGGAATTTCCACGAAACGCTCTGGCGCTCCGGCGACCAAAGCCGCGTTAGTGAAATCGGTATCCAAGAAGTGCAGAACCTTGCCACTATCTTTGTCCAGATAGCGTTTACGGTGCTCGTTGAGGTGCGTAAAGGCTTGCCAAACGTCGCCACGAATCAGTCGGACGGGAGGTGGCTTCGCTGATGGCACATGAACGGTGTCATGTTGGCCAGCCGAAGAGCTCGGGAATGCTGCCGATTGATGCTTCAGCGTAATCTGGATATCACCGCCTTCGGGCGGCTTATCAACCAGCAGGTACTCGCCGAACTCGGCAATCAAAAATTCTGAGAATTTTCTGAAACCAAACTGTTTTTCGTCGAAGGCTGGAAGCCCAGCGTTCAAGAGGGTGCGATTCAAGCGCTGCTTGAGTCGAGCGCCAACCTCTGAGGGCCGATCCGAGAGAAGCTCCAGGATGGCGGTCTGAAGGTATTGCAAGTCCATAAAATCTCCAGGCAAATAACTGATACTCACCACAAAGCATATGGTGAGTATCGTCAATTCGTTTTTTTGCCCGGTTTCATTACTGTTCGCATCGTCATCTGGAAAGCGAAACCGTGGATAACACGATCCAGCACACTGGCAATGCAACAGCCCTTGAGAACGAGTGGGTAGGTTTTGTTACCCAGTGATCTCGCGGTAGCCCTCCAAAGCACGCACGTGCCAGCTTCGGAGCCGTGAATCAATGGTACGCATTGCATACTCAGCGCGTCAAATCTATTTGGTACAGTGATACTGAACGTTGCAAACGATACGCTTGATTGTGCTGAATTCCTCAGGCGCGAACCAATCCTTGATTGTCCAAGCGTCTCACCTGCGAGAACCTCAGCGAGGAATGGTCGTTGTACAACACCGGGTTATCTTGACCACGCGTTCCTTAGTCATTTCTTTTGGCAGGTACTCCGCCTCCGAAGAGGTTGGACAGGGTCGAGAGGCGGCTTGGGTAGTAGTAAGGGAACAGGCCATGTTCGATGCAGACCATGATCAAGCTCCTCGCCTCATCGCCGTATGAAGCTGAACTGATCGGAGGACTCGGCGCCTCTCTAGCGGTTATCTCATCCACAAAACCCAACACAAACATGAAGAAGGCACACCTATACCAGTCCAGGAGTTCCTGGACTGGTTCGCTGATCGCTCTCCGTGCGAACAGCAGGATTTAGAGGATCTGAAGTTTGACTGAACTTACTGCCCTTGAATGCTAGCAATATCCTCACAATGATCAATCTCATCCCTCCTCGATTCACCTGCCAGCCTCACTCCTGGTATAGAAAACGCTAGCCGTACAAACAGGATCGCAAACTAGACAATCTCGCCCTGAAAAATGCCCACATGATAGGCTCTAAGCCCCGACCAGAGGGGCAATCCAAGAGCATTCAAGAAAAGCAGACACTCACCAGTGAACCGTCTTATATAACCATCGACTAGTAACGCCATTCGTAAAAAAGGAGGCCACTTTGGCCACAAACATCATCACTCGCGGTGGCCACGACGCCCTTAAAGCCGAGCTCGACCACTTGTGGCGCGTATACCGTCCCGAGATCACCCAAAAGGTCACCTGGGCTGCATCACTTGGAGACCGCAGCGAAAACGCGGACTATCAGTACAACAAGAAACTGCTTCGGGAGATTGATCGAAGAGTCAGGTATCTGCGCAAGCGGTTGGAGGACGTGAGGGTTGTCGACTACTCCCCCGAACAGGAGGGGAAGGTGTTTTTTGGCGCCTGGGTCGAGGTTGAAAATGACGATGGGGAGTTCAAGAAATTTCGGATCGTGGGCTACGACGAAATTTACGGGCGCAATGATTACATCTCGATCGACTCGCCCATGGCTCGGGCGCTACTGAAGAAGGAAAAAGGTGACGAGGCTGTGGTGCAGACCCCAACCGGTGAGGCCATGTGGTACATCAACAGCATTTCATACGAGAGCCTTGCAGATACCGGAAACACCGGGGCCTAATAAGCGCGCATTCGGCGATCTTTGTATAACTGGTGCGATTCGTACATCTGCAACCTGGGATTTCAGCGCCGCAGTGATCGCAATTTTTGCGATCACCAATGTTGGCCCCGACTGGCGCGAAGATTCCCAGCAGCGACACGTAGCCCAGACCTACCTCAAACCTCCTCCGCGGATCGTTTTTTCCCGGCTCCCTACGCGAGAAGCTCACGGACATAATCAGTCGGCGCGCTTGTCATTGATGTCTGTTTAACCAGCCAAGCGCCCCGATCCTCTAACGATTTAATCCATGGAAAGGTGGGATATTGGTCACCCGGATATCCTCTGGCCTTATGGTTCGCGTTCGACCAGTTGTAAGCACGAAAGAAGGCGGGAAACTCATTGATATTGACAACAGACAAGATGCTTCCTTAGCGCAACTCAGCGACAGTTAATTTTGCGAAGGCAGTGACTGGTGTAGTTGCCGGTAGCTGTAGGAGCCCCTAATCAGCAAGCGTTTCGACTTAGCACTGACGAGCACACTTCCCTAGATACCAGGTGGGTAACGGGTGACGGTGCATCCTAGCTGAAATGGCCACCAGCACCTCCCAAGGTGTGTCGTGCCATGCGAACTCTTCAGACGAAGGACAGTTTCTTGGCAGGTTTTCAGATGCATCGACCTCCTCCGCTGGTGTCTTTCGAAATCCTGAAAGAGCCCGCGACACGCCGATGGAGTTCAAGCTGACATTAGAGCCCGTCAACGATTGGAGGCCTATTTGTGGAAACCACCTTTCCATGGTCACCCCTTTCAGCAAAGGGACAACGTTTGTTGACAGCCTAGTGAGCAAATCCTGATCGTTCAGAATGCCGGCCACAGTTCCCAGCATCGATACCAAAGTGGTGGTTTTGAAGAATCGACTTTTCTGGGTGTCTTTTCTATTGCGTAGCGCCAGGGCATCTTCGATATCGTCGGTGTCTACAGGCATGGCGAGGTCATTGCGCAATGCTGTTTCGAAGCGATCGACGCACTCGCTCACGATGGCTTTTGCGTTGGTAAAATCGCCTTCAGCCAAAAGGGCCGTCAGTGCGATTGAAAGATCAATGGCTTGTCCGTCGTAGACGGGCAGCAAGCACCCTTTGTGCAGATTGAGGAAGGTGATGAGTTGATTGTGCAGCGCCACGCGGTTTGACTGCTCCGCTCCCACTGCCCGGAGCAACAGCAAGGCTGTGCCCAGACGTCCAAGCTCATCGCAGACGAGGTCAATGTAAAGAACGTTGTCAGGACGGTACCTCAGCATCTTCCGCCGATTCAGCAGTGACGGCAGTACCCGATCGTAATAGCGGCTCAGAGCGTTTGAATGGAGTTGCGCCAGTGTTTTAAAGCGCTTGAGGAACTGAACGTCGCACTGTACATCGAGTGCTATTGCTGCGCTCCACAGGCGTAATAACAGGTATTCGCCCGAGAGTATGCCTGGCTTCTGGTTGCCTTCGCTTTGCCCCCAAACGAGCAGCACACCCCACCCCATTGCCGCTGCAGCCGCGCGCTTTAGAAAACGTTGCTTACGAGCTTGCGGGGTTCTTTCTTCAGCATCTTCAGGTGCGTCTATGCAATCTTCGACGAAGCGAATGAACCTTGAGAAGGAGGCATCCGTGTCTTCCAGTCCGGCCAAGGCAGCCCGTAAATCCGATTTGCCTTTTTCCAGCAACAACGCATCGTCAAATAGGTGTTGCTCGATGAGAGGACTCAGATGATCCATGCCCCAGAAGTCTAATGAGCAGAGGGCGCAAATCTCCGAAACCTCTTTTGACAGTGATGAGTAATCAGATTGGGCGTCTTGCTTCAGGATGCCGTTTGAGACCAAAACGATCTTTTTCTTACAGGTGCGCAGGTGTGCCGGCAAGCGATTGCGGATGTACTCGGTTGCGGCCTGTCGGATAGAGGGATGGATCGCCTGCTGCCCACTGTAGAAGTCATTGCGGTTTACGTTGCCAAACTTGATCACGAATAGAAACGCTTCGGTTTCTCCACCGGCGTTTACTTGTGTAGATAGAACATCGACACCGCCCTGGTTGACCCCGACCTGAGCACGACTCAGCACTGAGTGCCCCATGGCGAGGAGCAGGTCTGGAAGAAGCGCATCCAGCTCATCACGTTCGCGCAGCCCTGAGAGGTAATGAGAAAGGACTAACTGAATGCTCATTCGTCTGATGCTCTCCACAGATTCATCATAATTTGTGCATACCGGATCGGGTCAGTGATCCAGGTTTGAGGCAGCTCAATACTCATTTCTTCAGTGAACATCGGGATGATTGCATCATTGGGCTCGCTATGGGTCACGTACTCCATCGCCACGCTATTGGAGTATTTGAAATGCTGGGCCGTTGTGATCAGACCAAACAAAGAGTGCTCATGCACTTGCTCCATCACTGATCGATTTTCGTCACGTCGCAAATATCCGAGGCTGCGTCGCATATCCGGTGACATCCGAAGTTCAACCAAATCGGGAAGTGCATCCAGCTCTGCGGTTTCAGTGACCAGCCGCCCCAACGCTGCCTGAGCGACTTCTGAATGAGCAAATGGTGAGTGCTCTACTTCCAGCAGGCGTTTGCACGTGTGAGGATATTCCGCAACCAGGAAATCAATAACCTGGGTGGTCATGCATCGGACCTGAGGACTGAAAGGTCGCGCTTCATCAAGACTCAGGACCCAACCAAGAATGACTGAGACAGGCGCGGTCAACACACACATCCGTGGTGCAACTGCGATGGCAGATGACTCAGGCGCATCCGTCAAATCAAATTTGAGCAACTGATGGCATTGCAGATGGCGAACGCTGACGTGATGCATTAAGGCATTGCTGATGCTGCGATGTGCTTGCTTGCCTAACCACACGCAGGCAGCCAACGTGAACAGATCTGAGTTTGCGATTTGTTGCAGACAATCGTCTGCCTCTGCTAACAGCCTCTCTCGGTCAACTCCACCCTTCTCTGTCTCGCACCAAAGGGCATAAAACTCATTCAGTAGCGCCTCTCCATTCCCCTGTCGAGATTCGTTGTATAGCCGCAGATAAAGGTCATTGAACCGCATCATATCCATCTACCATGAACTCCTGAGGCAAAGGTGATCGCTTGGTGCTGGTGAAAACCAGGTTGTCCAGGCCTGAATCGATTGGCTGCCTTCGTTGCGGGCCCTCACAGGTTGTTCACCCAGGCAGGTGAGCATTACGTAATGGCTCTGTGCTACATTTTGCGCCACAAACTACATTGGATTGCCGAATTAAGCCAAGAAGCCACTGCGGCGCCAGGCCATTCATCAGCCAAGGAAGCAGCACCACTCACGACGGATCGCACTGATGTCTTTGCTCATACCTATCCTACTTGCACTTCTGACCAAGCGTTTCCTTCATAGCCGGCTTTGCCAAGGTCAATATAGCTTTTCGACTACTTATTTCGGCTGGGGCGTTGCGGGAACCATCGCGCTTTCAATTGGTGTTTTTTGGCTACTGGGGCCAATTTTCTTTGAGCAGGATCATGGTAGAGGTGACCGAGCACTGTCGGTTACCTTTCGTATCTGGAGCCTAATCACCACCTTCTATATGGCAGGGATTGCTTTAGGGCTTAATCAAATCCGTAAAACGGTCACTTCTTCCCTGCTCAAGTTCTACATCATTTTGCTGATTGTCAGCACAGCACTGCTGTTCTTGGTCAGCCTGGCGACAGCACCGGTTTACTGGATTATTTACGCAGTGGGTGCGTTCGTGATGTACAAAATCGATGCAGCACAAAAGGCGACGGCACCCACGCGATAAATCCGTGCGGAATTTACGCGCAAAACGGACACAAAAAGCAGCCCTTTTCGAGCATTTGAGGCTCACCGCCCAAGAAAGACGCTTCAGGTTTTCGGCAGTTTTCGCATGCCCCGCACATAGAAAAAAAGCGCATGGCTACGCACGGCACGTGGCGCCCCGCTAAAATGCAGCTGTATTTCAGGATTGCGAACCAAGTATGGCAAAGGCTCCAAGGAAAAAGTCCGCAAAGGTGTCTCCAACCAACGAAGACCCGCCTGCAAAACGTGGACGGAAAAATGTAGCAAGCCCTGTCTCCACGGGCGATCGCGGCGGTTCATTCGAGCGCCGCGTTCAAGCTGTCCGCCTTCTCGCCATGTGTCTGGGATTGCAGTGCCCAGGTGCTCGTGATGAATTCGTTATCACCCGTTTGCTGTTCCAGGGCCGAGTTTTTGATCACGACACGGACGATTTGATCATTTTCCTCCGACATCCCCTCACCGGGCAGACTGCGAAGCAATGTTTGCAGATGAAGCGGTCCCTGAAGCCCACTGATAATAAAATCTTCAATGAGGCGGTCGGGCTCGCTTGGTTAGATTTCTCCAAGGCTAGTTTTCAACGCAACCTGGACGAACTCCTCATCGTCTATTACGCCGCCAGCATTTCCTCAATGCAGGGAGCCGTAGAGGTCGTACGTTATGCGATGGTTTCCAGCTCCGCTGACGATTGGCACGTGCGCGTTCACGCAGAAAAGTTTAGTAACGAGAGCAACCGCAAAGCCTACGCAGCGATCAAACACGCGGTGGAGCTCCAAAAAGGTGCAGAGGTGGATAAAGAGGACCTCTACCCCTTTGTGCTTCATCTTAAGTTCATGTCACATGACCTAGACTCTGACCGTACCATTGAGGTCGACAATCAGAAACAGCTCATTGGCCAGCGAATTTTTTCCCGTCAGAGCAACGATGTGTGGGCCTTGCTTCAGACCGTATGCGCTGAGCTGAACAGCTCGGCTGGGCAAATTTGTGAGGACACTGCAGAGCGTCATTTGGGCTCGCTAGCCCTGGAGTTTCAACTCACTCGTTCAATCTTCAATGGCTTCCATGCCGGTCAAGGTGGGGGGCTGGATGGCACAACGGGCACGCTGACCTCCGCCCTCCCTTTAAGTCTTGAGATCCAGGGCCAAATTGCAGAGCTTTTGAAGCCAAAGCGAAGCAACAGTGCAGGCGTCCAAGGCGTTCTTATCGCGGATGACCTCCCCTCAGGTAGCGCTGCTTCTGCAAACTCATTCATATCACGACAACTCGATCAGATCACCGACGGGCAACGTGAGCATCGATATGAGGACAGCCTGAGACAACTGGAGCTTCTTCAACGCGATTTGGATGACTTCGATGACCATCAGAAGGCCAGATGGTATCTGCTCCGCGGCCTTTCGCTCTGGCATCTGGGGAACGATGAGGCAGCTGCAAAAGATTTCGATAGTGCTGCTAGCCTTTGTGATTCGGATGACCGAATCGCTGCGGCCGCGGTGCGCGCTCGATTGCTTCGAGATGAATACCAGGCAGCACTGGAAATTGGCTGCGCGATGCTGGAAAGGTTTCCTGAGTCCTTTACCGTTTGGGCTGTGACAACCAATGCTCGGCTGCTCGCTGGCGAGCGATTAGATGAAAATGATATTCCGAGCAATTTTGCAGACAAGGCTGCGGCCTGGCAACTGATAGCCTCGTCGCTCGCTGGGATGGGCGACGATGATGGCGCTGTACGTTCGATGCGCATAGCACTGGATAAGCCAGACTCTTCGATCTTCATCTTTGAGTCTTACCTTCGCTACGCTATTCGCCTCGCGACGCTGGATGAAGTTCGAGTGAACTGCCGATCACTATTGCCCGGTCATGCTGAGGTCTTATCGGACGCGATGTCTCGCTTCGATGACCGCGACAATACGATCTGGTCTTCTCAAAGCCCCAAAGTAGTCAGCGATGTCATCGCTCACCTGGCCTATGGAATGATACTGCTTCAGCGCCCCTCAGAAGCTATCGAGCTAATCCAGCAAGCAAAAATAAAGGGCGTTCGTGTCACGGACGTCATGACCCGGGTTGAAGTCGAGGCTATGTGCGATCTCGATTGCTGGAAAGAAGTGATTGACCGCTTCGAGGATGCGATCGACACGTTGCCCGATGAGTCCCTACTTCGGTTCGGCCAGGCGTGCATCGCACAATCCCGTCCAGATCTCCTGCAACTGGCTCGCGATGAGGTGGCGCGGCGTACAGAGTCCGACATTGCACCTCGTATTGCGATCATGCTTCGGCACATTCACTGGGACATGTTGTTGCTGCGGGACGATACAAAGGCCGTTCGCACTGAGCTGGAGGAGGCTGGCATCACGCCGCTCAGTAATTCTGTCATCGATTTGTGCTTTGCGAGCCGAGCGTATGACGACGAGGCGCTGCAAAATCGTTATGTAGATCGCGTAGCGGAGCTTGCCCCTAAAAGTACTGAGCCGCAGGAGCTTGCAATGGGAGCGCGAGCGTTGCTTCGTGCTCACCGCTATGAAGATGCGATTGGTCTGTTTGAAAAGCTGCTGCCAGCGGATTCGTTTACACCGCTGCATGTTGATTTGCTTCACTGTTACACCCTGACAGGTCGACAGGCGAAAGCCCTTAACCTCCTCGAATCGATGCCTGCAACTTGGCGCGATTCGCCCGAAGCTCGAGAGCAGGCGCTGTTCCTCTTCAATAGTGTGGGCGACTGGGCGCGCATGCGGGCGGTCGTAGAACAGTCAGTCTGCGAGAACCGTAAAAATGCGAACGCCTGGCTCACGCTGATTCGTGTTGCAGCGTGCGAAGGCGTACTCGATTTGGATACGCTCGTCTCGGACATGCCCCGCCATATGGAGGGAACCCCTAAAGACCTGTTGTTATTGGCCAGTATCGAAATGCGTCACGGTCAAGTTGAGAAAGGCTTGAACCGGATCGCCCACGCTGTGCGAAACAATCTCGGCGACGTTGAGCTGGCTGCAACTCATATACAGGTGATGTTGACCTTGTCGCAAGAAGCGACGGAGGTCATGGAAAAGGTACACCAGGCTCTGGATGTAGTAGAGCCAGGGACATCCATCGCGCTAGCCGACGAAAGAGGCAGTCTTCAACATGTCAGCATCGATTTTGCGGGCGCGACGTCCCCATCCTCGGGTGCTGAGTTCATCGCGCCTGATTCGGAGTTCGCGACGAGGTTGATCGGTCTGCGTGTGTCAGAAACGGTATCCTTCGACAATCTGATAGGCACTCAGGTGTTGGAGCTTAAGCACATAATGTCCCTTCATCAGCGTCTGCTGGAACTGTCGCATAAGCTTGTCAGAGACTCAGTTGTACCGAGCAAGTCCCTCGTTGCAATGACGATCCCAACAGATGCCAATGGCGAGATGGATTTTTCGATCTTCCTGCAGCAACTCGATCGACATCAATCTCAGGTCGCCGAATCACTTGAGCTTTATGAGCAGCATCCACTCACGCTTAATTTGATCGCCGACCGATTGGGGCGAGATGTCATTGATCTTGTTCGCTGCTGGCCCTTGGACGGCCCCTACCTAGAAGTCTCCATTGGAGTGGGCACAGCTCATGACACCCTCCCATGTCCACTCCAAGCATCGAGCTGGGTTGTTGATCTCGCCATGCTTACCGAGCTCGCGATGTTCGGCCTTTTGGATGTGCTGAGTCATCTGCCCAAGGTATACGTCAGCACCGCCACACGACGGGCGCTCGACATGAAGATGGAGTCCTCGGGTGCACTGCGCAAAAGTGGCACGTTGTTCACGCACGAGGGACAGCTGGGATTCCATGAAGAAACCGAGGTAGCACGCGTTCGCGACCAGGCCTTCCTCAGCAGTATCGACATCGCAATTGCGAGTTTTTGCACTGTTGTACCTGCCTACGGCCCACTTCAACCCGCGCCTGAGCTACAGCGACTCCGTGACATACTTTCTACGGAAGAGCATGCGTCTCTCATGCTTTGTAAGGAATATGAGGCTGGCCTGCTGACTCTGGATGCCCGTCTACGTCAACTCGCCATCATCCTGAATGTGCATTCTGCCTCGCCCCAGATGCTACTCAAAGGCATGGCTGACGCTGGTGTCCTTAGATATGTCGAATATTCATGCGCACTGATCAAAATGATCATCGCACGCCGCGGCTTCATCTCAGTAAGCATCCCTGATCTTATTGGGATGATGGACCAAGGCCTGGTTTTTGCGAACGCAGGTATCAAAAGCCTGCGGGCATACCTCGCGGCACCAACCGTGGAATTCGGATCGGCCAGCTTCACTACCATCGGCTTTATTTGTCAGATGTATGAGTCCGGCAGGTGCACCTTTGCCATGCTGTTGGAGTTGATTGTGCATCTGCTTGAACCTTTATTTCGGCATCCACATTGCCCCGATGATTTTCTCAACCGAAGCCTCAAAGGGTTCTCGCCGTTGCGCGAGTACGGGTTCACAGCTACACACTTCGAGCTCATCAAGCGTTTGCTGATCAGGGCAAAAGACGACTCGCAGCATCCGGAGCAGACAAGAACGCTGAATGCCCAAGTTGTTTATCTGCGGATAGCGCCGCTTTACAGCGTTGAAGACGAGGAAGCGTTGCTGGCCCGTACCGTGCCCCCTGAGCCCCCTATGGATGAGTCGATAACTCCCGAGCAAGGTGCTCAACAGGCAGGCACGCAGGCTGTGGATATCGTCCGGGGGCAAACCACGGGCAATACGCTAAGTGAAGCGGAAGCGCGAGTTAAGACAGGTGATACAGACGAATAAGCATGGCCACGGATTTGGATAACTTTCGGTGTTCTCCCCCCTGAACAGCTACAAAACTGGACGGCTGCAGTGGTTGAGCCTGTGTTGGGGTGGTTCCCCTCTCAGGTGATCCTGATTACGAATTCGACTCACATAACAATATTGTTCGAATTCCTGAACCTCCTCCCCCTCGCCGGCAAACAGCACATATGAAATACGATTCTAGGTTCCAGACGAACAACTGAGCACTTCCGAATAGCACATTTTTGGAAGATGTCTGGGCAGTTCGGCCAACATAATTGTTCGCTGCTAAAAGCTCATAGCATGGATGCATCGCTCGCTCACGCCTGCGTCTTCTCGTCAGGGCTTGGCTTTAGCAGCATTAGGAAAGATGCCACGTTGCCTACTAGATGCTAGGGAAGCCCTAATGCCGATTCGCCAATCAGATTTGCTCAGCACAAGTTTCAATCGTTCAGCTCAAGGCCAAATCGGCCCACGTTCAGGGCAACCTACCGCTTTCCTGAGCCATAGCCACCAGGATGCTCCGCTCGCCTTGGGTTTGCAGGAAATGCTCAAGAGACAAGGATGGGACGTCTACATCGACTGGCAGGACCAGGCGATGCCTGCGACACCGGACGGTGAAACGGCTTTCAACATCAAGGTCGCAATTGTCAAAGCGGACTGGTTCCTATTTCTCGCCACACAAAACTCGATGGTGTCCCGTTGGTGCCCTTGGGAAATCGGCTTTGCTGATGGTAAGAAAGCCCATGACCGCATCGCGATTATCCCCACCTCAGACAGCCGGGGCCAGTTTTACGGCAACGAGTATCTGAGCCTTTACAACAAGATTGACGTGCCCAGTAACGGTCTTGGCCTCGCCCTGTTCGACACACGGGGCAATGGTACTTGGGTGCGCAACCTTTAACTTCACCTCTACGGTAGTGCAAGAGAATGAAAAGGGAACATTTACGGCTCATCGACACCCTGTCCAAAGAGCTGGCGGAAGGAAACCTCGCAATTTTCGCAGGCGCAGGCTTCTCGCAGGGTGCAGGTTTTGTGAATTGGAAGACGCTGTTGAAGCCAATAGCGGAGGAGCTGGATCTTGATATCGACAAGGAGACAGATCTGGTTGCGCTGGCGCAATACCACGCCAACGCAAATGGTACTAACCGCTCGAAGCTCGACCAGATGTTGGTGACCGAATTTTCGGCAAAGGTTAAAACGACGGATAATCACAAGATCCTTGCGCGGCTGCCGATCCAGACTTACTGGACAACGAACTACGACAGGCTGATTGAAACTGCCCTTGACGACAACGAGAAGATTCCTGACGTCAAGTACACCGTCAAGCAGCTGGCCACGACCAAGCCAAAGCGTGACGCTGTGGTGTACAAGATGCACGGAGACGTTGAGCACGCGTCCGAGGCGATTCTTATCCGTGATGACTACGAACTGTTGGCGCTGATGGAAAATTGACCCACCCTGCCGATTGAAATTTGACCCAGGGCGGATTGCTGATTTTGTTACCAGCAACTGTGGATAAGTCTACCAGCGCAGCTGCTGTTGCCCCCACTCCTTCGCTAGCCCAGTTCAGTTGTTTAAGACCTGCCACACGCAGCCATGTAGCAGGCCGTCGTCGCCATGAAATCAGAACGGCTCATCGTCCTCCGGTTCCTGGCCGCCCTTACGCTTTCGCTCCCGTGATTTGATCTTGGCCTGGGCCGCCAAGCTACTGTGTTGCAGGCGATAGGACTCGTTACCGGTTTCGACGATGTGGCAGTGGTGGGTCAGCCGATCCAGCAGGGCGGTGGTCATCTTGGCGTCGCCGAACACGCTCGACCATTCGGCGAAGCTCAGGTTGGTGGTGATCACCACGCTGGTGTGTTCGTACAGCTTGGATAGCAGGTGAAACAGCAACGCACCGCCGGCCTGGCTGAAGGGCAGATAACCCAGTTCGTCGAGGATGACCAGATCCATGCGCAGCAGAGCTTGGGCGATCCGCCCGGCTTTGCCGTCGTGCTTTTCGCGCTCCAGCAGATTGACCAGATCGACCGTGGAGTAGAAGCGCACGCGCTTGCCGTGCCGGGTGATGCCGGACACGGCCAGCGCAGTGGCCAGGTGGGTTTTACCGGTGCCAGGCCCACCGATCAGCACCACGTTCTGCGCGGTGTCGGTAAAGGCCAGACTGGCCAGTTCGCTGATCAAACGAGCGTCTGCGCTGGAGGCGCTGAAGTCGAAGCCGGCCAGGTCGCGGTGCATCGGCAGCTTGGCCATGTTCATCTGGTGGCTCACCGAGCGCATGGCGCGATCTGTGTGCTCTTGTTCCAGCAGGTGTTCGAGCAGCCACTTGGACGAGGCTGTGTTCGACTCACCCTGCGCAGTCAACTCCGCCCAGGCCGTGGCCATGCCGTGCAGGCGCAGCTCCTTGAGTTCCGCCATCAAATCACGCATGACCGATCTCCTCGGTCTGGCCACGCAGGCGGTCGTAGCGCGCCGTGTTAGCGACGGGGGCTTCCTTGAGCGACAAGTGGGTTTCGACGCTGGGTGGTGGTTCGGTCGCGGCCAGGCGCGCCACGACATTGAGGATGTGTTCGGCGCTCAGGCTGCCGCTTTCCAGTACCAGCTCAACAGCCACCAGCACCGCATCGAGCCCGGCGACCGGTACGGCAGCCAGAACTTGCGCCATGATCCGGTCACCGCCGGCATGACGCCCCAGACCGTGCTTAAGCTGACGCAGCGGCGCCGGCAGATCAGCAAAGGGCGCGCCGTTGCGCAGCGCACCGGGCTTGCGTTCGATCAGCGGGAGGTAGTGCTGCCAGTCATAGCTGACCTGGTCGCGATCCAGCAAGCGGACATGGCTGGCGATCAGCGCGTCGTCAGCCACCACCTCGATTCGCGTCGGATACAAACGGCTGCTGACCCACTTACCCGCATACTCACACGGCACCGAGTAGCGGTTGCGCCCGACGCTGACCAGGCAGGTGCTGGAGACCCGCGCAGGCCGCTCGACGTAACCGTCGAATGGCGCTGGCACAGGCATCAGTTCAGCGCGCTCCAACTCCAGCACTTCGGCCACACTCAGCCCGCTGTATTGAGGGTGCGTCAGCTCGTTCCAAAGCGCGCGGCAGCGCTGGCCCAGCCAGGCATTGAGTTCCTCGAAGGAGTGAAACTGGCAGTCCTGGGCGTCTAGCCAGATACGCCTGCGGCTGTCTTGCACGTTCTTTTCAACGATGCCCTTTTCCCAACCAGCGGCGACGTTGCAGAAGTCCGGATCGAACAGGTAATGCGCGCACATCACCGCAAAGCGCGCATTCACCGCCCGGCCTTTGCCCTTATTGACCTTGTCGACGGCGGTCTTCATGTTGTCGTAGATGCCCCGGCGCGGCACGCCGCCCAAGGAGCCGAACGAGCGTGTATGGGCGTCAAATAACATCTCATGGCCCTGGCTCGGATACGCCACAAGCCAGAACGCACGGCTGGCACACAGCTTCAGATGTGCCACCTGCATACGCCGGTAAATGCCGCCGACCAGCAAGCCTTCCTCGCTCCAGTCAAACTGAAACGCCTCGCCAAGAGCAAAGGTCAGCGGCACAAAGGCCTGCGACGCCTTGCCCTGTCCCCCTCGCCAGGCACGGATAAACGCGGTGAGCTGGCTGTAGCCACCGTCATAACCTTCGGCTTTGATTTGCGCCAACAGCGCCTTGGCACTGCGCCGCTGTTGCTTGGGCCGCAGCGAATCGGCTTTTAGCGCCTGCTCCAGCGTGGCGTGAAAAGGGCTGAGTTTGTTGAAGATCGCGCGGCGTTGGTAGACCGGCGGCTTGGCCTCAGGTGCTCTGACCCACTTGCGAATCGTGTTGCGCGCCAACCCGGTGCGCTTGGCTATCTCATGCAGCGACAGCTTGTCGCGGAAATACATCCGGCGAATTTTGCCCATCATTTCCATACTGATCACCCTGTGTTCTCCTGCTCAAAAATTGAGCAGAAGCAGTTGAACACCTGGGTCAGTTTTCAGTCGGCAGAACAGCCTCTACTGGGTCAGTTTTCGGTCAGCGGCAACATACGAACGTTACCACGTGAAAATGCAGCCATTCATCACTGCGCTCAGTGGTGATTTGATTGCGAAGACCTTCCTGTTCTTGGGCTTCAGTTTTACCGACCCCAACCTTGACTACATCTTGAGCCGGGTGCGTATCCAGTACGGAAAACACCAGCGCCAGCACTACTGCATTCTCCGAAAGGTCAGCCAGGAAAAGGACGAGGAGCAGGCTGATTTCGAGTATCGCGAACGCAAGGAAGAGCTATTCAAGCAGGAGCTGCTTCGTTTTGGGATCAAAGCCATCTATGTCGACGATTTCCCTCAGATCACGGATATCTTGCGGGAGATTGAACATCGTCATAAGCGCAAGACCATCTTCATATCAGGTGCTGCCCACGACTACAGCCCCTGGACAGAGGCCGAATCCGAACAGTTCGTCTACAAGCTGAGCAAGGCCATCAGCAAAGAACAGTATCGCGTAATCTCCGGGTTCGGTCTGGGCATTGGCAGCGCGGTGATTACAGGCGTCGTCGAACAAACCATCATGAACGGGCATCGTCTGGACAGCGATCAACTCATCTTGAGGCCCTTTCCGCAAAGCCAATCCGGTGAGCGTCCTTTGAAAGAGCTGTGGACGGAATATCGCCGGGACATGCTCGCTCATGCGGGCATCGCCCTCTTCCTCTTTGGCAACAAGCTCGAAAAGGATGGCGAGGTAGTACCGTCGAATGGCATGCGCGAGGAGTTCGATATCGCGGTGGCAAATGGCGTTTTTGTCATTCCGATAGGGATCACCGGCTCGATCTCGGCAGACCTCTGGAAAGAGGTCATTAAGACGTATGACGAAACGAAGTACGAGCATGGAAAAAACATCACTCCCCTGCTCCACGAATTGGGCAGTAAAGGCACAGACCTCGCGCGCGCCCACGACATCATCCTCCAACTGCTGCCCCTCATTTAAGGACGATCATCATGGCAAGAAAGGTTTTCTTCAGCTTCCAGTACGAAGACGTACAGCGCGCGATGAACGTGCGCAACAGCAACGTCATCGCCTCCGACGACAAGGTAGGCTTTATCGACAAGGCCGAGTTCGAAGAGGTCGAGCGCAAGGGCGAAGCGGCCATCAAGAAATGGATCAATGATCAACTGTACGGCACGAGCGTCACCGTTGTGCTGGTGGGGGCAACGACGGACAAAAGCAAATGGGTGAAATATGAGATTGAGCAAAGCATTGAGCGAGGCAATGGCATCCTGACCATCGATATCAGCAGCATTTCGGACTTCAATGGCAACCCAACCACTTGCTGTGCGCTTCGTGTACCTGGTGCACCCCATTACCTATGGAAGAACAACGGTCGCGAAGACCTCGGCAAATGGATTGAGACCGCCGCGAAGGCAGCGGGCAAGCCATAAAAAAACATGAGGCGCCGGCAGGCGCCCCCCTTCAAGCAACAAGGATTGTCCGATGTATCTAGGCTTTGAAATCGAACACTACGAGCCGACAAATCACTTCCGTAATTATCGTATCGACCGTTATGTAGATGACGCTGAGACTCGAATTGACGACCTCGCACGATTCCTCATCGGCACCTACAACCGCCGTAGTTTATTGGATGCCGAAGCACTGGCGGCGGCAATTTTTCCAGAAGCGCATTACGACGTTTTTCTTTCTCATTCGCATGCCGATCAACGTAACGCTATCGACTTCGCGTTGGCACTGGGAAACCGCGGCCTGAAGGTATTCGTTGACTCGACCGTTTGGGGGTTTTATGGCGATCTTGTGAGGAAAATCATCGACCAGACGAGTCCACACAATGACGAAACGAAAGCAGAGCACATCCACCGTATCCATGCCGATGTCCACATGATGCTGGCAGGTGCCCTGCACCGCACGATTGCCAGGGCTGAGACATTCGTTTTTGTGCGCTCTAAAGAGTCTGTTCCTTTAAATTTTGGCGACAAAGCAAGAACCCTGTCACCCTGGATCTACTCCGAGCTACAGTTCAGCTTCCAAGTCCAGCATGCCACTCCGAAGCGAATACAAGACAGGATACAAGGCGCGACTCTGGACGACGTCAAAGGGTTCAACAACATGAGCCTTGAGAGCATGCAACATCTCATGGCGTTTAGGGCCTTCAACGACCACTTGCCTCCTGTCCGTGGCAGCGACCTACGTGAATGGCTCGTTGAGCTGCCGGCAAGCATTCAAGGCAATGGCATGCTGGACTTGCTCTACAGTCGATTCGACCTGCCTGGACAATACCGTCGTCGCAGGGAGTCACTGAAGCTTTAACTTCTAGCCAGCATGAAATTGACTTGGCCTACTGCCAGTTTGTTTGTACTCGGGATGCGGCTTTTGCGCATCCTTGAGGACCTGACCGATAAGCCGTATGCGTTATCCTGTATCTCGCGAAGAAAACACTCCCTGGCTGTATTGATCAGCACGCTAGGTCAACCGAGCGCAGACACGATCTCAGCGTCTAGATGGTAATCGCATTGACTTGCCCAGCCATTTTGCATTCGACCTGACCAATCGCTACGATGAAGCTACCGCCGCTGTTGAGAGACAGCGGGGCATCGTGAGGTCAGTGAATTATGAGATGGTGCGGTTTGCAGCACTCGTCTACCCACGTATTTCTGAGGGTATGACACGTATAATAGAGGCATTGCGCCATAAAACAGGCAAGTCGAGGAGGATAAATCATTGAACATGAAAATTTATCAGCGAGCGCAATCACCTAGATAAGTAAAATAATACCAATAATTAAAAAAGTTACTAACCTCAGGCTTACATCATTACATTTTTTGTATTTCCAGGCCAAATTGATCAATAAAACATCTAATAATTGGCTGGCGAACTTCTACCTCTAAACATAGACCCTCTCATCATTTCCGCCGCATGAGCTATCCAATGCCGGCACTCAATACTACGCGCGATACTACCGGCAGAAACTTGCCCAAAACCCAAGAACGCTCCGCCATTGACCATCAAAGTCAAAATTAAAACCACCCACAACTTATTAGCTTTCATAACGGCACCTCGGGGAACGTTGACCTTACTACCAGTTAAAGTTAACATGCTTGGTTTTTTTTTGGATTAAATCTGGGACACCGCGACCTTTGCCATTAGATCTGTAAAAGTCATGAGCCCCTTTGGCTTCCGATTCAACTACAGTTTTCCCTAGCGCAGGGTCACTAGCTAAATCCATCAGATTATTTTTTTGTGGGGCTTGGTTATCAATTTCGATAGTTACGTTC
This sequence comes from Pseudomonas mandelii, assembly GCF_002251635.1. GTDB lineage: Bacteria > Pseudomonadota > Gammaproteobacteria > Pseudomonadales > Pseudomonadaceae > Aquipseudomonas > Aquipseudomonas mandelii_B. The sequence goes on from NZ_NMOJ01000050.1 coordinate 40,777, forward strand.
ATTTTAATTCGCTCGACTGTATACGATCACATGAGTTAATTTAGTGCGCATCCGAATAAAAACAGAGCTATTTCAGTGCATTTTGTTGTGTTATTAATTCTTACTGCTTAAAACAAACAGTAACACCAGAACTATTGGACGATAACCCTTAAAATCTAATAAGGTTGATCTCACAATTCGAGAGGAATGGAGTCGGTGTGCCTTTAGCGCATGCACCGGAGCAGAGATAGCATCCTCGTACCGCCATCGCTTTAATCTCTTTCATCATTTAATCTGATGCCGATGTAGGAAGCGCCTCCTAGACTGATCCTGAGTGCACTGATCACAACGATGTCTTGAACGGTGGGATCGGTGACATTACTGACCTGTAAGTTCGCGGGTTTCGGTGAAGCGGTTGCCACATTTGCTTCGATTTCAGTGCACCTCAATACACGGAGCGAAAAAAGCAGTCATCACTGGTTTCGGAATAGGTTCCAATCAAGCGCAAGCAGCCACCCCCGTAAAGTAAAAACGGGACTTCGTTAACGAAGCCCCGTTGAGAACAGCAATCGAAGTCATCTGTAAAAATGATTTTTTTCAGACGACCGCATAACTTAGGCTGCTGTTACGCTAGGGAAATCGATATCGCTGTCAGCCATGTTATTCATGAAGTTCGTCAGAAGGAACTGCACTGCCAAAGCGGTGATGTCAATAATTTCTGGGTCTGTATAACCTCCAGCGCGTACAGCGGCGAGTTCCTGATCCGTTACTTTGCCACGGCGCTCTACCAGGTTTTTAGCAAACGTAGCTGCAGCAGCACGCTTTGGATCTTCGGAGCGACCTTGGCGATTCAAGGCGATTTCTTCGGCCGAACTTTTCACCAAGTTAGTTGCAATGTAAGTGTGCGCTTTCATGCAGTAATGGCAATCGTTAACCTGAGTCACAGCCAAAGCGATAGCATCACGGGTTTTTACGTTCAATGATTTGGACATCGCCGCCTGGAAACCGATGATACCTGCAAAAGTATCTGGGCTCGAAGCGAGCATACGAAACATATTTGGAATAAAACCAACTTGACTACCAATCGCATCGAGGGTGGCGTGGGTGCTAGCAGGAGCTTGGTCGCGAGTTGGGGTTGTAATACGTGCCATCTGTAGATCCTCTTTCAATTAGCCATTATTGGCGTGAGAAGAAGCTTATATTTTCGAGCCTATGTTGATAATCCCCCGATATCGGGAACCACTATTTCAGATTTCGAGAATTTTGAATTTAGAATTTATCTGCCATCATTGTATACAGATGACACACACGGCTTGCCGGAGGAGGTCAAAGGACGCCTTTGAGATATTCAGGCCTCTTATTTATTGTCCATTGTTGGTTACCGTTACGACTCTCGCAAAAACTCGGAGCTTGTGCAGCCAGTTTCCAACATTTGGTATTAATTCTCATCCCTATACTCTGAACATTGTCGTGCCTTACGACTCACACATGCGGTTTTTACCTTGAACTGATAGGACATATCCTGCATTGCCAGCAATCCGCCCAGACCACTGAATCAGATCTGGTGCATGAACGGTTTAATGTGCACCAGCACGATCCAGGCGTTTTCGTTCAGCGGTGCGTCTTACGCTATATAGAGGTCACAGGTGGAACCGATATAAGATCTTTGCATCGATCATCCATGGGTTGTGCACGATATGGCGTGCAGCCGTTTTTAAGGTGAGTCGTGCAGACTTCTCTGGCGTTGCGGCTCACCCGTACGATGCACTTGGTAGAGGTAAAAGCTCGGACCAACGGGTACTTGGTGGTGCCCAGTCCAAGGCAAAGATCGAGTTCGGTGCCGTTCTGGCGCGTCAGGCTTGACGTTGAACGTGTAGGCCGAGATGCAAACATGCACCAGCGGGCCTTAGATCAGGGCTTGTGATAGGAATGTAGGAGATATAACGCAAACGATCGGCAACACCTAGGCTGCAAGCTTCGGGGTCGTGAGTACCTCTCAGTCGAAGTCGCAGTAGACAACGCCAACCAGCAAGGTCAAAAGCGCAACCAACGAAAACGGAGGGGCGCATGCAGATCAACTATTTCATCGAGAGTGTCTTTCCAATGCATGACCACGCCAAATGCAATCACTGCCATAAGCAGGACGAACATGGAGCGTAAAAAGCAGTCAACATTGGCTTCGGAATAGGTTTTCAATCAAGCGCAAGCAGCCCCCCCTAAAGTAAAAACGGGACTTCGTTAACGAGGCCCCGTTGAGAACAGCAATCGAAGTCATCTGTAAAAATGATTTATTTCAGACGACCGCATAACTTAGGCTGCTGTTACGCTAGGGAAATCGATATCGCTGTCAGCCATGTTATTCATGAAGTTTGTCAGAAGGAACTGCACTGCCAAAGCGGTGATGTCAATAATTTCTGGGTCTGTATAACCTCCAGCGCGTACAGCGGCGAGTTCCTGATCCGTTACTTTGCCACGGCGCTCTACCAGGTTTTTAGCAAACGTAGCTGCAGCAGCACGCTTTGGATCTTCGGAGCGACCTTGGCGATTCAAGGCGATTTCTTCGGCCGAACTTTTCACCAAGTTAGTTGCAATGTAGGTATGCGCTTTCATGCAGTAATGGCAATCGTTAACCTGAGTCACAGCCAAAGCGATAGCATCACGGGTTTTTACGTTCAATGATTTGGACATCGCCGCCTGGAAACCGATGATACCTGCAAAAGTATCTGGGCTCGAAGCGAGCATACGAAACATATTTGGAATAAAACCAACTTGACTACCAATCGCATCGAGGGTGGCGTGGGTGCTAGCAGGAGCTTGGTCGCGAGTTGGGGTTGTAATACGTGCCATCTGTAGATCCTCTTTCAATTAGCCATTATTGGCGTGAGAGGAAGCTTATATTTTCGAGCCTATGTTGATAATCCCCCGATATCGGGAACCACTATTTCAGATTTCGAGAATTTTGAATTTAGAATTTATCTGCCATCATTGTATACAGATGACACACACGGCTTGCCGGAGGAGGTCAAAGGACGCCTTTGAGATATTCAGGCCTCTTATTTATTGTCCATTATTGGTTACCGTTACGACTCTCGCAAAAACTCGGAGCTTGTGCAGCCAGTTTCCAACATTTGGTATTAATTCTCATCCCTATACTCTGAACATTGTCGTGCCTTACGACTCACACATGCGGTTTTTACCTTGAACTGATAGGACATATCCTGCATTGCCAGCAATCCGCCCAGACCACTGAATCAGATCTGGTGCACGAACGGTTTAATGTGCACCAGCACGATCCAGGCGTTTTCGTTCAGCGGTGCGTCTTACGCTATATAGAGGTCACAGGTGGAACCGATATAAGATCTTTGCATCGATCATCCATGGGTTGTGCACGATATGGCGTGCAGCCGTTTTTAAGGTGAGTCGTGCAGACTTCTCTTGCGTTGCGGCTCACCCGTACGATGCACTTGGTAGAGGTAAAAGCTCGGACCAACGGGTACTTGGTGGTGCCCAGTCCAAGGCAAAGATCGAGTTCGGTGCCGTTCTGGCGCGTCAGGCTTGACGTTGAACGTGTAGGCCGAGATGCAAACATGCACCAGCGGGCCTTAGATCAGGGATTGTGATAGGGATGTAGGAGATATAACGCAAACGATCGGCAACACCTAGGCTGCAAGCTCCGGGGTCGTGAGTACCTCTCAGTCGAAGTCGCAGTAGACAACGCCAACCAGCAAGGTCAAAAGCGCAACCAACGAAAACGGAGAGCCGAATACAGATCAGCTATTTCTGGCTCTATGAGAAAGGGGCGGTGGCTAGCCACACGATTAAGCTGTTGAAGCAAAACGCCTTTATGTGACTGATCGCAAGAGAATCAATGCGATGATTACCAGCTTAGGTATGAGGAAGCGTATTACATCTAATGCCTTTAGACCGCCATACACCGCAGTGAATCATAGAGAGCCGACCATTGGCTAGAATGCTTCCAATGCTCGTTTTCATAACATCCTGCTAGACTATCGATTGGCATGACGAGACATCTATAGACAATATTTTTTATCCATTACAAGCAGTGATTAGATGGGTAGATTTTGATACGCGTCAATACGGCCCCAACATTTGGACCTTAGGAAAATCAATTTTCGTATCAAAAACATTATTAATGTAATTGGTAAACATATATTGAACACTTAAGCCGATGATGGACAATATTTCCTCATCAGTGAAACCTGCTTCGCGAATTAATTTGAGCTCGGCTTCAGCGACGTGCCCACGGGTAGTGACGAGTTGTTTGACAAACCGTCCCACTGCTGCCATTTTCCGATCGTTAGACATGCCCTGCCGGGCAAGTAATAGGTCGCTCGGGTACATTCCTCCAAAATTCATGCCTATGTACGTGTGTGTTGCCAAGCAATACAAACATGTATTTACCTCAGACACTGCGAGCGCGATCTGCGCGCGGAGTCTCGCATCGAAACTATCGCCCAACGACAGTTGCATTTTGTCCAAGGCAGTTAGCGCGCTAGGAGAAAGTGATGTCAAACGCAGCACATTAGGTACAAACCCAAGTTTTTTGTAAACGGCATCAAACGTAGGACGCACCTCCTCTCCTGCGCTGTCTCGTGTAGGAATTATAGTACGGGTCATTGCTACACCTCGATAGAATGTTTACTGGTAGCTTATCGAAAATGGTATATAGACACTATCGTTGCTACCGATTAAGCGGATTTCTCAGCTCGTTAGACTAATGTATCTGTCGGAAAATCAATATCGGTATCGAATACATTATTTATATAATTGGTTAGACTAAACTGAATTACCAGGCCAATAACCTCGATAATTTCTGCGTCAGAGTACCCTGCTTCCCGCACGCAAGCTATTTCATCCTCACTTACGTGCCCGCGCATTTCTGCGACTTTTGCAGCGAATTGAATGATGACTCGAATCTTCGAATCAGTCGACTGCCCTTTTCGAGCAAGTGTAATTTCTTCTGGGCTGTCTTTTGCCAAGTTTAAAGCAACAAAGGTATGAGCAGCCACGCAGTAAGGACAGCCGTTGACCTCCGAAACAACAAGCGCAATTCGCTCACGTGTTTTCAGGTCCAGTGCTTTCATTAACGGAGTCTGTATTCCTACCAACGCCGCGAGGGTTTTGGGGCTAATCGCGGTGAGCCGGTAGAGGTTCGGAAAAAAACCGAAGCGCTTCGCGATTGCATCCAGCGTTTCATGAGTCTCTGGTGGTGTGTTTTCCCGGCTGGGAATTTCAACGCGTGACATATTTTCCACCTGCAAGGGCTGTGTTGTGTTCGGTTTAGTCTATCGAGTCAAATAGCCGGTGATAACCAAGGAATTTTAAGAAGAACCATTTCAAAAAATGAGAGCAAAAGTCAATTGACGAAGGTGACATGCACGTCGCACCATAGCGTTCGGGCACTGCCTGGTCACGCAAAAAACGACTTTTGAGTTTAAAATGCCGAACAAAAGAGAGCCTCCAGAACACCTTAACTTCCTGTTAAAAATACATGATTATCCCGTATTTTGCATAAGTCAAACCTCACCTTTACTTACATAGAAGGTGACTGATAGGTTATTGAGCATTGCCAAAATGTGTTCTTTCTAAGAGGTTTAACAAAATGGATCGTCTTGAAGCGATGGCCATCTTGGTAGCTACGGTGGAGGCTGGGAGCTTCTCCGCTGCAAGTCGCAAGCTTTCTGTTCCGCTGCCAACGGTCAGTCGAAAACTCGCAGCATTAGAAGAGCATTTAGGGGTTCGGCTATTGATGCGCTCTACGCGTAGCCTGACTCTAACTGAAGCTGGATTGACCTACCTCCAGTCTTGTAAGCAGATCCTTGATCAGGTGACTGAAGCAGAGCGCTCCGCATCTGGCGAATACACAACACCTAGAGGTGAGCTGGTTGTTACTGCTCCTGTCGTCTTCGGGCGCCTTCATCTCTTACCAATCATTAATGATTTCTTGGCCTCATTTCCTCAAATTAATATTCGATTGATATTATCCGACAAAACAATGCACCTTGTAGATGATCATATCGATGCCGCCGTACGGGTCGGAAAATTACCGGATAGCAGCATGGTTGCCACTCAGGTTGGAACTGTCTGCCGAGTGGTATGTGCGAGCCCGGAATACCTTGCCAGTCATGGCAAGCCGAAACATCCCAACGATCTCACGGAGCACTCATGTGTCAACTTCGAGGGATTGCCCTCCGGTCCGATGTGGAGCTTCACTTCAGCTTCAACGCCGACGGATCTACTGACTGTAATAGTAAAACCTCGTCTTTCCGTAAACACCGCTGAAGCTGCTATTGACGCGGCCATCGCGAGTGTGGGACTAACTCATATTTTGTCATATCAAATTGCCCATGCCGTCGAACAACAAAAATTGCGATTAGTTCTTCGTGAATTCGAACCCACACCTATACCTGTTCATTTAGTTCATGCAGGTCAAATACCATTACCTGTTAAAACTCGTAGTTTTTTTGACTTCGTCGTACCACGCCTAAGAGCCGTCTTGCTCGGCGATAAAGACAGATTGCGGGTAGGAATGAGCACCTTGGTCCCTGAATACCCAGACCTATAGTTATTCAGGTGCACGTGATTGATGATGCCGCATAAAAGACCAGCAGTACTTATTACTGCTCGCCTCTTCTTTCACCTAGATAACAAACAAGAAAAATTGAGAAATTTAGATATACAACTGGGTGACCACCAACAAAACCAACCACACCAAACTTAGTTAGCAGCCCGATCTTTGATTCCATTAGTTCAATTAAGCCCAGTTTTTCCTATCAGGGAGCAATCACGGTTATTGCCTGATTATTGCGGCTGCCGATCGGGTCTCATTCATCGTACAGGTTACCAATCAATCCGATCATGAGATCCCCTTTCAGGATCTCGAACGGGAGGGTTACATATTGATCACAGTGGCCGGGCGGTGCCTTCTCATCATGCGGTGCGTTTTTCGCGTGGCCTTGGCAATTAAATCTTTGAACTACATTTGTGATCGCTTAAGGGATAGATCTACAGTCTCTTAAAATGGTGAGTTGCGGGACGATCTTCTCGCCGAAGGCAATTGATGGCGCCCCTTAAATTTTAGTTGGCATATCAATGTCATTACGTATCGTAAGCTACCAAATCCATAGTGCGCCAATGGCGATTAACAATCCAGACACTACTATGACGGTGATAGATCCGCGCTTGCTTCCCTCCAATGTATGCCCTATGCCTATGTCCATAACAAGGTGACGAATACCGGCGACCAAATGGTAAATAAATGAAGAATATACTACCCAGGTACTAATTTTACCGAAGGTTGAAGACAACATGCCTTTGATCTCGTTGAACCCTTGTTCTGAGTCCAGCGATTTAGCTAGTGTATAAAGCATCAGGGCCAGAAAAATGAAGAGTAGTATTCCTGAAATTCGGTGCAGAATTGATGTAAGAGCCGTAAGAGGAAGCTGAATGGTTCTAATATCAAGATTAACCGGCCGTTTCTTATTCATGTTCACTCCTATTAACAACGCTATTTTTGATTTGATTAACTGGGAGCTAACAACACTCTTGCCACCTCCCGCACACCTAACTAAAGTTATGGGTGTGTTCTTGCAATATATACGGTACTTCAACCCTCAACAACCCATTTTCCTCTGTCCATGATTGAGTAGACTGATAAGCCTGTTGCCATCGTTGACCGGTCCGGTTGAAGTCAAAGACCGAGTGTCCAAAGGGAAAAGCCGCGGAACCACATGTATAGCCGCCCGAGGGCTATACAACTCAATGTCTCGCACCAATTGACTCATGCTCATAAGATTCAGTGTGTGCAGCGCTAGCGCGAGCGACTTTTTGGGCGGGCCGGTGCTAGCGCTACCGAACCCGGTGGGTACCACCACGATCCGCGTTGCCCCTAGGGCAACCGCACTGGCAATTGGCGTATTGCTGGCTACGCCGCCGTCGATCAAGAACTTTTTGCCGATTCGCACGGAGGGAAACACCAGCGGAATTGCAGCACTGGCGAGCAAGGCCTGTTCAGCATTACCACTGGACAGAAGTTCTTCGGCGCCGCTGAGCAGATTGGTGGTGACAATATGCAGGGGTAGTTCAGTCTCTTCGATTAATTCGACCGGGAGAGATCTGCGCACTAAACGATGCAGCGCCGAAGCACTCAGCAGGTGACCGCGACCTCGCAGGACTCCTGTTTCGGTATCTGTCAGCGAAAATGGAAATACATCAGCCATGCATAGATTACGCCAGAAATCTACGAGCTCAGACACTCCCTGTGCATGTGGTCTAACAGCAAAATACGCGCCATTGACAGCGCCGACAGAAGCAAGAACCACCAAGTCGATAGTCACATCTACCTCGACGAGTGCTTGCAACATGCCAACCTGGACCGCACCGGGTATTCCGCCACCCGCAAGAACGAGTGCAGTTTTTTCAGCAGCCAAGGCATACCTCCGAAAAGAATCAATACGAGACGAAGCCGCATCAACCAGACTATGGATATTAGCTTATTTCTCGGATTATAAAATGCCCCTTAGAGCTCTGACCATAGAACTTTTAACCAATCTTTGAACTCCTCCCTAGCAAATCAGCAAGAAATTGAAAGACAAAATCATCGAAATACGAAATCGAATCATATACCAGTCCTTACTATTAGAATAACACCTTCCCTCCGAAGCAATAAAAAATCTATCGCAGTGCAGACTGCGCCAAATTCGCTGACCGCATCCGTACAGCCAATTCACCTATACGGATCATCTACTAAATTAAAAACGAGTACTTCTTCGTTTTCGCGTCAAAATTTAACTTGATCAAAATCACCTAGCTTCTGATTGTGTCGCTGGCCAGATCCGTGAAACTGGAGGTCAACCCTTCTCACGAATACGCAAACAATTACTTATGAACCCTCGTTCATCGACTATTCTCCTTAGCTTGATATGATTTTTCTCATAAGCACGGGTCATGCACATTGCCTGTACAAAAAGCATAATTTTGAAATCATATTGCCAAGAACGATGCTAGCGTGTTCACAAACACCATAACCCGACGTTGGCCAGCACTTTTAGCTACAAGAGCAATCTAGCTCCAACAAATAGATCACACACTCGGAGGCGCTTCCATGAAGATAACAAATAATCTCATGTTATCCACGAGCGACAATCTTTGCTGGTTGCGTCGCTTGAGCAGGTAACGTGTACAAAAAATCACTCTATGCATTAGGCTTTCTACTCGAATTGTACCTTCGATGCCTTTTGCTTTCGACGCCATCTTATGCCCGAGATATTACACAGGATACGTAATCTGAAATCCGCTGAATGTTTTTACATGATGATCCGGAAAGCTTGAGGATTTAGTGTTGTTGAAGAAGCATCTTACTAACACTCCAAAAGAAGGATAATTGAACAAGTGGATTGATTAAAAACTTATCGAATTTAAAAACCCACTCAATCTTTGCGGGAGCCCCCAGTGACTCTGCGGGAATCACATATGAATAAATATATCCTCATTGGACAACTATTAGCGTTCGCGATTGCCCCCGGTTTTGCTCGTGCATATGAAGCTGGCGACATCATCGTTCGAGCTGGTGCGATCACTGTTGAGCCGAACGAAGACAGTTCCGGCGTGAAGAGTCCGCTAGGCAATTTGGGGGGCAAAGCAACGGTTGACAGCGACACTCGACTCGGCTTCAATTTTGCTTACATGATGACGGACCATTTGGGTATCGAATTATTGGCTGCGACATTCAGCCACGACGTAGGGGTACATGGTCTGTCAGGTGATTTGGTAGGGCTAAATGGCGATCTCGGTGATATCAAACAGCTGCCACCCACTCTGAGCTTGATCTACTACCCGCTAGAAAAGAACGACGCGTTCCAACCGTATGCAGGTATTGGGATTAACTACACAGCTTTCTATGACACTCGCACCTCAAGCAGTGCTGAAGCCAAAGGTTACAGCAACCTTGACCTGGATAACTCTTGGGGTATGGCCGCACAAATCGGTCTCGACTACATGCTTGACGATCATTGGATGGTTAACGGTCAGGTGCGCTACATTGACATTGACACCAATGCCCATGTCGACTTGGCCGGTGCCGGAGACTTGAAGCTTAATGTAGATATCGATCCTTGGGTATATATGATCGCTCTGGGGTATAAATTTTAAGCCCATCCTGACAGTAGTCACCACAAGGGCCGAACTTCACGAACGTCTTCTTAACACTCCACCTCGCAGACCGTTACGCACTAAGTAATTCGAGCGATTCCCGCTAGGGGACGCGCAAAACGGCACAGTCGAGTTAGTCCATATGGAGCAAGTAATTGACTTGCATAGTCGACGCTGTCGTATAGGAGTTCATACGTATATTTTGAAAGTGTGCCGAAAAGGTAAAAATATTCATAACCCTCTCTCATTAATCTTTTTTCGAAGCTAACGAGTTTTCATAAGCACGGGTTCTACACATATTACCCCTACAAAAAAGCATATTTTTGAAAGTAATCAGCCTATAGCGATGCTAACGTCATCACACAAGCACTTTAGCTTGAATTTCAAAGCAACTGTTATCTGTAACGATAGTCTCATCCACACCAATAAATCGGTTACCTGAGGACGTTTCAATGACAATAACACCTAAACTCATTTTGTCAGCAGTGGCTATCTGTGTAAGCTGCAATGCTTTAGCGGACAGCGAGAAAAAATTCCTCTACACATTAACCAATAACATTAAAGAGAGCGAAAACACAGTTGCGCAATACAAGCGACTTAATGATGGCACAATTCAATTTATAAGATTCTATAAAACGAATGGCACCGGGATCAACAATGATACCCACGGAAAACTTGGACCGCAGGATAACGATTCGCAAATTATCGTCACAAATGATAAAAAACGACTTTATGCAGTAAACACGCATAGCAACAATATATCCGGGTTCAATATTAATAAAGATGGCACCCTGACCGATATTCCTGGTTCACCATTCCCTTCAAAAGGTATCGCACCGGTCAGTATTAATATTTCAGGAAACATCCTAGTCGCTGCTAACCGGAACGAGGACTATCATCAAAAAGCGAGCTTATCTGACCCTGAGGGAGCCAGTTACACTTCTTTTGAAATTCAGCAAAATGGAGCCTTGATGTATGCGGATAGCTTGAAGGTGCCTGGCTTCCAGAAACCTGCACAGATTCATGCATCCAAAACAGTAAAAAATTTATTTTTCGCCGATGAATTTCAGGTTGACGTTGATTTTGACGGAGATGGTAGCCGGTCATTTTTAGCCGGCCCTAAAAACAGTGTTCAAGGTCAAGTTAGAACCATGAGGGTCGACGACAAGGGAAAAATTACGCTTACGGACGTAGCCACACTACCAGAGACTATAGAGAACTATCTATACATTGGCTCGCCAGGTGTTCCCTCAATGCCATTAGGCATTTGGAGTCATCCATCACAAAACATCCTATATGCAGGGTTCGTAACGAGAAATCAACTGGGTGTATTTTCATACGACCACTTTGGGCGCCTCAAATTCGTAAATGCAGTAAACAATAGCGGTCAAGATATTTGTTGGGTACTGGTCAACAAGCAAGCGACGCGACTTTACACAGTGAACAACTTGCCACGCTTAAACACGCAGCAGACTGCTAGCACAATATCTGTTTATGACATTGCAGGCAAAAATGCCTTATCTCCTATGGAAATACAAGTCGTTGATGTTCCCATCCCTGGTGAGTCGTTCATCAACAACCGAAACTTACTACAGCCAGGGAGCACTTCATTCGAGATAGCGCTTTCACCTGATGAGGATTTCCTTTATGTCATCAACCAAAGAATCAATCAGACCGAGGAAAATACTAAAAAAACTGGTAACGCCATACATAGTTTTTCTGTCCGAAAGGACGGTTCGATTAAGGCAGCAGCCTCAGTCGACCTTTCAAAAGACGGATTTCCTTCGAACTCTAGGGCTCAAGGAGTCGTTGCGGTTGACCTCTAAAATTCAAATTTCGAGATAATCGCTTAATCATTTACCTGCTTGCTTTAAAACTCTATCGCGCCATAGCAATAAAGGCGAGATGGAAACCGTTAACATTTCAAAAACTGTTGGAATTTTTTCTGTAACCCATACTCATTACTGGAGCAAATCATGAAAAATAAATTCGCACTAATCATGTCGATTGCCATTTCCGCATTTTCAATCCAGTCTCAAGCTGCTGATAATTTGTGCGACGTCAATCTACAAAATATTGATGATATTCTACATACAGCCGGTCAGAACCTTGGAGGAGGTAAGGTAAATAATCTTGAGCAAGTAAAGATAGAAGCAATGAAAGCAAAAGAGGCCGGAAATATTGACAAGTGTATTGCCCTAACACAGCGCGCAATCACTAATATCGATAATTCTACTATGGGTGGAGGTCGAAACTAAACACAGCTTCATGATTTGGCGTGCAACCAGAGGCAAGCTGATGATAGCAATATATAATTTAAAGCGAGAAATTGCGTTAACCTCAATTCCACGCCAAATATCATTTAATTTTTCTATCCCGAATGTCGTGATATTCACCTAATCCGATCAGATGTTTAAAATACCAAGCTTCGAGTCGAGTCTTCACCCCAGCAAATGGGGCGTTTTCATCCCTCGTGCCCTTTTCCATACCGTTTCCCAGTCTGATCCTCAGTGACCTTGAACAATGTGCGCAGTACGCCAATCAGATCGAACAAGCTGGTCTGAGAGTGCTTCAACTGAACATCGGCGCTCCTCACGGTTAAGAAGGCACCAACGGCGCCATCGTCCTTGAACGCGGTGCAGCACGCATTAATGCCGTTCTTGTGCGTATCCGACGGGCCACGACATTACCGCGGTGGATCAAACTTACAGGTCAAAGCGGGGGCGTTGTCAGCCTTGCTCAGGCTGCGGTCAGATGCGGAGCCGACAGTGTTGTAACGAAGAGCCGCTTCATGGGCTTTCTGCCCGACCTGGAGATAGGTCTGCCCATGCTGGGCACCAGTGTCGCAATCGGTGGTGGCCGGACGCTACCGCTGACCACGCGCTGGCTGATGATGACTCGCAAGGCCATGGGCGACGATTACCCGCTGATGGCCACCAACAATGCTCGCAATGGACTGGACGTCGCGCGCTTTCTCCTATGGGGAGTCTGCGCCACAGAGATGACTTCGACGGTGGCGGCTACGACGTATTGTCCCGCGATGTGCAGGAACTGGAGGAATACGTAGCCACACGTGGCATGAGCGTCGAACAACTGTCAGGCAGTGCAGCTGATCAGGTCAGACCAATCAGCAGTAACCAGATCGGCCTGAGTGGTGGAAAGGCTTCGCCCTGGAGTGCCCAGGGTCTCCAGTCTGAAACGGCTTGGTCGCGAGATCACTGATAATTGGCGGTTGATGTTGCCGTGAGAAAAGGGCCCGGTGGACTCTTTCCATTTTATAATTTTCAAATCAATGGCCCCTGTCACCACACTTTGAATATCTGCCAATAAGGTAGCAAATTCGTTAGCAACACCATTGAGAATGAACAAACTAACCTTGCCTGCATGATGGGTGTGCGCCTGCAGCGAATCCGGAACCCCGATTCGTATCAATCCCCCTCCTTCAATCCACGTTTGGGTCGAATGATACGCGCGCTGCAGCAGTTGATCGGTCTGGCTGAAGTCGAACACCGAGGCGTCCAGTGGGCATAAGGGGGCGACGACATGGATAGAGGCGCGCGGGGAGTATAGTTCAATGTCGCGCACCAATTGGCGCATGCTCATCAGGTTCAGTGTGTGCAGGGCTAGCGCCACGAGCCCGAGGGGCGGTGTCGGGCAAGCACAACCGAAACCGGTGGGTACCACCACGATCCGCGTTGCCCCTAGGGCAACCGCACTGGCAATTGGCGTATTGCTGGCTACGCCGCCGTCGATCAAGAACTTCCCACCGATCTGCACGGTAGGAAATACCAGCGGGATCGCCGCACTGGCGAGCAATGCCTGCTCCACATTGCCACTGGACAGCAATTCTTCGGCACCGGTAAGTAAATTTGTGGTGACGATATGCAAAGGCAATTCTGTTTCTTCAATCAACTCTACTGGCAGCGACCTGCGCACTAGGCGCTGTAATGCCGAAACGCGAAGCAAATGTCCTCGCCCCTGCAAGATCCCCGTCAAGGTATCTATCAGCGAAAACGGAAACACATCGGACTTGCGTAAACCACGCCAGAAGGCCGCGAGTTCCAACACCCCTTGTGCATTTGGTCTCGCAGCAAAGTACGCACCATTGATGGCACCGACTGAAGCACCAACCACCAAATCGAATGTAACACCCGCTTCGACGAGTGATTGCAACATGCCAACCTGAACCGCGCCGAGGCTTCCACCACCCGCGAGGACGAGTGCAGTTTTTTCTGTGGACAAGGCAAACCTCCAGCAAGAATCAACACAAGATGATGCTACAACAGTAGCAACACCCCGACCCATAGCTCATTACAAGAATGATAGGATCGACTCTAGGCACACACTCGCCGCGGACTGAAACCGTGAATCGCAGAGACTTCTGGTCGAATCTGACGGGCAGCTTGTGCCCCCGAATATCAATGAGTAGCAGGAATAAAGTATGGCAGTGGCGGTGCATAAGCTAACGGGAACTGACATTCCGGAATGTTTTCGAGGACCGAATGTCAGGACGGTATGGCTCGTAGTGGCTGATGGTGCGGCAATCAAATACTGTGCAACTGAAACTGAAGCTTATGCCCTGGCTGCGTTACACACTAGCTGATTGTATTTTACTAGCTACACCCTCCAGCCCTCGTACCACGAGATCAGGTTCCACACCCCACGGATCAAAAATCACCGTTGGATCGCGACGCAGCCAGACGGTACGCAAACCGTAATTAGCCGCACCAATAACATCGAAAGGATTGCTGGAAACCAACCAGACATCTCGTGCTGGCACCCCACATTTTTTAACAAGGTACTCATATACAATTGGGTCCGGCTTGAAGGAACGCGCCTCCTCAACGCTCAATACATCAATAAAGCTCTCTCGTAGCGTTGCATGCCGCAAGAGGACGTCAATGGCCGTACGGCTACCATTGGAAAAAGCAAAAAGTCGGAGCCTTGAGCTTAGCAAGTCAGCCAACCCGTCTTTCACATCGTCAAAAGCCTCCAGCTCTGTATAGGCATGCATCGCCTGCTCCTGCTCTAGGGTGCTTAGCTTCACACCATTGCTTTCACAAGCAAACAGAAGCGCATCACGTGTACAAACAGAGAAATCCCGATATTCCTGCATTAATCCTCGACGAAAACTGTATTCCAACTGCTTCTGTCTCCAAAGCTCCGAGACAGCTACAGATTTTTGGCCGACCAACGATCTCAAGACGTTCTCTACGGACCTAGTGTCGATCAACGTACCGTACACATCGAAAGCAATTGTTGCAGTCATCTGCAGATCCTCAATAGTGACGCAGGTGCGATTAAATACGAACCAGTCGGTTCAATTAATCCGGCAATAGACCAAGCGTTCGTGCCCTCATGCGAGCCAAGGCATAGACAGTACGCGTGTGAGTCATTGGCGCCCCTGCTAGATCAGCCACCGACATCAAAGCTCCCAAAATAGCCTCGATTTCAACGGGTTTGTGCCCTTCAACATCTTGCAGCATCGACGTTTTCACTTTACCGAGTTTTCGTGTAATCGCGATCCGCTGCTGAGGATCAATCTTGGGTGAGATGCCCAAACGGCTTCCTAATTCAAGGAGTTCGCTCATCATCTCGATGAACAACACGTTGAGGTTAGTGTCATCGATCATCTCATCGGTGGCGCAATTAACTAGCAGGCTGACGGGATTGAAACACGCATTTCCCAGCAGCTTAAGCCAGATTTCTTCACGTATGTTTTCGTGTGCATGCGCATCAAAACCGGCCTTGAGAAAACAGTCCGTCACGTTTGAAATACGGCTACTGATGCCACCACCAGGCTCTCCGAAAACGATCTTGCTTCCGGACATATGCCTCACCACGCCAGGGCTCTCAACCCTACAAGACGGAAACACAACACATCCGATGATGATGTCAGTCGGGATATTCCTTTCGATCAGGCCGTCAGGATCGACTGCCTTTAAACGCGTACCTGACAACGCCGAATTGGCTTTCAGGAAATACCACCAAGGAAGCCCATTGAGCGCAGGGATGACGATGGTTTGTGGACCGATCAACGCTGTTGCAACTTCAACAGCTGTCGGCAATGCCGGTGCCTTTACGGCAAGAATCACCACATCCTGAACACCCAGCTCTTTTGGCTCAGATGTAGCCTTAAGTGGAGCGATCAGAAGATCGTTGCCCGTCTGCAGTTGCAATCCCTGCTCGCAAATAGCATGAAGTGTCGCGCCACGAGCTATGACACTGACGTCATGCCCGGCCGCAAACAATTTGCACGCCAGAAAACCTCCAATAGCACCCGCACCTACGACAGTGATTTTCATAATCGACTCAGACCGATTACATCTTCCATACTTTATGAACTGCCTTCACAGACCGACCATAAATGTATGATGGATTGTTCTTCACCAACGATCGCTTATCGAACCGTGCTCGCGTCCTGATTGAATAGCAGCTTGCGTGTTTCCTCGTCGACGACCGGAGCGGTGTTGATTCGTTCCGCCATCGCATATGCACGCTTTGTCGCAGGTCGATCACCTACTCGCTCAAACCAGCGAGCCAAATGAGGGAAGTCGGCAAGCTCTTGCTGCTGCCGGACGTGGGGCACAATCCATGGATAACTGGCCATGTCGGCAATGCTGTAGTCGCCAGCGATGTAGTCACGGCCATCCGCCAAGTGTTTATTCAACACGCCATACAATCGAGCGGTTTCGTTGACGTAGCGCTCCTGCGCATAGGGAATTGGCACCGGAGCGTATTGTACGAAGTGATGATTCTGCCCCGCCATCGGCCCCAACCCACCCATTTGCCAGAACAACCACTGCAAGGTTTCGTTGCGCCCTCGTAGATCGCCAGGAATGAACTGATGAGTTTTATCTGCCAGGTACAACAAAATGGCGCCCGATTCGAAGACTGACAACGGCTGACCACCGTCCAGTGGCACATGATCGACAATGGCTGGAATGCGGTTATTGGGCGCGATGTTCAGAAACGATGGAGTGAACTGCTCCCCCTTCCCGATGTTCACCGGCACGATGCGATAAGGCACACCCGATTCCTCAAGGAACAAAGCGATCTTGTGGCCGTTTGGAGTAGTCCAGTAATGCAAATCGATCATGACCTGGCACCTTTACTGAGCAATCTGCGGGAACATTGCCTTACGGGCGTCAGCATCCATCTCGGTCTTGTAACTGTGCTGGGTCTTCAGCTCTTCGGTTCGCTGTGCTGCCGGTCGAGCATTGATGTCATCAAGGAGCCGTTTCACGTTTGGAAGTTTTACCCAAGCGTCATTACCTAGGATGAAAGGTACCGCGCGCGCCCACCCCCATACGGCCATGTCCACCAGCGTGTACTCACCTCCGAGCATGTAAGGCCGTTTGGCCAGGTGCTCGTTGATGATGGTCCAATGACGCCAGGCTTCGAAGGTGTAGCGGGTAACGGCGTAGTCTTTTGGCTCAGGTGCGAAGTGCTTAAAGTGGACAGCCTGTCCAGAGTACGGGCCGATGCCGGTCGCGACGAACATGAGCCAGGAGTACATCTCCCCTCGCGCCTTGAGATTGTCAGCAGGCAGGAACATCCCGGTCTTTTCGGCTAGATAGAGCAGTATGGCGTTGCTGTCGAATACCACGTTATCACCATCAATCAGAGCCGGTGTCTTGGCATTCGGATTGATCTTAAGAAACGCCGGATCGTGCTGTTCACCCTTGCGCGTATCAACAGGGATGAGTTCGTACTCAAGGCCTGACTCCTCCAAGAACAGCGCAACCTTCGCGGGGTTAGGAGACGGGTGATAGTAGAACTTGATCATGTTGACTCCGTACAGTGGCCTTCATTGAGTGTCGCAACGAGCCAAGGGCGGAAGCCCCAGGCTGGTGAGTGCAATTCCAATAGCGTCGGTTACACACGCAGGATCCGGATTGATCCGTGCCAACACGCGAATCCCAAGTAATACGCTGAGCAAGTGATGAGCGCCCTGCTTTGCATCGATCCCTGTGGCGACTGCGCGTTGCAAGCTGAAGGCACGTAGGCGGCTTTCAAAAAAACTGCGGATGGTCTCAAGTTCTTCTGACACTGCCTGACGCAAGTCTGCATCTTCTGCATTCGTTTCGAGGGCAGAGTTCACCAACAGGCATCCACGATGAAGTGGATCGGTTAGCGTGCGATTCAGCACTTCAGCAAAAAACCCTGTAATGGCCATTCCTGCGTTTGGCAAAACCTCAAGGCGGCGGATGCGGTCACGCACGCTGCACTCCAAGTAGTGCTCAAGGGAACGAAGATAGAGACTGCGTTTGTCGCCAAATGCGTTGTAAAGGCTCGGCTGGTTTAGGCCGGTGCACTTGACGAGATCTCTCGTCGAAGTGCCTTCATACCCCCGCGTCCAGAATGCTTCGACTACAGCGGTAAGAACCTTTGATTCATCAAATGCACGAGGGCGAGCCATGGACTAAATATCTCTGCGGGTTTGTCGTCGACCCTATCATAGGTTTTGTATCAACCGCCACAATATAAAATAGCAAAAAACCTCACCTGAGCCGAGCTTCCATAGCCAGCGAAATCAGGATCCATTTGGACATTCCTGGAGACAGGAGCGGATAGCGCCTACATTCAGCCCTCCACCTTTCTCACAAAGCTTCAGTCGGCATCAGTAGTCGCTCGATGAGCGTGAGGGGAAATTTGATGGACGACCTGAAGGCTTTCTGACGCAGCATAGGGAGTGCAATGCCCATCAAGCTGGGAACTAAAACAGCCCAAGCCGCGGTTGCACGCAAAAAGCTGTAGTCAAACTCCATAGCCTCAAGTCGGAATCGGAAAGACGTCTCTAAAGCACGCATCTGTCCTGCCAGGGACAACATACTATGAGGCAGCGTGACACAATGCCCACCTAAACAAACGGCGCCATGAGGCGCCGTTTTGATGGTGCAGTATCGAGCCTCGGCCCACTCGGCTGGCCGATTCAGACCGATGCTGGGATCGCTGGGAAATCGATGGTGGTGTCATTTACTCGGTTGAACAGGTTGGTAAAGGTGATGATCGATATCACCAGACTGATTTCTGTCAGCTGTACGTCGCTATAACCGACTGCTTTGATAGCGTCAAATTGATCCTTGCTGACTGTACCGGATGTCTTGACAAGCAGAGTCACAAAGCTGATCAAGGCGTCCCGCTTGATGTCGCCGGTCGGACGTCCCAAACGAATGTTTTGAAGTACTTCTACACTCAGGCCAATCATTTTAGCAATCGTAAAATGCGCGGTTTCGCAGTAATCACAACCGGTGAGATTGCTCACCAACAACTTGATAACTTCCTGATCCTGCTTGCTCAGTGTGCCTTTGGCCAGAGTGCCGTCTGCGCCGAGGATTGCACCCAGACCTGCTGGAATCAGAGCACCGATTGCAGCGTAGGCGTTTGGCACCATACCTACAGCTTTTTTGATGTTGGCGTAAAGTTCAGCTGTCGCGCCGGTAGCAGTGCTGATTGCTGGGGTTTGAATACGGCTCATGGTGTGACTCCCGGGTAAATCGTTAATGGGTGAGCCGTTACTTTATAAAACACCCCCATTACAGGTAAGCTCGAAAACCCTCACAAATAACCTTAATCGTATCAATTTGGAAAAGTCTGCTATGTCACCCCCATTGGATTGGTTAAGCCAGTTGCTGGCAATGGTTCCTGTCTCTGGGCACTTGGATACCCGTTGCTACTACGGCGCACCTTGGCAGGTTACCTATGACCTTTCGCCTGCAGGGGAGATGCCATATCACATCGTGCTCAAGGGGTCGGCGATAGTAAATGCACAAAGAGATTACCCCGCGCAGCAATTGGATGAAGGGGACATCATCCTATTCGCCCACGGAACAGAACACGTTCTCCACGACGGTGGCGCAAAAACACCTCGAGAAGCGAGCTTTAAACAGGAGCTGAATTTCGTCGTCAGTGAAAACAACGAAATCGGTGAGCGACTGGACATGCTCTGTGGACGCTTCATTGTCCGACCACCGTATGACCGCCTCCTGCGCACGTATCTACCTCCCCGACTGATCGTACGCTCAGTGCCGGAGACTCCGATCAGTTATTCGACCGCAAGCCAACTGGCAAACCTCGTTAACCTGATGCGCCATGAATCCGCAACTCCGACTCTTGGTGCCCACGCTATGCTTGGCGCGCTTTCCGCAGCCTTGTTCACCCTTGCGCTACGTCTGGCCGGTGAGGACGAGGAGGCCCCGTCAGGGCTTTTGGCAATGGCCGGACACCCTCGTTTGGCACCTGCGTTGAACGCTATTCTGCATGACCCTGGGCACCCATGGACTCTGGAGAACCTTGCCGGACTCTGCAATATGTCACGGGCAACTCTCGCCAGGCATTTCAAGGAGCGAATCGGCTCTACCACAAATGACTTCATCACAGACGTGCGCATGACGATGGCGATCACCGAACTAAAAAATCCTTCGCACTCTACTGAACAGGTCGCGGAGCGCGTGGGATACCAATCAATCTCTGCCTTCCAAAAAACATTCAGACAGCGCATTGGAATGAGTCCCGCGCAATGGCGCAAACATCGCGACACGTAGCCATCGAAACATAAATCACCTGTGGATCTACCGGTCTTCGAGCATCAGGCAACGACGTAAAAGGTACATTCCGCGGACGGTTATTCGACGCTCACCTAGCCTGGAAGTTTTTTGCCACGCATTCGGTTTTGATATCAACGCATCCCTTCTTTGATGGCCACGAAATACTGAAACCGAACCTATCGAGCGCACCAGATATGGCACTGAGAAACGAGCTGCTGCCTGATTTTCGACGATACCTTTTCGCCACCACGTCCGGAAAGACACGAGCGTGCTTTGTGCGGTGTTGTTTTTCGATGTACAGCGCCCTACTACTTACTGCTCTTCTGTAGAGCAATTTGGGTATCAGAGCCTAACTGCGGCTCGGTAGGCAGCAGACTGAAATCCCGCAGGCTCCGTGGATCGTGAGGGTTGCCAATCAGCATTCGCGTTGGTTTGAATCCAGCGTTCACGATGCTTTTTGCAGGATCGAATTCATCGAACCGCAGCCCCGCAAGATCCACCCAGCTATGAATAAAGTGCGATGTACTGTAAGGGCGCGCTAGGTACTCAAGGGGCTCCACCATCGCACCTTGTACTGACTTCCAGCTGGGCGATTTCCACACAATGAAGGGCACGGTATACATCGGCCGTGTCGGGGCTGCTTCATTACGACCCAAGACATCCGGAGCGACAGGGTCGTAGACAGACTCTCCGTGATCGGACAGGTACAGCAGAAAGCCGTTGGGGTCGGTTTCACTGAATCGCTTGATCAGCGACGACACTACGTAATCGTTGTAGCGTACGGCATTGTCATAGGCGTTGTAGAACGCCAACTGGCTTTGTGTAACGTTGGCCGGCACCCCTGTTCGATCCTTGAAATAGTCGTACGGCTCAGGGTAGCGGTACTTGTAGCTCATGTGCGTACCGAGCAGGTGAACCACAATCAGCTTTCGCGGGGCATCGTCGTCCAACACCTTTGAGAAGGGTTCAAGCACATCCTCATCGTACTGGCTGGTCTGGTTCTGGTCACGATTGTTGTTCAGGTACGTCTGCTCATCAGCCTGCTTCGAGAACAGCGTTAACATGGTGTTGCGCTTGGTCATGGTCTGCTGATTGGTGATCCAAAAGGTTTTGTAGCCGGCTTGCTTCATCACGCTGATCACCGTCGGAGTGCTAAGGAAAAGTTCCGGATGCTCCTCGTCTGCAAACGTCAGAACCTGCTCCAGCGTCTCGATTGTGTAGGGCCGCGGTGCAATGACGTGATCGAACACCTCCAATTGACCTCGCAGTTGATCCAGGTTTGGCGTGGTCTGCCGGGAGTAGCCATACAGACTCATGCGCTGACGGTTAGTTGATTCTCCGATGACCAGCACCAGCGTTGAGCGCTGTCCGGCATGGATATCGGAGAGGTTCTTCAACGGAGGTATCTGCGCCTGTACAGTCAGCATTTTCGACATTTCATCCAGTTGCTGAAGGTACTGGTGATAACCAACGACCATTTGCCATAGCGCCGCAGCCTCAATGTTTTCTTCGAATTTGGAGATCGCAAGGCTTAGTGTTGGGCGCTTGCGCAACTGATTGACCGCATTGAAACCTGCCCCCACTACGACGAACATCGCGCAACACACAACGATCGCGCTGCGAGACAGGTATGCGGGCCGAACACGAGTCCAGAGCGCCAACCCGCCAATGCTATAGGCGGCGAGCACGCTAACAATTGACCAGGAGAAATAGTGCCCCAAATATTCGGACGACTCCTGCATGTTCGAATCAAACATGATGAAAATTACGCTTTGGGAAAACTCCTGACCGTATATCAAAAAGTAAACCAAGCCTGAGAGCGACGATGCCCAGAGGACAATGCCGATCAGCCCCCCCAGTACCCGCGCTCTGGCTGGGAAAAGGATCAATGGAATCAACCACAGCAGCGTGACCATCGATGCCTGAATCATTCCTTTCCAACCTGCCACACCTGCATGAACAATCAGCAGTTGCGTCACCCCTGAGAAGTACCAAAAAAAAATGAAACTCCAGATTAGACCAGGCCAATCTGTAGGTTGCCGGACTGAATCAGATTTCTTCGCGCTCATGAAACCCTCTTTGTATTCAAACAACGTCCCTCAGCACCACCCTCGCTGCAGGTGCCGGATCACGTCGATGTTTCGAGAAGAACAGCAGTACATGCCGACTGTTTAAACAGCCCCTATCGCAAGCGAACGATTAGGCACCGTTCATCATTTGCCTGATCAGATCCAAACACCTGCTCTGAACTTCAGGGAGAGGCAGCTTCGCGTCGACATCAACGATTCGCGCGCCGCCGAAACGCAGCAACGGTGTCGCATCCACTTTTCTTTTGATCAACTCTGGGATGTGATCAGGCTTGCGCGCCAAAGCAGTTTCCACGTCAATATTCAAACGAATCACCAGGGTGGGTCGGTAACGAGCCATGTGCTGATATAAAGCAAACTCATCAATAGCGAGCAAAGCCGTCAAATAACCACGTGGTCGCGCTGCGCTAAGACCCGGTCCATCGTAAAAACCAGATATCTCTACTTGCGGATAGCGATCACAGATGATCAGCCCGGCCTTTTTACGCACATTCAGCATCTGCTTGAACCGACGAGCCCGCATCCTGGAAAAGACGTAAATGGTCAGCGCAGTGAAGAGACCGGGAATGCGTTCTTCCACGGTACGTGCTTGCAGCGCTTTGGATGACAAACTGCGCTCTAATATAGGGCCTATCAGTGGCCATGCTCGAATCTTCAATCCGATTGAGCCGGAGCCAAGCCCGAGATACAAATAGGTTGCTCCATCGCCTTTCAAGGCGTCGCACAAATAGGACGCGATCGTGGTTTTGCCCGCTCCGTCAGAACCGATAATGGCAATCAAAGGTGCTGCTGAGCGGTGGCGTTCTCTGGACGGAATGTAAAACTTGGAATCATTACCAGGCATAAATCACTCAACCATTTTCTAAATGAGGAGACACAGCTGCTTTTGCCCGTGCGATGACTTCCTCAAGAGGCAAGCTGCTATCCAAATCCAGAATGGGTGCACCTTGGTATTCGAGCTGCGGAACACTTGCGATTTTCAGTGCGAGAGACTCATAACGATGATCCGGTTTGCGCGCAAACGCGGTTTCCAGGTCAACGTTCAAGCGGATGACAAGATCCGGTCGGTAGCTGATCATGTAGGCGTAAAGCATCCGTTCACACCCAGCGAGAAAGCGAACAAATCCGTTGCGATGCTTGACCTTCAGAAGTCCCGGACCATCGATCTTCATGTTCGCCACTGCAATCTGGGGATAGCGATCAGCAACAACAGCAATCCCGCGGCGACGAAGCGCCATCATCTTTCGGTATCGCCTCCATCGCCGAACAGACAATAGAAAAACTACTAAGGCAACGAGTGTGCTCGGCCCTTTCCCAGTACTACGAAATGAAGAGTTACTGCGAGCGGAATTCGCAACAATCAAACGTCCGATGGCGGGGCCCACCAACGGCCATTTCACCACCGCTTCACCCAATGATTTGGACTGGATACCCAGGTGACAACTCTGCGCGTCCCGTGATTCTTTTATCCAGGCAAGAACAGCGTCGGACACAGTAGATTTGCCGGCACCATCGCACCCCACGAAAGCAATCAGTGGTGCCAGTTTGCCTGGTAAAACATCTGAATGAGGCGTTTGAGGGTATACAACCTCATCTTGAATATCCCGCTTCGTATCCTTGCCAGCCACCGTCTGTTTTTTATGGATTGTGCTGCTCATTGAAGGTTCTCCACCTCGATCATTGGGGGCAGTACGGAGTCACTCATTACTACTGAATGTCTCGTTCGTCGTCGCTGTAAAATTGAAGACGCTCGTTACCCGCCCATCCCTCACCTGCATGACCCGGTCAGCTAGTTCGATCAGGCGAGGTCGGTGAGAAACGGCGATGATGGTGATCTCTGGCGTCAGTGCTTTAAGGGATGTGCAGATATCGAACTCCGATTCGGGATCAAGCGCACTAGTCGCCTCATCGAGAATCAGGAGGCGCGGACGATGAGCCAGAGCGCGGGCAATCACGATGCGCTGACGCTGCCCGCCGGAGAGTTTTCCGCCGCGCTCACCGACGACAGAATCCATACCATTGGCAAGGCTCTGTACGAAGTCCCATGCTCCTGCCTGGCGCAGTGCCCGTTCTGCGTCCTCGCGCGTCAGCGCCGGTTCACCTAGCGTAACGTTCGCGAACACGCTGTCATGCAACAAAAGGGTTTCCTGAGTGACGTAGCCAATCAAGCGGCGCCACTTACGGCGATCGAGGTCATTCAGGGAGGTGCCGTCAACACGTATTGTTCCTGCCTGAGGATTCAGCAATACGCAAAGCAGGTCGAGTATGGTGGTCTTACCCGCTCCAGAAGGTCCAACCAGCGTGGTCATCGTTCCGACTTCAAATGAAAAGGATGTCTTTTCAAGAATCGTGCGTTGCTCGTAGGTGAACGACACGTTGTCGAAATCGATGTGTTGGTGAAGCGTGGGCTCACCATTACCGCCTTGAGGTTCTACTTGGGATTCAGCAGTCTCTACCGCACGACGTAATGCCCAGAATGCACTCTCCTGCCCCGCCATACGGTGATATCGCTGTTGCGCCTTGTGCATTAGGCCAAGCACGCGAACGACCATAAAGATCAGCACCATCACCGATGACAACGGTAACTGCCAGACCACTAAACCTGCGTAGAGCCCGGCAGCCGCGAGGATGGCTAACAAGGGCTCCTGCAGGGCACGCAGTGTCTCCCGGCTGGTCACCTCTTTTTCCATCGCCGCATTTAGCTCGGTGGCTTGGTGTCGCAACAGAGAGTCGGCGATGTCTTCTCGTGCCATGGCCTTCAAAGGCTTAACCGATCCGAGCGTGTCGGTGAGGCTCACCAATAAATCCTTCATGAGGCGAGTCTGACTTTTACCTGCGCGACGCGATGTTTTGACCAACCCTCGAAGACCAATAAGAATGGTCAACCCCACAATCAGGCATACCGCCGCCGCCTGCCATGACACGATCAGCGCAATGGCTGCGTAAGCCACAGCCTGGATCGATAGTGCAAGCATATTGGCTGCGTGTTCATACGCAGTGGACGCTCGGTAGGCTTCCGTCGCCACCGCATTGGCCAACGCCCCACCTGGTTGATGCAGGTAGTACTCCCACCGGCTTTCCAATGTGGCGTTGATCAGATCCACCCGCAGGTCAGTGGCCACACGTGCAACGGTGTACCCCACTTGACGGTTGGCCAAAAGGATCAAAAAACTGCTGATTGCCATGCCGACGACAATGACAATCAACAATGCCGGTATCGTCGGCTCCAGCCCCATGCTCTGCAGTGCGTCGATAACGCGCACACCAAATTTCGAATGAGCGTTGTCGCCCAACATCACCGAAACTAGTGGCAACATGGTGGTCAGGCTCACGCTCTCCACCATTCCAGCGATCACGAGACTAAACAACATCAAGGCGGTACGTCCCGGGTAGGATCGACCAAACGCAAAGATAATTCGCATAGCACCCACAGGTAATAACAGGCTAAGCGCCTTCAATATTTTTGTCGCACGCCCCAACCTGATGACTCAGCTCAAAAGCGGGCTCGCTATCAACCAAACAACCCGACCACCGTCAACCGACCAAGCTCGCCGTTGAACGTAGCATCGTGAAAGCATGGATAATCTGGTCGATCTGATCAGGGGTGTGGGCAGCACTGACGCTGCATCGAACCAGCGTCACTCCCGCTGGGGTCGCAGGCGGCAGTACCAAATTGACGTAGACACCGTGCTCGATCAGCGCATGCCAAAACTGCAGGCCTTGTTCTTTTGTACCCACCATGACGGGTACGACCGGGCTGACATTCGGGCCTAACGAATAGCCGAGCTTCTCCAGCCCGTGGTACAGACGATGGGCATTGCTCCAAAGCTGATCTCGAAGCTCGGGACGTGTCGCGATCGAACGCAGCGCTGACCGAACCGACGCGATGGCCGAAGGCGACGGTGATGCCGTAAAGATGTAAGGTCGACTTGCATAACGCAGTATTTCCATACTGCTGCTCTTGCCTGCTGCAAAACCGCCAATCGCTGCCAGACTTTTGCTAAAGGTGCCCAGCAGAATGTCGACCTCGCTCTCTACACCGAGTGCTTCGGACAGACCTCGTCCATTGGCCCCCATAACTCCGAAGGAGTGGGCTTCGTCAACAAGCAGATATCCGCCAAGCCTTCCCTTGATCTCAACGATTTCTCTGAGCGGCGCGGTATCTCCCAACATGCTGTAGATGCCCTCTACGATAATCAGCGCATGTTTGGCACGTTCGCCCAGGCGAAGCATCCGTCGTTCGAGATCCTTGGCATCGTTATGCTGAAACCGGATAATTTCAGCGCCGCCCAGCGCGCACGCGTCATAGATACTGGCATGACAATCTGCATCCAGAAGCACTACCTCTCCTGGCCCAGCTAACGAACCGATCACCCCCAAGTTCGCTACGTATCCCGTGGAAAACACGATGACTGAGGGCCGATTCAGAAAGGCCGCAAGCTCAGCCTCTAGCGCCATATGACCACCATAGCTGCCGTTAGCCATTCGCGACCCTGTGGTGCCCGTACCGTCTATAGCCAGTGCCTGTTGAGCGGCCTCAATGGCGCCAGGATCAAAAGTCAGCCCCAGGTAATTGTTCGTTCCTGCGAGGATGACGTTTTGATCGCCTATGCGCCCCTCGGTAGGCGAATACACCGCATCAATACACGTACCAAATGGACTCGGCGTCGTATTCTGCAGAGTAGAACGCTCGGCTGCCAGGCGGATGAAACGGTCATACAACCCCATGGCTTTTCTCCACATAGGCCACCACAGAACTAGCCAACTGTTGTGGGGTTCTGACGTCCATCAATATGTTGATGGGGATGGACAGGTCGTACTCGTCTTCCAACTTCATCAATAGATCCATCATTTTGACGGACTCCAAACCCAAGTCGTTGACCAAGTCACTCTCGGCGCCCACTTCTTCCGATAACGGAACGATTTCTCGCAGGCATCTCAGGACATTTTTTAGAGTCGTGTCTAGCGTAACCATGGCCAACCTCTTGGACGATTGAATTGACGCGTTTTTAGAACAGCCGGTCTTTCAGCGCGCGACGCAGCTTTATCTGGGGTACCCACCCAATGGCATCGGTAATGACAGCGTTGCTGCATGTCCAATCGTCGTGAACGAGCTCTTTGACCTTGCTGGTCGTAAGCATCGGCTCACCCGGAATCAGGTAGGACAAAATGAGGTTCAGTCGCGCCAGGCTGTTCAGCGCAACATGGGGAATAGTCATCTGACGTACAGGTGCCTTGCGTACATCAACCCCAATACACGCCAAGCCATTCCAACTGTATCCACCCAACGCACCGTCACTGATCTCATA
Source organism: Pseudomonas mandelii (assembly GCF_002251635.1). Classification (GTDB taxonomy): domain Bacteria; phylum Pseudomonadota; class Gammaproteobacteria; order Pseudomonadales; family Pseudomonadaceae; genus Aquipseudomonas; species Aquipseudomonas mandelii_B. The sequence goes on from NZ_NMOJ01000050.1 coordinate 68,872, forward strand.
CATCGCCGGCCTCGCCAACGGAGTAGTGATCCATTGCAATACGGCAGCGGTGAGATCAAACACATGGACGAAACTCAGGCGCGAATGGCCCGCACTCAACCTGATCAACAACCCACGCAGCAACCAGGAAAACAAAGGTTGCAACTCTCGATCGCCCGGGCCATACACAGCGGTAGGCCTGAAAATACTGACTTCGATCTTTCCGGCCCCATGAAGGACTTCTTGCTCCGCGTAATACTTGGAATTCGAGTACCAGGAAAGCTCGGGATGACGTGCTGCCAGGGACGACATATGCAGAAATCGCTCACAGTCTCCGCCGACACGTGCGGCTTCCATGACTCGACGGCTACCGTCGACGTTGGTGACATGAAAGACACACTCCTCTCGCCCTCTGACGGCTCCCGCACAGTGAACAACCGTGCGTGCGCCCATCACCAGCTCAGACAGAGACCGTGAATTTTCAAGCGAGCCTCGCACCCAATAAATTCCGTTGCGTAGACCTGACTGCGTCCGACTCAACGCACGAACATTGAACCCTTGGGTTACCAACATTCGCCCAATCAGGCTGCCGATGAATCCGCTCCCTCCGGTCAGGGCCACTGTCGGCACCATCACGCGGAACCTGCGACGGCGAAGGTTTCCTGGCGCACCACCAGCTGACTGAGAAAGCGCTTACGCGCTTCAGCTCGCGCAGGTTTGCCTGATGAGGTGCGAGGAATGCTATGTGGTGGAACGAGCTCGATCATGGGTGAGAGCCCGAACTCACTGTGGATCTTGGCAAACAAGGTGTGCAGTAGTCGTTCGCGCGCCTCTTGAGCGACGATCCGACATTGCACCTGTACTACTACCGACGTCTCCCCGTTGTCTTGCACAATGAACACGATGGCGTCTCCCGGCCTGACCTCGGGCTCTGATTCGGCGACCAGCTCGATATCCTGGGGCCAGATGTTCCTACCCCGGATAATGATCAGGTCCTTCTTGCGCCCGGTGACATACAAGTCACCGTCAAGCAGATAACCCAGATCACCGGTGTCCAGCCATCGTGTAACTTCCAGCTGCTGTCTCGACTCCTGATCCTCAAAGTACCCTGCCATGAGGCTTGGGCCAGAAATGACAATTCGACCGATGCATCGCTCGGCGAGTGCATGGCCAGTGTCATCTAGCACCTGTAGTTGATGACCCGGCAGAGGGCGACCACAATTAACAAATGTGCTGACGGCCGCGGATTGTTCAGTGGCTTTAACTGCCCGCCCTTCTAGTTCCAGAATGTCCCGGTCCACTCGATCAACCTGCCCGCCAGCTCCAGGCGCTGCGAAGCTGACGGCTAACGTATTTTCGGCCAGGCCATAACATGGCATGAATGCACTTGCTTTAAAGCCCGCAGGAGCAAAGTGCTCGGCGAAGCGGTTCAGCGTGGAAATCGCAATGGGCTCCGCGCCTACACCAGCCACCCGCCACTTCGAAAGATCAAGGCTTTCGACCTCTGCAGAACTGCAGCGTCGTACGCACAAGTCGTACCCAAAAGGCGGTGCGACAGACACCGTACCTCTGTTACGACTCATCAGATTCAACCATTGCTTGGGGCGCATGGCGAAATCTCGTGTCTGCAGATAGTCAACCGATAGCTGAGTGGCGACCGGAGTCAGGACGAAACCAACCAACCCCATGTCGTGGTAGTACGGCAACCACGAAATGCAACGATCGTGGGGCTGTAGCCTGATTCCATGAAGACTGATGCCTCGAAGATTAGCCATTACTGACTGCTGCGTTACGACCACGCCCTGAGGAAAGCGGGTACTACCTGAAGTGTACTGCAGGTAGGCAATATCATCCGGTTGCGGACGCACGAGTTTGACGTCGGACATGGCGAGCGCTTCGACCGAATCAAAGTCACCAGTGAATTTCAGTGCGGAGGCATCTACAGCCTCATTCACATACGGTAACCACTCTCGGCCGCCGACAATTGCCGAGGGAGAGCAACTGGCCAGCAATCCTCGCAGCTTTTCAACGTACGCATGATGGTGTCCTACCCCTGCGGGAATAGGCAGTGGCACCGGAATGAGACCTGCGTATTGACATGCAAAAAAAGCTTTAACGAAGCAGGGTGTCGTGTCTGCGATGAGTGCTACACGATCTCCCTTCCTCAGACCAATACCTAATAACTTCTTGGCCGCGGCTACGGCTCGAGCCTGCAATTGTCTGTACTCAACAACGGCCACTAGATGACAACGTCGGTCGTAGAAATTCATGCCCGTCTGGCCAAGCGCCGCGTAGTCAAGCGCTTCAGCCAATGAAGAAAAATCTGCAAATCGTTGAGGCAGTGAACGTACAGCGCTTGTCTCTGACAAATAGAGAACGGTCATAGGTCTGAGCTCTTTATCAGGCGCACTACTAAATTTCGCGCTAAGTTTTAGGTCACTACATGCATGGGAGAAAACTTCGCCCTACGCAATTAGCGAACAATCCAAAATCATGTCACCAGCCGACAAGTCATATAGATATCTGAAAATTTCTAATTCGTGCGCCTAGGCATTCCTGCTCTAAAAATGCATAAAGTCAATCCACAGCAGCTGATAAGCACCGTCATTTAAGACCCACCTTCAAACATATCATACGAAAAAAAACAGCTTAGCCACCGATGACAGACCAGCCAACTTATGATGCAACCTCAACGAAGGCACATCATGTTCAACGCATGGCTCACCTAGCAATCCGCACACCTGAAAGCAACCGAAAACCGGGCATTTCAGAGGAGTTTCATTCTCCTCGCTGGTTCTATGGCTTATTCGCTTTGTCGTGTTATATATAGCCGTAACGAAATATTTCAGCAACAGATAAATACAGTTTTTTATCGACCGAGCTCAATGGTTCGCAGACACGCGAATTGACTAACCATCCATTAATGCAGAAAACAGATAACAGTCATGGACAAAATGAACCCTTCAATAAAAACAACAATGGTTAAAGATCAGCAAGATCTTGATATCTTTATTTCGCTTCCTGGCATGCTATATAAGAATGATCCTTGTTGGATTGAGCCGCTGCACTTAGAACGGCGTGAACATCTGTCAAAAAGGAATCCAACTTCCGAACATATTACTTGGCAAGCTTGGATCGCAACGTGCGAAGGCGTACCTGTGGGTCGCATCCTCGCGCAGATCGATACGCTGCACCAAGAGCTTCATGGTGCAGATACCGGTCATTTCGGGATGCTTGATGCAATTGACGATCCAGAGGTGTTTCTCAGTTTATTCACCACCGCGGAAGCATGGTTGCAAGCGCGTGGAGTCAAGCAAATTACCGGGCCATTCAGCATGAATATCAATCAAGAGAGCGGATTACTGGTTGAGGGTTTTGATACGCCTCCTTCGGCCTTCATGAATCATCACCATCCTTACTACCAAAGGCACCTGGATACTCTAAATTACCGCGAAGCCGTCGACCTTCTAGCCTACTGGATGCGTACCGACGAGCTGAATTTCCCTGCAGGGCTTCAGAGGATGATGAATCGCGAACGCTCTCGAATTCGCATCAGGATGCTAGACAGGTCAAGGTTCAACGAAGAGATGCAAACGCTGCGCGATATTTTCAACGATGCCTGGGAGAACAACTGGGGCTTCGTACCCTTCACCGAAAGAGACTTCGGCGACATGGGCAAGCAACTGAAATTCCTGGTGCCGAATGACCTCATCTACATCGCTGAAATAGACGATGAGCCCTGTGCATTTATCGTCGCCATGCCGAACATCCATGAAGCAATCGCACCCTTGAAGGGCAAGCTTTTGCCTTTTGGTTGGCTCCGGTTGCTATGGAAATTGAAGATCGCCGGCACTCGAACGGCACGAGTTCCATTGATGGGCGTCAGGCAACGTTATCAATTCAGTAGGCAGGGGCCGGTATTGGCGTTGCTGCTGATAGAGGCGCTCAAAGCTCCCTTTGTAAGACGCAAACTCGATGCTTTGGAGATGTCATGGATTCTTGAAACGAATACCGGCATGCGCACGATTCTTGAACGCATTGGTGCGACAGACTACAAGCGGTATCGACTCTATGAAAAACGTATCTGAGCCGGTGCGCTTTTCAGCGCTAGTACTGGCGGGTGATCGACAAGCCAATGATCCTGTAGCTGCTATGAGTGGTTTGGGGTGCAAGGCCCTCACGAAAGTCCAGGGTATACCGATGCTTCATCGCGTACTGGCTGCCTTGAGAGCTAGCGATCGCGTTGCTGAAATTACTTTGATGGGACCTTCGCGCCAGGCTTTAGAAAATGATCTGCGCATGCACACATTATTGGGACGCAGAGAAGTTTTCGCTCTGGAACCTGCCTCCACGCCCAGCGCCAGTGCGCTACGGGGACTACTGCATGTAAAAGCCCGCCCCGTATTTGTCACGACAGCTGACCATGCACTTCTGCGCCCGGAAATCATTGACTATTTCCTTGATCGCTCACGCGAGAGTGGTTGCGACGTCTCTGTAGCTTTAACGCCTCTGGAAACGGTGACGACGATGTTTCCTGGCCATCGTCGCACCGCAATCAAACTCAAGGGTGGTCCTTATTGCGGCAGCAATATGTTCGCGTTCATGACGCCGCAAAGCGAGAAGCTCGCTGCATTCTGGCGATCTGTCGAAGAGCAGCGCAAAAGCCCGAGAAAGGTGATCGCAAGCGCCTTGGGGCTGAGCGCGACCTTGAAGTACCTCATGGGGACGCTATCGCTCGAACAGGCGCTGGAGCAGGTCTCATCACTGGTGGGATTGAAGATCGGCGCTGTCCTCATGCCATTTGCGGAAGCTGCCGTGGACATCGACTCCATGAGTGATCACGCGCTCGTGGAGCGATTTTTATTGGAGCGAGAGCGTTGATGCGAAAGCTCCTTTAACAGCCTGAAAATTCAACGCCTCTTACGTTGTGACGCTCCGTCGAATCTACCCAGCCGAATGTCGCCACGGAATGGCAATAGGAACACCCCATTGCGACGCCTGACCACAAGGTCCAAATATGCTTTTGATCGAGCGCTACATCATTGCTGAAATTCGTCGCCCTGTATCGATCATGGTGGGCATTTTGACGTTTGTATTTGCAAGCTATTCAGCGGAGCGCTACCTGACACAAGCAGCAAACGGTACCCTAGCTTTGCAATCAGTGATCGACATGGTGGTTTACAAGGTCATCATTGCGCTTGAAATGCTAGTGCCGGTCGCGCTGTACGCATCGGTGGCCATTGCCATGGGCAGGCTGTACCACGACTCAGAGATCACCGCCATTCTGGCCTCCGGTGCGAGCCCATTAAGACTTTATCGTGCCATCGCGCTGATCTCCATTCCGATCGCAATTGCCGTGACGGCTCTTTCAATCTACGGCCGCCCCTGGGCATATACCCAGACATATCGGTTGGAGCAGGAGTCCAAGACTGATCTGGACGTGAATCATCTGCTGTCTCAACGATTCAACCTCAACCCCGACAACGGCCGAATGATTCTCGCAGAACAAGTTGACCATGAATCAGGCAACCTGAAAAACGCGCTCATCTACGATCCGGGCGAAGGGAAGACTCGTATCTTTCGCTCCAATTTTGCGAGAGTGGCCGACCCTAATCCGGATGATCCGATAATCGCAATGACGAACGGGACATCGTACACACTGCAGCATGCCGGAACGAAAGACATCACATTCCTTTTCAATACTATGGCGCTGCACCTGAAGCCCATCGAAGCGGAGGAAGACAACAAGCGCAAAGCAACATCAACAGTGCTGTTGAACGCATCCCCCCTGCCGAAGGACAAAGCGGAATTACAGTGGCGTGAAACGCGCGGTATCAGTGCATTTCTCCTCGCACTACTCGCTGTCCCCTTGAGCCGAAGCGCGCCTCGCAAAGGCCGTTTTTCCACCTTGCTACCCGTCAGCATGCTCTTCGTAATCATCTTTTACGCCGGCAATATCTTTCGGACGTTAGTGGCAAATACCACCATCGCTCTTACACCCGGCCTCTGGCTGATGCCGTTACTCATGGCATTGGGAGTTCTTGCGTTCATGGCGCGAGATCTGTCTCTGTTGCGACGGCGCCCACAATGAAAATAGCGAGCTTTTACCTGATTCGTAATGTCCTGATCGGGTTCGTCGCGGCAGTAGCATTGCTACTCCCCTTGTTCACCACTTTTGACTTGATCAATGAGCTGGAGGATGTAACCCCCAATGGCTATCGATGGAATCAGGCGCTAATGGTTGTACTGATGACACTGCCCAGACGCGCTGTTGATCTGAGCCCCTTTATTGCGTTGCTGGGGGGTATCGTCGGATTAGGCCAACTAGCAACCACGCAAGAATTGACTGCGATGCGCGCAGCCGGCGTCTCAATCGTGCGTATCGCAGCCACAACCGTTTTAGCTGGTTTGATTTTCGTCTTAATGATGGGAGCCATGGATGAATGGGTTGCATCGCCATTGCAGCAGGGCGGGATGTTCATCAGAAACGAAGCCATGGCAGCCTCAGGTCAGCCAGCAAGCCCCAATGGCAGCATCTGGGCGCGACGAGGCGATGAGGTGGCGCGAATCGGCACGATGGCACGACACAACACTCCAATCAGCATTGAGATCTTTCGATACAGCTCAGACATGAGACTTACGTCTTACGTGTTCGCCGACAGTGCTGATATCCGTCCAGGCGGAACCTGGTTGCTCAAGAACGTCCAGATCAAGGAATGGCAGCAAACCGATGAAAGAGTTAGTCAGCAAGATCACCTCGTATGGCAGTCGGTGTTTTCAGAACAACGCCTGAATGACCTGACCCTGCCTATCGACAGCTTCTCCATCAGACAACTTTATCGCTACATCAAGTTCTTGGCCGATTCTGATCAACCTACGGCCGAGTATGAAATGGCGATCTGGCAAAAACTCGGACGTCCCGTTCTGACACTGGCGATGATCCTTTTTGCTGTGCCCTTTACGTTCGTTCACCAGCGCTCTCCCGGGCTAGGCGGGCGCCTGGCGATAGGAGCCGTATTAGGCCTGCTGATCTACGTATGCAATCAAATCATAGCCAATCTCGGTTTGTTGTTCGCAGGCAACCTAATGCTCACTACGTTACTGCCATCGTTCGCTCTGCTTGGCATCGGCATGATGCTCGTACATCGATTCGACCGGGTGCGCTGATGAACATTTTCACAATACTTTCAGTGAACCGGCACGACTGCTTCCCCCCATCCATCACTTCTGCAGGTGATTCGAATGATTGATCCGATAGCGCTCCCGAGGCACATTGGTGTCGTACTCAACCCCCTGAGCGGACATGTCAGGCGAAATCTCAAAAAACTTCGAAGACTCGTATTACAAATACCGCAGTCCACGGTAATCGAAGCTTCAAACCCTGCTGAAATCGCACAGGCGTTAGACATTTTCAACCTCGGGGTGAACGATCTATTAGTAGTTATTGGTGGAGACGGCAGCCTTCAGGCCGCGCTTACCGCCTCACTCAGGCGCTCTATGGAGTTGGCGCCCTTCGTTCTGGCGCTACCTGGCGGCACAACCAACATGAGTGCGATTGATCTGGGAGTTACCATGACACCGGCGTCCACGCTCGAGGCACTGATCAGCTGGCTCGCGGGAGATGCCCCCCCGCCCTCGGTCAGCATTCGATCAATCCTACAGGTCTCCGATGCCAGTTCTACCCTTCCGCAATTCGGGTTGTTTTTTGGAGCAGGTGCGATCATCGATGGCGTCAAATACTTCCACTCCGAAGTTCGCCCTAAGGGCATCCAAGGCAATTTGGGCCCTGCCTTCGCGTTTATGCGCATGCTGCTTTCCTTGTTTCGACACAATGAGCAAAGTGTCGCCTCAGCCACCCTGGCCGGCCTGCAACTGCAGCATCAGTATCTTTATTCCCCATGGCTACTGATCCTTGCCACTACGCTTGATAAGCTGTTACTCAAGAGCACTCCCTATTGGGGACTGGAGCGCGCGCCGATGCATTTCACCGCAATCGCCCACCGCGCACCGCGTCTTCTTTCATCTCTGCCGTTCCTGTTGCGTGGCAAATCCAACGCCGCCATGCAGGACAGCAGAGCATATGTCAGCCAAAACCTGACTCATGCAGTCATTGATGACCTGAGCGAATATCTGTTGGACGGGGAACTCTTTGCGACCCGAAGTTCGCTATATCTGTCAGCGGACGTTAGCGCTCGGTTTATCCTATTTGATGACGAGCTACACAATGCGTAGCACACGACTTGTCGAGCCTGCACCAGCATTACTGCAAAGCGTGAATCAAGAAAGCTCACGTCCGGTAGCATCGGACCTTCTGACGATCACGGAAACGCTACGAGCGCGATTCGGTTCTGCGCTGATGGCGCTGCTGTTCTATGGCTCGTGTCTTCGTGAGGGAAATTTGAGGGACGGTCTAGTCGATCTCTATGTGCTCCTGGATGACTACACCAGTGTACGCACGGGTCTTGTGTCCAGATTGGCCGGTCGATGCCTGCCGCCCACCGTCTTCCTACTCAAGTCACCAGCACCAGGTGGTGGGTTCTTACGTGCAAAATGTGCTTTGGTAACCCTGAAAGATTTCGAAAAAGGAACATCGATCTGGTTTCAAAGCTATCTGTGGAGCAGGTTTTCGCAACCCTCCAGGCTTGTGTATTACCACGATGAAATTATCAAATCACGTATCCATTATGCGTTGAGTCGGGCAGTGATAAGAATGGTGTCCGAAGCTGCCTCCGTTGCACACTCCGCCATCTCAATTTCTGAACTCTGGGAGCACGCCCTGTCGCTAACCTATGCGACCGAATTACGGCCTGAAAAATTGAGCCGCTCGAGAGAAATTGTCAGTGCCAACGCCGAGTACTTTATCCAAATGACACACGGAGCCGCCGCGTCGATACCTGATCTGAGCCCAGTTGACGGTCGACGGGAACTGTTCGTGTACAGCGGCGATGTATCAGGAAGGCAACGCTACCGGTGGAAATGGAAAGTCAGGCGTCTGCAAGGTCGTATGCTGAATATCTTGCGGTTGATCAAGGCTCTTTTTACATTTGAAGGCGCAGTCGACTACGTCCTCTGGAAGCTGCTTGCTCGCGGAGCCTCCCTCGACAAGATCAACGACCCTGTATCACTTACTCCCATCGTCCAGTGAGGTGGTTTCAATCACTCTGAATCTTGCGTGCATGGTTGTTTTCCGTGCCGTCGTGCGTGCCTTCTTTGTAGGCTTCCGGCCAAGTCATCTACCCAGCCCCGCAAAGCCAAGACATGGTGTGCACTTAAATTTAAGTGGGCACCAGTTCTAGCCTTTTAAGCGTGTATTTCATGCAGCCAACACGCCGTTCCTATTCCAAGTCTTTCAACGCCCAATTCATTCAAGAGTGTGCCCAGGCCGGTGCTTCGATTGCTACCATAGCGCTCAGCAATAGCCTCAACGCAAATCGAGGTGAGGTAGAAGGCGGGCTCCAAACCAGCCCGGTAGAACTCGTATTTGGCTTCCCGACGTAAGTTTTTACAACGCCAAAATTCCGAAATTCGCACGCAGCAGCATCGAATATCTGCGTTGAAATCCAGCACCCGCGCGGCACCGTCAAAGTGAACTGGCCAACCGAGAACAAGCAAAAGCCCAAGCGCACTGCGTTGCCGACTGAGTTTCCACGCACCTTGATCCATCACGAACTGGACAACACTCACTGCCCATGTGGTTGCGCACTAAAGCGTATCGGTGAGGGCGTCAGCGTGAAGCTGGACTACACGCCCGGCGTGTTTACCGTTGAACGCCATGTGCGGGGCAAGTGGGTCTGCGATGACTGCGAAACACTGATCCAGGCGCCGGTTCCGGCGCAGGTCATCGACAAGGGTATTCCGACCGCCGGGCTGCTTGCCCACGTCATGATCGCCAAGTTTGCCGACCACCTGCCTCTCTACCGTCAGGAATCGATCTTCGGTCGGGCGGGCTTGGCGATTCCACGCTCAACCTTGGCTCAATGGGTTGACATGACTGGCGTGCAGTTGCGGCCACTGGTCGACGCGTTGCGCGTCGTGGTGCTCGGGCAGCAGGTTATCCATGCCGATGAAACACCCGTGCAAATGCTCAGACACATCCCTCCCGCGTCCCCTATCCGCTATTGACCCCTCTCCCTCTGGAGCCTGACGGCTGCAGATCTTGTACACAGCGTATACCGTGGAAATAGTGGTATGAGCCCGATTTCATTCTCATAACTTCCCGCAAGGCTGGAAAGGTAAGTTGGTCTGCAACGATTTTAGCGGTTACAAGGCCAGCTTCGAACTCGGCGCGACCGAGCTTGGCTGCCTGGCCCAGGCCCGGCGCAAATTCTTCGAATTGCGCGCTACTAATAAGAGCCAGCTCGCCGAGCAGGCCCTGCGTTGCGTCCAGTGGCTGTACGAAATTGAGAGTGTTGGGGGGCAGTATTCAATCAGCGCCAACAGCCTGAACCCAGGCCCACTGAGAATCCGACTTTTTCAGCAGAATCGGCCATGCCTGGATGGTCGCCCAGCGCGACCTTGTGCCGGAGTGATCGACTATTGCCAATTTGCTGGATTACAGCCTAAAGCGATGGGTAGCGCTGACACGCTATCTCGATGATGGTGCTGTGTCCATCGACAACAACTGGGTGGCCGGCCGCGTGCACTTGGGCGCTTGAACTGGCTATTTGCAGGATCGTTACGCAGTGGCAAACGTGCGGCTGCGATCATGAGTCTGATCCAGTCGACACGGCTCAACAGGCATGATCCACATGCTTTTCTGAAGGACGTTCTCACGCGCCTACCGACGCAGTAAGCGAGTGCAATCAGCGACCTGCTGAGACATAAATGGACGTCAATCTAACCACGCAAGTTGAATTGGGCAGACACTTACGTCGAAATCGTTCTGGTTGTGAGTGCTGACGAGCTGATACGGTCGTTCAAGGCAGCCCGAGATCCTTGATCCTTCGCTACACCGAAGAAGGGGCTGCTGTTTATTCCCCCATGGTACTAAAGCTCTATGACTGGTGGGTACTAGGCGTCTCCAACCGCTTTGCTTGGCGATGTCCAACAAGGGAAGTGTTGCTACCTTTCTTCAAACAACATATTGGCCTGCAGCACTTAGATGTGGGAGTCGGTACAGGCTATTACCTACGCAATGCTCATCTGTCCGACCAGACTCATCTCACATTAATGGACTTCAATCCCAATAGTCTGCGAGCGGCTAGCGTTGGCTTGGATTGCGCATTGATACAATTGATCCACCATGATGTGATGACCCCTCTGCCCCTTCAGTCGGGTGGTACCTTTGATTCGATCTCCATGTTCTATCTGCTGCATTGCCTGCCCGGCACCCTGTCCGATAAAAGCGTGGTGTTCGACCACCTTAAGCATCACCTCAAGCCTACGGGGATGCTCTACGGAGCTACCATTCTCGGCGACAGCGCTAACCACAACGGCCTTGGTCAAAAGCTAATGACGGTTTACAACCGTAAAGGCATCTTCGGTAATCGGTACGATAACCGTGAAACGTTGGAGACTGAAATGAATAAACACTTTGGCGATGTGCGGATCAAAGTGCACGGCAAGGTGGCATTGTTCGAAGGGCGTAAGCCGATCGAGTGAGCTGCGGCCAAGACTTGCCCGTGCCTTCGGTTAGGGACACTCTGAAGAAGACTTCCTGATTTTGGCAAAATACCCAGATTCAACCGACGAGTTTTCCGATGATGCAGATGACCTTCGCCGATGCCTAGTTCGCCGGTGGCGTTAGTAGAATTGGATCGGGTGGTGCCGTGAAAGGGGCTGATTGTAGTGGTCTAATGAAACCGAACATCCATTTAGGCGAGAATGCTCGCCAGATCGAGATGTCAGATGACCAAACAACGCCGTTCCTTTTCCGCTGAATTCAAACGCGAGGCAGCCGGCCTCGTGCTCAAGCAAAACTACAGCTACATCGAAACCAGCCGTTCACTCGGCGTAGGCAAATGGGCCCTGCGCCGCATCCCCCTAGAAGTGGCGATGGTTAAAGGAAACTATCAGCTGTTGCGCCAATTTCCGACTTCGGGTCAGATGCCTTTGCTGGACGCTTACCGCGCACCAGATCAATAAAGAGCTAAAGACAAAACAACTACTATTGATTATATATCAGCACGATCAATCATAAGATTAAGCTTATTATTCTTCGAATTGATCGTCGTTGATCCGCGACCTAGCCATTCCCCTGATGCTGACTTCCCATTTTTTGAGATTCGAGCAGTCACCTGAATCGTGCCCGCTCGCGACAAAGTACTACTGCTAATCATCACGTCTGCATCTGAGAATTCCAGTTCTACAGGAAGATTTGAGACCTTTAACCGCTTAGCAGCAAGAGGAACTTTTGACCCCGAAATCGTCTGAACAAACACGAACACACTGTCATTTAAACTGATCTTATTTATAATTCCTGGAGCAATTTCAACCCGCACCCGAAGCAAAACGGGGGCTACATCAACTCCACCAACATTGATCAAATCGGTGTTTTCTACTCCCTTTGAAGCACCTTCTTTGGCTTGTTTAATAGCCTCGACCAAAGCAGAGCGTGATGCATCATCAGGGCTCATTCCTGCTAATGTTTGATTCCAATATTTTAAGGCCTCAACATAACGTTTCTCTTCAAAGGCTGCTAATCCTAAGAGGCTTAAGCTCACTAGCTCACTCGGATCATTCGCTAGCGCCTCATCTGTCAGGGCTTGAATCGTCGCCGACCATTTTTTTCTATTTGAAAAATATAACGCCTCAGCCCATCCACCTAACAACTCTGGTCGACGTCCGACCAATGACACCGTTCGCTCAAACATTTTGGCCGCATCCTCAGGCCGTCCCCGAGCCATGTAGTTTTGAGCCAGGAGATACGCACTTTCAGCAGACTCTGGCTGCGCGTTAACCGCACGCTCTAAACGACTGGTCATTTGAGTCAATGAGCCAGCTGGTTGGGCAAACTCGCGACTTAGCTCAACCTTGTCGCGGGCCCCAAAATGCAGGTACAAGCCCAAGCCGAGTACGGGAACCAGGATCGCCACCAACAACGGGAACAACTTACCCAGACGAGACATGCGCGGCGCTGCAACATCCTCGGTGTCAGCCAGCAACTCACGCGCCGCTTCGGCACGACCGCTGTTCATTTGCGCAGCATTGAGCACGCCCTCTTCCTGCTGAGTCTGTAACTCAGCTACGCGCTCTTGGTACAGCGCGACGTTCAGGGCCGTACGATCCTCTTCGAGCTGGGCGCGACGGCCTCGCAGAATGGGGATCAACAGAAAACTCAGGGCAACTAGAATTAGCAGACCTGCAGCGAGCCAGAAATCTATCATTCTTGATTTAATTGGTCGAGGCGCTTGCGCTCTTCGGGGGATAGTGCGTCGGACCCATCGGTGGGTGCGGCGCGACGACGGCGGACAATCACGGCCATGACCACCACGCCGGCCAGCAACAGCCCGGCGGGGCCGAACCAGAGCAGTGCGGTCTTGCCGTTGAGGGCCGGTTTGTAGCGCACGAAATCACCGTAGCGGTCGACCATGAAGTCGATGATCTGCTGGTTGTCCTTGCCCTCGCCCAGCATGCGGAAGATCTCTTTGCGCAAGTCGGCGGCGATGGGCGCGTTGGAGTCGGCGATGTCCTGGTTCTGACACTTGGGGCAGCGCAGTTCCTTGGTCAGTTCGCGAAACCGCTCGCGGTCACCGTCCTTGGCGAATTCGTAGGTGTCGATGGCGGCGTGGGCCACGCCGGCCAATCCCAGCGCCAGCACCGCAGCAGCTAACAGACGCTTCATGGCTGGGCCTCATCGACCAGCGCCTGGTACTTGGCGGCCAATTGCTCGCGCCAGACCACTTCATCGATCACGCCGACGTATTTGTCGCGGATCACGCCCTTGGCATCGATAAAGAAGGTTTCCGGGGCGCCATATACGCCAAGGTTCAAACCGAGGTTGCCGTCTTCATCGCGAATGTCCAATTGATAAGGGTTGTGGAACTCCGCCAGCCACTTCAAGGCCGCCGCATTGTCGTCCTTGTAGTTGATGCCGTAGATCACCACGCCCTTCTCGGCCAATTTGTTCAGCACCGGGTGTTCGACGCGGCACGAGATGCACCAGGTCGCCCACACGTTGACCAGCGCCGGTTTGCCCAACAGGTCGGCCTGGGTCAGGGTCTTGTCACCCTGCACGGTCTTCAGGCTGAACGCCGGGAAGGGCTTGCCGATCATCGCCGAGGGCAACTCGGCCGGGTCCAGGTACAGCCCGCGATACAGGAACACTGCCACCACCAAAAAGGCCGCCAGCGGTAACACCATCAACCAACGCTTCATGCCGCCGCTCCTGAAAGGCCGAGGGCTTCGCGCACCCGGCTCTTGACCTTGACCCGATAACGCCGGTCCAGCGCGGCCAGCAAACCACCAAAACCGGTGAGCAAACCGCCGAACCAGATCCAGCGCACGAACGGTTTGACGTGCACACGCACCGCCCAGGCGCCGTCGCCCAGCGGTTCACCCAGCGCCACATAGAGGTCGCGGGTGAAACCGGCGTCGATCCCGGCTTCGGTCATCATTGAGCTCTGCACGGTGTACAGACGTTTTTCCGGATGCAACACGGCCACTTCCTTGCCGTTGCGCACTACACGGATGGTGCCTTTGTCGGAGGTAAAGTTAGGGCCTTCGAAGTGCTTGGCGCCTTCGAAGATGAAGTGGTAGCCGGCCAGGTCCATGGACTCGCCGGGTGCCAGGCGCAGGTCGCGCTCGGCGCTGTTCTGGCTGGAGAGCACCACGCCCAGAGCGCACACGGCAATGCCGATGTGGGCGATTTGCATGCCCCAATAGCTGCGGGTCAAGGTTGGCAAGCCTTTGATCAGGCCTTTGTGACGGGTCTTGTCGACAATATCGCGCACGCCGGCCAGTAACACCCAGGCGGCGAGCAGGAAGGTGGCGAGCACCGCCCAGTTGAAATCGCCGTAAGCGAACCCGGCGATCACCGCCAGGGCCACGCTGCCCAACAGCACTGGCATCAGCATGCCGGCCAGCCATTTCACCGGGGTGTCTTTCCAGCGCACCAGCATGCCGACCGCCATGACCACCATCAACAGGCCCATCAATGGAATAAACAGCGCGTTGAAATACGGCGGGCCAACGGACAACTTGGCGCCGCTCAAGGCATCCAGCACCAGCGGGTAAAGGGTGCCAAGCAGAATCATCGACGCGGCCACCACCAGCACCAGGTTATTGCCCAGCAGCAGGGTCTCCCGCGACCACAGGTTGAAACCGACCTGGCTCTTGACCACCGGCGCGCGCAGGGCGAACAGGGTAAGTGAGCCGCCGACTACAAACAGCAGGAAGATCAGGATGAATACGCCGCGCTCAGGGTCGGACGCAAACGCATGCACCGACGTCAGCACGCCCGAACGCACGAGGAAGGTGCCGAGCAGGCTGAGGGAAAACGCCGCGATGGCCAGCAACACGGTCCAGCTCTTGAACACGCCGCGCTTTTCGGTGACGGCCAGCGAGTGAATCAGCGCCGTACCGACCAGCCATGGCATGAACGAGGCGTTTTCCACCGGGTCCCAGAACCACCAGCCGCCCCAGCCGAGTTCGTAATAGGCCCACCATGACCCCAAGGTGATACCAATACCGAGGAAGGCCCAGGCGACGATGGTCCACGGCCGCGACCAGCGCGCCCAAGCGGCATCGAGGCGCCCGCCGAGCAAGGCGGCGATGGCGAAGGCGAAGGCCACCGAGAAACCGACGTAACCCATGTAGAGCATCGGCGGGTGCACGATCAGGCCGATGTCCTGCAGCAGCGGGTTGAGATCATGCCCGTCTACCGGGATCTGCGGCAGGATGCGGCTGAACGGGTTGGAGGTCATGATCAGGAACAGCAGGAAGCCGATGCTGATCATGCCCATCACCGCCAACACCCGCGCCAGCATGACTTGTGGCAATTGGCGCGAGAACACCGACACGGCGAAGGTCCAGCCACCGAGGATCAACGCCCACAGCAGCAACGAGCCTTCGTGGGCGCCCCACACGGCGCTGAACTTGTAGTACCAAGGCAGCGCGCTGTTGGAGTTATTGGCCACATAGGCGACGGAAAAGTCGTCGGTCATAAACGCATAAGTCAGCGCACCGAAAGCAAACAGCAGAAAGGCAAACTGCCCCCAAGCAGCCGGCTGAGCCAGGCTCATCCACAAACGGTCACCGCGCCAGGCGCCAAGCAACGGAACCACTGCCTGAACCAGGGCGAGNATCNCCAACTGACCCAGCTCCGGAATAAACAGTGCAGATGTCATGGCTTAACCCTCCTTGGCAGGCTGTGAAGTTGCGCCTGGGGCGGATTGGCCGCTGTCTTTGAGCGCCTTGGTAACTTCCGGCGGCATGTATTTCTCATCGTGCTTGGCCAGCACTTCATCGGCGACGACTACGCCCTCAGCGTTGAGCTTGCCCAGGGCGACGATGCCCTGGCCCTCGCGGAACAGGTCCGGGAGGATGCCGCGATAGGTAATGGTGACGGCCTTGTTGAAGTCGGTGACCACGAAGGTCACGTCCAGAGAATCGCCGGAACGCTTCAGCGAGCCCTTCTCTACCATGCCGCCGGCGCGAATGCGCGTGTCCTGCGGGGCTTCGCCATTGGCGATCTGGGTTGGGGTGTAGAACAGGTTGATGTTCTCCCGCAGGGCGCTCATCGCCAGGCCCACGGCAATACTCACGCCGGCCAGGATGGCAAGGATGATCAACAGACGCTTTCTACGCAGCGGATTCACTTTTCGGTCTCCCGGCGCAGACGACGCGCCTCTTGTTGCAGGTAACGCTTGCGGGCCAGGATCGGCGCGGCGACATTTATGGAAAGAACAAGAAAACAAATGCCATACGCTGACCAAACGAACAAACCATGGTGTCCCATGTCAACGAAATCACTGATGGAAGAAAAAATCATTGCTTTAGCCCCTCGGATAGCCGGCCAAGTGGCTTTTTAAAATCTCGCTTTGAACCCAACTAGTTCGAGATTCACGCTTTAGTAGTTCTAAACGAATGCGCAACAACAATACCGCGCCGAAAAAACAATAGAAGCCGAGCATAGTCAGTAACAAGGGAAGCCACATATCAGCCGGCATAGCTGGCTTTTCAGTGAGACTAAAGCTTGCGCTTTGATGTAAGGTATTCCACCACTCGACCGAATATTTGATGATAGGAATATTGATCACACCTACGATTGCTAATATTGCGCAAGCTTGAGCTGCACTATTACGGTTGGTAATCGCGCTACCTAGAGCGATGATTCCGAAATACAAGAATAACAAAATCAACATTGAAGTTAACCGTGCATCCCAAACCCACCATGACCCCCAAGTTGGCTTACCCCAAATAGCCCCGGTGACCAGCGCTACTGCTGTCATCCATGCGCCGACTGGGGCCGCGCACTGTAGAACGACGTCAGCAAGTTTAATCTTCCAAACTAGCCTGACCACCCCACATATCGCTAACATTACATAACACGACTGTGCAAGCATCGCAGCTGGAACATGAACATACATGATACGAAAACTATTACCTTGCTGATAATCCGGAGGAGCAAAGGCCAAACCCCACACCACACCGGAAATAACCAGGAGCACAGTAAGCCCACTCAACCAAGGCAAAAAACGACCGCTCAGCTCATAAAACCATTTGGGCGAACCCAACCGATAAAACCATTGAAATGCCATAGCCATATGTCCGAATTATGAGTGCAATAACCGTTGTAAACAAACAACTGCTGTAACAACGGACACGCAAGCGCATCACGAGACTACTTACTATTTACCAAAGGTCGCGATATACGCAATGACATCACGACGAGCTTGTTCATCACTAAGTTTTACTGACATTCTCGTAGTAACTGACTCATCTTGCACCACACTCCTGATGTAACTCTGTGGATTTCCAAGCCAGCTAAATATCTTTTCCTTATCCCAATTAACCCCTGCCATCGACGCCTTTTGCAAACCGGTGTCATAAGAAAAATCTGCAACCGATCCCATCTTCCTGTTCAACACACCCGTCAAATTCGGGCCGATTCCATTAGTTGCCGTCGGCCCAACCTGATGGCAAATCGAGCACTGTTGAAAAACTATTTCACCGTGCTTGGGATCGCCCTCCTGAGCAAGCACAGACTTAACGGAAACAAGTGTCATTAGACCAACAAAAACTGAAACAGAGCAATTACTTGAAATGAGTTTCATATATAACTCCATGCTAGTACGTACTAGTCAGTCGATTCTACCGAAACGTCAAAAGACGCTAAATTCAGGTACACCCAGCAGCACACAAAACGAAACCGTAAGAAATTTACAATACGCCATAGAGATCTTAAAAGATCCTTCCTAGTACCGGAGACGAATATATTTCCTAGATCGGTCAACCTCTTCAGGAGTGCAACAGGTATGCCTTGCTAGATTTTATTCTCGGAACGTCCCCCCCCAATGTCAAGCGACGCGGCCAATGAATGACAAAGTCCGCACGTTTTTGAAAGAGGTGCATCAGCACGTGCGCTAGCCTCCAACTCGCACCATAACTAAACATCCATGTCCTAGATCAGAAAATCTAAATTTTTGCCTACCTGGAGAACATACAATGAAAAGCCTAAGACTCAATACGGTAACCGCAATAGCAGTTACTACATGCATAGGTCTATATGCCGCTGTTGCGCAATCCACAGAAGAATACCCTAATGTAAAAATCGGGCCAAAATTCAACGAAAAAGGCCAATTAATGCAACCTAAAGATTTTCGGCAGTGGGTATTTATCGGAGCTCCAATTACACCAAACGGACTAAACAACGGGAAAGCCAACTTTCCTGAATACCATAACGTTTACGTAGAGCCAGCAGCTTTTGAATACTATCGAAAAACAGGTACTTGGCCTGAAGGCACAATGATGGTGAAAGAATTGCACCTGACTGAAAAAGGCCAATTACCGGACGGGTCAAGTGTAGAGCCATCTGGGAGAGGCTATTTTCCGGGCGGTGGCCCCAGCGGTCTAGACATATCAGTCAAAGACAGTAAACGCTTTGCAAAAACCAAAAACTGGGGCTTTTTCAACTTTGGCCATCACGCACCTCCCTTCGAAGCAGTTTCTACTGAAGCACCGAAAGAATCTTGCGCTGGATGCCACATCGATAATGCCAAAGAAGACATGGTGTACGTTCAATTCTACAAACCAATCCTGACCCCCCTACCACTTCCTTAAACAACGAAAAAGGGTCAAAAAATAAGTCTTATTTTATCGAAAAATAAGGCTTATTTTTCATTTGAAATTACACACATACACTAGGTAAAACTTTTCTATTATGCCTCGCACCGGTTCATACGAATCGCCCTCTGCAGAAACACCCGCACTGAGCGTCGTATTTTTCCCGCCCCGCCCTTGAATACCCTATACCGCAGAGCAAAAGCGCAGGTTTTTGAAATATCCCTATAAAACAATAGCTTAAGATATCTTCGACTCTAACGCTAATTCGAGTTAGATACCAACGAATGAATATATCACTCAGCGCTCCAATCTGACCTTACTTCATATCTCAAACCGCCAGAATAAAACTAACTATGATTAAGGAAAATTGATGGTATTTTGCACGCAAATGATTGATTTTTTAGCTGGAGATGAAAATCCGCTTGCGGCTGAGGATCAGAAAATTTTACGAAATTCGATTGTAGAACTTTGCGAATCAAAAGTTTCAGCAGGTTCATTCAAAGCCGGCGAACGCGCACCTGACTTCACTCTTGAAAGTATTGAAGGAGGCGAAGTTCGTTCGACTGACCTAGTTCGAAAGGGACCGTTGATTGTCGTTTTTTTAAGAGGATTATGGTGCAAATATTCGTATGCGACTCTTACTGCTCTTGAATCAGTTAATAAAGCCGTAATCAGTAGAGGGGCCTCAATTGTCGCTGTTTCACCAGAAATACATTTGTTCAACGCAGACATGCAAAGAAAAAAACTCTTAAACTTTCCATTGTTACGCGACCCCTACAGCCGAGTTGCAATGGAATTTCAGGTGGCATGGCGTTTGTCATACCTATTGAAAAAAAAATATCAAACGCTAGGTGCGGACCTCGACAAACTGAATGGAGTAGACAGCGAGATGCTGCCAATGGCTTCTCTATTTGTTATCGACAAACAGGGAATTATTGTATACTCCGAAGTTAACGCTAACTATACTCAACCGATTAACGAAGAGGAGATTCTCTTAGTACTGGACAACACACCGTCACTTCGAAAAGCTCGCGGGATAGAATAGCTGCATACCCTCTACAGCAAAACGAGATGAAAAATGCGACACCAAAGACAACTACAAAAAAAAAGCGGAGAACACTACCACCCTATGGTCTTGGTCAGTGCGCGCATTTTAAACTGCGAATCGCCGAGCAGTTACGCGTCAAACACAGGGCGTTTCACGCTAATCATTTTTCTTAGTGACAACGGACGCCTGGTTTTCAATACCGCTTCTGCCAGTATCGATGTAGAAGCAAAAATAGGGACCACAGTACTAATCGGTGATGTCGAAAAAGATCACACGATGTCCTGGAGCGCGCCAAACAAATTACTTGAAATTGCTATTGAAGATAGGTTCGTCTCTGCAGTAATTGCAGCTGTTACGCCAAGTAAAACAGCCCTGTCAGACGTTATTGGAGTTTACGGACCTGAGGCTGGGTTTGGCGCACTTGCAAAGCGCTTAGCAGGAAAAATGTTCGGCCAACGAAATACTAACGCCAGCTTGGTAGCGGATGGATATTATTGTGCCCCTGCAGCACGTTTTCTGATCGCTATGATGGTTAACATTCAGAAAAATAAAGATGCAAATAAAAGGAGCAAGAAAAATCTCCATCTTTCTGAAAGGACATTAAAGGCTATTGTTGATTATATTGAAAGTGAAATTTCACTTGCGATAAGCGTTTCAGAAATGGCTGAAATCGCAACTCAGAGCAAATTCTATTTCGCCCGTACTTTTCGAGCAAGTACCGGTCGCTCCCCGCATTCGTATGTTTTGGACAGTAGGCTGCGCCGTGCAGAGTTTTTACTATCTGAAACTGATATCAGTTTGTCACAGATAGCAAACGACTCAGGCTTCAACTCCCATTCATATTTCACGTCAACATTCAAGAAACGGATAGGCATTACACCAGGGCAGTACCGAGATCTTCATCGTTGAAAATGGCAATATCAGTCGAGTTCCGCGTACAAAAATGGTTAGAAGGAAATCAACAAAAAACTCACTTCTCTTGAGCAGAAGCGAAAACGTTGCTCTAGACCTCCTCCAGCAGCTATTTGAACAATTTTTCCTGATCTTCGTAACTGCCCCAACTGAAATGAGTAAAGCGGTAGGCAACCGACCTTAACGTCACAAACGATAAAGTCGGTACCTTCGCAGCGATGTTAATTGACAATAGCCTCGAACAAATTATTTTAAATCCGTTCTCGGTATAATTGCGATATTACTCCCAACGTTTGACAACATAGTCTTTTAAAGGCGCTTCTTAGATGCGTTTAAATTTCTGGATAGTCTAGCACTGTGTCATTAATGCGATTAACCGTATTGATAAACATTGTAGAAGCGATTGTGAGCGAGATCCCTATGATCTGACTTTGAGAATAGCCCGCTATAATAATCGACTCCACATCTAACGAGCTAAGGGTACCCGTTCCTGATACGATATTTCGAACAAATTCAATGAGCGCATCCCTGCGCGGATCTTCAGTGCTTCTGGACCCTCGTATTCTCAAAATTTCATCGTAGGAAAGTCCAGCGAATTTAGCCTTGAGACTGTGGACCGCCACGCAGTAGCGGCACCCCGAGCAGACACTTACAACTAATCTTATGATCTCTAAATCCGCATCTGAAATTTCGCTCCGAGAGATTACTTCATCCAGATGCAATACAGCATGCAGCCCCTCAGGGCTGTGTGTTCCAATGGTTAGGTAGGTGTTAGGAATCATACCCGCGGCTCTTTTTATAGACGCAAACGTTTCAGCCACTAATCCGGTAGCTTCATGCGGCTCCATAGTGGTAAGGCGTGACATCGAGAACTCCTCTGGATATAGCTTCCAGTAGCGATTTATGACAGCTTCCAGCCTAATCCTCGACGTTCGCCATGTTAATGCTATTATTTACCATTATTATGCTCGAGCGTCTCAAATGGACATCTTAAGCAGCTTACTTTTCCTCATGCCCGTGAGCGGCGCGCTCGACACCCGATGTCATTTCAGCCCTCCCTGGAGACTGGATTACGCGGCTACCGGACCCAGAGAGATCCCTTACCACGTCCTCTTGCGCGGGACTGCGCAGGTGGATGACGGTGAAAACCCCGTTCTGTCTATGCAAGCGGGGGATATTTTACTGATACCCTCCGGTGTCCCCCATGTTCTGTATGAGGGCAGTGGGTCACCATCTACAGCTGGTAAAATGCATCGCGAAAGGGGACTTAAGATTCGGACTAACAGCGAAGATCCGAAACCAGTCAATATGCTGTGTGGGAGATTTATCTTGCCATCCTCCCCACGGCAAATAATCAAGGAAAGCTTGCCTCGGCAATTAATCATCAGAGGAGTAGACGTACCCGATGAATTGGCTCACTTGACAGAGGAACATGTTGCCAGTAGTCGCTTGGCTCGCTTAATTACGTTGATGCATGAAGAGGCGATAGAGCATGGCCCTGGCAGTGAATCAATGATGAATCACATGTCTGGAGCTCTTTTTGGCATGACCTTACGTCTAGCCAGTGAGAGCGCTGAGCCCCCGATAGGCCTTCTTCGCCTGGCACAACGACCAAGACTCCAGCCAGCTTTCACAGCAATGTTTGAAAATTATTCTAGGACATGGTCTATGGCTGAGTTGGCAGACTTGTGCTTAATGTCCAGAGCGACCTTCGCAAGACAATTTGCTGAAGCTGCGGGTAGGTCTGCCAATGATCTGCTTGTTGAGATACGGATGGCAAATGCAAGTAGACAACTTGCCGAAACATCAGACTCTATCGCCAAAATAGCTCAAGACAGCGGATACAAATCAGACGCAGCATTCCAAAGAGCATTCAAGAAGCACATGGAGATGACGCCTGCAAGATGGCGAATTCAATCAGCGTACGTTGCGAAACGAGACTTCACTGACCAATCATAAGCTAATCTTGGCCTGCCATAGCTCCCTACACTATGCCACCCAGATCAAAAATGAAGTCAGATAAATTTAGTGAACACCAAAGCTTTTATTTCAAAGCCTATGATTACGTAAAATACGCACGATTTTGAAATAAATAGCCTAACAAGCAAGATAATCTGCACTAGGTCTAAAGCTGAACCATGCATCCAGACTTTAACTTAGTCTAAGCACCACGGATCTCACTAAAGGACATAGTAAGGTCATCCCCTTGGGTGGGTGCACGCCTCGAAAATCTTGCACCCACTCTTTTTTAAATATTAACCAGTTGCAAAAAAATTACTTATCAAACTCATTAGACCCTCCGAACCAGGTGACATATCAATTATAAATCTCCAGTGCCAACAGATCACTTAAGTAAAAATCCATGTCATCCAACCGAAACTGATCGACATTAGCAAAATCGAATTTTTATTCATCTTGCTAAATTCTAAACGCGACTACAGTGCCAAAGCTCAACTATCAAAGTCTCCTTTGGTAGGTCACGGACACCATCTAACAACCACATCCCGAGGTAATACGATGAACACTCGCCTGAAACAACCTAACGATGAGATGAAATTCCATAATGTAGTAACTAAACCTGCAGGCCCACTCATCACTCGCATAGGCGAGATTACTACTTTTACTGCTTTAACCATAATTTATCTATGGTTCGGCGGAATGAAATTTACTGCATATGAAGCGAATGGAATATTTGGTTTTGTGAGCCACAGCCCGCTCCTATCCTGGATGTATAACTTCATGAGCATCAATGGATTTTCATATTTTCTAGGAGTTCTTGAAATTGCGATTGGGTTGTTAATCGCAGCAAGGTGTATATCTCCAAAGCTGTCGATTGTAGGTGGTATATTATCTTTAGGATTATTTGTAACAACGCTTTCCTTTATGCTCAGTACACCACTCGTATTTGAACCGGTAATGGGCTTCCCTGCCATAACTGTTGTTCCAGGACAGTTTTTATTAAAAGATATTGGACTATTGGCTGCCTCCATCATTGTAATCGGAAACTCTATCTCAGCCCTCGAAACTCGTACAAGATAGATATAAGCAAGCGCGACCAACATGACAAAAAACTAAGCCCAGGAAGAAATCCTACATGCGAGACTCCCCGCTTAGCTGTTCAGGGGAGCTCGATGTAGAGATCTTGTTTATGGAACTCAGAAGCCAAATGACTAACAAAGGATCGTGCGACCGTCTTCGATGCAGCGCCCGCGGGAAGCGAAGCATACAGTTTAATATCCCCCATATCCCAGCCTTCAAGCACGCGAATCAATGTACCTGAATCTATTTCTGCCTGACACGACCAAAGGCCTGTGGACAAAATGCCGGCTCCACTAACAGCAGATGCCATCGCCATCTCACATGCATCTGCGGTGATTTTGCCATCAATACTGAGTGACACCGCTTTTCCATTCCGGGAGAACAACCAAGGCCTTCCTCCTGAGGGGGAGGGCCCAACGATAATGGAGTGCGCAATTAGCGCTGCAGGTGAACTCGGCATTCCTTTACGTACAAGATATTTTGGGGAAGCCACTAACACCCTAGGAGTGCTCGTAATGAGTCGCATCGCCGCTTTTGCCTCTTCAGGTTTTATGATTTGCAGAGCAAGATCTACCTGCGCCCTTAATCCGTCCCTACAAGGATGATCTGAAACTAGGTCAACACTAAGCGTCGAGTGGAAATCAAGAAACGCAGACAATTTAGGAATAACCTCTCTCAGGGATACACCAGCTTGTATACCTAATCTCAACCGCCCCCGAAGCTCCCCCCCCCCCTGGGCCGCAAAGTTCGCCTCCTCGAACGCTGCCAATATAGGTTCTATATTCGCCAGGTAACTAGCACCTGCGGGCGTTAACGCCATAGCACGCGTAGTTCGAACTAACAACATTACTCCCAGATCACGCTCTAAAGCGGCAATTATCCGCGAAGCTGATGACTGAGAAATACCTAGTTCTTTGCTCGCTCGGGAGAAACTGCCTGTATGCGCAACGCGTACGAACAACCGAAAGGGAAAAAGATACTCATTCATGCAAAATCCAAATTTATGTTATCCATGTTGGACGGCTAGTCAATTAAGTAATAATAACCGACTATCTCAGAGATGGGGAACAACACTATAGAGAAAAGGGATAGAGAACATGATTAACGTCCATCTACAATATTGCTGCAAGCATTTTTTGCTGTGCAGCAATAGGCCATCAAATAGCTTGAGAAGCTTTGGACCACATTACTCACTGCAGTATTTCGTCGCATCTATCGAAACCTAATAAAAGCAAGCGCTTTATCAAAGAGCTTAAAAACTACCACATCATCAGACCAGGGGGAAGCTTCAATGTCTCGCTTATCCACAACCAACCCTTCTTCAGCTCAAGGCACCACTTCAGAAATTTATAACTCTATAAAGAAGTCAGCCGGCATTGTACCTAATGTTTATGCGACAATTGGAACGCATTGCCCATCGGGGTTAAAAAAAATACTTGAGTTAGATAAAATCATAGAGGGAAGTACACTTTCAGAAGCTGAATTGGCTGCAATAAGACTAAAGGTAAGCACAAATGCGATCTGTGATTATTGCATAACCGCATATGCCTTTCTTGGACAATTTGCAGGATTATCTAAAGCCACCATAGAAAATATAAGAACCGCACAACCAACTTTAAACACTAAAATAGACAAATTACTCGATTTTGTATGCACCCTGCTAACCTCAAAAGGGGTTATCGATTTTTCAAGCATTCAGACACTTTTAAGTGCTGGATATACGGAAAACAACCTAATAGAGATTTGCTTAGTCATTAGCAACACCACGTTTATTAATTTAGTTAACAGAATAAATAACACGACAATTGACTTCCCTCAGTTTGACTTCAAAAATGAAGCCATGGGAAAAAAATCATAAAAAGCGCACGTTTTTGCAATCGTTCGACTCTCGATTAGGCTAGCCTTGACTCATCTATCATGGACCATGCCCGTCAAACTGTGACGTTGCGGCACAGCAACAAAAACGGCCGCATGTCCACCTTAGAGGCCTCGGGCTCTTCGAGGCCCAAGAGAGGTTGAATAAGCTCGACGCCGCAAGGGGGGGTATGCTTTCCTAAACGCGTAGGGCTTTCGAACGCGGCAGCAGCAGCGCAAAAAGGAAGGCGCAACTATACCGGAGCAAAAAATGTGCCACTACATCCTTCTATCCATGGGCTTTAGACTAAGCGTCTCAAGGACTTGCCCCCCTGCCCAGGTTTTACAGTGCTGCCCAGCACTGTGAGACAAGATTTGGATTCCGGTCGTGGTTTCCCGCAAACAAACCGCGGGACATTTAATAAGAGAGGCTAATATGGCGACGCTACTCCTCCCTAACTCTACTTCCAACTCTATGGCAACGCAAATATATACCGTTGTCTGCGCAAGATTCATGAAGCAAAAAGGCAATCAAAGATATTCATCAATTAGCGGACAGATGACGATTATAATTTTCCTAACGGGAAATGGTGTGCTTTCGCTAACAGAAGCCAATATGCGTAAAGATGTTGAAATAAAATGTGGCACTTGTATCGTCCTCGGATGTACAGAAAGTGATCAAATTGCATCATGGGACCTACCGAATAACTTTGTCGAGATAATGATTGATGATTACTTTTTATTAAGAACAATTGAAACCTTAAAGCTAAATCTTACATCCCTAAAAAATGTAGTCGCGCATTATGGCCCTGAGTCAGGATTCGATTGTGTAGCACGTCGCGTTGTCGAAAGAATCGGAGATGGCTTTAGCTCTTGCGCAAGCTTGGTCAGAAACGGCTTACACTGCCCCGCTGCGGCAAAATTTATTCTCGGAATCTTGCTGAAGGGGCGAAAAAAAACTCAATTTAGTTTTGAGATGGCAATACCAAAATCACAATTACCAGAGCCAAGGTTCAATAAAGTCGCTGAATACATTGATCAACGTATTAGCTCCGCAATCCATGTAGGAGAGCTCGCGAGTATCGCCTCACAAAGCCATTTTCACTTCACACGTACGTTCAAAGCCAGGACCGGACGATCACCTCATGCCTATATTTTGGAGCATAGAATACGCCGTGCTGAATACCTGCTGGCAGAATCAACCTTGGGCTTGGCACAAATCTCTCAAGATTGCGGGTTTAGCTCTCAATCCCATTTCAGTACAGCGTTCAAGCAACATATTGGCATAACGCCAGGGCAGTATAGATATCTATGGCTTTGCTAGCTTCATGTGAAACAACAATTGATCCATGAAAAAGTATTAGCCAACCATGGCGAATACACCTTAATGATGCTTATCAAGCAACAGACGTTCAGTTGCGCACATTAATTAAGCTGCATCCTAAATAAACTTTAACGATTTAATTCCAAGGCAGGTTACTAATATGAGCGTTAAGAATTTTAAAACTGTGTTCACCTGTATAACATTGGCCTTCTGTCTTCATCCAGCGTTATCAAGTGCGAGCGCCCCTAAAACTCACTCAGGCAGCAATGCCCCCAGCTACTCACGCACTTTTGAATTATATGTCGACAAGGACGGCAATATAAAAGTCCCTAAAGATTATAGAACTACGTTCATTTTTTTGGGCTCATTCGCCGTACCTGGTGGGGATTCGTTGGGAGGATTAAAACAACTACATCAGGTATATGTCGATCGAGATTCAGTTGAGTATTACAAATCCCACGGTGACTTTCCAGATGGAGCTATCTTAGTTAAAGAGTTACAGGAGACCACTGCTGCTAACTTAACGACAGGCCACGCATCATTTTGGGATCAAAATGCCGGATGGTTTGTGATGATAAAAGACACTAAAGGGCGCCATCAAAAAAGTGGGATATGGACTGACGGTTGGGGATGGGCGTTAATCGCCCAGGAAGCTCCAACAGTAACAACCAATAAAGATACAAGCACATGTATTTCATGCCACACCCCTGTTAAAAAAACAGACTGGGTACACGTTTGGGGTTATCCCCTTCTCGAAGCACACGACAAAATTTCAACTCTTAATGCTCAATAGCCAAGTGTAATTCCGAATATTGCTGCAGGTAAGTTTTATCGAGAAAAGATCAGTGGAACTCTATTGCCCCATGAAAATTCTAATCATCAATGAGTATCCAAAACTCACCTAGTTTATGGTGTCGATAACTAACCTTATGTAAGTTTCATTTTCAGTATCTCAGCGGACGTGAATGTGATGCCATTGAGTATGCTAAACATCTGCGCCCGCTGCCCCACTCCCCCACCTGCACACATGGGAATACTGCAGATCTGTTATCTGTCCCAGGGAGTTCGACGTACCTAGCAACAAGAATATCGAGACAGCACAAGGTGTTGTCCAATTGCCCATCCCAGGATTTGTTTATTTATCTACACTGCTTGCCTGTTACCCTAAACACGAATCGCACCATATTAATCATGTGTAGCACGCCATTGACTAGGGTTACACACGATACGCTTACGCTGCACTCCAGCATGATACGCCCATATTTTGTACGCACTAGCTGTTGCGAAATAAGCTCCCCCCACCAGATGCCAAACAACCAAATCATAATGGATTGTATATACCAATGTATACTTGAGAACATCACCCTTTCTCTAGCACGGAGGGTTAATGCAATTGTCGCAATTAATCATTATATTAGCCGCAAGCATGTCCCTTGCGTTTACCATG
This sequence comes from Pseudomonas mandelii, assembly GCF_002251635.1. Classification (GTDB taxonomy): domain Bacteria; phylum Pseudomonadota; class Gammaproteobacteria; order Pseudomonadales; family Pseudomonadaceae; genus Aquipseudomonas; species Aquipseudomonas mandelii_B. Next base: position 97,699 of record NZ_NMOJ01000050.1, read on the forward strand.
GGTTTCGCCATAGGCCGCGGGGATATTTGTGCAGTAGCTGCGGTAAATTATTGGATAAACCATAACAGAGCGTCCTATCTTCGTGCTTTCATCGTAGCAACAGCATCAGCTGGGCTTATTCTTTTACCGAGCGCATGGGTTTTCCCCGATATCGTTAGCTTATCTTATACCTACCAACTATCTTGGATGACGTTCATCGCCGGGGCACTTTTTGGTCTCGGCGCTTTTTTGAATGGTGCCTGTGTGTTCGGTACTATCGCGCATTTATCAAAAGGGGAAATAAACTATATCGGTACGATTGCTGGCATGTTTATCGGGGCTCTCTTAGCGCCATTAGTTACATCCCGAACTGACGGATATTATTTTGTAGAATTATCGAAACCCTCCACGCTATCCCTTTTCGTATGGCTGGTATTTGTTGCGATCGTTTTTCACGAACTGGTTTTAAAACATTACTTGATAAAATCCGGAAACTTTATCAGCTCGTCAAATCGTATTTGGAACCCTACTTTATCAATGTCGGTAATCGGTATTACTGGAGGATTGCTCTATGCGATAATTGGAAACTGGGGTTATCTGACAGTGCTTTCCCATGGTGCAGCTAAGCTGGTCAACCCCTATATGCCTGATGTAACTCTTCAGGTATTTACAGCTACGGCAGCACTTATTTTTGGTGCCATTGTTGCAGCGTGGAAAACTCACAGATTGAAAATACAGAAACCTTGCTTTCTTCTATTTTTTCGCAAACTGGTAGGAGGTTTGTTCATTAGCTTTTCTGCCATAGTTATTCCTGGTGGTAACGATGCTTTATTATTATATGGAATTCCATCTCTCGCGCCTCACGCTTTCATTGCGTATTTTATTATGTTATCGGCATTAGCCGTTCTCCTTAAGATAGACTACAAACCTGAAATCTGATTGCCGTGACTAATTTTTTGATACATAGATCTATAAATAATACCTATTTGAACCTCCATTTTTTAGTGCTTTACAAGTGCCTCCACCACATCCTCAGAATCATCATTACTGGCTTCCAACCAGCCGACAGATAAGCAAGAAAGACTAAAATCATAGATCAGCACAGTCAACGAAGAGCATAATTCGCAGGATTCTGAAAGAGATCTTTCGAGTCATACGCTAAACTCACTTCCGCACCAAATCAATATCCCGCCTTCTTGACCAAGGTAAGCATCGCTGCAGCATAGATACTGCTCGCACGGCTCATTTCCTATTAGTAAGGTGGATTTGAGAAACGACTCTCCAGCTGATGGCAGTCGATGTGCAAAAAAGATTCTGAACACTATCCCAGCAAACCAGAGAATCATGATGAAATAAATCCCCTGAATACTCCGGATGTTTTGACATGTGTTCATAGTCGGGAACGCTCATTTTATCGAAAGGTTGTTTCACTACTTTCAAATCTTGTCGCAACTACCTATTCCTACTCAGGATGACTTGATCCAATCAAGGAGAGTAAAACTTGTCTATTCAGCGACTTTTTACAATCATTTTCGCCGCAATTATTATCAGCGCGATGACCCTCAGCCTGGTCGTAATGGCGATGATTAATAACCAACAAAACTTGAGCGACAGCGAAGAAAATCGTTATAAGTCATATTTACTAGCAGATGAATTACGACAGAGCTCTGACGACTTGAGTCGAATGGCTCGCACCTTTGCAGTCACCGGAGAAAATCGTTACGCCCAGTTGTACCAGCAGATCTTGTCGATCAGGAATGGAGAGGAGCATCGACCTACTAATTATAACTACCCATACATGGACTTCCTTGCTACTGGTCAGCAGGTTGAGACTGGATTCGATCCAGCTATGCCTCTACTAGAGTTAATGCGTCAACAAGGAATTAGTCAAACTGAATTTGCGAAGCTTAAGGAAGCTGAGCGAGCGTCAAATGAACTAGCAAGAATCGAATCTGAAGCGATCGAGACCGCCTCTGGGGCTAAAGGTAAAGTACCTGATCTGAATGCTTCCACTCACCTAGTCTACAGCCCCCGTTATGACGCAGAAAAAGCACGTATTATGGCGTCTGTGAAAGAGTTTTTCATTTCGCTCAACCAACGAACTCAGCAAGAAGTAAATGACTTACGCTTTACGAACTCTGTTTATATGAGCGTGGTGTGCGCAATGGTTCTATTACTGATCGTTATTGCAGGAATAGGTATTATAGCTATACGGCGTAAAGTAAGTGGTGCTCTATTACGTCTTTCCAATGACGCGCAACGGGTAGCCGAAGGAGATCTCAGTACCAATTTAGATACTCAAAATGGAGGAGAGTTTGGGGTGCTTTCTCATGCATTCGGAAAGATGGTTATCAAATTAAGAGATGTAGTGACTAATGTCGTAAACTCTAGCAGCCAACTCGGGGTATCTGCAGAGCAGCTCACCAACACTACTCGCACAACACTGGAAAATATGAGGCAGCAAGAGTTACACACTTCAGAAGTAGCAACAGCCATTACGGAAATGGCAGCGACCGTTCAAGAAGTCGCCCATCATTCAGCTCAGACAGCAGAAGCGGCCCAAAAAGCGGATACTTCTGCCACAAACGGCCGCGCGGTGGTAGAGCAAATGGTGAACACCATCCAGCAGCTATACGATGATATTGGCAAAGCTGCCGAAGTAATTCAGATCTTGGCTACCGACACTTCTAGTATCGGGGGGATCCTTGATGTGATTCGTAGTATAGCCGACCAAACCAACCTGCTAGCTCTCAACGCTGCAATCGAAGCGGCAAGGGCTGGAGAACAAGGCCGTGGTTTCGCCGTTGTAGCAGACGAAGTACGAAACTTAGCTAAACGCACTCAGGATTCGACTCAGGAAATTCAAGATATGATTATGCGCTTACAGGAAGGCGCCAAACAAGCAGTGTGCGTTATGGATCAAAGCCGTATTCAAGCTGAGGCAGGCTCACGCCAAGCCGACAATGCCGGCCATGCTCTCGAAGATATTACTAAGGCCAACCGGGTGATCAGTGACATGGCTGTTCAAATCGCCAGTGCCGCTGAAGAACAAGCGGTGGTTGCTCACGATATAAGTCAACGAATCGAGCAGATTCGAGAGTTAGCTAGTCATAACGCTACGGGTTCCGATCAAGTGAGTAGCGCCAGCGAAGGGGTCGCTCGCCTTGCTCAAGGCCTGAACGCCCAGGTAAGCCATTTCAATCTCGTACGCACCTAACCTTTAAAATTTCGGCCGGAGCCACCATGAGCCCCAGTCAACTGACCACTACATAGAGATAAATCCCCTATAATAGAGCGCACAAGTAGAACAATAATTTTTAACACTATCCTATCGGTTATGATGCCCGGGTGATTCCGAGCTTGATATACCATCGACAAAACAGGCCCTTGAAAGGGCCCGTTTTATTTTTGCTCAATCAAAAATCACCTGATTAGCCAAGATTCGACGGTCGCAGAACCGTGCTCGGATTTCCACTCTTTCAACGTCTTGTGGTTGCCGCCTTTGGTCTCGACAATTTCTCCGGTGTGAGGGTTTTTGTACACCTTCACTTGGCGCGGCTTACGGATACCGACCTTCGGCTCGGTGGAAGAAGTGCTACGACCTTGAGGATCTAGCAGGTTGATAATGTTTTTTAGGCTGAAGCCGTACTCAGCCAATAAAGCACGTAGTTTACTCTCAAACTCCATTTCTTTTTTTAGACCGGAGTCACCTTTCATGGCCTCCAGCTCTGCTAGCTGCAGAGCGAGTTGCTGTTCGAGTTTACGAAATTCCGCCAGACGAGACATGAGTCAATTCCCTAATATGTGGATAGTACGGGTTGCTGTGGTACGATGATATACGGTTTAACGAGCCAAATCCTTTTCGAGCTGATCCATTCCAGCGCCATCTCTAGCATAGCTATCATTCTCCAGGAACCACTGTAGCTGATAGTGCTTACGTGAGATTGTGCTGCTAAGCAGAATGCTAACTATAAAGATCTCTACGCCAAATAGCAGCGTATGTTTTTTGAATCTCGAATTGAACCGTCTCGGCCCCTCAATTTTCAACGTACACACGAGACGCCCCACGACGACTAGCCTCCGCATAGACATGCTCGATCAAAGCCCCGCCAATACCGTTACCAAGCGCGTAACACGCGACAAACAAGTCTTGAGGATAACAGTGGTCACCCATTGCCCCCCGCAGATCGGTGGTAGATCGAATGCACTAAGCCTGATGCTTGCCCATCCACCACGGCAAGCGCTGCAAACATCGGCTCCACTGGTTCCGAGAAGCGCGTCCATGTGTTGAGCGTCACAGCTTCAGGGATATCTACTTCGTAAAATCGCTGATAGCTTTCCCATAGCGAAAGCAAGATATCAAAATCGTTGTCATTAATGGCTATGATCTCGATTGATTGCATGGAATGCTCCCGAAATTTAGTTGGCCGCCCCGCTCCTTCATGGCCACGTGTACAAAGAGGTGGGTTAACACTTCCAACTGACAATCGAAATGATCTGTTCAGACGATCCGCCCAGCACAAATTCGCAGCCGAAAAGGGGGCGATGAAGCCGCCTAACCCGCCTCCCTAATCAATGATCACAAGCCTTGCATGTTCCAAGTCCAGCTACCTATACGCGCCTCTTACCCGCAACGGATGCCTTCTCTGCCTGCTTAACGTGGGTCACTTCTACGCAGCGCCTAGTCTGGGATTGGTTTCACACCGCACATTTGAAAATAGGTACTTTTGATTTCGTCCTGACTTCGAGGAGAGTGGGCAAGGATATGGGCTGGAGACAGCAACTCGTACTCGAGACCAGTTTACTCAAGCATGATGCTGACCTTTACCCCATTGGGCGTCGGCAGGGAAAAGAATTGCAGTCGATGGGGCACAGCGCTGGCCAGCGTGTCAAAATCGGATGATCAAGTGTCACTTTCTAGCCCCTAAACTTGTCGACCCATACAAAAAACCGGATGCGGTCCCAAGAATCTCTCAAGGGTGCATCCGGGCTTTCGCACTACGCTCGCATCACGATAATCCTCCAAATGCCTTCGGAGAGATGCGTCAGGATAGAGGTCAGATCGAACCTGCCGGTGTAACGGCGGGAAAGTCTTTCTCGGGATCAAATACGTTATTGAAAAAGTTCGTCAGGGAGTACATGGCCACCAACGCGATGATCTCCATGACATTCGCATCACTGTAGCCTGCGTCGCGAACGGCTTTCAGATCAACATCACTGACCTTGCCGCGAGTCTCGATAACTTTGTGCGCGAACTGAAGAGCAGCGTTACGCTTTGGGTCGGAGGCCTGCCCCTTGCGAGCAAGAATCACTTCATCGGCCGGCAGCTTGGCCATATGCTCGGCCGTAAAGCTGTGAACCATCAGGCAGTAGTTGCAGCCATTCGCTTCAGAGACGGCGAGGCCGATGCTGTCACGCGTCTTCACATCGAGCGCTTTGCTCATAGAGCCGAGCAGCGTCGCCCATGCGTTGAACGCGATTGGGCTCCGCGCGAAGATTGCCATCATATTTGGAGTGAACCCGATGTTCTTGGTGAACGCATCGAGAGTCGGTTTCGAGTCAGCCGGCACTTGTTCTGGCATTAGAACTTCACATCTAGGCATTGCAGTCTCCCTAAGTTACTGGTTTCATTGATAATTAAACGAAATCCAACACTTCAGCCAACGGACGGCGGAGCTTCTGCGGCCAGTTTCCTGGACGCTCCGTACCTATGGACAACAACATGACCGGCACTTCGTTTTCAGCCAGTCTGAACTCACGGGCTACCCCTTCGGCATCGAAACCGATCATTGGGGTCGAGCCGAAACCCAGCGAGCGGGCGGCATAGATGATCGCCGACGCACCGAAGGTGGCCGTACGAACTGCCTCATCGCGCTGACGCTGCGGGTACTCTAAATACAGGTCGCGCGCAGGTAGTTCCCAATCCGACACCATCTCCACAGGCATAACGCCTGCTTTAACCAACGGTGCTAGACGCTCCGGTATTACGCTGGAGTCAGCCAATTGACCGCAGATAATGAAGGTAACGGCTGCTTCCGTAATCGGGGGCTGGCTCCAAGCAATCGGACTTAACCGCGCTTTTGCTTCAGGTGTGCGTACCGCAATGAAACGCCAGTTCTGTAAGTGGAAGGATGTCGGCGCAGAGGTACCTATTCGCACCAACTCTGCGATTTGATCGTCGCTTAAAGTTGCAGTAGGGTCGTAGTACTTAGCGGCGCTACGACTTACGATACATTCGATAACGGCATTGGTCATAATGGTTCCTATGATTGAAGAGATAAGTTGAAGCTCAAGAGAGCTGCCTCCTATGCGCACCTGGTTCGCTTGAAATATCGCGTAATTTTTTTCCTTTGCTTCTGGTGGTTATTAGACAAATGATCTGCTTGCTGCTTGCACATAGAACGAGCAAGACCGACAACAAGCTTGTTCTTTTGTTTTTTTGTTGATGGATGAAAACTTCACAGGCACAGAGGTAGCGTCATGCCTTTCACCCCCCTGCCCCTCACTCTCTCATCGGTCGAGGCTCTGAAGATGACTGTATTGGCCTTTTGAATTGTTCCTACAATGCACCTTGATTATCGATGAGAGATTCCATCACCAAGCAAAAGGGTTCCACCTCCGCTATGTGGCACAAGGGTTACCACTATCTCACGCTCCGATATCATGCTATATCACCTTCTTGCGGTGTTTCAGCATGCGTGTTCAAACACAATGTTTACTTGAGTGGCTTGGTCAGGGCATAAAGAATCGCACCGCCTAGTGCCTACTTTTCGACAGTTAAGTCAGCGTCGGGTTAAGCCACGCGTGTAGTTGTTCTAACTGCGGCTTTGCCGAACTGCCTTTCTCTGATCGGGTGGAGGTCCGCGAATCTCGCTTTCGATGACATACGGAGCCGCAATCCATAGCAACACCTCGGCGGCGAGCGGTGAGGCCTGAACTTTTTAGACATCCTAAATTTGTGTCGAGCGTGCGCCCAACAGGCACCTTCATGAATGGTGCCCGCGGCATACAGAGCTTGCGAGATCCCTATGAAGTTTTTGATATGTGCGCAGGAATACTGACCTTTGCGATCTGGCGAATATGCAATCCATACAACCGCTGGCGTCGCTAACTGGCAGGTCGGTCGTCAGGCACCATGCCAACAAGCGAGCCGTTTTGGTTTTGCCATTGTCCGGCGCAAAATACACCAATCGGCGTGTCGTCGGCATGGACTTTAAAGCCGCTCATGACATGACGCTCAAGGGCGTTGAATAGCTGCGTGAGCAATTGACTGCTCTTGCCTTTCCAGTCAGCCAAAGTTGAGCGCTCCAGATCCACGCCCTCACGGGCGTAGATCTCGGATTGTCGATACAGTGGCAAATGGCCGACAAACTTGGAGACCAGCACACGGACCAGTACCCCAGGGCCAGTAAAGTCTCTGGCTATCGGGCGAGTCGGTGCTGGTACTCGGGCGATGTGCTCGCAACAGCGGAAAACCGCCTTCGGACCCGCATGGAGAATCACCTTAAATCGCGCGGGGACGTACTCCAGCACCTCAGACACATCCCCCCCCCAAATAGCGAAGCTTCCGCCGCAACCCTAGCATTGCGACTCAGGCTGGTGGACATGGTTTTCGCCTGGCAGGTGTTCATGCAACGGCTTGCACTGAGAGACGACGCGAGGTGTCGGTTCGATTGGCGGTGTCAGTTCAGTTTAACTTGCGTTTGAACTCTGTCGGGAAGTTGGAACGGAGACCGCGTCGACGGGCTGAGGCAGCGGCATCCAAGACAGTGTCTATTAAAAAATGATGGATACTATTTTTGCTAATTCTGAAGGTCGTCAGGACTGGTTGCCGGCCAGACGGTTACGATCGTCCCGCTGTTCATTGTTCTACTTCCGAAGCGTCTTCAGCTATTGATCAAACGTCTGTGCCCGAGTCCTCATCAAAGCGATTGTTGATCACACTCTGATGTTCGAGTAAGTCGTCGGCGGCGTCCAGATTTTCTGCTAGCACTCACAACGAATCATGTGGGCGCGGAGAGTCGCCCCTCTAGCGTCATGGGGAGATACAGAGGTTGGTGCGCTCTCAACTACATTCCTTAAACTTTGGTGATCTGTGTCTTGAGTATCATGTTCAAGCTAAAATGACGTTTGGTAAATGTCTTAAAGCGACCTTCTCGCAGCGTCGCAACCAGAGGCGCGGTGCTAGTTTTACACATGCCGAGCACCACAACCTCTTCTCCATCCTCAATGCTTTTGAACCACGCAGATGGGGCGATCAGATACTCACCTCCACACCAATTCCGCTTTTGGGATTCTCGGGATCTGGCTGGAATTTGCCCATCAGCAGGTTGATCATATTTTTGCTGGTATCTCCTTTGAGTCAACAGCGAATGCTGCTGACTTGGCGCTCTTGGAACTGGGTGTTGCAGTTCTCATGGTAGCGTCGATCGACGGATCACCTGCACACGTAAGGCTTTGCTGAAGGGGTGATGGCTGAGCATCGCGGACGGGCCACGTGGGCAGTAAACTCGACACTAGGAAGTGAGGGCATCCCGATGGGGCAAACAGTAGCCGCTACATTCCATACGCATCAGCCCGATAAAGCTGGCCAGGTGAATCGAAGCCGACCCAACGCTCTCTTCGTCTAGATCATCAACGGCGCGCACGTTAAATTCTGGGTAGGTAATTGTGAATGAGCCGCCCATGCGGGACTCGATTAAAAATCGTCTGCACAACATATCCAAGTGCTCGTCACCGCCATCATTCTCACTGAGCGCCTCCCGAGCCCCGGTGATTGCAGGTGGGTTTTGGCTCATGTCCGCGGCCATCGTGCAACACGTGCGCCGTCCCGTGCGACACGCCCTTTGAGCACGATGTGGTAAAGAATTTCATGAGCTGCGGACTGCACTATGTCTACACGCCTAGGTGCCCCGTATGTGCAACGGAACTCCAACTGGCCAGCGATAGTGATCATTTTTAGGAGGTGGCTGAGCCGGTCGATTAGGGACATTGGAACTCAACAACTGAAAGCGTTCTAGCATCTTATTGCGGTTGCACATTACTGCGCGGGTTTGCTTCACCAGAAGCAAGGGAGAAAAGGTGCGCCTGGTTCGCCTGGTTCGCGCCGCGAACGAGAGGGAAAAGTTGCCAAGGTTTCCAACGCCAAATATCAGCAAGGGCCATCGAGTTGTTCGACAACCAAGCAGCTCAAGGTCCTCATCGGGAAACAATCGATCATTGAAGCCGCCTTGCGCCTCGTTGATCAAATGATCCCTTAGGTAACAGGAGACACCTTTTCCAAGCTTTGTACCAAATTCCAGAGGCTCGTGGCCAATCAAACACCGGTCGAGCATGAAATGGCTAAAAAGACATGTTCGAGACGATCTGCACCAAATTCTGCACGTTTGGAGCACATTGATTTCCACTTAAAGGTAACAATCTCTGCACCCCAACGCGCTAACCTCGTTGGATTTTAAAACGACATACGGACAGTCAGAAACAAGCAACCCCAGGCTGACGTCATGCAAAATCCGTTACCAATATTTGGAATTCAATCTCATGAAAACTCTGACTGCTGCAAATTACACATTGGATGGCAATACTCAGAAACGGACATTGGGTGTCACCACAATGAACCTAGGAATTTTTGGTGTTTATATCGCTCTTGCCGTGATCTACTTCTGGTTCGGGGGTATGAAATTTACCCACTATGAAGCGCAAGGTTTAGTTCCATTGGTTGGAAACAGCCCACTCCTCGGGTGGGTATATAAGATTTTCAGTGTCGACATCTTTTCCGGCTTGCTGGGTATTCTTGAGGTGTCCATCGGGGCACTGATACTGGGTCGTTTCGTTTCTCCGAAGCTTTCTATCCTCGGAGGTGCTCTATCTGCTGGTTTATTTGTCACGACTGTAAGCTTTATGTTTTCAACTCCGGGCGTGTTCGAACCTGGACTTGGTTTCCCAGCCATCACTATTGCTCCAGGTCAATTTCTGCTCAAAGACATTGGTTTGTTAGCCGCCTCGATTTTCGTGGCAGGGCATTCGCTAGTTGAGCTTGAGTCCCGTTCTAATTGATTGATGACCGTTTCAATGGCCTGAGTGCGAATCGTACTCAGGCCATTGTTTGTGCAGGTTCATAGACCGTTGCTACTTATCAGAAAAATTTTTACCCTTGCCCCTCATATACCGTTTGCACCTTTAATCCATTCACGGGGACTGACTCCTGTTTTTCTGCGAAATGCTCGTGACAGAGCCGACGGGCTGTCATACCCCACATCTGCAGCAATCAAATTGATAGCTCGGCCTTCTCGTAATAGCTTCTGAGCCAGACTCACACGCCAGCTCAATAAATATTCTGCGGGTGTTTGCCCTACGATGGTTCGGAAATGCGCCGCGTAGGCAGAGCGTGACATGTTAGATTCTTCAGCCATCTCCGCTATTGACCAAGGGTGATGAGGTGCGTCATGGACACTTACCAAAGAATGCGCAAGTCGAGGGTCTGCTAATCCAGCCATCAACCCGGTTTGCAACTGATTCTGATCAAGCAGATGCCGGAATAACAATATAATCAGCAACTCGAACAGCCGATTGATCACGGCTTCCTTACCACAGTGTCCTTCGGCTGCCTCTTCGAACATCCATGTAAGTGTCGTAGCCAGCAATGGTAATTCGTTCAAAGGCAAAACAAGCATATCCGGCAGCGAGGATGACAGCGGATTATCAATTCCACCTTCAAAATCCATGGTAGCGCAGAGGAGCCAAGCGCCCTCGGATTCATCAGCAAACAATCGATGTTGACGCGAGCGAGGTAAGAATATCAAGCTGGGCTGGGTAAGAACCATATCGCGTTTGTCGACGCCTTGCACCGTCACCGTACCTGACTTCAGCAGGTGGATATGACCACGCTGATCAAAACCACCATAATCCTGAACCCCACAAAGTTTGTCGTTGTAGAACAGGTTCGCGCGAACGCCAAAGCGAGACATCAAACTAGACAGACGATCCAAAATCAATTCCTCAATAGATGAAATCTTGCTCCACAATTTTCAGCCGAAACACCATTGTGAATTGTCTTTAGCACAATGCAATGCTGCCCTGTCAACTCATTTGCTGGAACAAATAAAGTAGCCAGGCAAACGTGCACTGCGCCAAGGCCCAAAGGCAATCTGGAAATCGCGCTAATGGCCGATGGTGTGCCAGTAGCGGATGCCTGCAAAGTACTGACGACTCCGGATCGCCTGAACTCGTATTTGCCAAGCTGGATCAAATCAAGGATCAGTTGCTGTTCTGGAAACTCGGTGGCCAATCCATGCAGCTGCTGGCGAAGCCGCCATGACCACCTCCTACAATGGTTGAGTGACCAATACGATCAATCAGGATCAAAATCCTTTTGGTCTGGTTTGTTGACACCCAACTGTTTTTTTAAATAGGTTTATGGATGGATGTCGCCTTGAAAACTCGAACATCACCCGCAAATCAGAAAATACTCAACGGGTACTCAACGATGCTGCTGGCTGACCGATCCAGTGCGGACAGTCGGCATTTAGGCCCGTTGGCCGCAGATTTGAATCGGTTGTTAGGTCGTTTTTGCGTTTAGACGGGCCTGACTTCGTGACGCGTCAAAAACCTTCACAATGCTCTGCATTTGCTCGATGCAAGTGTCGTAATCGGGGAGTTTCGCTTCGGTGTAGGTATTGTAGATCGCATGCTGCATCTGCTCAATGCACATGCTGGTGCGAGCACTTGACCGTTGGCCAGGGAGTCGACGTACTTCTTTGTCCGCGCCAGGAAACCGATCGCGGGGTTGGCGTCGAACAGCTTGATGAAGCCTGCGGAAACGGTATGGATCAGCAGCCATACCGATGCACACCCTGCGTCATAGAGAATACTGTTGCAACCGAACGAGCCCTGAGTACTAACCTGCACAAGCGCGTTAGACTATTAATTTTCGGTACTGAATGAAACTGGAACGATCGGCGATACGGTTGTAAAGCTGCATCGCATCGTGGTTGGATTCCTGTGTAAGCCAGTGCACACGAGACGCCCCGCGACGCTTAGCATCCGCATAGACATACTCGATCAACGCCCGGCCAATACCGTTACCACGTGCGTAGTCCGCGACAAACAAGTCTTGGAGATAACAGTGGTCGCTCATTGCCCAAGCAGATCGATGGTAGATCGAATGCACTACGCCTGATGCTTGTTTACCCACCATGGCAAGCGCCGCGAACATAGGCTCCACTGGGTCCAAGAAGCGCGCCCAAGTATTGAGCGTCACAGCTTCAGGGATATCTACTTCGTAAAATCGCTGATAGCTTTGCCATAGCGGAAGCCAGATATCAAAATCGTTGTTATCAATGGCTTTAATCTCAATTGATTGCATAGAGTGCTCCAGAAATTTAGTTGGCCGCCACGGTCCTTCATGGGAGCGTGTATGAAGAGGTGGTCGAACACCTCCAACTGATAATCGAAATGATCTGTGCAGACGATCCGCTCGGCGCCAATTCGAAAGCCAAAAAGAGGGGCAACGAAACGGACCAACCCGATGACCACAAGTCTTGCACGGTGCAAGTCCAGCAACCTTTACGTATCTCCTACCTGTGGCGGACGTCCTCTCGGCCTGACTTGATGGCAACGCGGTTTAATTCAGCACTGCGCCTAGTCTGTGATTGGTTTCACACTGTACTTTTTGAAGTAGGTACTCCAGATCTCATTTGGACTTTGAGGAGGACTGGCCATAGACACGAGCTGGAGATAGCAACGGAGTAATCGAAGTCGCTTCGATCTTGATAACGTGATGGACCGGGTGCTCCGGGCCATTCGCCGCTCGAACCCAGTTCGCGATCACTAAAAACTCGTCTTCGTTTGACAGAAGTATCAACGCCCTGCCCTTGAATCGATAACCGCGCCTTTGGGTGATGTCGATCACATTAATTTCTACAGCAGGATTGAGCCTCAAATTCAATATCGTCTGCGGCGAAGCGATATCAATGAAGTAGAGCCCACCACTCACGACTGTCAAAGAGGCCTTCAGCGAAACATTGGGTGTTCCATTTTCGTTGAATGTCACAACAGACGACAATATTGCCTGCTTGATGATCACCTCCATGTCAGCCGTGATTTCAATCATGAACATCTAACCTCTTGCATGACCGTGAAGTCGATTGTTGCCAACGCTTCGTCCCTTGCTAATGTGGCTTGGTCTCGATCGAGAAACGCGGTCGCCTGCACGGAGAGAAATTGCAGGGTTTTCAGCCCAACGCAGTCCAGCACCACCGACAGATACGGAATGAGAAAATCTGGTTGATTGGCTCGATCGCCGGTAAAAACGCCACCGGAAGCGATACCTATAAACACCGGACGATCCTGGAGCATTCCCACCTTCCCGGCCGGCGTCGACTTGAACGTGCGACCGGCACGAAGAATTTGGTCGATCCATGCCTTGAGCACCGACGGAACGGTTAAGTTGTTCATGGGCGTTCCGATAACAATCACATCCGCTGCCTCGACTTCCTGGATAAGTACCTCGGAAAGCTCCAGCGAACCCCGCGGCGGGGCTGCCAATGTAGCCGGCGTTGACAGGGCGATCGCGTAGTCAGCCGAAGCGTGCGGCAAGGGGGAATCTGCAAAGTCTCGTCGGGTAATTCGTGCGCCGGGCACAATTTCAAGGAGCTTATTGACGATGGACGCTGAAAGCTGGCGGCTTTGCGATTCTGGACGCGAGCTGCAATCAATATGGAGGATGTTCATGTAAACGATCCCATAGGTTTTACGAAACCGATCAAGACTATCTTCATAAATTTATCCTCAATTAGTTGCTGTCACTACGAGCCCGCGTTGCACCGCTGGACGCTCGAGGCTACGGTTGAACCATGCTTGAACATGAAGAAAACGGTCGATGCCCACCAGGTCGCCGGACTCGTAGAAGCCAATCAAGTTGCGAATCCACGGGAACGTGGCGATGTCCGCGATGCTGTATTCGTCGCCCATGATCCAGGTGCGGCCCAGCAGGTGTTTTTCCAGCACGCCCAGCAAACGCCGAGACTCGGCGGCGTAGCGATCGCGCGGGCGTTTATCTTCGTATTCCTTGCCGGCGAATTTATTGAAGAACCCGACTTGGCCGAACATCGGGCCGATGCCCGCCATCTGAAACATCAGCCACTGAAGGGTTTCGTAGCGGGTGGCCGGGTCTTCGGAGAGCAACTGGCTGGTTTTTTCCGCCAGGTAAATCAGAATCGCGCCGGACTCGAACAACGCCAGCGGCTGACCGCTCGGGCCATTGGGATCGATGATCGCGGGGATTTTGTTGTTGGGGTTCAGGGACAGAAACTCAGGTGACATCTGGTCCTGGGTCTCGAAACTGACCTCGATGCGCCTCGTACTCGAGACCAGTTTCCTCAAGCATGATGCCGACCTTCACCCCATTGGGCGTCGGCAGCGAAAAGAGTTGCAACCGACCAGGGTACTGCGCAGGCCAACGTGTGAAAATCGGGTGATCAAGTGTCACTTTGTTGCTCCCAAGCTCGGCAGTATTCAGATCGAGCCAGCCGGCGGAACAGCGGGATAATCTTTCTCTGGATCGAACACGTTATTGAAAAAGTTCGTCAGGGAGTACACGGCTACCAACGCAACAATCTCTGCGATGGTTGCATCCGTGTAGCCTGCGTTGCGGACGGTTTTCAGATCCGTGTCGCTGACATGTCCCCGAACCTCGATGACTTTGCGCGCAAACTGGACGGCGGCGTCGCGCTTCAGGTCGGTTGCATGCCCCTTCCGCGCAAGAATGATTTCATCGGCCGGGAGCTTGGCCATATTGGCCGTATAACTATGAACGGCAAGGCAATAGTCGCAGCCATTCACTTCGGATACAGCGAGACTGATGATTTCACGCGTCTTCAGGTCTAGGGCCCTATTCAAGGAAGCGCGCCAAGTAGCCCATGCGTTAAATGCGATCGGGCTCTGCGCGAAGGTGGCGAGCATATTGGGTGTGAACCCGAGATTCGTTGTGAATGCATCGAGAGTCGATTTTGAATCGACCGGCACCTGGTCCGGCGTTAAAGCTGCACTTCTAGGCATCGTATTTTCCTTAAGCTGCTGGTTATCTGGTGGCTTATCTCAGCGGCCAGCACTTTGTCCGCCGTCAACGTGCAGGATCTCTCCAGTGATGAACGGCGAAGAATCGAGAAAGACGATGGCGTCGGCGATATCGCTTGTTTCACCCAAGCGTCCGACAGGGTTGAAAGCTCCCAGCGCTTCGTAAATTCCAGGTGCATGCATCGGTGTCTTTATGTTCCCCGGAGCGACGGCGTTCACGCGAATGCCCTTCTTCGCATACTCGATCGCCAGTGACTTTGTGGCAGCGTTGATGCCACCCTTCGTCAAAGCCGCCAATACCGAATAGATCCCGCTGATTGCAGCATCGCCTATGCTGGCCGTGACGCTCACCACGTGGCCACTCGAATGCTTTTCCATCTCGGCGATCGCGAGTTGCGTGATGTAATAGAACCCCGCCATGTTTACATTCATCACGGCGGCGTAGTCTTCGGTAGTATGTTCGGTGAAAGGCTTTCCGATATAGATGCCGGCGTTGTTCACCAGCGTATCGATCCGGCCAAATCGTTCGACGCCTTCGCAAATGACACGTTGGGCCGTCGTGGGGTCGCCGATGTCACCAGCAATGTTCAGGATGTTCTCGTCGTCCGACGACTTGATCGAACGTGAGGTTGCCACGATGCGGTAATCGAGCTTTCGGAATGCCTTTACGACTTCGGCGCCGATGCCTTGCGACGCACCGGTGACAACAACAACCTTCTGCGACTTGTTCATGCTTTAGCCCTGAAAATAGTGATCCGCTTCAACGCCGATTGTCGACACATACGAATAGCCCAGACGCGCCCCCAAGAATCTTTCCTATTTCCTGAGCGCATCTGGGCCTTATCGTCATGCCAGCATCACAACAATCCTCCAAGCATCCTCGGACAGGGTCGATGCGACTGGATAGAGGTCAGATCGAACCCGCCGGCGTTACGGCAGGAAAGTCTTTCTCGGGATCGAACACGTTATTGAAAAAATTTGTCAGGGAGTACATCGCTACCAACGCGATGATCTCCATGACATTCGCATCGGTGTAGCCGGCGTCGCGGACGGCTTTCAGATCGGCATCACTGACCTTGCCGCGAGTCTCGATTACTTTGTGCGCAAACTGAAGGGCAGCGTTGCGCTTCGGGTCCGTGGCCTGCCCCTTGCGAGCAAGAATCACTTCATCGGCCGGCAGCTTGGCCATATGCTCGGCCGTAAAGCTGTGAACCGTCAGGCAATAGTTGCAGCCATTCGCTTCAGAGACCGCGAGGCCGATGCTGTCACGCGTCTTCACGTCGAGCGCTTTGCTCAAAGACCCGAGCAGCGTCGCCCATGCGTTGAACGCGATTGGGCTCTGCGCGAAGGTAGCCATCATATTTGGAGTGAACCCGATGTTCTTGGTGAACGCATCGAGAGTCGGTTTCGAATCAGTTGGCACTTGTTCCGGCATTAGAACTGCACATCTAGGCATAGTTATCTCCGAAAGTTACTGGTTTCACTGATAATTAAACAAGATCCAACACTTCAGCCAGTGGACGGCGCGGCTTCTGCGCCCAGTTTCCTGGGCGCTCAGCGCCTATGGCCAATAACATGACCGGCACTTCGTTTTCAGCCAGTCCGAACTCGCGGGCTACCCCTTCGGCGTCGAAACCGATCATCGGCGTCGAACCCAGGCCTAGCGAACGGGCGGCATAGATAATTGCTGACGCACCGAAGGTCGCCGTGCGCACTGCCTCGTCGCGTTGGCGTTGCGGATGCTCTAAATACAAATCGCGTGCAGGGAGTTCCCAATCCGACACCATCGCCGCGGGCATGACGCCAGCCTCAACCAACGGTGCTAGGCGCTCTGGTATTACGCTGGAGTCAGCTAATTGACCGCAGATGATGAAGGTAACGGCAGCCTCTGTAATCGGAGGCTGACTCCAAGCAATCGGGCTCAACCGAGCTTTGGCTTCCGACGAACGCACCGCGATGAAACGCCAGTTCTGTATGTGGAAAGATGTCGGTGCGCTGGTGCCGATTCGCACCAATTCGCGAATCTGGTCATCACTCAAAGTGGCGGTAGGATCGTAATACTTAGCGGCGCTGCGACTCTCGATACATTCAATGACAGCATTGGTCATGATGGTTCCTATAGTCAAAAGGATGAATTGAGGTACAAGAGCGCGATAGCTCTATGCGTACCTGGTTGCCCTCGCGTTATTGGGCTGCATTTTCCTCCTCTTCTGGTGGTCACTGGACAAATGAGTCGCTTGCAGTCGGCATATAGAATTACCAAAACCGGCAGCGATCTTGTCCTTTTATTTACTAATGCCCGTTGCAAACATTTCACCTGCGCAAGCAGTGCACTGGCATACCTTGAACTACGCGGAGTATTCGCCCTATATAGCTCGAAGCCTCCGAAGATGATTACATTTTAAGTTTAAAGCAGGCCACACAACTTATCGGGGTCGACTATAAATAGCTCCATCGCCAAGTTGAACTCGCAGGCACATCCGCCTACTGACTGCTTTGCAAGACACAACCAAAACTACTGCCGAACGTTTTTGAAATAAACCCAGACGATCTACTCATGATGGGACTATATGCCCTTTCTTACTCCGAAAGGATGTTTACTTGACTGGCGTCGTCAGTTCTTTGTCAGTGCTATTAACGACAAATACCGCCAATAACTTTGCAGGTTTGGTTTTGCTCGCATTCCGACTTATAGAATGGCTAGCACCGGGAGCTTCTGACCAACTCTCACCAGCGCGATACACGTGTATTTCACCGTCATTGACCTTTGATTCGACTGAGCCCGATACCACGTACGCGTAAATGAACGCGGACTTCGCGTGCATGTGAGGTAACGAGCCTGCGCCAGGGGCATATTCAACTTCTACAGCCACAAGCGATTTACCCGGTAAATTGGGAATTGCTTGTTCAAAATTCGGTTTCACGATTTCGCCAGGACCATGGGCGTAAGAGCCAGCGCTGGAGAAGATTGCAACTGTTACACAAAATGCGGTCAAAATCGGGCGAGTCATCATATCGGGTGGCTCCGTTTGGTCTTTGCATCTTGTACCGTCGATGGTATGAATTGTAGAACCAAGATCCCCCACCTTTGTGTGTACCAAGAATATGAATTCAGATCTGCAGATTCAGCTTGATCGGACAGCAAAGCTTTCCCTTTCAGAACAAATTCGTATGAGTATCAGCAAGGCAATAGAGTCAGGCTTGCTCGCACCAGGCACTCGATTACCTTCGTGGCAGGACCTCGCCGCGCACCTCGGCGTGGCGCGCGGTACAGTTCAAGCAGCATATGAGCGGTTATCTGACGCCCAAATGATCGAAACATTCGGAGCCAAGGGCACACGCGTGGCACCACGCTCCCCTACAGCGATGGCTCAGCCGGAAGTACCGGAGCCTGGGGCTTTTATGAAAGCTTATGAGTGGATGAACTCTGGGCCGGCGATCTTTCAACTCGGCATTCCAGCGTTTGAAGGCCTACCAGAACAACTTTTCGCACGCGCTCGCTCGTCCAATCTGTTAAAGACCGGATCTTTCTCGTCATTGGTCTATCCCGATCCTAGGGGGGAGATTGAGCTGCGCCGAGAGATCGCGGGCTACCTCTCCATCGCCAGAAATCTCCATTGCTTCCCCGAGCAAGTTTTTATCACTTCGGGATACAGTTCTGGCTTAGGGCTTGCGCTGCGAGTGTTAGGTTTAGACGGTAAGAAGGTTTGGATGGAAGAGCCCGGATTCTTTCTTACCCGGAAGGGATTAGAGCTCGCACGTTTAAACATCATTCCGATTCCTGTAGATGCAGAAGGTCTCAACGTAAGCTACGGTATTGAGCACGCTGCGGATGCCGCGTTAGCCGTCCTGACGCCAGGTCAACAGGCGCCCTTGGGCTCGACTTTGTCTTTGAGGCGACGGCTTCAATTACTTGAATGGGCGGTCTCGAATGACGCCTGGATCATCGAAGATGACTACCTCAGCGAGCTCCAATTAGAAGGCCGGGCGGCCCCTGCCTTAGCGTCTTTGGACGAGAGTAAACGGGTTATCCACATAGGCTCTTTCAGCAAGACTGTTAGCCCGGGGTTGCGCCTAGGATTTGTTGTGGCACCAATCGAACTGATTACGACGTTCTCTGAGGTAGCCGCAACCCTTGCCCCCGCGCCCACACCTGTCATTCAACTGGCCACGGCTCAATTCATGCACGACGGTCACTACATTCGGCGCGTCCGTCGGCTCAAGCGATTATATTCTGCCCAGCGAGACACCTTATGCGAGCAGCTACGAGGGCGTGATGCCGAATGGGTTACGGCAGGCTTGGCGGTACTTCTCAAACTCCCCGACAGCATGCCTGACGTGCAAATCGTTCGCGAAGCGATGACCTTTGGCATGGCACCGTCGCCTTTGTCAGCGTGGTTCGCCACTCCTGCAGAGAACTCATCCGGCCTTTTGCTCGGGGTTGCCACAGCACCAGAACCGTACATGGCTAAATCGTGCCGTCAGTTGTTCGAGATCATCGAGCGATATCGCTAACCCGGTGTTCCAGGCGCCATATATGTGTACGAAGACGGATGCGCCACCGGACTCTCATGGATTGATATGAACGTTTTGGGTTTGCGCGACATTCAGCGCGTGTTAGTTGGGGGGCGCTTCATGCTGACTAGCTCCATCACCTCATGCCGATCATCTGCGGATGAGATCCCAACTGTCAGCCACTTCCCGTCAGTGTATGTGTGCGCCTCATCGTAGAGCTTGACCAATTGAGGGCGCCAGAAATAACGCCGCTCCTCAAACTTCTCTCGCTCTGCTCGCCCCAAGACCACTTGGACTGAAAGCAGCCTGTATCCCGGAATCACGGTGCAGAACGCTTTGGTTTTCTTGTAGCGCAAGACCCATCCACGTTTCTTGCCTCCATACAGCCACTCCGGCTCGAAAACGCCGGGGTAGGATAGGTCGATCCAGCTTAGCAGCTGCGTCCAATGCTCGAACGCCTCCGGCCCAACCCAGCCTCGAACAGTACTTTCATCTGGCGACGTCGATTTGCCGATGATCCTGTCACCAATCTCAGAAAACTGTTCAAGGTCACTCTCTTGCTGACTGCAATGCTGGTCTTGAAGTTTCATACATTTCCTGGTAGCGGAGTTCTGCGCAGATGTGCGCTTTCGCGTCGGACGAATGTCAATCGTGGATTGTTTCATTCATCTTTCTGTCGATTTTGAACCGCTAATGGTGCGGATTGAAGGACTAAGATCCTCCATTCCCATGTGTACCAAGGATATGAATTTAACCTGCAGATATCGCTCGACTGTTAAAGCATGCACCCGAGCACCGCAGCATGATGCTGGAGCACCGGGAGACATTGCTCACGTAACTCTTCAAGGGACAAGCGTGCCGAGAAAGTACTGATGCTCATCGCAGCGACCACCTTACCCTGGGCATTCCTCACTGGCACTGCCATGGAACGCATTCCCAACTCCAACTCTTCATCGGTAAATGCAACACCCTCGGTTCGAGCTCGCTGGACCCGCGTCATGATCACCGATGGGTCAACGATCATGTACGCAGTGGTCGGCGGCGGCGGATTCACCAGATAACGCTGGATGGCTTCATCGCTCAAACCTGCCAACAGTACTTGTCCTGTTGCCGAACCATACGCCGGCAAACGCGCACCAAGACGTACTCCAGTAGTCACGACTTTAGCTGTCTCTGCACGAGCAACAAATACAGACCAGCCATCCTCCAGCACTGCCAGGGAAATCGACTCTCCAAGAGCTTCGCGTGCCGACGCCAAATGGGGCTGAGCCAACTGCGGCAATGGCGCAGCATCGAGATAAGCCGCACCCAGACGCAAGAATCTCGGCGTGGGCCAGAAATGCTTGCCGTCATGGCTCAGGTAGCCAAGTTCCACCAGTGTGAGTAGGCAACGTCGAGCTGCAGCGCGGGTGGTATCGGTCAATCGAGCGGCATCCGTCACCGTTAATTGCGAGTGCTCCATTCCAAACACTTCGATGATCGCCAGACCTTTCGCCAGGCCCGACATGCCTTCCGGCGCGCGCACAGGCGCATCACCTGCCGGCGCATTTTTCTTGACAACCATAATTCGCAGGGTCTCTAATTGTTCGAGAAATGACACCTTGTTCGCTATTCGAACAAAAATAAAACCTCACGTCAACATGCAATTGTGGAAAAAGGCGTTTTTTTCTGCACCCATGAAGACTTGATCGGGAGAGAAGATGAACATTGTTACCGACCGCGAACCCGTAAAACTGACCTGGCCGGATGGCTTGACCCGCGTACCTTATTGGGCGTTCCAGAGCGACACTGTTTACAAGGAAGAGCAAACCAGACTGTTCCAGGGACCGCACTGGAATTACTTGTGCCTAGAAGCGGAAGTTCCTGAGATTGGTGATTACAAGACCAGTTTCATTGGCGAAACTTCGATCATCGTCACCCGCGACACCGACGGAGAACTCTACGCCTTCGAGAATCGCTGCGCACACCGCGGCGCTCTGCTCGCTCTGGATGACAGTGGCAACGCAAAGGACTTCACCTGCGTCTATCACGCGTGGAGCTATAACCTGCAAGGCGACTTGACCGGAGTCGCATTCAAGGATGGCATAAAGGGCCGTAGCGGCATGGCACCTTCGTTTTGCATGGAAGAACACGGCCCGCGCAAATTGCGAGTGGCATCTGTTCACGGCCTGGTGTTCGGCAGCTTCTCGGATGACGTACCCGATATCGAAGAGTATTTGGGCGATGAAATTCTCAGTCGCGTGGAACGTGTGCTCGGTGGACGCAAACCGGTTGTCCTTGGGCGTTATACGCAAATGCTGCCCAACAATTGGAAACTGTACATCGAGAACGTAAAGGATTCATACCACGCCAGCATCCTGCACTTGTTCTTCACTACCTTCGAAATCAACCGGCTGTCTCAACGCGGCGCGATCATTGTCGACGAGAGCGGCGGGCATCACGTCAGCTATTCGGCCATCGATCGCGAGGCCGAGCGTCAGGCAGAACGTGACGCCTCCTATGCCCAACAAAGCATTCGTTCCGATAGCGAATATCAACTGCAAGATCCGTCACTTCTAGAGGGCTTCAGCGAAGTCGGCGATGACGTCACGCTACAAATCCTTTCGATCTTTCCTTGCTTCGTACTGCAACAAATCCAGAACTCGGTCGCAGTCCGCCAGGTACTTCCACGCGGTGTGGAAACCACTCAACTCAATTGGACGTACCTGGGCTTCGAAGACGATACCCCTGAACAACACCTGACTCGCCTCAAGCAAGCCAATCTCATCGGGCCGGCAGGATACATCTCCATGGAGGACGGCTGTGTCGGAGGCTTCGTCCAGCGCGGCATCGCCGGCGCCAGCAACCATACCGCAGTGCTGGAAATGGGTGGGATAGACGCCGAGTCAAGTGATAGCCGAATTACCGAGGCCTCTATTCGCGGCTTCTGGAAAGCTTATCGCGCGGCCATGGATCTATAAGAGGGAATCGTTTGTGACTCAGAATATTTTTACTCTGATTAGTCAGAGCCAAGCTTTATATGCTCGTTGCATAGATGAAGGTCAACTTGAAGCGTGGCCTGAGTTTTTCCTGGAGAACTGTTTGTACACCGTAACCACCGCCGACAATTATCGGCAGGGTCTGCCAGCCGGCATGATCTGGGCAAATAATCGCGGCATGTTAGTTGACCGGATTTCCGCCTTGCGCGAAGCCAACATCTACGAGCGCCACAGCTATCGCCATATGCTCAATCAACCAGTGATTCTGGAGCAAAAAGACAGTCTGGTCCGTAGTGAGACTGCCTTTATTGTGCTGCGCATCATGCGTGACGGTACTACTGATAATTTTGTTTCCGGTCGCTATATCGATTGCTACCGGGTCGAAGACGACACCGCGATGCTAGCTGAACGAATCGTCGTGTGCGACAGCTCGCGAATCCACACCCTGCTGGCGCTTCCACTATGAGCAGGCCAACTCAGCGAATTCTCCTGAGTATCGGCGACCCCAACGGCATAGGACCGGAAATTGCCGTCAAGGCAGTTGCCGCGCTACAGGATGATCCGGAACTCAACCCGGTCATCGTCGGTGATCGTTTTGTTGTCGAACATTATATGCGGGGCATAGGTCTTCGCATCGAAGAAAATGACGGTAGTGCATCAGCAGAAGCAGGCGTCCTCCACCTGCTGCCAGTGCAAAACCTGTCGCCCGACGCCTTCATGCCTGGACAGCTGAGCGCCGATGCAGGGACAGCTACTGTGGCTTATTTGTCCGCCGCTGTAGCGTGCCTCGGCCAAGGTCTGGCGCGCGGCATTGTTGCGTGCCCACATAACGAAACTGCGATAAACAACGCGGGCATTAAATTCTCGGGCTATCCAAACCTGCTTGCGCGACTCGTCGGGGTCGAACCCGACCGTGTGTTTCTGATGCTGGTTGGCGCAGGACTTCGCATCGCCCATGCCACCTTGCATGAACGACTGGCTGACTCACTTGCCAGGTTGACGCCCGATCTAGTAGTGGCGGCAGGCCTCGCAGCGGCAACTGCATTACAGGCACTGGGCATCGCTAACCCAAGGATCGGTGTGTTCGGCATCAATCCCCATGCTGGGGAAAACGGACTCTTCGGTCGGGATGACGAACTGATAAACGTCCCAGCTATAGAACGCCTACGTCAGGCGGGCGTCGACACTCATGGCCCGCTCGGCGCTGATCTCATGCTTGTGCAGCGTGGCTATGACGCCTTCATTGCCATGTATCACGATCAAGGTCATATCCCGATCAAACTGCTCGCCGGTCGCAGCGCTTCGGCCTTATCAATTGGCGCCGGCTTGATCTTTTCCAGCGTGGGTCACGGCTCAGCGTTTGACATCGCAGGTAAAAACATAGCTGACCCGGAAGCTGTGATCCGTGCGCTGCACCTGGTCGGCGGAACAACATTTTCCAGCCAGAAGGACTTGCCATGACATTCGATGTAACCGTCTCCGGGACAGACATTACCTTCCCATGTGAATCCGATGAAACAGTACTGGACGCAGCCGAGCGCGCCGGCTATTCCATCCCATACTCTTGCCGAAAAGGAGTGTGTTCAACTTGTGAAGGTGGCCTTGCTGCCGGAGAGTTACAAGTACGCGGCCAAGGACTCGCACGCGGGCCAGCCACCGGCGTTTTGCTGTGCCAGGCACGCCCGTGTACGTCAGTTGAGATCACACCAAAACGCATCGTTCAGCGAGCGGCTCCCGTACGCAAGGTGATCACCACCAAAGTCCATCGCATCACCCGCCCCAATGCCGATGTAGTCGTGCTGCATCTGCGTTTCCCATCGGGTGTGCGCGCAAAATTCCAGGCCGGCCAATACCTCAAAGTACTGATGGAGGATGGTGACAGCCGCAACTACTCCATGGCCAATCCGCCCCATGAAAGCGACGGTGTGCAATTGCATATCCGCCACGTACCCGGGGGACGATTTTCCGAGGGGGTGCTGGCAGGATTGGAAAAAGGCCACGCGCTCACGGTGGAGTTGCCCTATGGCGAGTTTTCGCTGGATGAAGAAGTCGACCATCCCGTCATTCTGCTGGGCACCGGCACGGGTATGGCACCGCTCAAATCCATTATCGAAGACCAGATCAAGCGAGGTGGATCCAGACCCATGCATCTGTATTGGGGCGCTCGCAACAGCCAGGACTTGTACCTTGCCGACCTGCCCGCACAGTGGGCCAAGCGCCTGCCAGCGTTCATCTTCACCCCTGTGCTTTCCGAGCCCGAACCGGGTTGGTCCGGGCGAACGGGCTGGGTACATCGGACAGTACTCGAGGACTACCCCGACCTGAGTGCCCATCAGGTGTATGCCTGTGGTAATCCGATCATGACGACCGCTGCGCTCAACGACCTGACCGCCGAAGGCCAGCTTTCGCCCGACGCATTTTACTGCGATGCATTTGTACCTTCGGGAGAAATCCAACCGAAAATCTAGACGATCTCTCACCAATGCCTGCGTGACATAAAAACAACAAGGCCAAATGGCCGTGAGGATAAAAAATGTTGCCTGAGTCAAAGCCCTTGCAGTTACCGCAATTCGTCGATGAACGCCGAGTCAGTCCGTTTCAATACGGGGTCATTATCCTGTGTGGACTCGTCATGTTTCTCGACGGATTCGATACCCAGGCCATTAGCTACATGGCCCCGTATATCGCTCAGGAATGGAGTCTGTCCAAGCAGATGCTGGGACCGATATTTTCATCATCACTCGCTGGCTTGATGGTCGGCTATCTAGTATTGACCCCGCTGTCCGAACGTTTCGGGCACAAAAAAGCCATCATTGTCAGCACCATTGTTTTCAGCCTGTGCACCTTGGCTTCGGTCTGGGCAACCAACGTGACAGAACTGATGGTTTTGCGTTTTATCACCGGGATCGGCCTGGGCACAGCCGCACCAAGCGCCATTGCCATGACCGGCGAATACAGCCCTAAACGCCTGCGCGCCACCTTCGTGTTGGCAATTTACTGCGGCTTCTCTCTTGGGTTCATCGCGGCGGGGCTAGCAGCAGGTTGGTTCATTCCCCATTACGGATGGCGCTCGATGTTCTGGGTCGGTGCCCTGGCACCCTTGATACTGGTTCCCGTCCTGTTCCGCTTCTTGCCTGAATCCATGGTGTTCATGATCAAAAACAAGGTGCCACCGCAACAGATCCTGAATGTGTTTCGCAAAATAGATGCCAGCGTTAGTCAACAAAGCAAACCGGTCTTCGTGGTCGAGGCACTCGAACAAGGACAACACGGTGCGCTCGCAAGTCTGTTCACCCGGGATCGAATCATGGGCACCGTGCTGTTATGGCTAGTGTTCGCCATTAACCTCGGCGAGTTTTATGCGCTGCAAAGCTGGCTGCCCTCGATCATGACCGGCCTCAACTACCCGATGAGTACCGTAGTCATGGCCACCACGTTGACAACTGTCGGCGGTATTGCAGCGGCTTTCATCACCGGACCTTCGATGGATCGATTGGGGGCCTACAAAACCGTCGGCATTCTTTATCTGGTCGGTTTCGTGTTTGTCGCATTGACCGGGATGGCCTTCAATAGCCCCCTCTGGGTACTACTGAGTGCCAACTTTCTTGCCGGATGCTGCATCAGCGGCGGACAAAAAAGCCTCATCGCCCTGGCGGCGGTTTTCTATCCAGCGCCGATGCGATCAACAGGTGTCGGTTGGGCATTAGGTATCGGGCGAATCGGAGGGATCGCAGGCCCCATCGTGGTCGGCGCAGCACTAGGCATCGGCTGGTCACCCTCGGCAGTCTTTTATGGCATGGCGATCCCGATGTTGATTGCGGGACTCATCGTACTGTTTCTCGGTCGCCGTTATGGCAACAGCGATAAGGTTTAAACACCGCGATTAAGATAACCCGTTTCAACTGAAATCTACTCAAGGATGAGTACGTACTTAACTCACTAAAACAGCAGCAGCTGATTCAAAGCCAAGGCCGACATTTTTTCCAAGGCATCAATACGCCTTGTCCGGAATAACACCGTACAACTTCAACTTTATGTTGAGGCTTCACTGCGCGTACCCGCCTGCTTTATGAACAATAAAAATAGGAGCCAACCCGATGTCCCATCCCGCGATAAAGCGTTACTCACTACCGCTGACGATCATTATGGCCCTTGGCCAAATGTCCACATCAAGCGCACAGGCTACAGAGACTCAGGTCGCCCCCCCCTCCCCGCTGGAGAAGCTCCGCCCGCCTCGCCCCGGGCCGACCCGGTCACAAGAGGACTATCGTTTTCTCGATAATCCAGCGAAACGTACGGACCCGTTCGACGAATTGCGTTATCAGCGCCTGTCAGATTCTGCCTGGTTGCAGACAGGCGCCGAACTACGTTATCGCGCCGATGCCGTGGACCAACCGGTTTTTGGCTTGAAAGGCGTGAAGGATGACTCCTACTTAATGCAGCGCGCGGAAGTTCATGCCGATTTGCATGTATTCGATGACAGTCTGCGTACTTTTATCCAACTGGGAAATACCCGTGTTTTTGGCAAAGACTTGCCCAGCAAGTCCGATCAAAGTCGCAATGAAGTGCAACAAGCATTTATCGATGGCAATCTGCAATATCAAAGCGGCAAGTTGACAACACGTGTCGGCCGTCAGGAAATGGCCTACGGCAATCAGGTGCTGGTCACCTATAGGGAAACCCCCAACATCCGGCAAGCATTCGATGGCGTGCGTATGGGCTGGGCTGGAAGCAACGGCTTTAAGCTGGACGCGTTCTCCATGAAGCCTGTCCTTATAAGGGATGCTGGTTCGTTCAACGACGCCAGTGATCACAAAAAGAAATTCTACGGCCTCTACGGCACCTTACCCCTGTCTAGCGAGTTGAAGGTCGACCTTTATGCATTCGGTCTAGAAACAGAGCAACGCACGCTCGATGGTTTTACCGGGGAAGACAATCGCTACACTTTCGGCACGCGGTTGTTCGGTGGATGGGACAAGTTTGATTGGACCTGGGATTTGATGAAACAGACAGGGCACATCGCCGATGCCGACATCGACGCGTGGGCAGTGTCCAGTGATAGCGGCTATACCTTCGCAGGACCATGGAAGGCTCGACTGGGCTTTCGCATAGATGCCGCCAGCGGCGACAAGGATGGCGATCACAAGGCCGGGACATTCGACCCGTTATTCCCCAAAAACGCCTTCTATGGGCAGGCTAGCCTGACAACGCTATCAAACATCATTCTATTAGGCCCCACGCTACGGTTCACGCCATTCGACAAAGTTCGTTTCGAGCCCGGAGTGTTTGCCGCATGGCGCCAGAACAGTGATGACGGGGTGTACTTGCCCGGAATGGTGACCGTTCCTGGTACTACCTCTAGCAGCGGCAAACGCTTGGGCACCTTATATAAAGCCAACGCAAATTGGACACCTACCTCCAACATTACAGTTGATCTCGACTATCTGTTTTATGACATCGGTTCAGCAATCAAGAATGCCGGAGGCAGTAACTCCCAAATCGTGGTTCTACGTACCTCGTTTCGTTATTGAAAAGAATACAACTAGCAGTAAAACTCAAGAAGAAATAGCAAAAGCCGCAAAGAGCGGCTTTTGCCTTTCATCGTTAGCGCTCCTCACCGAGAAAACGCAACAGGTACTACGGTACAGAAAGAAGGATTCGACACAACGGGTTAAGCAGTTACTGCGACTGCGGTACCCTGTCGAACGTATCTGTTCGACAAGGCGTGTGGCAAACAAATTCGACGCCTATTGAATCTTTACATCTACAACGGCATAGTGTAATGAAGTGCATAGCTCTCCACCCCATCATTATTACTTGTAATTCCAGCATTAGAATAATGAGTCGCACGAATTCCAACCTCATGTCCGCCAGCAAAACGCACCCCCATACCCAACCGGTCCTCAAATTGAAAGGCACTACCGAGTTTGTTGTTTTCAATTTCGGTGCCGGAAAAGAAAGCCACGCCTACGCCTAACTCCATATAAGGTTTGATACTTTGCCCCGAAAATTCATAAACCAGTACAGGTGAGGCCGACAAGCTATTGTTACCAGCGGTCTCATCACCTTCCCAATAGGTGTACGCACCACTCCAATAGCCAGTTAAACGACCGACGTCGCTCTGCCACCAACTCTTGTCCCAATCGATTTGCAATCCCAAACGATAGGTCATGGTGGATTCGCCAGTTTGACCGACTGCGAACTCTAATCCAGCGGCTTGTGTGGCAATACTGTGTCCTATCAATGTGGCCGCAACCGCAGCCAGGTAAAACGAACGAGTCATTCGAAACCTCTTTTTTTTTTGGGATTTTATCCGATCTTATCGACTATCTGGCCGCCGAAGTCTTCTTGACACCAGTTACCCAACCGCAAGCGACACGAATGCAATCGTATTTGACACTCTCATTAAGGTATTTCAGAAACGTGCCAGATCGTGATTGCTCGCGACGGTTGCCATAAGGGAGAAATTTTCAGCACGCGTGCTTTTTTGGAAGAAGAAGCAGGTATATATAGCTGAAAGATAGTCTCATCAAACAACAACAAACGACAGGCCATTGTCCAGGCCAAGCATAGTCATATTGGAGATATAATAGCCCACCTACAAGGTATATGATTTATGTTTAGTTTTTTGTTAAATATAGATCAAATGCCCCTTCGCCACCACGACTACGAAATTCATAGTTAGCAAACATAAATTGAACACTCAAACTGATGATGGACAATACTTCCCCATCGGTGAAGCCTACTTCGCGAACGTGTATTAATTCCGCTTCAGTTACATGTCCGAAGGTATCAATAATTTGTTTTAAAAATCGCCCCCCCTGCACAAGACCAATAGCTGGCGAATACCGGGCGCTTTCCACTCGAAGTTCTCCGCGACTGTGTGTACCGAGGCACACTATGGCCAAGGCGATTGATTACTGACTCGCTTCTAGCAGGCGCACCACGTTGTTACTTAGCAGTCTGGGTATCGCTTTATCCTGGCAGCCGTCAGTCCTGAAGAGCAGTGTCAACTGGCATAAGCATTGCAACAAGTTGCCCATGAATTTTTACCACAAGCTTTGGGTCATTTAGGCTTTTTACTGAATCAGTTCAACGACTTTTCAAGAGCAGGCTAAACGGACAGTAAGTAGATCGGACACGGGCACTCAATCAACTGCCGCAGGCGACGTT
Organism: Pseudomonas mandelii; assembly: GCF_002251635.1. Taxonomy (GTDB): domain Bacteria; phylum Pseudomonadota; class Gammaproteobacteria; order Pseudomonadales; family Pseudomonadaceae; genus Aquipseudomonas; species Aquipseudomonas mandelii_B. The sequence goes on from NZ_NMOJ01000050.1 coordinate 127,419, forward strand.
GAAATAGTAAAAAAACACTGGCCACCTCACCTCTGACTAGCTTTAATGCCACCAACGCCTGAACCTTGCGAGCGCCAGCGATGAATTATGTAGAGCTGATTCAGCACCAAGCCGAAAGAGTTTTCGGTAACAAAGCAAAGGCTCAAGCTTGGCTGAATGAACCCAAGACAGCTTTCGGTGGCAGCTCAGCGGTCGAGCTTGCTCGCAGTGAAGCCGGCTATGCACAGGTGAAAGACGCGCTCGAACGAATCGCTCAGGGGTATGCGGGCTAGACGATGCAAGTGGCATCTACGAGCAGACGCCACAGCACTCATCTACTAAGGCTGCGTGAGGTCTGTCAAAGTGGATAATTCCCCGTGTACTCAGGTCATTATTTTGCTGTAAATGGGGGCGCAGGCGACATCATGCCCCGTCCCTGATAATCCAAGTTCCCAGCCCAGAAAGTCCTCTTGGTCGGCGTCATCCCCGCAACCATCCTGCAGCAGCCTGGATTGTATTGCGCGCAGCAGATGGACACTCACCCCTTGGCGCAAACTCACAAATCGCGAAGCGTCCTCTAACGAACTGAGTTCCCACGCCCTGTTGTGCAGTGACGCCCATAGCATCTGTATCGCTTCGCTTCCGACGCTCAATGCATGTACTCGTACCGGGGCGTCCAACCCGGGTTTGCGTCTGAAGTCATCGAGCGCATCACTCACCACAATACGGAGGTCGTCAGACGCGTAATGCTGCTGATCAAGCGACCAAACTGCCGCCTCAATGTCATCCAAAAACGAGAGCTCCGAACAGACAATGCAAGTGGTTGCCTAGGAGTGATTGATCCGTCAAAAACTTCGTCCTCCGCATTTTTCAAACGTGCCCTTCCATTTTATTTTAAATTTTAACCTCTGATCGGCTCTCCCAACATGGCTCACGCACCATTAGAATCATACGAACCTAATGTTTTTTTCACACATTGCCAAATTTTAAATAGTTGCGTTATCCGCTCAGCCAAGCCACACGCCAGTCCAACCAACTTGTATAACTTAGTTTTGAATTACGTCAACCCAAAAAAGTTTGCAAACAAAAAAATATCGTGCTAAATTTTTCATATAAATCAATAAAGGAGCTGGCAATGTCCTCTTACATAATTCACATCGAACATCGCGAAGAGCAAGATTTGGCTTGGGTTGAAATTAACGCACTAAGCCAAGAGTCTAAGTCGGCACGCCGCTGCCGCTTCCAAACCATCGGTTGGATTCTAAGCATTGTAGATACCGTGAACAAAAAAGTTGACCCAAGAATAATTGAAGACGTGGACTACGCTAAAAAAGCATTAACTAATTTCGCTAAAATGGACGAGGCCTCAGCAGATTTGCTTTTGAGCGCTCGTGACTGGAGACGGAGATTCGAAGCAGTTTGGCCGACACTCGATGACAAGGAGCGTGAACATGCTCTGCGTTATGACTACGATGACTGGGACAACTATTGGCCTGGATTCGACACGTTCAATCGCACTCTTTACGAACAATATTACATGCCACAGCCAAACGGTGCTGAAGAAACCACTACACCCTTATCTCTCTAGTGGCGGCTATCAACGGATACCTGAGGAGGGGAGCATCTCCAATTCGACGCCAGGAGCCAAGTCCCCCACTCAGTCCCGATACACCCCTTAGCTATAAAGGCTGAAGCAAACGGTTCAGCCTCGATTTAAGCCATGTTTAGCATAGGCCCAGCTCCAAGCAAGACTTTGCGATACCTCCCCGCCTCATAACGCCCCGCTTGTGCAGTACTGACAAGTGCGGCCGTTGCGGCCAAGCGATTACTCATTAAATTCGAATATCTGTTATTCGCAAATAGCGGATACCAAACACTCTACGACCGACTAAGTATGGTGATCACTTTTAGCGCCTTTCGATCAGGTGAAGTTGAGTCCTCGCTTAGGAAATCTCGTGACGTCGTCGTTCCGATCCTATAGCAATTGTCCACACCCGAAGCAGGCACTCAACTGCGCAGCGCCTCGCGCAATCAAGGCGGTCTGAAAATGAGCATTCATCAACAAGCGCTAGTCGTCGGAGCCAGCGGTATCATCGGTAACGCGGTGGTGGAGTCTTTGGTGGCAGATTCACAATGGATTGTCCGCGCACTGCGTCACAGTCTGAACCCGAGTGTTGGGTCAATCGACTGCGACCTGACTGACGCAGCAGCCACCTCGGCCGCACAGGCAGACGTTAGCGATATCACCCATGTGTTTTTCGCTGCCTACCAGCCCAACAGCAATGCCCTCATCGAGGCACAGACCAATGCGGCGATGTTGCGCAATGTGCTCGACGGTTTGAAATCCGCCGTCGCCAAAGTCCAGCGTTCAGCGTCCCTAGCAATGGTTGGTAAAAAACAGTGTATGGGTTTAGAACGGTCAGGAGTGAGTGCTGACCGGACGGTTACGTTCGTTTGATATGACAGTTCTCAATACACCGTGTATTTGGGTGCCTCCCGATTGGAAATGCCAAAGCGAATGCTCACCCGTTTTTTTGCACATCGACTGCTGGACCCGACTTACAACCCAATATCACGACTCAACTGATCCTCCTTCATTTCATCAGTACCTTGACCAGCGCTCACGAGGTGCCATTGAAGCTGGTATCTCAAATGCGCTCTTAGACGAGACCTGATTTCGACGTAGCTACCAGGAGGGCCTGCACAATATCCGTGACGTTCGAGCACATCGCGTAACACCTCAAAGCCAGTCAGACCGATGTCAGCCGCGTGCAGTCGATCGGATGGGTCAAATCCAGGAGCTCTCTTATAGAGGCTGACGGCATCTTCAATCAGCTTACGGAATACAGCTCCAGCACCTTGCAGCTGCGCCATTCGCCAGACAGTCGACTCCAAATCCCTGTTCATAACGTTTTCCAGCCACTATCGCGTGGTCGCTTGTGGGCCATAGTTGTCCGACGTGGGTATTTTTTAAAAAAAAATTAGTTGTTTGAAATCAAACCTGAAAGCAGCGGCTGTCGCCGCACAGTGACGATTTTGCCATGCCCAAGGGACAGCCATGCGCCTGTGTTCGACTCAATAAAGGGCAGGAAAGGCAAAAGCACAAACACCGTCAAAAGCGAAAAACCACACCCATTGCTCAACCTGATCGCCAAAAGCGGGGTCTTCGAGATCGCTGCTTTTTTGTTGTCCTCAAATATAAAGATCCGTCGCACAAAAAAAATTTCAAGGGGGCGAAACAAAATATTTTTTCTTCAAGCAAAAAATCGAAGGCGATATAGCCCTTATCAGGCTTTCGGCTTGGGCACTTCTTAGCCTCAGGAATGCAAAAAGCTGGGCATTTCGTTGGTACCAGCCCGATAAAAATTCTAGTCCCTTTTTTCGTCGCGCAAGTGCCAAGGGCGTGGTTACGTCGAGGGGGTGGGACGTAATCCCCGCCACTGGCGTCAAGGTTTATGGCTTTGATTCGGTGGGTTGCACCAGTGTCTCCTTATCATTGGAGAGCAACCAGGCGACGAGGGACGCGGGCTGGGAGGTGCTCGGATTGCGCGTTACCCGATGCAACTGACCTGGTTCCTCATACCACGCTTGTCCAGCTTTGTAGAGCTGCGGCGGCTGGCCGTCGAGCGCCGACTCAACTTCACCGCTCAGTACAGCAACAAACACATGCCCTGGATGTCGATGGGGAGTGGAAGTGGCACCGGGCGCGAAGTCGACACGAACGGCAGTGGCCTTCGCAAAAGTCTGTGGAGGCAACACAGCTTGAGCGATCGGAGTAACGATTTCATCTCCCGCGCCACCGCCATGAGCCAGGGCAACTGTACTGAACATGCCTACGAACGTTGCACCGATGACCTTCAACAGCAAGTTCATGATGTTTATTCCGGCTGCATTGCGAAGCCAACGCCAAAGCGATTCCAGGCGTTGATCGTGGCAATCACAAAGGTCAATTCCGCCAGCTCCTGGTCGTTGAAAGCGGCGGCGACTTCTTCGTAGATGTCATCTGGTGCATGAGTCGTTGCGACCAGCGTCAGCGTCTCGGTCCATAACAGGGCGGCGCGTTCCTGCTGATTGAAAAAAGGTGTTTCCTTCCAGGTACTCAAAGCTGCTAGGCGACGTAATGTTTCACCTTGGTTAACGGCATCGGTGGTATGCATATCAACGCAGTAGGCACAGCCGTTGATTTGGGATGCCCGGATCCGTACTAACTCCCGCAAAGCGAGAGGAAGCACCGATTCCGAAATGGCTTTTTCCAGCCCCATCATGGCCTTCATCGCCTGTGGAGCAGCTGCGTAATAGTTAAGGCGTTTTGAAGTCATTTCTTTATCTCCAGTCAACCGAAGGTTTCGGCTCTGAAGCAACTGTATTGGCTGAAACTAACGAGATAAACTGGGGCAAATCGACTTCATTGTGCGAGAACTCGGATAATCATGGCTTTTGATCGATTGGAGGCGATGCGTGCGTTCTGCCGAATCGTCGAAACAGGAAGCTTTACACGCGCGGCGCACGCATTGAACGTGGCGAAAACAACCATATCCGGTCAGATACAGGGCCTTGAGTCGCTGTTGTCGGTAAAGCTGTTGCATAGGACCACTCGAAGGGTAACTCCTACCACAGATGGTGCCGCTTACTATCAGCGTGCCCGCGCCGTGCTCGATGATATCGACGAACTGGAAGTGTCCATTTCGCAGAGTCGTACTGAGGCGCGCGGGAGGGTGCGAGTGGAGATGCCTTCTCCAGTCGGGACATGCCTCATCATTCCATCCCTACCTGACTTTTCGAAGTCGCATCCGAATATTCAACTGGACATCGGCTGTAGCGAACGCGTGGTCGATCTCGTGCAAGAGGGTATTGATTGTGCATTTCGAGGCGGGCCGATCACGGATGACGGACTGGTGTGCCGGCCGGTGGGGCAGATGCGCTTCTGCTTGTGTGCATCATCCACGTACCTCAGAAACACTCCCCCAATATTGAGACCTGAGGATTTAATGCATCACCGGTACCTTGGTTTCACATTTCCAGGTTCGGGGAAACAGCTGGCCCCAGTGCTGCGGAACGGGGGTAGAACGTTCGCGATTGATCAACTTCCGACAATGCGTTTTAACCATGGGGACGCTTACATGACCGCAGGCCTGTCAGGACTTGGAATTATTTCCGTGCCTCTGGCGCAAGCAAACCCGCACCTTCAGTCAGGACAGTTGGTATCGGTTCTACCTGATTGGATTTTAGGCGGCATGCCCATCAGTCTCGTCTATCCCTACTCGCGGCATTTATCAGCCAGGGTGAGGGTCTTTGCAGACTGGGCAGCAGCGCTGATGGCAAACGATCCTCATTGGAAGATAAACACATGACCGCCCAGTAGTTAGATGCAGCTCTAATCGGGCTCAAGCTTCGAACAGATGAACTTGCGCGGTAACTTGCCCCTGACAGGCTTGAGGTATGCACCAGATACAGCGCCGCCGCATCCAGCGATCCAACGTGTTTATTTAGCGGACGACGAGCCTTATCTATCGATCATTTAGCGCAGAGGCTTGCGAGAGTGAACGGGCGACTTCGCCGTAGTCGTTACACCATAATCCTAAAAGCAAGCTCGCCGAACGACCGCTATGGGTCCAGGCTGTATGAAAACACATTTTTATAACGATTCGGCCATGGGGGCATTTTGCGCAGGTTTTGAGGCACCATATGGTCTCTAGGAATCCAGCAGCACAATGCAGCTCGCAAACAAAATCAGGAAGAATGAATGCCTTCCCTTCGCGGCCTCGGTAGTATCTGCCAAAGTATTGCGCACCACTCTGCGAGCCGTCTGCCGTACGTTCACCTAAATCTGTTGCAAGCGCTCAAAGTAACCGGGGAGCCGATCGCGACGGTGGATCTACTGAATGCGCCCCCATACCCGACGGAGCTTCGCAGTCATCCCCACCTTCCCACCGCCCTCTCTTCATTACGTGATCGTTTTGAAACCGCTCTTGGCCGGCTCCCACCTGTCGTGAGCGGCAGAGGCTGGCCGAATTCTGCCGGTGCTGATCGGTAGCTAAGGGTCGACAGCTGCCCGCAATGATAGGCGGCAGATGAAAACGCTGACACTCGCCGGTATCTGCTGGCCCTTGCCACTTGAGGTCTCACCCCAGCGACGCTTTACAACAGAGTCTGGTCATCCTGATAGAATCGATCAGGTTATAGATAACACCCTTCTGAGAAATGGCATGAATACAGAATTGATGGAAGATGAGATGCGCCGGGCGCTATTCGGTGATCCTGAGCCCTCTGCGCCGGCAATTCACTCAGACGTGCAGGACACAGTCCCGGATGTTGTGATCGTGCAACCGGTGAAGGCAGCGAAGAAAAAGACAGTCTCAAAAGGCTTCACACCTAGGTTGAGAGTCACGCTCCGTGTGGGAAATGAATTTGAAGGCGAAATGTACGAGATGGTACATGAGGCTGATACGCTGAGCTCCCTAGTTGCAGAACAAGAAGCTATTAAGACAGCCAGAAAAAAATTCAGGTTTGTGGAAGTGGTATCGGTCAAGTCGATGTAAGGGTTACTTCCCCTTGGCTCACCCGCCTGGGCATTAAACCGCATTCGGTTACCGCGGATCACCCAACAGGTTCGTGTCGAATGAAGCCTCAAAGATTGGGGGGCGGTAGTCGTATCCCGGACTGGATTTAGCATCATCACTCCATACCGCTCTCAATGTTAATTGGTCGCCAGCCCAAGCCACATAACTGAGGGTAGTGGACGTATGTAGCTGGGAATCCCGACTCCCCGGTCTTCGTCCTACAAAACAGCTGATCCAGGTGATGTGTTCGAGTGGCTGCTCAGCCGATTGCTGCCTGTCGTGAGGGGCAGCAAACGGCCGATTCTGTTGAAAAAGTCGGCGTTGGTTTGCGCATCAGAAAAGTAAGTGTCCGAGATTAAAATCTTTACTTCTGGCAGAGGCTTCCGGGCTCGGATTTCACGTAGCGGCGCGACAAAACGGCGTTTTCACCAGTCAATGATCAGGCAATTTGGGCCGGCCGACTTTTTCAACAGAATCGACCCAAAGCTGACGGTCGCAAATGCCAACGAAACACGTGCAAATTCATCCTGCGGACACGTGAAGGAAAGACTCATAAAAAACTTATGAGGCTCCCATCATCAATGTTTAGATTTAAGTATTAGTGAGAGGCCACCGGCGCCGTGATCACCTGACCACCCAAGCACACAGCTACTTACCACCTATTTGCATTCGACCGGACCAGTCATTTGTATTGAATTTGGCCAGGTTAGCTGTACTGATCTCAAACTTGCGACGATAGTTAGTGGTGGAATCGCTGGATAGGCATTATCAACCATTATTGCTACCAGCGAAGCCATCGCGACCCTAGTAATGCGCCTAACGCAGTCGGAACTAACATACCCAGCAAATACCAGGCCCCCCAAAATGGAGCCTCCATTTCAGGGCAATGCAGGCAATAGGCAATCGTAGCCATCGCACTCGCCAATAATCCACCACAGGCACCTGTCAGTGACAGTCGCGTCGGGGCCATCCCGCGTAGGGCCCAGAAAACAGCAATAAACCCAGGAATCGAAAGCAAGGTGATGTTCATCGCGCATACCCGCCAAGTCTTACCCAGAATGATCGCGACGCGCGTATCGGGAACTGCAGTCATGAGGACATAGAGGGTACCGGCCCACACCGCTGCCACCGCTGCACCGATCAGGAGGCTTCCGGTGCCCGGAGTTACTCCAGGTCTTGCCAGTCGCGTCACCACGCTCAGAGCGCCGATCATCAGACTCAGCGGGAAGGCGATCTTCGCCCAGAAGATAGGGGTTGTTGCAACTGTGGCCAGGTCTGGACGGACACCCAATATGATCGTCACCAGCAAGGTGGCAACTACAAGCCCTGCCAGCACCGCAACACTGAAGCGTTTGGCAAGCGCATGCCGGTCTACCGGGGTGATCCCGGAGGCGAGCATGCCAATAAAATCATCAGTTTTCATAGTGCACCTCTAATCTTAAGTGCCAGCGCTTTAAGCCCGCGATGGACGCCGATCTTAACGGCTGACTCCGACAATCCTGTCATTTGCGCAGTTTCTGTGACGGACAATCCCTCAAGCTTCACGTGCATGATCGGCAGACGCTGGCGCTCAGGTAATTGCTCAAGTAACTTGCCCAGGTCGCGACTGGCCTGCGCCGGTTCAAGGTGAGGCTCGGCAAACAGTTCCGCCGCATCGTCGAGGGTGTCGTTGAAGACCTCATGGCGCGACCGTCCTCGGAAAAAATCTGTGAGTTTGTAGCGGGTGATGGCAAAAACCCACGCCGTCAGGGGTTGATCCGTCTGATACGTATGGCGACCGTTATGCACGGCCAGCAGCACCTCTTGCAGCAAGTCCTCGATTTCACTGGGCTGGCGTTGCAGCCGGGCGCGCAAAAAGCCGCGTACATGACCACTTAACACCGACAGGAACGAGCGATAAGCCCGCTCGTCGCCCTCAAGGCCTGCGAGGAACAGAGCCTGAAGCTGCATCTCTCGGCTGCGCAACGCGTCGTTACATGTAGTTCGTTCCATCGTCCGCCCTGGTTACACGAAGAGTAAAAATTTTTTTGTACCTATACAACGCCAGCCCTGACGACAGGCAACGGATGATGCTTGCGCTCAAGGACGTAAGGCAACAATCGACCTTGTTTGCGGCTTATGAAAAGTTTTTGAAAAATATTTTGTGATGGCTGTAACCGGAAAGGAGAAGCCAGCGAACTACTTATCGGATCGCAAGTACAGAGCATCCTGCACTGATACGACGACCCATCCCCATGATCCCGGAGTAACAGCCATGAACAATCTGAAACTTGCCGCCCTCGCCGTTGCCTTTTCTTCCTTCGCCGCTGGCGCCATTGCCGCAGAGACCCCAACCGCAGCCGGTTCCATGGAAAAATGTTACGGCGTTGCCATGGCTGGTCACAACGATTGCAAAGCCGGCGCCGGCACCACCTGTGCAGGCACTGCCAAAATGGACTACCAGCCTAACGCCTGGAAAAACGTTCCAGAGGGTACTTGCACCAGCATCAAGACGCCAAAAGGCACCGGCACCCTCACACCTATGTAATACCGTCACCATGGGGCACACGCCAATCATGAATAAGCCATTCCAGATCGGGGCCGGACTCGGTCTCAAACCGAACCATTATGAGGACGCCCTCGAGTGTACCGTCGAGGGTCTCTGGTTCGAAGTTCATCCGGAAAACTATATGGTTGGCGGTGGCCCCCGTTTGGCATGGCTGGAAGCCATTGGTGAGCGATACCCACTGTCGTTGCATGGTGTATCGCTATCACTGGCCGCCGATTGCCCGCCGGACGAAGAGCATTTGAAACGTCTAAAAATGCTCGCGGATCGCGTTCAACCGGCCTTAATCTCCGAGCATCTGGCGTGGTCAACCTGGCGCGGAAAGTACCATCCTGACCTACTGCCCTTTCCCCGTACCGGAGAAGCCTTGCAGCGCATCGCAGGCAATATTCAACGCACACAAGATATCCTCGGACGTCGCATTGCGATCGAAAATCCGACCCACTATTTGCACTTCGATGGACATGACTACAGCGAGCTCGACTTTCTCACCGAGCTGAGTCGGCGAACGGGCTGCGGTTTGCTGCTGGATGTGAATAACGTGCACATCAGCGCCCATAACCTGGGGTTCGATGCGTCTACCTATCTGGATGCGTTTCCGGCGAAAGCGATCATGGAGATTCATCTAGCAGGATTCGCCGAAGATCCTGGCAACTCCACGTTACTGATTGATACCCACGATGCCCCTATCGCCGAGGACGTCTGGTCTTTGTATCGACGTCTGATCGAGAGGATCGGCCTGCGCCCTACACTGATTGAACGTGATGATCATATCCCTGACTTCGACGTTTTACTGGCCGAACGCAACCGGGCACAGACCGTGTTGAACCTTGGGCAAAACCAGCGATTGCAGGTGGCGATATGAAACCATCCCTTGCGAGTTTTCAGGATGCATTCGTGGATGCGTTGTATGGCAGCGAATCATCCCTCATGGACTCACTTACCACTCAGCCTGGTTTTACGGTGTATCGCAATACAGTACTCAAGGGTTCGACTGATGCGCTGCTCGCCAACTTTCCAACTGTTGAGCGCCTGGTGGGCACTGACTGGCTCAGAAGTGCGGTGGCGATATACGCACGCCTTTCGCCGCCAACGGATGCCCGGTTGCTGCACTACGGCACCGACTTCCCCCGCTTTCTCGACGAATTTGAGCCTGCGCGAGAAATGCCTTACTTAGGCGGTGTCGCCCGGCTGGATTTGCTCTGGACACACGTTCATTGCGCCATTGATGAACCGGGTCTGGAGCTGAGCGACTTGTCGCAGTTTACCGAGACAGAACTTGGCAATCTGTGGCTGACACCAAGGGCCGCAGCCGGTTGGCTCTGGTTACCTGACTGCCCGGCCTACACGATATGGCGTGTCAATCGCGAACAACTGGAAATGCCAGAGGAACTCGAATGGCAAGGCGAAGGCGCGCTGCTGACACGTAAAGCCGGTCGCGTGCATTGGCAACCCGCCAGTGCTGCTGATTGTGCCTTTCTCGACGCCTGTACAGCGCACCTGCCCCTCGATCTCGCGGCAGATAAAGCCATTGAAGCCGAACCAGACCTGAATCTGGAGAATCTCATTATCCGCCTGGTGAGTGCCGATGCATTCGTTTCTATGGACTTGGGTCTTTCCTCCTGAAAAACCGGTTACTGACATCATTAAAGGAGCACGACATGGACACTCTCCAAACCCGCTCACCCGCCGCTGACCACTCCCTGCGCGGACTCTGGAATCTCGTCGCGAACCGGCTGAGCACACTCATCGGCGATTCGTTTTTGGTTCTGGTGGCGCGCATTGCTATTGCCGCCATTTTCTTCATGTCCGGACGCACCAAAGTCTCGGACTTTATGACAATCACTCCGAGCACATACGAGCTTTTCCGTACGGAGTACGCATTGCCGTTGATCTCTCCAGAACTGGCGGCGCACCTCTCGACGTACAGCGAGCATCTGTTTCCTGTGCTTCTGGTGCTGGGTCTGTTTACCCGTCTATCAGCATTGGCATTGCTGGGCATGACCTTTGTAATCGAAGTGTTTGTGTACCCCGATGCCTGGCCAACTCACCTCTCTTGGGCAGGCCTACTGCTGCTCATAGTCGCGCGCGGGGCTGGATCACTTTCACTTGATCGGCGGCTGGGCATCCGATGAAACCTTCACCATTGAGCATGGTTTCAGAAAGCAACCTTGTTCATGGTTTTCGGCAACCCGTGTACCGCTTTCGCTGTCATTCCAAGAGCACGCCTTTGTACTAGTTAACAATCCTGAGGCTGCTTCATGTGGGCAAGCGCAGGGCGCGCACGCGCATTGCGTAGGCAATAACCTTGTTCATGGTTTTCGGCAACCCGTGTACCGCTAAACGCTTCGTTCTCCGTGCGCCGCAAATCACGCCATTACAACGCCCGCCTTCCGTAGGGCTGCAACTTCCAGGTAATTCACATGCAAAGTAATGCCGTCCGATTTTCCTGTGTAGGCTGCGGTATTTGCTGCAAAGGCAGACTGATACCGTTGACGTTAGCTGAGGCACAACAGTGGCTGACTCGGGGGGATGAAGTCGCAGTGATTGTCGAAGCCTTCGACGAATCGAACTGGCCTCGTTCATCAGAGGAATTCGCCCACGCCAAAGGTCGGTCGGTAAGCGTTCGTTGTGGCGATGCACGGATAAACGTCATCGCCGTATTTGCTGGCAAAGCCCTCGAGCAATGTCCCAACCTCAGAGCGGATAATCTGTGCGGTATCTACGACGAGCGCCCGTTGGTTTGTCGAATTTATCCAATGGAAATCAACCCATTTATCCCGTTACGCCAAGACAACAAGGTGTGCCCGCCAGAAGCGTGGGAGAGCAACGATATTCTATGTACAGATGGACGAGCCAATCCAGCGCTGGAAGCACTCGTCAATCAATCTCGACAAGCAGACAGAGCCGATGCATCAAGCAAAATCGCCATCTGCGCTCAACTGGGCCTGAATGTGGCGAGTTGGAAAGACAACGCGCTGGCCGTTTACTTTCCACCACGGGGAAAACTGCTCGAAGCGATACACAGCGTTACTGGCACTCCAGAGGACTATCCTGACTTAGAGTGGCAAGTTCGGGTTGATGAACCAGTGCTGCGCGAGCGATTGGCCGCATCGAAGGTGTCTCTGGCTGCCAACGAGTCCGCTGACTACATCTTTCATGTTTTTTAACGCCCAAAGGTCCTCGCTGGACACATGCGCGGCCTCGGCGAGCCGTTGACGCATTTGAGTGGCTGCAATTGGCCCAGAGTGTGTAAAAAAGCTCCGCCAAAATTGAAGTGTGCGTGTCTGCGTTAAATCCGAAATTTATCGGCATGTCAGTAGATGCCGATTTCGCGTAGAAGTGCGATTTACAGTCCGGTTTTGAGTACCAGTCGCGCTCAAAAACGTTCTTACACAGCCTCGGACAGGAACAGTCATTCAACCTCTACGAAACCAGAGGGCGATACAAAGCGACCGTCAGCTTACGACTGTGTCCGATACACAGGTAGCCTAATCGAGGGCTACGCTGATGCCTGGTGAGGCCCGGTCCATCCAAATCAGCAGTGGCGCACGAACATGGTTTTCTCTTTATTGATGGCGTTGGTATTAGCGTTCCTGATTGGCTGGGTTTCGCAGCGCATGGGCATGTGCCTTGTCAAAGCGAGCAAACAATTGCTGGCGGGGCGCCCGACGTTGTTTGTGGCACTGACATCGTGTGGATTGTTCGGGTTGCTGCTGGCCCAGCTCTATCGTTTCTCCGAGGTCAGCCTGCCGCTGTACTCGCCGGGTATTTCCTATCCTTTACTGGTTTCGGGAGGCATGTTGTTCGGGGTGGCATCGGTGCTGAACAACGGTTGCAGCGTAGGTACGCTGACCAGGTTTGCCAGTGGCAATTTCAATAAACTGTTCACCATGATCGGCTGGGTCCTGGGGATCGTGCTCTGGTATGACATGCGCATGATGCCCGACAGAAGACCCTTCTGATGCCCGAAATTTCCAGCCGCCATTACTGGCTGTTGATCGGTGTAGTGGCGCTGGTGCTGATTTTTTTGGTCGCCATACATGGTAATAAACACCTGGTTTTCTCCAGTATGCTGCTGGGGGCGTTGACGAGTGCGCTCTATACGTTCGAGCCGTTATGGACACCGAGTGTGTTCTTTTACAATGTTTCGCAGTTGTTCTGGCAAGCCGATATGGCAATCAGCGCCCGGCGTATTGCTGTGTTTGTCATGTTGCTGGCAGGCATGCTGAGTTTTACCGTGTACGGGAAAATGTTTCGTTTCGAGGCCTTTACCCCATCAAAGGCAGGCGTTCATTTGTTGGCGGGTATTTTGATGGGGATTGGGGCTTCGATGATGCTCGGCGGTAACGACTCGCAAATACTGTTGGTGTTTCCAACGCTGAGCGTTGCTTCAAGCATTCCAATGGTGTCGATTGCCACAGGCATTCTGGTGTCATTGTGGTGCAAAAAACGCTTTACGAATTGAACACCCTCAAGATGGTTCCGCTTTCGACTCAATCATAATGATAGAGATGACAGACAGAGATCGACCCATAGCTGCCCGTCGTGGAATGCTGCTTACGGCCGATTCTGTTGAAAAAGCCGGCCATGGTTTCCACGGTAGAAAAGTATGCGCTTGAGATTGAAATCTTTACATTGAGCAGAGGATTCCAGGCTCAGATTTCGCGTAGCGGCGCGCAAAAAAGGCGTTTTCAGTGATCAGTATGCGGGCAGTCTGGAAGAATCGACTTTTTCAACAGAATCGGCCAAAAGCTGTCAGTCAGAGTCGAAAACTGGGGGTTCTAGCCCACCTGATTTTTGAAAGGCAAGCCACCGCTAGCTGCGCGCGTTTGTGTCAGCCAAAAAAATTTGGACGGAGTGACATCATATTGCTTTCTTTCGTCGAGATTTGAGTTCAGAGTAAAAAAGTAATGTTGGAATTGGTCTCATCGGCAGATCACGTCAGCATGCAATCAGCTCTTTGGAAATGGAGCCAATGTATAATAGCAAATCAATGGAATGTTGCTCGTGACGAATATCAATCTCATCTATCCTGAGTCATCTCCGGGCAAGCTTTGGGTGGATATCAACCGCCCTTTATCGCTTGCTCTTCAAGCTGAATTGATTCATAGAGGGTACGAGTTGCGGCAGGTGGACACGGGCCTTCAGGCCTTTTGTTCAGTAAAATCGAACATTCCTACGCTCAATGGGCTTTTGACGCAATTATTGGATGACGAAGTTACTCGTAGGAAAATCCCACCAAATACATTAGTACGATTGGATATGTTTATGAGTGCTTCTGAATGAACGCTAACTTCGTTGCGGGAAGCCTGCTGCCATTCGGATTTCATCGACTCGACGATCAGTCCGTTGTAGCAGTTAGTGCTGCAGGTGACCATACATTTTTGACGCAACAGGAATTGTTGGCTCTAATCCAAACACCTGAAACATTAGAGCTCAAAAAGCGCGCGGAACTACAATCTAAGTATTTTTTAACCGGAAATAGTTCTATCGGAACTCTAGAGCTATTACGATCGCGAATAGCAGCCCGGAAAGAAACTGTATTGGCAGGTCAGTCTTTGCACATAATTGTGCCTACCCTTCAATGCGAACATTCTTGTCAATACTGCCAAGTCAGCAGACGCCTTGAAGATGTGGGTCACTCAATGAGTCCATCTCAGATTGATGCTTCCTGCGCGACTATTTTTCAAAGTCAGGCCAATGCTCTGACAATTGAGTTTCAAGGTGGCGATCCGCTGCTCCGTTTCGATCTTATCCAACGAGCAATTGATCTTATTCAAAAGATGAATCTGGAGCACAAGCGCCGTATTCGTTTCGTGGTTGCATCAACATTGCACCAATTAACCTCTGGAATGTGTGAGTATTTTAGAAGTAACCAGGTCTACCTTTCAACGAGCCTTGATGGCCCGGCGTTGTTGCACAATAAAAACCGCCCAATACCATCGCGTGATTCGCACGCCCGGACTTTGGCAGGAATCGAACTGGCACGGAGTATCATGGGCCCACAAGCGGTAGCAGCATTGATGACCACAACTAAAGCCTCTCTTGCGTACCCTGAGGCCATTGTGGACGAGTACGTGAAAAATGGATTCACCGAAATTTTCATGCGACCGTTAAGCTTATATGGATTTGCCAGACGCAACATCAAGCATTTGGGATACACTCTTCCAGAATTCACAAACTTCTATCAGAAAGCTTTGCAACGTGTCTTAGAATGGAACGCCAGAGGTACTGAGTTACGTGAAGGTACCGCCGCATTAATTTTTAACAAGCTTTTATCACCCTTCGATGCGGGTTACGTCGACTTGCAAAGCCCGACAGGGTCTGGCCTTGCTGTTCTGGTCTACAACTACGACGGTTATGTCTATCCAAGCGACGAGGCACGGATGCTCGCCGAAACGGGAGATGGTTCTTTGCGTTTAGGTTCTATTGGTGACTCCCTTGCACAGTTAATGGCGTCTCCTGTCATGAGGCAGCTGATAGAAACAAGTATTTCTACTCAAGCAGTAGGCTGTGAAACTTGCGCGTTCAATAGCTTTTGCGGGCCTGATCCAGTTGGGGCGCAAGCCGAGTTTGGCGACATGAGGACTGTTGCTTTGCTTACTGAACACTGCAAACGACATAAGTGGCTCTTCGAATACTTTTTTCGCAAGTTACGAACTGCCGACGACGATTTTCTCGATATTGCCTATCGCTGGGCTCACCCCGCTGGATACTCTAATGCGTAAGGTCCGTGTACGAACGCATGGCGTTGAATATCGAACAGTAGCTAGAGTGATTTCGCTCGAGAATTTGAGCGCGCAGTGGCGACCCGAATTGAGATTTTTAGTGAGGGCCGCAGATGCGGAGGGGATTACCAAAGTTGCGCAACTGCGTAGTGCTGGGCTAACCAACCTGATTTCACTGACATCTAGTCTCCATGTCGCAGACCAATGGCAGGCAGAGCCTGTGGTTGAAACCGGCGGCATTCTGATGGACGAAGACGTAGTAGCCTTCGCCGACCACATGAATCACGCGCATGTCCTATATCGGTATACAGACCAGCACCACACTGTTTTCCTCACCAATCGGTGCAATAGCTATTGCCTAATGTGCTCGCAGCCCCCGACAAAACAAGACGATAGCTGGTTGGTGAACGAGGCGGTAGAAGTCGCCAATCATATAGCTAGCTCTCCGCATACATTGGGATTTTCCGGAGGGGAGCCTTTGTTGCTGGGTGAGCATCTGCGTCTTGTGCTTGATACCTTTGCTCATCAACATCCTAGCACTCGGTACGACGTGCTGAGCAATGGCAGGCTGTTAGCTAATCCGATCTATGCTGAGCACATGTTAAAGGGGTTGAGTGAGCGCGTAACATGGATGGTGCCGCTCTATGGACATGCCGACTTTCTACATGACTTCGTCGTTCAGAGCCCGGGGGCATTTGAGGAGACACTGGCTGGTCTATTGAATCTTCGTCGATTTGGGCAAGCCGTCCAGCTGAGAATTGTGCTCATTCGCCCTGTTTTGGAAAACCTTGCAGCGCTTTGCGAATTCATTGGTCGTAATTTGCCTTTCGTACGTGAGGTCGCATTAATGGCATGCGAACCCATTGGCTTTGCTTTGGCAAACCCTGAACTGACCGACATTGACCTTCGAGAATGGAGCGCTGAGCTCAGTCACGGCATCAGAACACTGAAGCGAGCGAAAATACCTGCCATTTTGATGAATGCCCCACTCTGCGCTTTGCCACAAATTCTGTGGCCGTATGCACACAAAAGCATCTCCGATTGGAAACGTACGTTTGCGGAGGACTGTGCTACTTGCAGAGTGAAAACAGAGTGTGCAGGTCTTTTCTCATGGCATCACCCAGGTAAATTTTCGATGAAAATCCAAAAAATTGAAGGGATTATCAATGTCTAAATTCATCACGTCGCTGTCAGCGTTCGTTGCCGGAACTTCTTTGGTGAACACTGACGTGCAAGCCCTGGAGCAGGGACTGAAGAACCCTTTCGCCAGCAGATTTGACCCGGTCAGCTTACGACCGCTGAACATGCCCGGCGATAATTTATACGCAGCCCATCGATCCCACTCGTCACATTCCTCGCATTCATCTCACAGTTCAGGAAGCGGTTCCTACTCTGCTCCAAGCCGGACTTACACGGCACCAAGTAAAACTTATCCCCCCCCCAGCCCTGCCTATTCAGCACCAAAAACACCTTACTCAAGCAACTTTGGAGCGAGCGGTTCGAACAGTCTTGGTGGTTCCACCGGTAGCCGCAATCCTGTAGATGCAGGAAGGCCTTCGACAGTCAGCCCCATCGGCTCAGATTTTGATCCTAATAATAAAAAACTCATGGAGTTAATTAGGCGCGTACAGATGGGTTTGATTATCAAAGGTTATGAACCTGGCACCATAGACGGCGTAATGGGAGAGCAAACTCGTTTGGCACTGAAATTGTTCCAGTCTCATAACAGCTTGCCTGCAGATGGCATGATGGGTACGCAAACACTGAACGCCTTAGGCGTGATTGTTCCCAAATGAATCGCAGGGTCTATAGATATCTTCGACTTTGGGCTCCCGTGATATCCGTGATCGGACTGGGCTTCATTGTTTTCCAAGATTATGTTCGACCGCTTATCGCCGAATATAGTCACGGTGATGAGTACAAGCGACTCGCTTTAGAGTGCGACTTGGCAATGCATGAGGAAGCTGCGCTACGGGGATTAATCGGAAATGATCCACAGTCCGAGCGTCTCAGGTTAAGTGCAGACGTTGGGATGATGGTCTGTCACGACTACGACATACTTCGTAAGCAGCTATTAATTCAGGGACTATCAGAAGACCAACTGGCGATGTTAGGCCTGGAGGTTCTTGAAGTCGAACAAATCACGGTACAGCAGATGGTCGATGCTCATCGCATGGATAGATTTTAATATGAGGAAGCTGATTCTTACGTATTTTATTCTCCTATCGTGGATTAGCCATCTGCAGGCATCGCAACTTAACCATGAAGATCAACTTCTGAGGAAAGTGCTCACTGCCTATCGGGTTGAGCCCATGACTATCAGGCCGTTGTTCATGGGCCCGAAGGAAAAATTAGGGCAGATGCTGTTTTTTGATCCCATCATGGGGGGGCCAAACAACACGACTTGCGCGACTTGTCACGTCCGTAGCAAAGGCAGTGTTGACGGATTACCTATGGCCGTGGGTATCGGCTCAAGCGGAGTGGGAGAGCAAAGGCTTCAATCTCCAGAAGCTTTTGTAATACCCAGGAATGTGCTCCCGTTTTTTAATCGTGGAGAAAGCGATTTTACCGCTTTATTTTGGGACGGACGAGTACAGATTGGCAAAAATGGCAGTTTTGAATCGCCTATGGGTAATAAAATGCCAAAGGGATTCGAAAATCTACTTGCCGTCGCAGCAACCTTCCCCCAAGTGGAACCTGATGAGATGCTGGGCCGATCTGTACGCCGCGGAGGTGAGAACCAAGCCACCTACCATGCGGATCTAGTTGACATGACAGTCGACCCTGATAACTTTCAAGAGCGCACATTGAATGTTTATGGTAATTTACTTAAACGCTTGCTAGGCACTTCGACCGCCTCGACCCCTATGCAGTCCGAATATAGAAGACTTTTCCAGTCAGCTTATCCGGCTACAAGCAAGTTTGATATCACTCATATTGGCAATGCCTTGGCAGCTTACATTTCCTTAGCGTTTCAGCTTAAACCAGCAGCTTGGGATAGCTATGTAAGTGGAGAAATCTCAGCTTTATCCCCGCAGCAAAAAAAAGGGGCGATGATTTTCTTCGGGAAAGGGCGCTGTGCGGTTTGTCATACAGGAGAGGAATTCTCGGACTTTAAATATCACGGACTTGCCGTTCCGCAACTCGACGTTGGCAAGCACGGAGGTTATTTAGATTATGGAAGGGCAAAAGCGACGGGATTGGCCATAGATCGCTTTCAATTTCGTACTCCACCGCTACGTAATGTTACGCGCACTGGGCCATGGGGGCACAACGGTGTATTCAAATCCTTGGAAGAAGTCATTAGTCATCACTTTAACCCCATTCCATTAATGTTTGCCGCACAGAAAGGCCGACCTCGCGAAGCGGAACTCGCGGGGCGGCTATTGAGGTACCGCTCCCCCATCCTTGCCGAGATCTACCCGATGGCGCCAAACGACGTGGGGGCAGTCGTCGCGTTTCTAGAGGCACTGCAATCAGATCCTATTTTGTCAACTGATGAAGCTCTGCCTAAATCAGTCCCCTCAGGGATGAACCAGTTCATTGTTGAATGAATCGCGCTACTTTCGTGCACACATAGACTGACCGCTTTTGGCCGATTGCCGTCTATCACGACGGTACGCAATCGGCCCCCTGCAGACATTCATAGCGATTAAGCTAAAGGGCCGGCTGAGCCGATCCCGGTGAACGAAGCGAACTATTTGAGCCCATTGTTAGGGGGCGCTTTTTTGTGGCACTGATCCTTGGAGCCGCTCGAGTCTACTTAGCTTATGGACTAGCAGCCTAGCCCCACTATCATCCACGAATTGCTCATACAAAACGGTGCTGTCTCGGAAGTGATTGTCTAGGCGATTCAGGACATCTCTTAGTGCTGCGAGCATATCCTCGACTGCAGCTCTGCTGATGCCGCTGAGAGGATTGGAGTTTCGGTTACTAAAGTAGTTGTGATCTTGATGAGCTATACGTTTGTTGCGATGCTCGCGGGCGAACTCTGCTGCCGTTACCGCCTTAGTGCAGAGATCCTGAGCCTCCGCCCTTAGCGCGGAATCAGTGATAAGTGGTGAAAGCGACAGCACGGTTAGGTTCTTTTTTTTTCCTGTACTAGGTGGGTCCGTCATTCGTGACACGCCCAGGAGTACGCTATCCCAAAGCTCATCTTGCACGATTTTAAAGAATAAACCAGCCGTTCTATTGAGCAGCTGAACCGTGTCAGTTGAATCTCCGAAAAGCTGCCGATACTGCTGCCAGAGAACATGAAGCTCTACGAGTTCTCTATAAAGTTCGTAGAAATTAGCACCGAGCTCTTGTCCCATCGTGGAAATATAATCGGCACGTACTTCGTCCATGGATCGCGTTACCATTGAGTGCCCTCTCACTACCATTTGGTGACATCACTCCCGCGCTTGAGCGCGGCAGTGATGCTCTATAACGTTTCTTGTCGTCCTGCTAGCCGTTTTCTAGCCTGGTGGGAATCGCAGCGCGACATAGCCCAAGGAGAAACGCGACACGGATGACGCCAAGCTTAGCTGCGCTAAAGTTTCAGTGCTGAAGGTTGACGCTACCTATTTGCCACTAGTCTGTCCAGCGGCTGCTTCTGGCCGATTTCTGTCTGTCGTGAGGGACAAAAATCGACCCAAAACGGCCCATCTTGGAGGTCCGCAGTCGGAAAAAAGCGCTCTTCGAGCATCCTCCTGACCCACCTCTTTTCCCATTGAGTGAATTAACCGAAAGTGACTAGCGTCAGAAAGCGTAATTCTCGTCGTTACAGTCTTATTTTTTAATGGAAACAATTGCGGCTTTACCACCCTCGGGCCTAAAGGAAAACGATACACGGTCTCCGACTATCAGCCCTGCCAGCTGTTTCTCCGTTACGGAAAAAGCCATTGTCATTGGCGGCCACTGTAAGGCTGGAACAGCTCCGTGGGAGATGGTCACCGTATGCTTCGTAGTATCTATAGACTTGATCGTTCCCTCGGCATTGGCAACTTGAGCCTGTTTTGTATCCTGCTTCATCTCCATGCCCTCCATACCGTCCATTTTCATGCCAGGCATGTCCTCCGCATGGACAGAAAGTGAAAGCGCAAATACGGTGCTTGCAACTGCAATCATGGTCAGTTTCATACGACTTTTCCTTGAGGCTTGATGGGTTCAACTATGAGGTGCCGGCGACGCATCAGGCGATAGGCTGCCGGAATGACAAACAGGGAAAGCAAGGGTGCCGTGATCATGCCGCCGACCATAGGCGCGGCGATGCGGCTCATCACTTCGCTACCAGTACCGCTGCCCAACAAAATGGGTAAAAGGCCGGCAATGATCACGGCAACGGTCATGGCCTTGGGTCGAACGCGCTGCACAGCGCCTTCGCGAATGGCCGCAACCAGCCCACGCTCAGTGTTGTCGCCGAGGTCTTCACGCTCGGCCCAGGCGTTCTTCAGGTAGAGCAGCATGATTACGCCGAACTCGGCAGACACCCCGGCCAAGGCGATAAAGCCGACTCCGGTGGCGACCGACAGGTTGTATCCCAGCAGATAGAGAAACCATGCTCCGCCAGTCAGTGCGAATGGCAGAGTGGCCATGATCAGCAACGCCTCATCGAAGCGGGCGAAAGTCAGGTAGAGCAGCACAAAGATGATCAACAGCGTGGCAGGCACCACCAGTTTGAGGCGTGCGTTGGCTCTTTCTAGAAACTCGAACTGTCCTGAGTAACTCAGGCTCATGCCGGGCTGCAACTTGACCTGCTCATTGACGACCTGGCGTAGATCGGCGACCACCGAGGCAATGTCTCGCCCCCGCACGTCGATGTATACCCAGCCAGAAGGCCGTGCGTCCTCGCTCTTGAGCATTGGCGGCCCGTCGCTGACCTTGACCTTCGCCACAGTGCCGAGGGTGATCTGGCTGCCTAACGGAGTGTAAATCGGTAATCGCTCCAGGCTGCCGACCGAGTCACGCCACTCACGTGGGTAACGCACGTTAATCGGAAAGCGTGCGAGACCTTCAATGGTCTCCCCGACGTTTTCCCCGCCAATGGCCCCCGACACAATCGACTGCACATCAGCGATGTTCAGACCGTATTGCGCGGCTGCCGCGCGGTCGATATCCACATCGATATAGCGCCCGCCGGTCAGGCGCTCGGCCAATGCCGAACTGACACCGGGCACACCCTTGGCCACCCGCTCGACCGCCTGAGTAGCGGCATCGATCTCCGTCAGGTTGGTGCCGGCAACTTTCACTCCGATGGGACTCTTGATCCCCGTGGCAAGCATGTCTATACGGTTGCGAATCGGTGGTATCCAGATATTCGTCAGCCCAGGGACTCGTACCACTCGATCCAGTTCTTCCACCAACTTTTCCTGGGTCATGCCTGGACGCCATTGCTTGTGCGGCTTGAACTCGATCGTGGTTTCGAACATCTCCAGCGGCGCCGGGTCGGTGGCGGTTTCGGCGCGGCCGGCCTTGCCAAANACGTGTTCGACCTCGGGCACCGTTTTTATAAGGCGGTCGGTCTGTTGCAGCAGTTGCGCCGCTTTCTGCGCCGACAGCCCCGGCAGAGCTGAAGGCATATAGAGCAGATCGCCCTCGTCCAACGGGGGGAGAAACTCGCCACCCAAACGAGACATTGGCCATAGCGCACTGACAAAAACCAATAGCGCCACGAACAGCGTGATCTTTGGTCGACGCAAGACTGCGTCCAGGGCTGGCTGATAGATCCGGATCAGCCAACGATTTAGCGGGTTCTGTTGCTCATTGGGGATTCGTCCGCGAATCCAATAGCCCATCAGCACCGGGATCAACGTCACCGACAACCCGGCCGCTGCCGCCATGGCGTAGGTCTTGGTGTAAGCCAGCGGGCCGAACAAGCGGCCTTCCTGGGCCTGCAAGGTGAACACCGGGATAAACGACAGGGTGATGATCAGCAAACAGAAGAACAGCGCCGGGCCTACCTCTGCCGCCGCTTCGGTCATTACATGCCAATGACGCTCACCCTTCAGTTCTTCCCCCGGATTGGCCGCGTGCCATGCCTCAATCTTCTTGTGGGCGTTCTCGATCATCACCACGGCGGCATCGACCATGGCGCCGATGGCGATGGCTATCCCGCCCAAGGACATGATGTTGGCGTTGATGCCCTGGTAACGCATGACGATGAAGGCAATCAACACACCAACAGGCAAGGAGATGATCGCCACCAGGGATGAGCGCAGGTGCCAGAGGAAGATCCCACACACCAACGCGACGACGATGAACTCTTCGATGAGCTTGTGGCTGAGATTTTCAACAGCGCGGTCGATCAGCTTGCTGCGGTCGTAGGTGGTGACGATTTCCACCCCGGCCGGCAGGCTGTTTTTCAGTTCGTCGAGTTTGGTCTTGACCGCCGCAATGGTCTCGCGAGCATTCTTGCCGCTGCGCAAAATGACCACGCCGCCGACGGTCTCGCCTTCGCCGTCGAGTTCAGTAATGCCACGCCGCATTTCCGGCCCCAACTGGATCGTGGCGACATCGCCAAGGGTCACCGGTATGCCACCCGCACCCAGCTTGAGCGGGATCGCCCGAAAGTCATTGAGCGTCTTCAAGTATCCGGAAGCGCGCACGATGAACTCGGTCTCTGCCATCTCCAGCACCGCGCCACCAGTTTCCTGATTGGCCTTGCCGATAGCTTCAGTCACCTCAGACTGAGTGATACCGAGGCTGGCCAGTTTGAGCGGATCAAGCTGCACCTGGTACTGCTTGACCATGCCGCCCACGGTGGCCACTTCGGCTACGTTGGGCAGGGTCTTGAGTTCGAACTTGAGGAACCAATCCTGAAGTGCGCGTAGCTGCGCCAGATCGTGTCCTCCGCTGCGATCCACCAGTGCATACTGGAAAATCCAGCCCACGCCCGTGGCGTCCGGCCCCAACGCCGGTTTGGCGCTGGCCGGCAACCGACTTTGTATTTGGCTCAGATACTCCAACACCCGCGAGCGAGCCCAGTACAAGTCAGTGCCGTCTTCGAACAGCACGTAAACGAAGCTGTCGCCGAAGAAGGAATAGCCGCGCACCGTCTTGGCGCCCGGCACCGAGAGCATGGTGGTGGCCAACGGATAGGTCACCTGGTTCTCGACAATCTGCGGCGCTTGTCCCGGATAAGGGGTGCGGATGATTACCTGAACATCAGAGAGATCCGGCAGCGCATCGATGGGCGTGCTCTGCACCGACCAAATACCCCACGCCGTGACAAACAGCGTCGCCAGTAGCACCAGAAATCGGTTGGCCACTGACCAACGAATCAGGGCAGCGATCATGGCTGGCTCCCCGATTTATCCAGACGCTCAACACGCAAACCATCGTCGGTCTGGCTCACTGCGATCCTAACCTTATCGCCCGTTTTCAGGCCCTGCATCAGCGCCGGACTAGCGAGTGGGAACGTCATCGTCATACCAGGCATGCCCAGCGTCTTGAAGGGGCCATGGGCGAGTGTGACTTCTTTGTCGTTGATCTCAACGATCTGCCCATCCGCCTCATGAAAACTGGAAGTTGCTGCGCTGGGCAGTGACGCTTCCTCCGAGTTTGCAACGATTCCCTTAAGACTGGCCTCCGAATCGAGCAGGAACTGGCCAGACGTAACCACCTTCTGGCCTTCTTCCAGACCTTTCACTATCGCCGTCTTGCCATCGCTTTCCTGCCCGAGGTGCACTTCCACTGGACGGTAGCGGCCCGCGTCTTCGGCGAGCATCACCAAGGCGCGTCGGCCAGTGCGGATGACGGCCTCGCTCGGCACCCACAACACACTTTGCCCGGTCGAGCGATTCAAGCGTACCTGCGCCGTCAAACCCGGTCTGAGGCGCCCGTCGGGATTGGGGAGTTCCACCCGCACGCGAAGCGTGCGGCTGTCCGGGTTGGTCTCGGGCAAAATCGCGCTGACTTTGCCACTGAGCATTGTCCCTGGGAAGGCTGGCAGACGCGCTTCGACCACCTGCCCCACGGTGATCGATCCGGCATCCGATTCTGGAACGGCCACGGCGAGCCAGACACTTCTCAAGCCATTGACGCGTGCCAAAGTATCGCCAGTAGCCACAGTCATACCCGCACGTACATTCAATTCTTGCAGCACACCACCAATTGGGCTGGTGAGAGTCAGGTAGGGTTGAACCTTGCCGCCACGCTCTACCTGAGCAATCAATGCTGCTGGCATACCGGTGAGCCGCAGTCGCTGACGGGCCGCAGCCAACAGGTCAGCATCCCCGCTGCGCTTCAGTGCAAGAAACTCTGTCTGGGCAGCGGCCCATTCCGGCACCAGGATATCCGCTAACGCCGCGTTGGCTTTGAGCACATCACCGGGAGCGTGGGCATAGACCCGCTCCACAAAGCCCGTGGTGCGTGCCTGAATCACCGCCACATCGCGTTCGTTGAATCCCAAAACACCCGTCACATCGAGGCTGGAGTCAAGGATTCCACGGGTGACTGTTGCAAAACGCAGACCGAGATTCTGGGTCAGACTCGGATCGATACTGACGGTCGCACGATCCCCTGCGCCACCGGCGTACTTAGGAACCAGTTGCATGTCCATGAAGGGGGACTTACCCGGCTTATCGAATTTTTGCTGCGGGTACATGGGGTCATACCAATACAGAGCCTTGCGTTGGTCAGGTGAATCGAGGCTCTGCTCCTGGGCAGAACTGGATACCCCATTCATGCGCTGTTGAGCGAACCAGTAACCACCGGCAATACCGAACGCCAGCGAGATGCCTACCAACAATGCCCCGTTCCCTTTTTTAAGGATCATTGGCTGGACTCCCCATAAGCAAAATACAACCGCGCACTGGTCAGCGCTCGCTGCTCTTCCACGTCGATCTGTTTGAGGCGGGCCTCGATGAGTTCACGACGGGCGGCAACAACGGCGTTTAAATCGACTTTTCCCGAGCGATAACTGGCCATGCTGAGTTCGACCTTTTCCTTAGCCAGCGGCAACAGGCTTTCCTGGTTACGGCGTACCGCACGATTCAGGCGCTCATAGTCAGCCAGTTCGTTTTCCAGTTGCTGGGTATGCTCGCGTGACAGGGCTTCGCGCTCGGCCTCAAGCTGACTGAGTTCCGCCTGTTTGGCTGCGATTTTAGGGTTTTGGCGAGAGTCAGGAAACAGCGGTAGATCCCAGGAAAATTGCACGCTGACCATATCGCCGAACTCACGGCCACGGCGCTGGTAATCCAGTTCCCAGCTCCAGTCTGACTGCTTCTCCGACACAGCTTCACGAACCTTGGCTTGCGCTTCGCGGGTCATCGGTGCAAACGCTGCCAACTCGGGATGGTGTTGCAGTTTATGAGAGTAACTTGAGGTGTCGACGGGCCATTCAGGCAAGCTGCCCACAGGCTTATCGTTGGCGGCGGAGCCAATCCAGCGTTTGAGGGCCGCTCGAGCCTGTGCTCTCTGGAGAATCAGATCGTCCTGCTGCTCCGCCAGTTGAGCTGCTTCCTGCTTGGGTGTCACCGCATCGGCGGGTTGAGCGCGGCCACCGGCAATTTGGGCCCGGACGGTATCGCTCAGCAGGCGGTTTTCTTTGTAGAAGTCCTGGAACAGCACATCTTTGCGCTCAACCGAGTAGCTGCTGATCCAGGCCAACGCCGTGGACTGGCGCACTTTCAGACGTTCGACTCGACGCTCCGCAGAGGCACGATCAATAGCTGCATCGGCGACTTCGATACGCGCTTTGCGCTTGTCGCTATTGGGCATCTCCTGCCTGACCCCGACCATCCGCATAGTCATGAAGTCTTGGTCGATACTCCAACGATCCGGGCCGCCGATGGGGTAGTTCTGCACGCCCACCAGGAGCTTGGGATCAGGTAATTCACCAGCAGGGATGGCTGCATTGCTGGCAGCCTGAATTTTCGCGTCTTGTGCGGTCAGCGACGGAGCATTGTTTTCTGCCAGTCGCAACGCTTCATCGAGCGTTAAGCCGGCAGCGAGGCTCGGCAATGCCAGCATGCATGCCGCCAGGCCGGCCACGAGTGACCAACCTGTGCAATAGCACTTAGGGTTCATGTTTACGATTCCTGTGATCGTCCACTGCACACGAAAAAAGACATGCGCGCAGCTAGTCCATCCCGCTAATGCGGAATGACGCTCAATGTGGGACAGGAATCAAACGCGAGGCGGTCGCCAAACCCCGGACGAGGTCTTTACAGGTAAGGAATCGCTTAAGAATGACAGCACTACAGGGCTGAATACGGTTACAGGAGGCTTGAAGATCGAGACTTGCAGCATGCCGCCTGTCTTGCATTCCTGGCCCGGCTTACAAGGTTTGCCGTGCTCGGAAGGGCTTTTCATATCGTTGCAGCAGTCCATCCCCATGTCGTCCATCATCGCCATGCCCATCGTCTTCATTGGGCACGGTTCTGTCGGTGCCTGAACGCCCGCCATCCCGCTGAGGGGAAGCGCCAAGCTGATCATGAAGATGATGCAAAACCGCAGATAGCGTTTCATGGTCTGGAGTCTAGTCGCTGCAAATGGCTCTTACAATTGAACACGTCACCATCGACCTGTAGTCAAAGTTTCTCGAAAGCTATGACGCCGGATAGGAGTTAAGCCGGCATTACGCATCGAAAATAGTTAACAGACCAGTGTTGCTGGTGAGCTCGAACACAGGCTACTCGATCCGCGAACTAGCTACGTATACCGTGATAAGGAAACACCGATGCATACCGGCCTAAAGACTTTGTGGTTGCGCGAGAATCAACGACGCAGGCTTCTCTGGGCGCTCGAACGATTACGCCCTGGTTCTGAGGAGGCAAAACCGTTGCTCGCAGAGCTTAAAGACATAGAGCCCCAGGATCTCGAAAACCCGATCGGTAACGCCTATTCGATGACGGTCGATGAATTGCGCGAGCGTGTTCCAGAAACAGAACTCCAAGGAAGCGATGGCCACCTTTTCGTTATCGTGATCGACCAGCAAATCCCACAGCCATGGCACGCGAGGTTCGAAGCAGCGAGCGCGCGCTCTTCACGGCTACCGCAAGGAAGTTATGCAATTGACTGGCGACGGTTTCTTCGATGCTGGATGCGAGATATGCAGCATGTTGCCGCTCATAGAGAGAGCTGCAAGACCGATTGTGTGTGTGTGTGTGATTTGAACACAAGCAACTATGAGGCGTTGATCAGGCATTGCGAGAGCTCTGTGCCGGCAGGAGATGATTAGAGGGAAATGCGACGCTTACCTAGAATTGGATCAGTCAAATCAACTTCCAATTACGAAACGCATCTTCCAGACGACTCAACGGAACAAGTGGCGAGCGCCAAGCTTGCTCCGGTAGCCCTATATCCAGTAGCAAATCCGGCAACGCCAGCAACAACCGAGCGTCCGCCTTTAAGCGATCGAATAGCCATTCCGGATTTACCCTATGAGCAAAGTGAGCACAAACGGCCGCCCAATCGACCGACCCTAATCGTTCCATTGCTGTTGGCCACCGAGTGCTTCGCACAATACCTTCAACATCCAACACCATGGGAGCAAGATCGTAAATAGGTGCAAAGCTCACTCGTTCTTTACTCCGGAGGATCGAGAGGTTTCCACCATGGTTGTCGGTGTTCCCGACAATCAAGTTGATCAAATCCCGCCGCAGGTATTCGCTAATCATGTCGGGTATTTCAGATTCTTGGTCTGCGGCAATCCATGTTTTCGCTAGACGATCCACGACATCGATATGATCCATACGAATAACCGAATGGGTGACGCCACATAGTGAGTACATTGACTCTACTGCGATACGCTCAATCCCCCCCGAAGAGACTTTGCGATCGAATCTTTGCATCCAAATACTGGGCATTTTCGCCGCTTCGTATGTCAGCCCCTCAGCGGCGATCGTGTCGATCCCCAACTGGCCCAACGCGCGGTAAAAGCAGTATTCGGAATGCAGGACGTCTCGGTCTAATTTGGTTGCGTTGTTACGCGGGAATTTAACGAACCAATGTCGGCACACATCTGCGTCGTCTAGCGCTCCGTTGGGATAAATCTGCCCCGAAGCATCCTCAACAAGCAGCATTTTTTGAGCTACGCCCCCAGCCCCGAGCGCGCCGATTATTGGCCATCCCGATTCCCTGGCCTGATCCAGAAAGCCCATTCCTTCCTGAACAACCTCTGATCGCGTAGCCCCACCAGTCACTTTGTTTGTCGGATACAGCGTTTCGGCGGCGCTTTTTATGCGCATGTGTCCAACGGGAGCAGCAGTGAGTTGCTGCAACAGAAAGAGATCAATCGACATCTTTGGCGGTACTACCATTCTCGACAGAATGTACCGACGTGCAGCACCGGCCGGGATTATGTCGTGCAGAAAAGCTGGGGCGAGCTCTCGCCGAATATCCCATTCCAATGGGATATTCGCACTGATGGCTGGCGCTTTAACCGTACCCAGCTGAATGTACTGATCCGCAAGATATTCGGGCAGGTAGTGAGTGATGCACCGGCTGCGCAGGCTATCTTTAAGCGAATCGAAGCTGACGACCAGTACGTCGTGCCAATGGCCATCCGAGTGAATTTGAAGAGTGATGGACTCCATACGTCTCGGCGAATTACCGAAGCCTCCCTGTGCCGTGATAAATACGAGTCCCCAGCGTTTCTGGGGGGGGTTGGGTGCGCTGGACAGCGAAGAATAGTTTCTCGATCAGCGTTTCTAATTCAATCGAAAGGCGAGCAAGGCATTCCGCATAAAAAGGGAATCCCCCCCCAATCTCCCGAAAAATTACGAGCCAAGCCTTGGCAAACGCTCATGCAACGCTGCTCTCGCCACTCGTTTATTAATATCAGTATTTTTTAAAGCACGTCACGCTTCAACAGCAGGCACACTCACTCGCCTTCTCGCTTCACAACCGGGTTCTTAAAACTTCGAGAAAGAGGGTTGCGACCGTCATCGCTCCATTTTTATAATTAACTCACAACAAGAACAAGGAGAGCGCCATGAACTACAATTCTGCGGAATACATCAAGCAGTACAACAAAACGCTGAATGAGCATTGTGATTGGGAAATTCAGCTATCGACCGACGAAGAACATAAGGATTCTTTTGCGGTATTTCATTTAAACACACATCCCGCAGAACAAGACACGGCGGTATTCGTTGGTTATATTCCTATCGTTACACCAGTGGAGTCGCTGATTTGCTCAGAATCATTCTGCTTCGACTATTGTCGATTAGGGATAGGTATTGGACGAAAGATTAGAATTTTCTTATCGACAGAATCTGGAAAACTCTTCTTTGATGAGCAGTGCCAGGAGCTTCTGAATAAACTCCAAGCTCAAGCTACTGAAGGCTCAGAGCCCCAATAAACCGCCGCATCAGTTGACGCTCGTTTTCCAGAAGAAGGATAACGGGTCTTCAATCAAGCCCCCCAACGCTTTGACCGCAGGCAAGCTGGCATGCTTGCGGGCTCCACGACCAGCCAGGATGTAAAGTTTATCTTTGCTTTCAAAAAAGCACCCTTCGAAGTCGCTCTGAAAATCGCTGAGGATGCTGTCGCCTGGCTGGTGCTTGTTATTGCTGTCGAACACCATTGTTTGGGCATATAAAATCGTTGCCTCAAGGCCTTGTGCTTTGATTTCCTTATCCCGAGAATCCGGGAGCATGACGTCCAACAACATCCACTGCCGAACGATGCAGAATGGCTTGTCGGAGAAGATTTCTGTGGCCAGTTCGATCAACTCACTGTCGTCAAGCCCTGAGCCACCCAAGACGCGTGCTGACCCGAATAGCAACTCACCTAGTAGCTCTGTATCTGAAACAACCATATTTTCTCAATACCACCCTTATCTGCTCGTCCTTTCGATAGTCCAAGCAGATATTAATTTTCCTGCGAAGTTTCGCCGCAATGTAAAAGGTTCAACGGCCATCCAGAAACGAATCCCTTACTGATCGATCAGTGGTAAACACGATTCATGTAAACGTTGTTTCCGGGCGGCACCCAACTCACTACAACGTATAGACTCCCACCGACAGTTTTGAACAACGAGTAGCCCTCGATGAAGAACGCCTTTTGTATCCTTGATGTTCTGATACTGGTGCCTTCCCTAAATCGCCCCTTCGTATCGCCAAACACCGTTCCCATAAGTATCGGAGGGGTATCTACGGCGGCCACCAGATAAGCCGTGACAGACATCCCGAAATCGATCGCCATCGCCGCTGCTACAGCAGCCGGAACGCTCAGTGGAAAATCATTCATGCCGGGGTTACACCTAAGCGCTGAACCAGAGACTTCATGGAGCAATGTTTTGTGTGCACGTGCCTCCCACGCGTGTTCGCCGCGCTGCCACTGGCTGCACTTGCGCAGCACAATGGGAGCAACCGCTTGAAC
The DNA here is from genome assembly GCF_002251635.1 of Pseudomonas mandelii. Taxonomy (GTDB): domain Bacteria; phylum Pseudomonadota; class Gammaproteobacteria; order Pseudomonadales; family Pseudomonadaceae; genus Aquipseudomonas; species Aquipseudomonas mandelii_B. The sequence goes on from NZ_NMOJ01000050.1 coordinate 158,543, forward strand.
GGTGTGAGCGTCAAAAACCGTGAGCATTTTGATAGAAGCCTTAAGTTGACGGCCATTTCAGTGAGCTCAAGAAAGGCTGATTACAAGGCCTGGATCGAAACCCGTTTGTTCACCTGGATAACCACGAGGATTTGAGACCACACGGCATCGCCCAAACGTGACGCCGACTGAGCGGTGGGTATGTCCAAAAATCCAAAGATCCGCTTTATCCAGAAGCTCGTGCCAACTGTTTGAGTAAGCAGCACTCAAATGCCCCTCATGTTTGTCACCCATTACTTCGGGGATGGGTGCGTGATGCGTAACGACTACGGTTTTGCCATCGAATGGCTCATCGAGCTCCTTGGAGAGCCAAGCAAACGACGCGTGGTTTCGACTGATGAGGTCGGACGGACGCAAGCGTCGGTAGTTTTCTTCAGTCCGAATGACTCGAAAATCATTCATCCAATCCCATGCTGTTTGGGATGCCGCAACAACGTTTCCGGTCGACGAAAAATCAGTCCACCCAGTGGCGCAAAGAAACCGTGTTTGATTCCAAACAAAGGTCTCGTTTTCTAAAACGTGGACGTGCTGCAGAGCTTGCTCCTTCATTTTTTGCAGCGTTGAATCGATATGCCCGCCATAAAATTCGTGGTTACCGCACACGTAAATCACCGGGCGCTCAAAGACCTCATTGGCCCACCTCACTCCTTTCGCCTTGACATCAATATCACCCACCAGCACGACAAGGTCGTAGTCCCCGGGCACAGGCTCGAACAGAGAAAACTCGTTGTGCAGATCTGAAAGCACGTAAAGCTTCATCTGTATCCCGATCTCGATTTACAGCTAAATTGATGGAGCGAATGAAGGGGCGAGACGAATCTCTCGCCGACTCCCGATCCGCGAACGAGCCGACAGATCCACTCGTATGAATATATACATTTGAGTGGATCATAGCAATCACGGCATACAGATCTGTTTTAACGGAACGGAAAAAATGTCTGTGCGCACCGCATTCGCCGTAGCACTGAAGCTTTTGCGAACAAAGCGTGGCCTCACACAGCATGAGCTAAGCAAAAAGGTCACTCAGTCGCATGTAAGCCGCATCGAAAATGAAATGACCTCCCCCAGCCTTGAAGCCATCATTGAACTTGCCAGAGTTCTGGAGCTTAGCCCTGTTGCCCTCATGGCACTGGTGTGTGGTGCACAAGACGCACTGAGCGCCGGCGATGTCCTGAAAATCGCGGAAAAAGATCTTCAGGATATGGCGCTACTGCAGGATTCGATTCCGCTGGAAATTGAAGAGACGCCTCACCCTCGCATTACCGCTGCAGCAAAAATGCGAGAGGAAGTTCAAGCACTCAAAGAGCAAGGGTTTTCGCAGGCTGAGATCGCGAGGAAGCTGGGGATGGCAAAGACCACGGTTCAGCGTCATTGGCATCGTTCGATCTGAGCTTTTTTCTGTCTTGATTACGCCCTCACCCGCCAACCGCTCCAGGCCATTTTTCGAACCACTGCTATGCTTTGCTCTCCATCCGAACGGAGTCGAGTCATGGTCGAGCAATATTCCCTTCCCGACGTACTGGCAAAAATGTACGAAAACCAACTGGCGATTGAGGCTGCACTGATGGAGCTCGTCCTTTTGGAGGAGCAACGCGGATCATCTGAGGCTTGTGGGAATGCGCGCGGAGCACTTGAAAGGATTGGAGAGAACGCCGGGCATATCAAGCAGGGGATCGCTAGGTTGGGCGGGGCTGTGGACTCTTCCGCATATTGAAGTCTTCATTTGAATCGACTGGTCACTGCATTGGCGCAGGTCGTCAGCCACGTCCCTGTAACATGGGACTTCAAAAATTTCATGGAATGAAGCCGAAATACTTTCTATTCACTCTGCCACGCCACCGCTATAAATCGGCTGACGCTCTCATCTGGTTCCCTCGCCCTTAGCGCAGCAGAGCTCTACTTACAATTGGCTCACTCGTGAGATGACAATTTGTCAGACCTGGTTTACTTCCAGTCCAAGTCTGCCGTGAAGAACTTCAACGCCTGGTTGCCCGCCTGATAGAAGCTCGCCTCGATGACCACTTCGTCGACCTTACGCAGCTGACTCATAAATTTGCTGTAGTCGGAAATGAAGAGGTACGTAGTACTGGGGTATGACTCCTACTTCATCGGCTGGGACAAGCATGGCAACGAAGTCCGTGTCCCAAGACTTGGGCACGATAAGCTTGCAATCACGGATTTTCGTACTTACTTCGAACTGCCGCTTTACGTCATCGAAACCAGCAGGGAGTTGCTGTCATGGCAATTCGGTTGGGGATCCTTTGCTGCTATTCCTGAAGGAGTGGCCAGGGAACACTTCCCCTCCCTATTCAACAAAAAACATCTCGTGGTAGAAGACCCACCGATCAAAAAAATCAAACGCAAAGCTCGTGAAGACCTCAAGCGTCGAGGGTTCATCTAAGTCCATACGATCGGGCTTGAAACGCCTCTCACCCGCTCTCAAGCACCACGTTCAGAAAAGGGAAGCCATTGTTTCCCTTATCTGAGCTGGCCTGAGCATTCGGTTGAACGGCCTGCATTACAGCCCCAAGTCCTCAGCCAAGGTTAACTCCCAGATGACTCCATTCCCCTCAGTGGCAAGGAGCTCTCTCACCTTATCTGTCAAATCGGCCCAACCCAAACCAGAACGATCGCCCCAGGGGTAGTCCAAATTCGCCAAGCACTCTCTGCCGTGCTCTCGTATCAGTCGAGACAAGATTTTCATCACGGGGTGATCTTCTTCGGGGCACTCTTCTCGACAGCCTTCACCGCCGTCAGAGAGGACAAGATCGTCATACATCTGCCTCAGGGCAAACTTATTCGCGAGTAAGATTGCTCGCAGCCTTGCCTCCATCACCGACTCACTGAAGAAGTCCCTCGCAGCGTTCCAAATGACACAGACTTTTTCATCTCCGAAAGCGGAAGCGCAAGCCAAACATGCGTATATCCGGTCAGCCTCGGCTCGCATCAAAAAGTCGAAGCCATAGACCCTTGCATCTTTGTACGGAAAAAATGCAGGCCAGCGCCCCACATTCAACCTTACATACCGTTTCTTAGCTTTCACTGGGCCAGCCTCATCACCATACCATTGACGCGGGATCGCGGGCGCAGCCTAAGGGATTCAGAGATTGGGGGATAGGTGACTGGATAACGCAATGGGCACGCCAGGTAGCGTAGCCACGAATCCGCCTTTCAAATAACGACCAGACGATGGATAACGTAAGAGCAGAGACCATCACCTCCCCCTCATCTAGCTCTCGTAAACCTTTTCTTAGCTTACTGCTCCCAGGCGTAATTCAGACCACCCAACGAGCACTATTGCCAAATGCGCAATCCACTAGAGATATTTCAATGCCTTTTCGATCGCATCAATGGTTCCTGGTTTAAGTACCTTCTGCCCATTCTCATCAATGATGTCACCAACCTTTCCTCGCTTGAAATGCCACATGCTCATGAAATCATCTGACAGGATGTACTCCAGCGCCCGACGCTCGGAAGCATTCAGCTTGAAGCTTCCCTTTGGCGCACTCCTGTCATCGACGTAAATCTCCAAGTTTGGTGGCACAACCTCACGTACCAGCCGGCGCGACTCCGCCAGTTCGGAAAGGAGAATATTCACGAGCATACGATGCCGTGGAGAAGGCAGCTCTTCGATCCACGCCTCTGACTCAGGGTTGTTCTTCTTCTTTCTTTTGACGGGTGCACCCGCAGCAAAAGACTCGATCAACGCACGGTAATGAACACCCGAGGCGTTACGAATGCTCTGCGCCTGAGGCACTCCACGTTTCTCGCCCAAACGTGCGATGGTCGAAAAAGAAAAGTCCGAAATGCCCCGCCCTGCCTGTTCCTGGCACACCTCATAAATGGCCTCCAATGTTCGGTGCGTTCGCGGCGAAGCAATCGTCTTAAGGTGTTCCAGTGTGGCTTTGGGATCCATCATAGTGCGCTCGCTTCAAGTGCAGCTGATTGGCGGCCCGCCAAAATGGCCTGGATGTCAGTCGGCGCGATGCATTCCTGATCGCCAAGATCCTGCAGCAACAGTTTGCCCTCAATGAGCTTGTCCACCCTGTCCCAGGACTTGACCCGAGCCAATAGGAAATTGGTCATTTGGTTACCGATAACCAGCTGCTGTTTTTTGTCCAGTGCATACATCTTGGGCATCATGTTATTGAAGGCAATCATCTTGTCGATCATCTGTGAGCGAGGTGCCAGCGCAAGTTCAGCCGAGGCCGATTCATAGATTTCCGCGTTCTCACAAACCTCGTGCAGCTGATGAAATCTCGATGTTTCCTCCATCGCCACATGAAGCTCATGCCCCGTATGAACAATGAGCTGCGGTAGGTTTGTATCCGATCCACTGGAAGCTTGCTCGTTGAGCAGCGCCTGACTTTGGTTGATCAATCGTGCAACCGCCTGAATGTCACACAGGTAAAGATCCGCTTTTTTCGACGCGCTTTCCGACTCAGAACGCGTTTTACGGATTTTCATTTCAAGCCAATTGCGCTCGCTCTCATCAAACTTTCGACCCTCTTTGATGGCGAGGTACTGCTCTACGTCCAACGCATCAATGCTCTTGGTCATTTCTTGAATTGACGATTCAAGATCAGCAATGTGCTCGAACTGGATGGAGGCTTGCAGAGAAATTTCATTAGCGATGGCCAACAAGCCTCCAATAAACACAGGCCCGGATACAAAATGGCGGCATCGCAGGCAATTTTGCATTCCAAGGTAACCCGCAGCCACGGGCTGACGAACCTGGGTCTTGCCAATCAATGGCCCACCATCCTCGCAACGCGCCCCAGCGAACGGACAAAAACCATAGTCTCGGAACAAGATGCTACCCGCCGCACTGTTCCCCATGTACCGCTGTAAAGCTTCCTCATTGTTAGTGATGAGCTGACTACGAACCTCTTCGATCCGACCCTGCTCAATCATTTGCATGGCCATGTAAGCCTGATTCGAAAGCGCTCGTTTCTCGCCCTCGCTAAACTTTTGACGCATACCCTCAGCATTGAGCTTGACGTAGTAAATCGTCATCACGATGGCGCTGTGGCCCGCAATTTTCATGACGACTTCAAGCGGAAGACCAAACTCCATCACATAAGCAGTGATCAGACTCACCCGCATGCTATGAGGCGTGTACTTGGATTGGTAACCCGAAAGCGCCGACATACTCCCGTTGCATTCGGCCAGAGCCAGGCTTGACGGCTGGCTGTAGAACAATGCAGCAGCCAAGCGATCTTTCAGACGATGGGCAAAATGGGCGCACTCCTCTCCCCCAAAATCTCGGAACAAGAAGCAGTTTGCTCCCCTCGCTTTTCTCTGCTTCTCATTCAGATCCGTCCGCACACACTCAAGCCACGGCATAGGTCGACTGATCGGATTGTATTTCGCCTGCCATTTACGCAAGCGGATCATCCAAATCGCGAGCTTCTCGGGCATCCAGGCAACGTTGTACCCAAGACCATCAGAGGAGGTTTTGTTGGAAGTGAAGTGCATGCCGATCTGGTCGTCAGGGTAGCGCTTGATAAACCCCTGATCCTCGGTCGTTCCAGCCAACACAGAGGTGTTAGGCACCCAAACAATCTTGCCATCGACAACGTCGGGAATTTCACGATCACCTTCACCCGAATCGTTGTATCCGAGTTGTTTGCCTCGCGCTGGCACCGAAGCCAGTGCAAAGGTATGCATCCAGGAGACTGGGTTCCACATCTTGGTTTTTCCATGCTCCTGCTTGAACACACAATCAGGATCATCCAGATCCACGATGGATGGATCGACTTCGACCCAGTCGGCGTCAAAGACCTGCAGGTGTCCGAGATCGGCATAGGTTTGCGCGGTGTCAGGAACCATCCACTCACCCATCGCATGCACAAACTGGTAAGCCAATGCAGGCTTGCTGCTTTCACCCAGATTGCCGCCACTCGCGCTGCCTTCATATTGAACTGCCGCAAAAGGATTGCGGGCATTCGGAACCAATACGAGCTCACTGGTATCCTCATCCTCCACCGTCAACTTGCGTAGCAGGATGTGATCGCAAAACTCCTTGACCGCCGCAATGATGTAGCGCGCATTGTTCTCAGATTGCTCCGATGTGAACGCGTCAAAAAGCTTCAAATCAATCTTGGGGGATGTCAGAAACGCTTCGGGTGACGTGCCCAATGCATACTTCTGAATGTAGTAGCGTACAAACCGGCAAAGGCTTGCGATCTTGGTGTCAGCCCCCCGGGAGCTCTTCATGAACTCATCAATCGCGTCCTTCCACGGAAGGTAAGGTGCGCGGATGTTTCCTGTATTCAGAGGCTCCTGCTTGCCAACAAACCTATGCCAGTTGACCCACTTGTCCTTATACGTGCTTGCGGGATTTTGAGGCAGGCGAGGATCATTCTGCGCAGCACGAAATGCACGATAAGCCATCCCCCCTGCCACGCCATTATCGATGACGATGCTGCTGCATTCTTCATAGCTGTAAGGCCGTGCAATATCACAGAGGTCATACCAATCCACAAATTCGTGATTGAAGACTCGATCGGGGTTCGCAGGGAGGCAGGAGTAGTTCCCGTACTCTTCACGGTACTCGACACTGTTCTTGATTTTCACGACCTTGATGACGAACTTTACGTCCGCTAATGTCAGGCAGGTTTCAGGCAATAGAAAATCAACCCAACCCTTCCATTGCGACCGGTAGTAATCGATCGGATCAGCCGGCAACCTAGGATCGCCCCTGCTCAGACGAAGGTATTCAGAAGAACCGGTGATACCCAGGGCTCGGGCAGCTGCTCCAGCCTCATAAATATCCCTGTACTTCTCCACTCCAAGATAGGCATCCCAGCCCCAGGCCTCCCATTTATCGGCATACATCACCTGCGGAGACGCCGGAAGCCTCGGATCCTCCTTGTATCCCTCCAGATACTGCTCCTTCGTCCTGAACCCAAGGCGTTGTGCTGCCGTGCTGGCCTCAGTAACCGTCGCGTACTTGGGAACATAGTCGCCTAGCAGATCGGGGAATCCAATCCACTCATTGGCGTACTTGATGTTGGGATTTGAAGGCAGCCGAGGGTCTTCGCTGTGACGAATTTTGTACTCGATCGAGGAAGTGATATCCAAGCGTCTGACGGCTTCTTTGGCCTGTGCCAACGTCTCGTAAAAAGCTACGACTGCTCGTGTAATGACGAATCGCCCCCAACCCTCCCAGTAATCCGCATACGTTTTGTCAGGTACAGAAGGAAGCATCGGGTCTTTGCGGTAATCCTGGGCGTATTGTTTGGCAGAGTAAATCTCAAGCTCGGCAACACGCCGCTTCGCCTCTTCGTATGAATAAAAGACTTTCCCTCTGCGCGATCCAAGGTAATCAGCCCATCCCATCCAGTCCTTTTTATAGAACTGGGCTGGTGATCCTGGAAGTCTTGGATCAAGAGCTTTGTAGGTACGCCCGTAGTTTGTATTGGAACCAAAATTCAACGCCCGAGCTGCCGCGCGCGCCTCGTCATACGTCGCGTATTTTTCCGCGTGACTGACCGTACCGAGGTAATCGTTCCAGCCTTTCCATTCCTTGGCATAGGTTTTATCCGGGAATGGTGAGAGCTTTTCATCCTGGACAACCTTGCTGCGATAATCACCACCGCTCACTGCCCCTAGCTTTTGGGCAGCCTCCTTGGATTCGGCGTACGTGGCGTAATAGCTTTCGTGTTTTTCGCGATAGACATGTCCCGTAAAGTCTCCCCACCCTGTCCACTCACTCGCATAATATTGCGCCGGGGAAAAAGGCAGTTTTTCATCAGCCTTGTGACGCGCTATGTACTCACGCTGCGTTCGAATACCGAGTTTTTTTACGACTGCAGACGCCTGCGCCAAGGTGGCGTACTTACCCTTGCGCTTATCCGGATAGGGCGGCAGAAAATCCGGCCAGTTCGTCCACTCGCGGCGATAGACATCTTGCGGACTCGTTGGCAGCCTCGGATCGTTGACGTGAAGTGTTTTGTACTGCGGCGTTGTGTAGGCCCCCAGAGCCTTGGCCGCTTCCTTGGCCTCAGCATAGGTAGCGTAATAATCTACCCGTAGGCCAAAAAAATCCTTGAAGCCATTCCACTCGTTCTTGTAGACGGTGTTCGGATTAGCAGGCAGTCGGGAGTCTTCCCGGTAACGCTTTTTGTACTCAATGCTCGTTTTGATACCCAGTTTCTGAACGGCAAAGACGGCTTCTTTGAATGTGTAAAATCTGGAGTCCGGACTAGGAGGCAGAAAATCGCGAGCACCCTTGAAGTCTTTGCCATAAAACTCTTCTGGGTACGCGGGCAGCTTATGGTCAATATTACAAAGCAGACGATACTGCTGCATCGTATAGGCACCCAGGGACTTCGTGGCCTCCTTGGCCTCCTCATAGGTCTCGTAGCGATGAACTAAACGATCGAAAAAATCTGGAAAACCAACCCACTCATTCTCGTAGATGGCATTAGGGTTAGAGGCAAGCTTGGGATCCTCTCGATACCGAACATTGTATTCAGCCTTGGTAGTGATACCCAATCGTTTAACAGCCTCGGCAGCCTCAGCCATCGTTGCATAAAACTTCGGGTCAGGGTTGGCCGGGAGAAAATCAACCCAACCCGCCCATTCATCGCCGTAGTATTTTTCAGGGGTGGCCGGCAATTTGGGGTCTTGGTCGCAAGACTGCTTATATTGCGACATGGTATAGATTTTCAGTTTCTTAACTGCGGCACTGCCCTCAGCATAGGTCGCGTAGCGCTCTACATGAGCATCAAAAAAATCAGCAAACCCAATCCACTCTTTTTCGTAGACGCTATTCGGATTCGAGGGAAGACGCGAATCCTCTTTGTACCGTTTTTTATACTCCTCTGTGCTAGTAATCCCGATAGCCACGGCAGCCTGGCCCGCCTCTTTCAAGGAAGGATAAAATCTATGGTCTGGATTCGGTGGAAGAAAATCGTTCCACCCCATCCAAAGATCGACATAAACCTCTTCAGGCCAACCTGGTAGTAGAGGGTCTTTTTTATAAAACTTCCTATACTGCTTCGCTGTATAAACATGAAGCGCCTTCACGGCCTCCTTGGCTTCTGCGTAGGTGGCGTACCGTCGATTAACCCAACTAAAAAAGCGTGAAGGTCCTTCCCATTCAAGTGGGTAGTACCTTCCAGGGCTCGACGGAAGCATTTCATCTTCGCGATAGCGAGCCTTGTACTCGACCATATTATTAATGCCTAATGCTTGTGCAGCATCGGCAGCCTCTTGCAGGGTCTTATAGAGATTATTGTTGGCCATAGTTTTCGACGGTACTTTCCATTTTTTCACGGAGTTCTTTGTTGGTCATCTGAATGTAAACAAGACACGAATCAGGTGACTGATGATGCATGGACTTCTGGATTTCATGTTGAGCAAATCCATTTGAGGCCAAACGATACCCATAGGCATGCCGATGACCATGTTCGGTAGTACCCAGATATTTTTCGTGATTTAGACCAATTCGATTTACAGCAGCTTTATGTAACCGCTGAAAATTCTTAATCGTCTCAGGCTCACCTTTAGAATTAGTAAATGCGTACGGATGATCCTGGCCATGCGGCTCAACACGCTGGTATTGCAAGTATTTCCTAAAGGTGAGTAGAAACTCCGTCGCCTTATGCGGCGGATAAAATTCCACTTTGAAAAACTTCTCCCTGGTCAGCACCGGATCCTTCCAACCCAGGTGCAGTCGTTCACTCTTCAGATAATCCGTTCTAGGTACGAGCAAGTACTTTTTGGCGAGATACTCTCTACGAGTGCTGTACGCTTTATCCGGAGAAGCACCATTAGAAGGATGATAAATGCGAACAATGGCCTCCGACCGCTTTCTATCTATATCAATGTCCGTCAGGTAGAGATGCAGTGCTTCGCTCTTTCTCACACCACCGTAGTGCATCAATAACGTAATGGCCCGCGACTTGAAGTCTGCAGCTCGATCAGGATTGGTCTCCCTGCGCCGATCCGCCCGAATGAATCCGAAGTCCAGCAGTGGGAGAATTTTATCGTCAGGAAACCGCTTCACCTCTTCCTCGTAAAACGGTTTCTGACGCCTTGCAATCTCCCGGACAAAACGATTTTTTTCTCTTGCGTCTTCCCTACTATCCAGGTGATTCAGGAAGACTCGGTCATGCTTGTTATAGTAAGCAGCCCAGTTCAACCGCTGCTCTGTCGAGGTTGCCAGACGAAAAGGATTCGCACGCTTGATCTCGTGATCCGACTCCTTGGTAAGCCAGTCGGTGTACCCCGTAAGGCACACCGTGAGGTAATCGGCATCCTCAGCTGTACGAGGACTCCAATAAAGGCCCGAAGGGTCGCTCAGGTCTGAGGGGTTGATCGTACCCATCCGCAGACATTCATCAAACGCTCGAAAGAGCTCTGTGCTCTGTTCAAACCGCCCCTCGTTGGCGTTGATGTACTCAATCAAAAGCTTGACCGCCTGGGTCACCTTGTCACGCCAGGACTGCCCTCTAGACAGCTTGCTCGCCAGGTATCTCAGGTGGGAAATCAACAACCCGCTCTCTGTAACAAGCGCAGGCAATCTCACCTCTCGACCTGTGTTGTCGTTCCGGTACCTCGCCTTCACCTTCAATACGTAGGCCATTTCCGCATACTAACTATTATGTAGTTAGGGGTACTATCCCAAGCTGCTAAGAAAAAAGGAAGGGGGTTTTGTAGGTTCGGTCAGCGAGGCGGCGGCCCAGGGGGATCGTTCGGAAAACGCCGAGTACACCTACGGTAAAAAGATGCTGCGCGAAATCGACAGTCGCGTGCGCTTTCTCACCAAGCGTCTCGAAGCACTGAAGGTTGTCAGCGAGAAGCCCAGCGACCCGAATAAGGTCTACTTCGGCGCCTGGGTCACCATCGAAGATGAAGACGGCAAAGAGTCACGCTACCGCATTGTCGGGCCGGATGAACTGGACCTGAAACTGGGCCTGATCAGCATCGACTCGCCGCTCGCTCGTGCGCTCATTGGCAAGGCGCTGGACGCCGAGGTTCGGGTCCAGACACCGACCGGTGAGCAGTGCGTGTATATCGTGGCGATCGAGTATCTCTAAAGCTTCAGCGGCGCGTGATCAAACCTTGCCGGGCAACCCGGGTCAGTTGCTTGATCACTTCAGGTGCGTCCTCAATGCTGGGCGATTGAATCACCGCCAGATCAAAACTGTCGCTGGCAAATCGCGCCAGTGATTCACCGTCTTCGACAAACTGGATCAGGAACGCCGCAGGGCCGCCGGTACGACGTGGCCAGCCATCGAGATAACGCAGGAGCGTCGGCTGATGTTTCCCGCCAAGCAGGATTTTTGGATTGCGCTGGGTGAGGTGTGCCGTGATCGGCGCGGGGCGTACAACAGGGCTTAGTGCATTCATTGGGTCGTGTCTCTGCCTCAAAAGTCTGCATGGCAGGTGAGAGGCAACACCGAACCAGCGCTTTAGCGGTATTTCGAAGCCTGTTTCAAGCTTCTATCGGGAACTGNATGAGTCCCAGTGGCGCCCCGCAATTAGCTGTTTAAATCGGCGCATGAGCAGCATCCTAGAGAAGCCGATGGGGCGGTGTCAAGAATGACGCACAACAAAAAAGGCCCGCGCAATGCGGGCCTTTTCGTTGAGCCAGAGCGGTCAGTCAGCGATCGCGCGGTCTACCGACAGTTTGCCGGCACCCTCGATCAGTACAGCGATGCTGCCGCCGAGCAAGGCCAGAGCGAATTCATAACCGTTGTTGGACATGAACAGGCCGTGGCTGATATGCACGGTAAAAATGGCGACCAGCGAAAGAAAGGTCAGCCCCAGTGCTGCCGGGCGTACCAGCAGACCGATGATCAGGGCCAGACCGCCGAAGAACTCGGTACCACCGGACAGGATCGCCATCAGGTGACCCGGTGCCAGACCCAGGCTTTCCATGTACTGCGCGGTGCCGGCAATGCCGTAACCACCGAACATGCCGAAGAGTTTCTGCGCGCCGTGAGCGGCAAAGATGATACCGACGAAGATCCGCAGAACGGTCAAGCCGTAGCCAGCGCGGGTAAACAGTACCTTGTTGATCAGTGTGCTCATGCTGTGTCATCCATTGTGATTGTGTGTTGGTTGGCCGCTATAATAATCGACAAACCAAATGTTAAAAGCGCGATTTTTGCGACATAACAATCAGTTTAGTCGATCATTTTCGTGAGGCAACTTTCTGCCCCTGGGGCTCCAACGATTCCCTCTCACGATCGAACGCCAAGTAATACTTGTTCACGCTATTAACATAGCTGACGCCACCCATTCCCACCTGCTCCATGGCAATACGTTCAACCTGGAAGAACCACTGATTGGGGTTCAACCCCCGGCGGCGTGCCTCCGCACGCATGCCCTGCACACGCTCCGGCCCCATGTTGTAAGCCGCCAGCACAAAGGCCATGCGTTCACGCTCGTTGAGTTTGGGGCTTGCGAAGAACTTGCGTCGGATCATCGCCAGGTACTTGGCCCCGGCCTGCACATTGGCGTCGAGGTTCTGAATGTTGTTAACCCCGACGCGCTGGGCGGCGGACGGAGTGATCTGCATCAGGCCGGTGGGGCCGCTGCCGCTGCGGGCGTTGGGTTGCAGGGCAGACTCCTTGAAGGCCAGCGCTGCCAGGTTCAGCCAATCCATGCCCTGGGCATCCGCGTGCTTTTGCAGCACCGGGCGAAGTTTTTCCAGACGCTGGCGATCAGCCTTGGCCAAGGGATAGTGCACTTGATACAGACGTCGATAAATGCGCAGGAACGCCGCATCCTGGTCCGACGGTTTCTTGTAGGTGGTCAGGAAGCGATCGATGCTCGCGCGCAGCATCGAGGCGTCGCGGCGCACGAACCAGAACTCTTCGCCCGGGTCGCTGATCGACACCTGCTTATCAAAACGTAATTTGGGCAGGATCTTGCCCCAGCGCTCGGCAATCGGTTGCTCGACAATGGTCAGGTGAAAGATCCCGCCCTGGACCATTTCCAGAACGTCCTCGACCGCCAGACTGGGGTCGACCCATTCGATTTTCACCGGTGCCAGCTTGTGCAGTGCAAGCTTTGAATTGATCTGACTGACCGCATCCCCAGCCGCGCTGCCAGTGGGCAGCGCCAGGGTTTTACCCGAGAGTTGTTCGACGCGGGTGTAACGGCGCTCCCCCTTGATGCCCACCAGCACCAATGGGATGTTGCTGGCAATCGGTTCGCTGCTGCTGATCGCATGGCCCGGTTGCAAATCGAGCAGCTCCCCCGGCGCCACCAGGTCGCCTTCCCCGCGCTGCAAGGCACCGAGCAGTTGGTCCTTGCCTTTGGGAATGATCTTGAGGGTGACTTCCTGACCGTCACGGGCGTGACCGTTGAGGTATTGCTCGAAGGCGCGCAAGCGGTGGTATTCGACACCGATGGCCTGGCCCTGGACCTCACCGGAACTGTTGCGGCTCTGATTGACCAGCACCCGCAACACTCGACTGCTGCGAATCTCCGCCAGGTCACGGACCTTGGCCGCCGGCACGGCTTGCAGCGGGCCGGCCAGACGCGCGACCGCCGGCATCGGCAGCAGCAACGAACAGCACAGCAGTAGCAACATCGAGGGACGTGTCATCCACTCTCCGGAAAGAATACTGGGCCGACCTCATGAGTTTTCATGAAATCGAACGACAGAAACAGAGCGCCTTGAGCGCTGACAAAGTGCGAAAGACTGGCACAGTGATGGCACCTTGGCCACCCCGGCGTGTCTCGCGGCATCAAGAGACAGCTTTAACTCGTTGTAGTTCTTAGTTTTTCTTATAAATCTACAGCTCTGATATGCTTTCCGGCCGCAGGCGGAGATAGCACCATGCAACTCATTGATATCGGCGTCAACCTGACCAACCCCTGTTTCGACGAGAGGCACCAGGCCGTTCTTGATCGCGCGTATGCCGCGGGGGTCTGCCAATTGGTGCTGACCGGCACCAGTGTCGAAGGCAGCGAGCAGGCGCTGGAGCTGTGCCGGCATCTGGACGAAACGGCCCAGCGGCTGTTCGCCACCGCAGGCATTCACCCTCATTCGGCCAGCGACTGGAACGCCGACAGCGACCAGCGCCTGCGCAGTTTGCTCAAGGAACCCAACGTGGTGGCCGTGGGTGAATGCGGGCTGGATTTCAACCGGGATTTTTCCCCGCGGCCCCAGCAGGAAAAAGTCCTCGAAGAACACCTGGCGCTGGCGGTCGAACTGCAATTGCCGGTGTTCCTCCATGAACGCGATGCCAGTCAGCGACTGCTGGAAATCCTACGTGATTACCGCGATCAACTGCCGGCCGCAGTAGTGCATTGCTTCACCGGGGAAAAGCACGCGTTGTTCAGCTACCTCGACCTCGACTTGCACATCGGCATCACCGGTTGGATCTGCGACGAGCGCCGTGGCACGCATTTGCATCCGTTGGTGAAAGAGATAAAGCGCGGGCGTTTGATGCTGGAGAGCGATGCGCCGTATCTGTTGCCACGCAGCTTGCGACCCAAGCCGAAGAACGGTCGCAATGAACCGGCGTATTTGACGGAAGTGTTGCGGGAAGTGGCGTTGCATCGGGGTGAAACGGAAGAGGATCTGGCCGCCCACACCACTGCCTGCGCACGGGCGTTTTACGGCCTGCCCTCAATCCCCCAGTAATCACAAATCCCCCTGTGGGAGCGGGCTTGCTCGCGAAGGCGTTGGAACAGTCAATGTAGAAGTCGACTGATTCACCGCTTTCGCGAGCAAGCCCGCTCCCACAGGGGATTTGTGATGATCCTTGATCCACATCAAGTTCAGAATCGCTGCATAGCGGCACAATGCTGGCACCTTGCCAATACTGTTTCCGCTATCAGAGAAAACCTTCCATGGGTGCCTGGCTTAGCAATATCTCGCTGAAATACAAATTCTGGGCGGTCAACGCGGTCGCTTTCATCACCACATTGCTGCTGGTGCTGTACGCCGTGCAGCTCGAACAACAGGCACGCAACGCGGCNTCTCAAGTGTCGGCTCAGGCGCAGGCTCGCTTGCTCAATGCCTGGCCTGCCGGACAACCGTTGCCCAAGGCCGATAATCTGCTGACCTTCAGTCGCGGGCAGGCGCCGTTGCTGAACGAGCAACCGGTGCTGGAACTGGCCGAGGCCAATGGCTGGGTCAAGATCAATTCCATGCCGCTATTCGGCGACAACCCGTTGATGGGCGCTGAGGTGTTCTCCCGCCCCGACGGTCAGCAGGTCGCGGTGATCGCCCATGGCCCGAGCCTGAGCCAGGTGTTCGGCGAACGCTTCGCCAACTACGCTGTGGTCGTGCTGATCCTGATGCTGGCGATGCTCGGCGCCTCGCAGTTGCTGATCCGCTTCCTGCTGAGTCAGCTCAACACCTTGAAAGATGTGATGCTCCACGTCGAGAAAACCGGCGACCTGTCAGCCCGTGTGCCGCTCGCCTGCAAGGACGAGGTCGGGCAGATGGCCAATGCCTTCAATGCGATGCAGGCCGGTTACCAGCGAGTGGTCAACACCGTCGCCAGCACCGCCCGGCAACTGGATGTCGGCGCGGCACGACTGGCTTCGAGCATGAACGAGGTGCAACACGGCATGCTCGGCCAGCAAAGCGAAACCGACCAAGCCGCCACCGCGATCAACGAAATGACCGCCACTGTCTATCACATCGCCCAGCACGCCGGCGCAACCCGCGACCTCTCGCAAACTGCTGACACCTTGGCTGGCAGCGGGCAGGAAGTGGTCAGTCGGGTGCAGAAATCCATCGCCGGGTTGTCCAGCGGCGTACAGCAGACGGCCGAGATGATCCAGCGCCTGGCCGAGGACAGTCAGAAAATCAACGGCGTGGTCGGCGTGATTCACAGCATTGCCGAGCAGACCAATCTGCTGGCCCTGAATGCTGCGATTGAAGCGGCACGGGCCGGCGANATGGGCCGTGGCTTTGCGGTGGTCGCCGATGAAGTGCGCAACCTGGCCAAACGCGTGCAAACCTCCACAGACGAAATCACCCGCATGGTGTCAGCCCTGCAATCGGGCACCCGCGACGCCGTGGACTTCATGCAGGAAAGCTCACTCAAGGCCGACGACTGCGTGCAACAGGCCCAGGAAGCCGGCGCGGCGCTCGCCGAAATCACCGGTGCCGTGGCGCAGATGCGCGAAAGTAATACGCAGATTGCGGTGGCGGCCGAGCAGCAGAGTCAGGTCGCGGAAGAAATGAACCGGGCGGTGGTGAGTATTCGGGACGTGACCGAGAACACGGTGCAGCAAACGGTGGATTCGGCGACTACCAGCAACGAGCTGGCGGCGTTGGCCGGGGAATTGAACAAGGCGATCGGGCAGCTCAAGCTTTGAAGGCCTCTTCGCGGGCAAGCCTCGCTCCTACAGGGAATTGCGCGCTCTTGATGTTGTAGGAGCAAGGCTTGCCCGCGAAGGCGTCAGCCCGCTCAACATCAATCCTGACCATGACCGCTATCACTTCGATAGCCAACCTTGATTCGTCGCTCGCAGTGACCACGCCTATTCTTCAATCATGTGTTCAACATGGATCGAGGATTAGCATCATGGGCAAACGTCACCCCAACCTACCCGCCTGGCAATGGCGCGCCTACCCGGGCAATCACCAGCACCCGACCAATCTGGTGTTGCACCTGATTGCCGTGCCGCTGTTCATCGTGGCGTTTCTACTGATTGTTTCCGGGGTGTTCGGCCTGAACTTCGTGAACTTCACCATCGGCGTCATTGGCGTGATCGCCGCGTTGGGCTTGCAGCGCCATGGCCACAGCCTGGAGGCGCAAGCCTCCGAGCCGTTCAGTGATCGTAAAGATGCGCTGTCGCGCTTGCTGGTCGAGCAGTTCCTGACCTTCCCCCGGTTTTTCCTCAGTGGCGGCTGGTGGCGCGCCTGGCGTGAGCGCCACCGTCGTCACTGATCAGGCGAAAATCGTCACCGTCTGCCGGCTCATGGCGATCAACTGACCGTCCGCGCTCCACAGTTTCGCGGCCGCGTGACCGTAGCCGTCAGCACCATGCTCAATTTCCACCAGGTATTTGCACCAGTCCAGCGTACTCAACTCGAGCAACGGCTGGACGAATTCGATGGTCCAGGTCAGCGTGCTGCCCATCGCGGGTTTGCTCAGGTGCGGCAACAGAGCCGGTGGCCAGGCGTCCACCAGTGCCAGAATGTGCGACTCGGTAAGGGGCTCTTCCTTCACGTCGCCGCGCAAACGCACCCAGCCGCCCATGTCGCGGGATTTATTACCGGTAAACGGCAGCCCGCCGACACTCCAGCGCATTGCCAGGTGCCGCATGAATTCNGGGNGTACGCCTTTGATATACGGCAGTTCCTGGCAATCGTCCCAGTGCTTCATTTCAGGTGCCGGCTCGGCCGCGACCGCCACTTCGGAAGGTCGCGAGGCACCGAAGCTGCCCTGGATCAGCGTCACCACTTGGCCCTTCTGCATCGCCCGGCCCAGCACCTGACTGACGGCTTTGCCTTCACGCAACACATCGACCTCAAAACTGACCGGCACCTCCGGTTCGACCGGCCCGACAAAGGTGATCGCCAGCGAACGCACCGGCCGGTCCGCCGGGACTTTTGCGCGCATGGCTTCGAATTGCAACGCGGCCACCAGGCCACCGAAACTGGCACGCCCCTGCGCCCATTCAGCCGGGATAGACAGCTCCAGCGGCTGGCTGCGGACGGCGTCGAGCAGATCGGAAAAGCGCATGGGAACCTCGGAGCGGAAAAAGGATGGAGGGATGTTAACCAGACGGCGAGGCAGGCACAGCGCTTATTCCGGCCACTCTGCCCGCTACATAAGCCAGTACCACACCACCCAGCGCCGCCAAACCCCTGTGGGAGCGGGCTTGCCCGCGATAGCGGTANATCAGTCGATATTTCCAGCGACTGACACACCGCCTTCGCGAGCAAGCCCGCTCCCACCTTTGGATCTGCGTCTNTCAGATTGGCCGCACTCTGCNCTGAGTTTGTCGAGGACGCGATCGGCGCAGCCTTCGGCCTTGGCCATGGTGGTTTTCCAGACCGCGACGCAAGGTTGCAGATCGGGTTCCTGTTCAGCCTTGGCCAGCCATTGAAAACAGTCATGCCATTCGCCCAGGGCACCTTGCGCAGACTTCAATCGCGGCATCGCCGCTTCAGGCAATCGATCCAGTTCGGGATAGGCGTCGATGCCATAGCGCACACGCTTGATCAGCAGGCGCAAGCGATGGCGATCATGGGCAGGATCATGCAGGGCCTCATCCAGCTTCTTCCATTGTTTGGCGAGGCGTTTTTCGATGCGTTTGCGCAAGCCCTTGAGCAAACCCTGGCGTTGGGAGGCACGGATAAATCGCGGAAAAGCATCGACGATCATCAACAATTGCGTCACTTCGGGGCTGGTCGCCACCGCCGGATACGCCGCGGCCATCTGCGCCATGCGCCGTTGCGCCGCCTCGGGTTGATCGTGCTTGAGCAAGTACGCCGCCAGCACCTCGCGATCACGCAACGGCGTGGTCAACTCGCCCACCCGGGACGCCGCCGCTTCCAGCTGCTCGACCCCGGGGAGACCGCGTAGCGGGCGCAACAGACTGCGCAAACGGCGAACCGTGGTGCGCAGGTTGTGCAGCGCTTCCGGGTCGGTGCGTGCACTCAAACGCGCCTGGCACGCCAGCAGACGAACTTCCAGACCCAGAACATGAGCCACCAACCGATCAACCAAGGCAGACATCGTTTGCTCCCTGAAGCGAATTTCCGTAAGCCTAGATCATGCCTCAACGACCAGCGCGTGACTCACGAATATAGAAGCGCGCCTTCTCGGCCTTCTTGGTGCAGCCTTCAAAGCCTTCGAATTGTTGCTGGGTCTTGGCCGCCGTCAACAGCGACAGAGCCTTGGAGTAGCTGACGGTGCCAGCGAAACCCTCGGCCTTGGCCAGGTCCAGTTCATGCCACGCCGCGTCGAGCCCACTACCGCAGCTGTCACGATAAGCGGTTTTACCGGCACAACCGGCGAGAGCCAGGGCAATCAATGGCACGTAAATCCAGGCTTTCATCACTCACACCTCAACATTAGGTAAACAGTCGTGCTGGTAAGACGGTCTGGCACGTGAAAAGTGCCTTGGCCGCGCCACGCAAACTTCAAGCGTGCGTGAGAATACCCATGCGCCGCCATGGAGTGTCGAAAAAACGACGCTCTGGGTCCGCCGAGCGACCTTAGCGATTGAAGCGCGCCCCTCGATGGGTGCATTGTTGAACCTTGTCAGACGAGGGCGATTCATGAAAAAGCGTGTCGCACTGGTGCTGGGCTCAGGCGGGGCCCGGGGCTATGCCCATATCGGTGTCATTGAGGAAATCGAACGGCGCGGCTACGACATCGCCTGTATCGCCGGTTGCTCGATGGGGGCGGTGGTGGGCGGGATCTATGCCGCCGGCAAGCTCGATGAGTACCGAAACTGGATCGAAAGCCTGGACTACCTCGACGTCTTGCGCCTGGTGGACGTCAGTTTTCGCCTGGGCGCGATTCGCGGGGAGAAAGTGTTCGGGCAGATCCGCAAGATCGTCGGCGAGATCAACATCGAAGACCTGCGAATTCCTTACACCGCCGTTGCCACGGACCTGACCAACCAACAGGAAATCTGGTTCCAGGAAGGCTGCCTGCACCAGGCCATGCGCGCTTCGGCGGCGATTCCAAGCCTGTTCACGCCGGTGATGCAAGGTAACCGCATGCTGGTGGACGGCGGCCTGCTCAACCCGCTGCCGATTGTGCCGGTGGTGTCGAGCCATTGCGACTTGATCATTGCGGTCAACCTCAACTCCACCAACCAGCGCCACTATCAACTGCCGGTGATTCAGCGTCCGCCCGCGTTCAAGACCCGGTTCGACAGCCTGATCAATTCCCTGGGTTCAAAAATGCCGTTCCGCCGCAAACAGGCAGAACAATTGCTGCTGCTGGAAAAGGAAGCGTTGATGGCCGAAGCGGCCGACATCAACCCCTGGATCGAGTCCGCCGAACCCGAAGCCCAGCAACCGGCGGCCGCCCCCGAACGCGAAGGCGCACCGAAGTCGGCNACNGGCTCGTTCATCATCGACAACGTTGGCCCGGCGTCGCTGCTGGACCTGATCAACCAGAGCTTCGAGGTGATGCAAACGTCGCTGGCGCAGTACAAGATCGCCGGCTACCCGCCGGATGTGCTGATCAACGTGCCGAAGCGCGTGTGCCGGTTTTTCGAGTTCTACAAGGCGCCGGAGTTGATCGCTTTAGGGCGGGAAATCGCCAGGGATACGTTGGATCGGTATGAGAATGAGCGGGATTCCTGACGTTTTCGGGTGAATGATCCGGCCTCATCGCGAGCAAGCTCGCTCCCACAGTGGACTCAAGTGAGGCACAAATTTTGTGACCACCAAAGATCACCTGTGGGAGCGAGCTTGCTCGCGATGGGGCCGGATCATTCAGCAAACAGCTAAAGGCTGCCCTCACTCAACAATCGATACCCAACCCCCGCTTCGGTCACGATAAACCGCGGCTGAGTCGGGTCGTCCGCCAGCTTCTGGCGCAGGTGGCCGACGACGATGCGCAGATAGTGGCTGTCTTCGGTGTGGGTCGGCCCCCAGATATCCTTGAGCAGTTGCTGCTGGGTAATCACCCGCCCGGGATGCCGCGCCAATTGCGCCAGCACCGCATACTCCTTGCGGGTCAGCGCCACTTCGACGCCGTCCAGCAGGACNCGGCGATAGGCCAGGTCCACGGTCAACGGGCCGAACGTCAGCGCCGCTTGCTGAGCCTCACCCGCGGGCGCCTGGCGCAACAAGGCGCGCACCCGGGCCAGGAACTCCTGAATACCGAACGGCTTGGTCACGTAATCGTTGGCACCGCCATCGAGTGCTTCCACCTTCTGCCCTTCGCCGGCACGTACCGAGAGCACCAGCACCGGCACTGTCGACCACTCGCGAAACTCGCGCAACACTTGCTGGCCGTCCATGTCGGGCAAGCCAAGGTCGAGCACCAGCAAATCCGGTTTGCTCAATGCCGCTTGGGCCAGGCCTTCGTTGCCGGTGCCGGCCTCGATCACCTTGTAGCCCTGGGAGGCCAGGCTGATCCGCAAGAACTTGCGGATCTGCGGTTCGTCATCAATGACNAAAATGGTCGCGGTCTGGCTCATGAATTCACATCAAAAAAAAGAAGTAGCAAGAGAGTAGCGCAAGCGCGTTCAGGCTTCACTTTCGTATCCCGGTTGTTCCTGCAAAGGCAAGTGAAGCGTGATGCAGGTACCGCGCCCCTCAATACCATCGGCGACACTTATCCGCCCGCCATGCGCACCGACCATTCCCTGACAGATAGCCAGCCCCAGCCCCGTGCCCTGCCCGCCCCGATCACCGCGCGCAGCGGTGTAAAACATGTCGAAAATCTTCGCCCGCTCCTCCTCCGGAATTCCCGGCCCCTCGTCGCTGACCGAGAAAAACAGCTCGTTGTCATCGGCGCCGGCGCGTAATTGCAGACGGCCGTGAGGCGGAGAAAAACGCGCGGCGTTTTCCAGCACATTGACCAGCGCTTGCTCGATCAACGCGGCGTGCACATACAGCAACGGCAACTCCGCCGGCACGTCGGTTTTCACCTGCAAAGGCGCCAGCACCGCGCGCAAACGGCCAAGCGCACTGCCGACAATATCGGCCGGCGACACCCAGTCCCGCGCCAGCTTCAATGCGCCGTGACCGAGGCGGGTCATGTCCAGCAGGTTCTGGATATAGCGGTCCAGGCGCTCGGCTTCATCGCGAGTGCCTTCGAGCAATTCGCGGCGATCTTCCAGGGGAATGGCCTCGCCGAGGGCCAACAGACTGTCGATGCTGCCACGCATGGACGTCAACGGTGTGCGCAAATCGTGGGACACCGAGGCCAGCAAGGCGCTGCGCAGNTGCTCGGTTTCGCCATGCAGGCGCGCCGCTTCCAGGTCTTCGGCCAGTTGCGCACGCGCCAAGGCCTGGGCCAGCGGCTGACTCAACGCTGTCAACAAACGCCGACGCTGACCGCTCAAGGTCTGGCCTTCTTTGGCACAGACGCCCAGCAGCGCCAACGGCCCCTCCTCCACCGACAGCGGCCACCACCACCAACGCCCAAACGGCAACGTGCCGGTGCCCATGCCGGCCGGCTGATCATGCTGCCAGGCCCAATCGGCAGCGGCACGCTCGGCTTCGGAAAACGCCAGCGGGCCGCCGGTTTCGACCTTCCAGCCGCCCTGGCCGTCGCGGTTGAGCAGGCACAGTTGCAGATCGCTCCAGCCGTTGAGGTGCTGGGCCGCCGCGCTGATCACNGCCTGACGATCGGTAGCGGCGGTGAGTTTGCGCGACAGGTCGAGCAGCTCGCTGGTTTCTTCCTGGGTATCGCGCAGGGCTTGCAACTGCCGACGCTGGCGCGCGGCCAGGTTGCCGGTCAACGCGGCCATCAGCAGGAAGAACAGCAGGGTCAACACATCCTCTTCACGCTGAATGGCAAAGGAAAAATTCGGCGGGATAAACAGAAAGTCGTACGTCAGGAACGACAGCGCCGCACACACCAGGGACGGCCCGAGGCTGCTGCGCACGCCGACCAGCAATACCGCCGCGAGGAACACCAGCGAGATATTCGGCAGCGGCAAGACACTCGCCACTGCCCAGGCCAAAGCACTGGCCAAAACCGTTGCCACCACCGCTAAAGCGTAGTCGAACCAGACCAGCGTTTGCGCCGAACGCTGGCGCGGCTGATGCTGTTCGTGCTCGCTGTCGAGGACGTTGATTTCCAGCCCGCGCGCATCGCGCAGCAAGCGTGACGCCAGTCCGCCGCCGAACAACCGTCGACGCAAACGCTGCCGGGACTGACCGACCAGCACCAGGCTGGCACGACGTTCGGCAGCGTGCTGAATCAATGTTTTTGCGACTTCACCGGCGCGCAGTAAAACCACTTCGCCGCCCAGTCGCTCGGCCAGTTGCTGGGCACTTTGCAGGCGCAGTCGCGATTGTTCATCTCGCGCACGGCCGTTATCGATATGCACCAGGCTCCACGGCAAATGCCGACGCTGGGCTACACGGCTGGCGTGACGCACCAGGCGTTCGGCCTGCGCATCGCCATCAATCCCGACCANCAATCGACCGCGCACCGCTGGCGCGGCCTGGCCGAGTTGTCGATAACCCTGGGCCAGGTCATCGTCGACTTGCGCAGCGGCGGTTTGCATCGCCAGCTCGCGCAAAGCAGTGAGGTTGGTCTGGGTGAAAAATGCGTCGATGGCCGCCCGCGCCTGCTCCGGCACGTAGACCTTGCCATCGCGCAGACGCTCAAGCAGTTCGCGTGGCGGCAGGTCGATCAGCAGCAGTTCGTNTGCTTCTTGCAGCACCCAGTCCGGCAGGGTTTCGCGCACTTGTACGCCGGTGATGCCGCGCACCTGATCGTTGAGGCTTTCCAGGTGCTGGACGTTGACCGTGGTGAACACGTTGATGCCGGCGGCGAGCAGTTCCTGGATGTCTTGCCAACGCTTTTCATGGCGGCTGCCGGGGGCGTTGCTGTGGGCCAGTTCGTCAACCAGCACCAGTTTGGGCTTGGCGGCGAGCAGGCCGTCGAGGTCCATTTCTTCGAGCATCACGCCACGGTATTCACTGCGCAGCAACGCTTGTTGCGGCAGGCCGCTGAGCAACGCTTCGGTCTCGGCGCGGCCATGGGTTTCAACCACTCCGGCGACCAGGCGCACGCCCTGGCGCAGTTGGGTGTGCGCGGCCTGGAGCATGGCGTAGGTCTTGCCCACACCCGGCGCGGCGCCGAGGAAGACTTTGAGCCGGCCACGGCCGTCCCGTGGCAGGTCGGCTAACAGGGCATCGGCGCGGCCGGAGTCACTCATGCTTGAAGCTCTCTTTATTCAGATGTTGATGTGGTGATTGCGTGGGAATGCAGCCCGGGACGCTCCGCGTCCCTTCCAAAGCCGAACGCGGAGCGTCCGTGGAGGCACTCCCANCTAGCGATTGGCGGCGCCACCGATCTACAGGTTTTCCAGCGCCAGGTTCAATGCCAGCACATTAACCACTGGCGGGCCAACGAGCGGCTGCTCAATGTGCGCATTCATCAATTGCTGAAGCGTAGACACCGGCAAATTACGCGCTGCCGCAACACGCGCCAGTTGATAGGCAATCGCCGCCGGTGGCAAGTGTGGATCGAGGCCGCTGCCGGAGGTGGTCACCATCGCCAAGGGCACTGGCCCCTGACCGGGCACCAGCAGTTTGTTGGCATCGTCAATCACGCGAGTCGCGAGCGTCGGGTTGCTCGGCGAGAGGTTGCTGGCACCGCTCGCCACGGTGGCAAACGCACCCGCCGATGGCCGTGGATGGAACCAGGCATCGCCGACGAAATCCTGGGCGATCAGTGAGGAGCCGCGGACCTTGCCGTCGGCGTCACGCACCAGGCTGCCATTGGCCTGATCAGGAAAGGCAACTTGTGCGACACCGGTCACGACCAGTGGGTAAGCGACGCCGGTGATCAGGGTCATGAGTACCAGCAGGCTCAGGGCCGGACGTATCATTGTGGACATTTCAAAATCCTCGAATTCAAAGAACATTCATCAAGCACACACGTCACTTGTGGCGAGGGAGCTTGCTCCCGCTCGACTGCGAAGCAGTCGTAAAACCGGTCAATGCGGTGTGCCTGAATAAACACGGTGCCCAAGTGGGGCTGCTTCGCAGCCCAACGGGAGCAAGCTCCCTCGCCACAAAAGCCGCTCCCACCCGTTTNGGGTNAAACCAGGTGCAGCGCCGTCAGCAGCATGTCGATCGCCTTGATGCCCACGAACGGCACCAGGATCCCGCCCAGCCCGTAGATCAGCAGGTTGCGACGCAGCAACGCCGCCGCACTCGCCGCCTGTACGCGCACACCGCGCAACGCCAGGGGAATCAGCACCACGATGATCAGGGCGTTGAACACGATGGCCGAGAGAATCGCGCTCTGCGGGCTCTGCAAGTGCATCACGTTGAGCACGCCGAGTTGCGGGTAGATCGAGGCGAACAGCGCCGGCAGGATCGCGAAGTATTTGGCCACGTCGTTGGCGATGGAAAAGGTCGTCAACGCGCCGCGAGTCACCAGCAACTCCTTGCCGATCTGCACCACGTCCAGCAACTTGGTCGGGTCGCTGTCGAGGTCGACCATGTTGGCGGCTTCGCGAGCAGCCTGAGTACCATCATTCATTGCCATGCCGACGTCGGCCTGGGCCAGTGCCGGCGCATCGTTGGCACCGTCGCCGCACATGGCGACCAGGCGACCGTCGTTTTGCTCATGACGAATGCGCGCGAGTTTTTTCTCAGGNGTGGCCTCAGCCAGCACGTCATCGACGCCCGCTTCNGCGGCAATGGCAGCAGCGGTCAGCGGGTTGTCGCCCGTCACCATNACGGTGCGGATGCCCAGTTTGCGCAGCTCGGCGAAACGCTCGCGAATGCCGGGCTTGACCACGTCCTTGAGGTGAATCGCGCCGAGCAATTTACCCTCGGCGCAGACCAGCAATGGGGTGCCGCCGCTCTGGGCGATCTTGTCGATTTCCCGGGACAGGGACGGTGCCAGATCGGCGCGTTTCAGGCCGACGAAGGCCAGCAGCGAATCCACTGCGCCCTTGCGATACACGCGGCCCTGATAGTCGACACCGGACAGACGAGTTTCAGCACTGAACGGTACGGCAGTCAGCAGCTCGGCGCTTGGTTCAGGCTGCGGATGCAGGCCGCGCAGATACTCGACGATGGATTTACCTTCAGCCGTGTCATCGGCCAGCGAGGCGAACAGGGCACCCTCGGCGAGTTCCTTGGCGGTGACGCCAGGTGCCGCATAAACCGCGGTGCAACGACGGTTACCGAAGGTAATGGTGCCGGTCTTGTCCAGCAACAACACATGCACGTCACCCGCCGCTTCCACGGCACGCCCGGATTTGGCGATGACATTCAGACGCACCAGACGGTCCATCCCGGCGATACCGATGGCGGACAACAAACCGCCAATGGTGGTCGGAATCAATGTGACCAGTAACGCCACCAGGAACACCAGCGGCAAGCTGCCATTGGCGAAGTGAGCGAACGGCTGCAGCGTGACCACCACCAGCAGGAAGATCAGCGTCAGGCCGATCAGCAGGATATCCAGCGCGACTTCGTTGGGGGTTTTCTGGCGTTTGGCGCCTTCCACCAGGGCGATCATGCGGTCCAGCGTGGACTCGCCCGGGTTGACGGTGATGCGCACCAGCAACCAGTCCGAGACCAGCCGTGTGTTGCCGGTGACGGCCGAACGGTCACCGCCGGACTCGCGGATCACCGGCGCGGATTCACCGGTGATTGCCGCTTCGTTGACCGCGGCGATGCCTTCAATCACCTCGCCATCACCGGGGATCATTTCCCCGGCTTCGACGCGCACCACATCGCCCTTGCGCAGAGCGGTGGCCGGCACCACTTGAAAAGCGCCGTTGCTGGTTTTGCGACGGGCGCTCAGGCCTTCGCTGCCGGCTTTAAGGCTGTCGGCGCGGGCCTTGCCACGACCTTCGGCCAAGGCTTCGGCGAAGTTGGCGAACAGCACGGTGAACCACAACCACACGGCGATTTGCACGGCGACGAAGGTCGGCACACTGGTGTCAGGCACAAAGCACAGCACGGTGGTCAGCATGGCGGTCAATTCGACCACCAGCATTACTGGCGAGCGTTGCAGTTGGCGCGGGTCCAGCTTGACGAAAGCCTGGACCAGCGCCGGGCGCCACAGGGCCGAGATCGCGGTTTTGGGTTGCTCCGGCGCCTTGGCGACGACGGTTTTGCTTACAGGCATATTCATGATGGATTCCTTAGAAGCCCATGCTCAGATGTTCGGCAATNGGGCCCAGTGCCAGCGTCGGCAGGAAGGTCAGGCCGCCCACCAGCAAAATGGTCACGGTCAACAGGGTCACGAACAGCGGGCCATGGGTCGGGAAGCTGTTCTGGCCAATCGGTGCGGTCTTCTTCATCGCCAGGCTGCCGGCCAGGGCCAGTACCGGGAGGATGTAGCCGAAGCGGCCGATCAACATACCCAGTGACATCATCAGGTTGTGGAACGTNGTGTTGGCACTGAAGCCGCCGAACGCCGAACCGTTGTTGGCACTGGCCGAGGTGTAGGCATACAACAATTGGCTGAAACCGTGGGGGCCAGGGTTGCTCACCGCCGCCACAGGGCCGGGCAGACTCGCGGCAATCGCGCCCAGTACCAGCACGCCGATCGGCATGACCAGCAACGTCACCACCAGCAACTGCACTTCCTTGGCCTGGAGCTTCTTGCCCAGGTATTCCGGGGTACGGCCAATCATCAAGCCGGCGAGGAACACGGCGATCAACACGTTAAGCAACATGCCGTACATACCGGCACCGACGCCGCCGAAGATCACTTCGCCGACCATCATGTTGACCAGTGCCACCATCCCGCTCAGCGGGTTGAGGCTGTCGTGCATGCCGTTGACCGAACCATTGGACGCCGCTGTGGTGGTGACCGACCACAACACCGTGGCGGTGGTGCCGAAGCGCACTTCTTTACCTTCCAGCGGCGCGGTTTGTTCCACGGCTGGATTGTTCAGGGTCGGGTTGGGCTGGTATTCGGCCCACAGCGAGGTCGCGCCGCCGATCAGGAACAGGGCCAGCATGCAACCGAGAATCGCGCGGCTCTGACGCAGGTCCTTCACGTAGTGGCCGAAGGTGAACACCAGCGCCACCGGGATCAGGATGATCGNGAACATCTCGAACAGGTTGCTCCACGCCGTCGGGTTCTCGAACGGATGCGCCGAGTTGACGCCGAAGAAACCACCACCGTTGGTGCCCAATTGCTTGATCGCAATCTGGCTGGCGGCCGGGCCCAGTGGGATCAACTGGTCAACACCTTGCAGGGTCACCGCGTTCGCATAGTGAGCGAAGGTTTGCGGCACGCCCTGCCAGACCAGGAACAACGCGAACACCAGGCACATCGGCAGCAGGCCGTAGAGGGTGGCGCGGGTCATGTCGACCCAGAAGTTGCCCAACGTCTTGGTGGATTTGCGACCGATACCACGGCACAGGGCGACAAGGACCGCCAGACCGGTGGCCGCGCTGACGAAGTTCTGCACGGTGAGGCCGACCATCTGGCTGAGGTAGCTCAGAGAGGCTTCGCCGCTGTAGTTCTGCCAGTTGGTGTTGGTCATGAAACTGACCGCCGTGTTGAAGGCCAGCGTCCATTCCTGGCCCGGCAGGTTTTGCGGGTTGAGCGGCAAGTGGTCTTGAAACAACAGGATCACGAACAACAGCAAAAAGCCCGCGAGGTTGAAGGCGAGCAAGGCCAGGGTGTATTTCTGCCAGCTCTGTTCGGCCTGCGGATCAACGCCGGCCACCCGATAACAGCCACGCTCCACAGGTCCCAGGATCGGTGAAAGCCAGGTGCGCTGGCCTTCCATCACCTTGTAGTAGAACCGCCCCAGGAACGGTGCCGGCACCAGCACCACGGCAAAGAAGGCGATGATCAGCCAATAGTCATAACTGTGCATAGCCTGCTCCTAGTTCCGATCCGCGCGTAACAGCGCAACCAGCAGATAAATGAACAGCGCCACGGCCAATAGCAGTGACACCCCGTCCAGAACGCTCATGGAAGTCTCTCCGTTTTGCGGCGTATTGCCGCGTGTGGAGTCATTGTCGGCAGGGAGGCTGTAAAGGAACGAGATCGAGGGGTGTGGCGGGGCATAAAGAAAGCGTAAAGAGTGGGTTTATGCGGGCGTTACAGTCAGGGTTTTGGGGTGTCTGGGCGGGCCTCTTCGCGGGCAAGCCCGGCTCCCACAGGTTCAGTGGTGGAGTCGGACCCTGTGGGAGCGTGGCTTGCCCGCGATGGCGGCAGGCCAGACAACATCGCACCCAACTGGCGCACCAAAATGCATACATCCAGTGCCGAACATCCCCGATACGACACCTTTTTACGCTTTACGACTGCTATCACAACACTGGCACGCCCACTGCAAACACCCTCACCTGAAGCTTTTCAAACCGTTCAGGGAGCAAACG
>NZ_NMOJ01000051.1 GCF_002251635.1 Pseudomonas mandelii
ATGAACACACAACTCAAACCCACACTGGGCACCTTGCACCTGTGGGGTATTGCCGTCGGGCTGGTGATTTCCGGCGAGTACTTCGGCTGGAGTTACGGCTGGGGCGTGGCGGGCACGCTGGGNTTCCTGGTGACCNCACTGATGGTGGCGACGATGTACACCTGTTTCATCTTCAGTTTCACCGAATTGACCACCGCCATTCCCCACGCGGGCGGGCCGTTTGCCTACAGCCGNCGCGCCTTTGGTGAGAAAGGCGGATTGATCGCCGGGCTCGCGACACTGATCGAATTNGTCTTCGCTCCGCCCGCCATTGCCTTGGCTATCGGCGCCTACCTGAATGTGCAGTTTCCGGCACTCGACCCAAAACACGCGGCCGTCGGTGCCTACATCGTCTTCATGGGCCTGAACATTCTCGGGGTGAAACTCGCGGCGACTTTCGAACTGGTGGTATGCGTGCTCGCCGTCGCGGAGTTGTTGGTTTTTATGGGGGTGGTCGCGCCAGCGTTCAGCTTCAGCAACTTCGCCCTCAATGGCTGGGCCGGTTCTGACACCTTTGGTGCTCCAGCGATTGGCGGGATGTTTGCCGCCATTCCTTTCGCCATCTGGTTCTTCCTCGCCATTGAAGGCGCGGCGATGGCCGCCGAAGAAGCNAAAGATCCCAAGCGCACCATTCCAAAGGCCTACATCAGCGGCATTCTGACCCTGGTAGTCCTGGCCATGGGTGTGATGTTCTTCGCCGGCGGCGTGGGCGACTGGCGCACCCTGTCGAACATCAACGACCCGCTGCCNCAAGCCATGAAAGCCGTGGTCGGCGACAGCTCCGGCTGGNTGCACATGCTGGTGTGGATCGGCCTGTTCGGTCTGGTGGCGAGTTTCCACGGGATCATCCTCGGCTACTCGCGTCAGTTCTTCGCCCTCGCCCGCGCCGGTTACCTGCCGGTATCACTGGCCAAACTGTCGCGCTTCCAGACACCCCATCGGGCGATCATCGCCGGCGGCGTGATCGGTATCGCAGCAATTTATAGCGACGGCCTGATCAACCTNGGNGGCATGACGCTGACGGCAGCGATGATCACCATGGCGGTGTTCGGTGCCATTGTGATGTACATCATGAGCATGCTCAGCCTGTTCAAACTGCGTAAGACTGAACCGCTNCTGGAGCGCACNTTCCGCGCGCCGGGCTATCCGATCGTGCCGGGGATCGCGCTGNTNCTGGCGGTGGTGTGCCTGGTGGCGATGGCNTGGTTCAACACGCTGATCGGGTTGATCTTCCTCGGCTTCATGGCNGTGGGTTTCGTGTACTTCATGCTCACGGCGCAGTTGCGCGCGGATGCACCGGCGGACGCGATGTTGACCGGACGCTGAATGGTCTCAGGTGTTACCGACAGATCAGGCATAGAATGGAACCACCGCGAAATGAAATCGCTCAAAGTGGTATGCATGATCGATTGGCGAAACCCGCCAATCGGCCTGCCCTCAAGGAGAGCCCTATGCCCTGGTATGCCTGGTTGATTCTGGTCGTTGCAATCGGCTCGATCGTTGGTGGTTTGATGATGCTGCGTGACACCGCCAACAAGGTCGACCTCACCGAAGAGCAACGTAAGCGCGTCGCGGAACGCAACGCGGAAGCGGACGCCAAGGATGCGCAGGACCGCTAAACCAAAAACCCTGTCACTCTGATCGAGTGACAGGGTTTTGCGTTCCTACTTTTAACCCTGTCACTCTGATCGAGTGACAGGGTTTTGCGTTCCTACTTTTCCCAGTCGGCTTTGGCAATGTGCAAGCCATGCAGCCCCTTATACGCAGCACGCTCAGGCTGGCTCCAGCCCTCGAGCAATGAATCCTCCAACCGATAAATCTCCACGCCCAATGGGCGACAGACGCTCAGCGGATCCTGTGCATCCGGCCCCCACATGGCCAGCGACAGGTCCCCGCCAGGGCACGTCGACAGCGCACACAGCAAATCGATCTCGGCAAAAAACTCCAGGTAATCGCCCTTCTGTGCCGGGCAGGCTTTCATGAAGTACATGTCGTCGTGATTGAGACCGGTGCACTGGAAAATATTCAGCACGTCATGCACATCGAACTCGGTCAGGCCGTGGGGCAACACGGCGCGCGTCAAGTTGGAGTGGCAGTGATGATGGAAATCCTCGCCAGTGAGCATTTTGTTTACATAGGGATCGCAGCGAGTACCCAGTAAATCGTGCAAGCGACCGCCATGTTCGTCGATGCCGTAACCGGCCAGGCTGTCGTCGGTGATGGTCACCAGCGGCCGTAAAAAAGGCAGGTTCGACCAGAGCCGGTCATGGGTGCTGACGTGGGCGCCCTGCAGTTGCCGGGTCCGCGCCGCCCACAAACGCTCGCGCGGATCGTTGGCGTTCCAGACATTGAAGTCGCCGACTTGCGGGCCGACCGGCGTGGTCACGCGAAACACGTGCCCGGCCGGTACATTCCAGGCCCGACCGGTACGGATCGGCACTTCGAACTGCTCGATCAGCGTGCGGCCGTCCTTCGTGTCGCGGATCCGTTCGTAGAAGGCTTTGTCCACCTGCAAGGCCGAGCCTTTGCTGACTTGATAGGCTGCCGGATAGTCTTTGTACATGGCACAAATCCTCGATCAGTGATGGGGGGTTGAGGCAAGCATTTGCAACAGAAGGTGTTGTGAGTCATCGAGATAAGCGCTCATGGCGTCCGTGGCGGCGCGCTTGTCGCCCTCGGCGAGGAAGTCATGAATCTGCCGGTCGCGAGCCAGCCAGGGCGCCTGAAAACGTGATTCATCGGGCGCGGTGCAGAACGCCAGGCGCAGTTGGGCAATGACCTGGGCGAAAAACTCATCGAACAATGGGCTGCGCATCAGCGCGACAATGTGTTGATGAAACGCCAGGCTGTGGGTGCCGACGGCGCGCCAATCCTCACGTTCCCGGGCCAGCTCGGTGGCCTCCAGCGCCTCGAGCATCCGGTCGGACTGCTCGTCGCGCAGCGGCTGGCTCATGCTGATGGCTTGTAGTTCCAGGGTACGCCGAACCTTGAACAGATCCCGAACATCATCCTGGCCCAGCCTGCGCACCATCACGCCCTTGTTGCGCACGTAACGGGTCAGACCATCCTGACCCAGGCGATGCAGCGCTTCACGAATGGTGTTGCGGGAGGCGTTGTAGGCAGACACCAAATCGTTTTCCACCAGCGCCATGCCAGGCAGCAGGCGACCGCCAATGATGTCTGCGCGCAACTCCAATGTGATGTGATCGGCCAGGGACAGTCCACTGTTCATGCTCATCGCCTCGTGATTGTTCAACAATCGTCAACTGACAAGTAATCACTATTCGTGCCAGCTGAATCGATGCGGCAGGACGAAGTTGGACGCATCTGCATGCTTTTTAGAAGTAGAAGTACAGTCACCATCCCATTTTCATTGGTTAAGATGGCGCATTGTTGCGGAGATTTCAGATGCGTTACTCGCAGGACCACAAAGCCCAGACCCATCAACGCATCATCAAGGAAGCATCGGCGCGATTTCGCCGCGACGGTATTGGCGCGACCGGCCTGCAACCCCTGATGAAAGCGTTGGGGCTGACCCACGGCGGGTTCTACTCGCATTTCAAGTCCAAGGACGAACTGGTGGAAAAGGCCCTGCAGGCCGCCGGCGAACAATGCGACGCCATCTGCGCCGAGCTGTTCGCGCAGGAGCACCCGCTGGAAGCGTTCATCGACACCTATCTGTCCGAATGGCACCAGACTTCACCCGATGAGGGTTGCCCGCTGCCGACCATGTCCTCGGAGCTTGGCTTGCGCGGACAACCCAGTCCGACCTCTGACGTGGTGCTCAATTCGAGGCTCGAACAAGTGCAAGGCACGCTTGAAGGCGAAGATGCCGCCGACCGCAGCATCTTTATTATGTCTGCCCTGGTCGGGGCGTTATTGCTGTCGCGCAGTGTCGAGAACCCGGAGATGGCCCAGCGGATTCTCGACGTGACACGCGAATTTCTCAAACAGCCCCGGGATTAATCCTGCCAGCGTTTGAACAGCACGCTGGCATTGACCCCGCCAAACCCGAAGCCATTGGACAGTGCGTACTCGATAGCCATCGGCCGCGCCTGACCGTGGACGATGTCCACACCTTGCGCCGCCGGGTCCGGGTTTTCAAAATTGAGGGTGGGCGGCACGACTTGATCGCGGATCGCCAACAGCGTGAAGATTGCCTCAATCCCGCCCGCCGCCCCCAGCAAATGCCCGGTGGCGGACTTGGTCGACGTCACCGCAATCTTATTGTCCGAACCGAACAATGACTTGATGGCCGCCAATTCTCCAAGGTCCCCAACCGGTGTCGAGGTGGCGTGAGCGTTGAGATGCTGCACCTGTGCGGCAGAAATGCCTGCTTGGGCCAGGGCCAGTGACATCGCCCGACGTGCACCGCTGCCATCTTCAGGGCCGGCAGTCAGGTGATAGGCATCGGCACTGGTGCCATAACCGACCAGTTCGGCCAAGGGTTGAGCGCCACGGGCAAGCGCATGCTCCAGCGACTCGATCACCAACAGGCCAGAACCCTCCCCCATCACGAAACCATCACGACCACTGTCGAATGGCCGAGAGGCACGCTCCGGGGTGTCGTTGTAACCGCTGGACAAGGCACGCGCTGCCGCGAACCCGGCGAGGCTGACCCGATCGATCGCTGCCTCCGCACCACCGCACACGGCAATATCCGCCTCGCCACAACGAATCAGCCGCGCCGCATCGCCGATCGCCTGGACTCCGGCCGCACACGCTGTCACCGGAGCACCCAGCGGGCCTTTGAAACCATGCTGGATCGACACATGACCGGCCGCGAGGTTGACCAGAAAGGAAGGAATGGTGAAGGGCGACAAACGCCGCGGACCGCGGGTATCCGTGGTGCGGACCGCATCGGCAATCGCGCCGAAACCTCCGACGCCCGAGCCGATAATCGTCGCGGTGCGCTCCTGAGCGTTAGCGTCTTGCGCTTGCCAACCGGCCTGCTCCAACGCCTGGCGCGCGGCCTCCATGGCAAACATGATGAAACGGTCCATTTTTTTCTGCTCTTTGGGCGGCGTCGCCCGATCCGGGTCGAAACCCGCCTCGGGATCTTCCGCCACGCTGAGCACTGCGCCACCGACCTTGGCCGGCAGATCGGCGACCACGTCGTCAGGCAAGTTACGCAGCCCGGAGCGTCCGGCCAACAGACGCTCCCAAACCACCTCAACACCGCTACCCAGCGGGGACACCAGGCCCATGCCCGTTACAACCACTCGACGATCACTCATACCGCAATTACCTCAAGCCGATTGAAGGCGCCTCACTTGTAACGCGTGGCGGCCGTACTTTTGGAAAGATTCGGCGCCATGACCAGACGGGCTTTTACAAAGTCGTCCCACTCGGAGGCGTTTGGTAGCGATGGAATGGTGATCAGCTCACCCTGGTCCAGTCCGGACAATGCCGCATCGACCATCTCGCCGGCTTCCATCACCATGTCTGCGGGAATCTGAGTAGCGTCGATACCGGAGCGCTCCCAGATTTCGGTGCGTGTTACGCCTGGCAACACGGCCTGGACCTTGATCCCGGTACCGTCCAGTTCCGCGTTCAACGACTGGGTCAGACTTAACACATAAGCCTTGCTTGCGCTGTAAGTCGCATTGAATCGCTCAGGAAACAACGCCACCACCGAGGCGATATTGATGATCGTGCCACGGCCAGCCTTTGCAAAGCTGGCGGCGGCTGCCGATGCCAGGCGTGTGACGGTGGTGACGTTGAGCTGGATTAACTTTTCCAGTTGCTCCATGTCGGAATTCGCCAACAGACCATCCGCTGCGACCCCGGCATTGTTCAGCAGCAAGCTGATACTCGAGTCGCTGCGTAGACGCTGTTCAATTTTCAGAACGTCATCTTTTTGAGTGAGGTCTGCCTTGAGTACTTCGACCTGGACACCATGTTCGGCGCGCAACTTGCTCGCCGCTGCCTGCAATCGCTCCTCGTCGCGAGCGACCAGCAACAAATCAAAACCACGCGCAGCCAATCGCTCGGCGTAAATGGCGCCAATTCCGGAGGAGGCTCCGGTGACAAGGGCGGTTCCTTGGGTCTGGACAGAATTCATGAGCGTGCTCCTGGGAGGATACGTAGGAAGATGAACGCCTGAGCGCTTCAGCGGTTACAGGAATTATTATAGGCATAATTTAAAGGCAATATGATAGCCGTAATTTTTCATATCCCTATGAAAGGGACGACACATCATCAAGACCAAAATGCAAAAAGGCCGGTCAATGACCGACTCAGTAAAAATCAGTCAATAAAGGTGTGATCTGGTAATCAACGCCTCGGCAGAGCGACAGGAAACAAGGGTAGTCGACGTCTGAACGAGTTTCGGAAATAAAATTCGTGTTCCTTGGTGGCGGAATATCGTGCGAGAAAATACATAGTTCCGTAGCCGCAACCTGCGCAGAAAGCCAAAAAAATTTCCAGTTGATGTATCAAATCCAAGGGTTTGGGACCGTCCCACCCTTGCTGTTTACCGGCTTATGCGCAAAAATAGAAATGTAACCGGGTGTTAATTTCCAAACCAATTCAGACAATAAATTCCAAGCACTCCTGGAGATGTTGTCTTTTATTCTTGAGCGCACTATGAACACTCCAGCAACTATACCGTATGTCCCCACACACACCGAAATTGATATAAGAGAAATCCTGAAAAGTGTATGGAAACAACGAGCCATTGTCCTGCTATTTTCCGGACTTGGATTTGTTGCTGCCGTTACCTACGTGACGCTTGCCACTCCAGAATACGAAGTAAACACCTCTATTAGACCGGTCAGCAATACAGACCTGGACGAACTAAATGAATCTGGCGTTTATAAAATACATCCGGAAGAAGCCTTACAACGAATCGGCTCATTAATGGAGTCTTATGATGTCCGGTTAAATTTTTTCAAAACTTATCCGCAATATCTCGCGCCATTGCAAGCCCCTGGAAAATCCATTGAACAAACTTTTGAATCGTTTAATGGCAGCGCATTTACGCTAACACAAATTGATCCAAAAAAGAGTGCAAGCTTATCTTCTGCGATTAATCTAGCACTGAAATATCCAAAAGGTGTCGATGGTGTAGGCATCGCAAAAGACTTCACCGCATTTGTAGTCAACAGCGAAAAACAAAAAATAGAATCTAACTTTAAAACGTTGGTTTCTAACAGAATCGAAAAAATAGAAAAAAATCTTGATTCTAAAAAGTCAGCTTATGCAGCAACTACAAGCTCCAGTATCGCGGGCCTTCTGGAAAAAGATCAAATTAAAAAGCAGGTGCTTCAAGACGAACTAAAAGCCCTTCGCCAGCAACTACAGACCCGCAGACAAAATCGAATAAAAGAACTCGACGAAGCCATCGTTATCGCAAAACAACTTGGCATTGTCAGACCTACGACGCCTTCGTCTTTAGCCGATGTTGGGCAAGCACGCGAAGGAAACATGATACGCACGGAAGTAACCAATCAGCAGATCCCGCTATACTTTATGGGACAGTTGGCCTTGGAAGCGGAGCGTTCGACTTTGGTTTCCCGTCGTTCGGATGATTTCACTGAACCGCGCATTGATGAAATTCAGAAGGAGCTCAGCCTTCTCGCCGTTAACCGCAAGGTAGGAGCCTTGATGGAGCGCGAAAATCCCGAATTATTCCTGGATGGTATTGGAGATATTCGTGGAGACCTCACTCGATTAAAAAATCTGAATATCAATTTTGACCAGTTCGAACTCGTGCATATTGATAAGGCAGCGCTGGAACCACTGTCACCTGTTTATCCAAAGAAAACGAAAGTCGTTGGACTCGGGATACTGTTTGGCCTGGCGCTTGGTGTAGGGGTAGCTTTGGTTCGAAGACTTTTTCAATCATTTCAGGCAACCCCTCATTAACGTCCCTGTATAAACCTCGCTAACTCCCGCGAGTACCCAGAAACGTTTTTTGATGAACTACCTGCGGGCTGCAGCGATGCAGCCCTCGGCTCAAAGTTTTGCTGCCATTAGAAGGCCGGTCAACGACCGGCCTTCAGCGCACATCAGCGCGCTTAATTGACTTCCAGCTTCTCGCGGTTCTTATCCAGGATCGCCTTGCCTATCCCCTTCACTTCCAGCAGCTCGTCTACGGACGAAAACGGCTCATTACTGTCACGATAGGCAACAATCGCCTTGGCTTTCGCCTCACCGATACCGGACAGCTCACGCTGCAGCGTCGGTGCATCAGCTCCATTGAGATCGACTTTTCCAGACTGAGCCTTGGGCGAAACTTCCAGCACCAAGGGTGCGCTGCCAACCTCAGGCTTTGCCGCAGGCGCGGCGATTGCAGCGATAGAGGCGCTGGTCAGCAGGGCGAAAACTAGAGAGTAGAAATAGCCAGTACGCATAAATGAAGCTCCATGACATCGATTGAGAAAGCAGCTTTTCCGAAGCTGCTCTCCAAACTTAGGCGATGTGGTGGAGCTGTCAAAAGTGTGTCTGTTGCAGGATGTGAAACAATCAGGGTTCGAGGCGGCGTTGCTGGTAGATCCAGTCGACGATCTCGCCGTCGGGGGTGTAGCCGCTGACGGTTTCGCGCAGCAATTGACGAACTCTCGCGTAATCATCCTGTTCGACAGCGGCCAGCAACTCAACCAACCGTCCCTTGAGAACATCCCATGCCAGGTAGTCCTCATTCGCAGTCATGATCATCGGGTGTGGAGTCGCGGAAACGTTATCCCCAATTAGCAATTCTTCGTAAAGCTTTTCCCCGGGGCGCAGACCTGTGAATTGAATTGAGATGTCGCCGTGCAGATTTTTTTCGGAACGGACACTCAATCCAGACAGATGAATCATTTTTTCAGCAAGTTCTACAATCTTGACCGGCTCCCCCATATCCAGCACGAATACATCTCCACCCTGCCCCATGGACCCAGCCTGGATTACAAGCTGGGCGGCCTCGGGAATGGTCATGAAATAACGAGTGATCTTGGGATGGGTGACGGTCAATGGCCCGCCAGATTTGATCTGTTTGTGGAACAAGGGAATGACGGAGCCAGAAGAACCCAGAACATTACCGAAACGCACCATCGTGAAACGCGTCTTGTTGACTCGGGAGACATTAGTATCGTCTCCAAAAAGTACCGGGGCTAGTTCTCGACTCAGCGCTTGCAGCGTTAATTCAGCAAGTCGTTTGGTGCTGCCCATTACATTGGTCGGACGTACAGCTTTGTCTGTCGAGATCAAGACGAAGTTGGCAACTCCGGCCTTCAGCGCCGCCTGAGCGGTATTAAGCGTACCGATTACATTATTCAGCACGCCTTCGGCAATGTTGTGCTCAACCATAGGTACATGCTTGTATGCTGCTGCGTGATACACCGTATCCACATGCCAGGTTTTCATCACATCCAGCAACTTATCCTGGCTTCGCACTGAG
Organism: Pseudomonas mandelii; assembly: GCF_002251635.1. GTDB lineage: Bacteria > Pseudomonadota > Gammaproteobacteria > Pseudomonadales > Pseudomonadaceae > Aquipseudomonas > Aquipseudomonas mandelii_B. Next base: position 9,425 of record NZ_NMOJ01000051.1, read on the forward strand.
CCGAGAATCGGCAAAAGACGAACAGACAGGGATTCCCTGGCAACACGCTGCTCAAGCTCCGACAAGATGCTGTAAAGATTGAACTCGCTATGTTCAAACAACAAAAGGGTCGTTGGACGCAGAGCAAGAATCTGTCGGCACAGCTCCGACCCGATCGATCCGCCGGCACCGGTAACCAGAACAGATTGGCCCTTGATGCAATGCTCTAATAGATCACCTTGGGCTGGAACAGCGTCGCGCCCCAGCAAGTCCGCAATATCGACTTCCTGAATGTCGTCGACTTTGACCCGGCCACTGGCAAGATCCATGAAGCCGGGCACGCTTCGTACGTGGAGCGGGAACCTCTCAAGAAAACCAAGAATCTCACGACGCCGACCGCGGTTGGAGGAAGGCAGTGCCAAGAGGATTTCTTGAGCACCGGTAGCATCGATCATCCGTTGGATATGCTTCGGTTTGTAAACCTGAAGGCCGGAAATGACTCGATCCGAGATGGTGTCATCGTCGTCAATGAACGCGACCGGCCGCATCACACGGCCCATGCGAAGTGCCGCGACCAATTGGTTGCCTGCGGACCCCGCACCATAAATCGCAACACGCGGAAGGCCATCCTCACGGCTGGTAAACGGCACGTGCTGGGCAGCTGCAAACCAATCACCCAGAAAGTACTGGCGCATGGTCAGACGCAAACCGCCGACCATAATCAAGCTTAACCACCAGTAGTTAAAGATAATGGACCGGGGCACGACGTTCTGATGATTGCTATACCAGTAGACGACCACACCCAAAATCAAAGACGAAAGGCTGACGGCTTTGATAATGGCGACGAGTGCATCGTTACCAAAATACCGCATAACAGCACGGTACATACCAAAGCGAATAAACAACGGAATGGCAACCACCGGCGCGGCTAAGAACAACCACAGATGCATTCTGACCGGGTTGATCATCTCGTCGATTCCGAGACGGACTAAAAACGCTATCCACAGCGCTAAAGAAACCAGTACAACATCTGCCGAAACCTGAATGAGTCGCTTCTGGCGGCGTGGGAGGCCTAGCAAAAATGTGCGTAATTTATCCATAACTCCGTCGTACACTTCGAACCGCTCCCCTATTGACCGTATATAACGAGTGTACGTCTCCTGACGCTCCCGTCACTTTAAAAAACTCATGAATCAGCTGCTGATTGCCTGCTTTTCTTCGAGTTCACCCGCATGGAATTTTACAGCGAGAAGAAGAAGAGGGATGTAAGCGATGAGCAGGCCAAGCGCCCCGTCCAGGCCGAAAAAGGCAACGCAAAGCGCAACGGGTAACAACCATGCAATATTGATTGCCCCTACCGCTAGAGTGACCGGCAGATGCTTGTGGACTCTACGCGCAGCAAACTGATACGCATGGCTGCGATGAGCTTCATAGACCTTATCGCCACGAATCAGGCGACGGAACAGAGTGAAGGTCGCATCAACGATGAAAACACCTAACAATATTAACCAGGCCCAAAACAGCTGATGCGAAACCCAAGCCGCCTGGATCGAGATCACGCCAAACATCATGCCTAGAAATCCGCTGCCGGCGTCACCCATGAAAATACGCGCGGGGGGAAAGTTCCAGATCAGGAATCCGGCAGTTGCCATAGCTAGCATCGCCGGTACCCACATCAGGTTCTGAAACCCGGTGACCCAGTAAAGCAGACATGCACAAAGGCAGACGGTAACCGCCTCAACACCCGCGATACCATCTATGCCATCCATGAAGTTGTACAAATTCAGCATCCACACGAGGTAGATTGCAGCCAAGATATGCCCAAGCCAACCGAGATCCAATGAGATATCAAATACATTCAGCAAGGGTAGACCACTCAGCCAAAACAAGGCCCAGGCGGCACCCGAAAAATGGCCTAGTAACCGCCACCGCACGGGGACGTGACTATAGTCATCTAACCAACCGAGCAGCGAAATGCCAGCCCCTGCCCCCAGCAATGCAAAAACAAAGCTCCAGTCGAGGACGCCAAGAAAGCCGAAAACCGGCAGCGCCATGAGGAAACTGAAGGCAATTGCCAAACCACCAGCGCGAGGTGTAGGCATTGAGTGCGAACTACGACCGTTGGGAATATCCATCAGGCTTCGAGCCAGCGCATAACGACGCAAAGCCTCCGTGAGCACCACCGAAACGCTTGCTATAAACGGTAACGACAACCATAACGCCATCGACGAGATATCCCAAAAAATACGGAGTACAACTCCAGGCGCTTCAGAGACTTCTCGCGCGTAACTGTCATCCGGCCTGATATTGCCGGCCGGATCTACGAGTAGTAATAGGGAGATACCAGAATCGGGGCTCAGGAGCTGAAGCAGCTTATCGCACTGGCCCTCCTCCTATCACAAGGTCGAAAGAGGCCTAGGGCTTGACGGCTTGTTGCATGACCGTTCGAATCACTTCGCAAGTCTTGTCGATTTCAGCCTCAGTCAGCGTCGGATGTACCAGGAACATCAAACTTGTCTCACCCAGCTCTTTCGCGACAGGCAGTCTTGCTTCTGGACGCCAGCCGGTATCGTCGAATGCTTTTTCGAGGTACACCTCAGAGCAGGAACCCGAAAAACATGGAACGCCAAGTGCTGAAATCTCGGACAGAATACGGTCCCGACTCCAGTCAGCCTTCAATTGCTGCGGCTCTACGAACACATAACATTTATAGGCTGCGTGAGCGCAGTTTTCGGAAACTGCTGGAACGCGTAAACCTTTGAGGTCGCGAGCTTGTGACCAGATACGCTCGGCATAATTGATTCGGCTGGCACGCCACTGCGCCATGCGACGAAGCTGAATCCGGCCGATAACCCCTTGTACTTCCAGCATCCGCCAGTTCGTACCAAAACTCTCATGCAACCACCGGAAGCCTGGTTGATGCTCGCGCTCGTAAATCGCTTCCCAACTTTTGCCGTGATCCTTGTATGCCCACATTTTCAACCAAAGGCTGCGGTCATTCGTCGTGACCATCCCGCCCTCGCCCCCAGTGGTCATAATTTTATCCTGGCAAAACGACCAGGCGCCTACATGACCAATGGAGCCTACGGGGCGTCCTTTATACGTTGCACCATGTGCCTGGGCGCAATCCTCAATCACCTTGACATCATGAAGTGCTGCCAGCTCCATGATCGGGTCCATATCACACGGCCAACCGGCCAAATGCACACAGACAATGCCCCGGGTACGAGGAGTAAGCACTGCCTGAATGGTTTGTGCGGTAATGTTCTGAGTATCGCGGTCGACCTCTGCGAATACCGGAATAGCACCGGCATTGACGATGCTGGACACTGATGCGAGGAAGGTGCGAGGCGTGACAATGACTTCGTCCCCACGCCCGATACCCAGCGCAACCAGTGCGAGGTCAAGTGCTACGGTGCCATTAGCCAAAGCGATGGCATATTCCGTGCCAGCCCACGTGGCAAACTCTGTCTCAAACTCACGGCATTCCTGCCCGGTCCAATAGTTAACTTTATTGGAAAGCACTACATCACGAACGGCATCGGCCTCTTCCTCGGTGAACGAAGGCCAAGGAGAAAATGGGGTATTCAACACGGTTTTTACCTGCCATCCATAATTAAAAAAGAACCGTCGATAATCCAGGACGGCCAATCAGTCACTTGTATCCAATGGTTAAACACTCAGGATCTTGGGATCGCTCGAGCAGGCACCCCTGCGAAGGTCATGTTATCAGAGATATCGCAGATCACCGCGGCTCCAGCACCCACCATAACGCTGGAACCTATGCTGAGCATCTGCCTGACACAGGCACCGATGCCAATCCAGCTTCCATCGCCAACGGTTACAGCTCCGGCTAACCGCGCGCCAGGACTGATATGCACGCACGAACCAAGAATACAGTCGTGATCGATGCTGCAGCCCGTATTCAGAATCGCACCGTCACCAACAATCGCGTAGGCATTGACTACCGCAGATGCAAATACCACGGTTCCAGGCCCGATCTTAGCGTATCGGCTTATGATTGAAGCAGGATGCACCAGAACAGGAAGTTGTGCCCCAGAGGCTTTCAGCTCGTCCAGTTTGCGTCGCCGGACACTGTTGTTGCCAATTGCAACCAGCACACCATCAAATTCTCCCACACGGCTAAGCAAGTCGCTGGTATTTCCAACAACCGACCAAACCCCGATGGAAGACACCTGGGGCCATGCGTCATCAAAGAACTCGATGAGTTGCCATCCACAGCATTCCGCGGTGTCAGCGACAACTTTTCCATGTCCGCTCGCACCAAGAACTGCCAGTCTCTTCATTTTTTTGACCCGGTAAACTTGGTCATTGTGACTTCACCTTCAGCGCTGATCCCGTCCCTGATCAAAACCTTTTTGATGGTGAGAAAAATGATCTTCATGTCTAGCCACAGCGACTGGTGGTCCACATACCAAATATCAAGTTTGAATTTCTCTTCCCAGGACAGCGCATTGCGACCATTTATCTGTGCCCACCCGGTCACACCCGGACGCGCATCATGCCTGCGAAACTGGACTTCGTCGTACAACGGCAGATACTCCATCAATAGCGGGCGCGGCCCCACCAAACTCATATCTCCCTTGATTACGTTCCACAACTCCGGCAACTCATCCAGACTACTCGAGCGAAGAAATCTGCCAAAGTCTGTCATTCGTTCAGAATCTGGCAAGGGGTTGCCGTTGGCATCCAACGCGTCCCGCATAGTGCGAAACTTGACCATCTCAAACGGTTTACCACCGAGACCAGGTCTGACTTGTCGAAATAAAATTGGAGATCCCAATCGCTTGCGAATCAAGTATGCGACGATCACGATCACGGGAGACAAGACAATCAACCCGGCTACGGAGGCCACAATATCGAAGAAGCGTTTTGACATCGGAAGTCCTTGTAATCCAAATTATTATTGAAAAAAAGCGCTGGAGCTCATTTCGACAAACGCTTGAAGTGCTCACCAAAGCGCTCGACCCCGACACGCAAGGACAGTTCTTGGTGATAGTACTCCAGTCCATTTTCAGCCATGCTCTTGTGCCCTTGTACGGAAACATCCATCAAGGCCAGGATAGCGTTCGCAAGAGCCTGCGGGTTGTCTGACTCGCTGACAACGCCACAACCTGCATCGCGCACAAGATCAGCAGCATCACCATCCACAGCCATCAAGATTGGCTTACCGGCCGCCATATATGCCTGGGTTTTAGACGGAATAGTGATGCTGAACAACGGGTCCTTCTTCAAATGCACAAGCAAGGTGCGAATTCCACGCTGACTCGGACACCCATTCCACGCACATCCGGATAGTGATTCCACGCTGATCCGGACACTCACTCCACGAGCATCCGGACACCGATTCCACGGCCATCCGGACACTTTTCAGGCAGGCAGCTACGCAGGATTTATTCACTACCATCGACCTCTTTTTCGAAGCGAAGAGGTCGTCGTGGAGCGTTTATCCATGCGTAAAATCCGAGAGGTGTTGCGCCTCAAGTTCGACTGCGGCCTGTCCGTGCGCAAGATCGCCCGCAGCCTGGGTACTGGCCACAGCAGTGCCGGTGATTACCTCTGTCGTTTTGCCGCCAGCGGTCTCAGTTGGCCCTGTTCGTTGTCCGATGCCGAGTTGGAGCAGCAACTGTTCCCGCCGGCCCAGGCGGTTGCCAGTGAGAAGCGGCCTTTACCCGATTGGGCATGGGTGCATGCCGAACTGCGCCGCCCCGGGGTGACCCTGGCGCTGCTCTGGCAGGAGTACCGCCTGAGCCAGCCGCAGGGCTTTCAGTACAGCTGGTTCTGTGAGCACTACCGGGCCTGGCAGGGCAAGCTGGACGTGGTGATGCGTCAGGAGCACCGCGTCGGCGAGAAGCTGTTCGTCGACTATGCCGGCCAGACGGTGCCGGTTATCGACCGCCACAGCGGCGAGATCCGCCAGGCGCAGGTGTTCGTCGCGGTGCTTGGCGCGTCCAGCTACACCTTCGCCGAAGCCACCTGGTCGCAGCAGCTGCCGGACTGGCTAGGCTCGCATACCCGTTGCTTCGCCTTCCTCGGCGGCGTGCCGGAGATCGTGGTGCCGGACAACCTGCGCAGCGCGGTGAGCAAGGCCCATCGTTACGAGCCGGACATCAACCCCAGCTACCGCGACCTTGCCGAGCACTACGGAGTGGCGGTGGTGCCGGCGCGGGCGCGTAAGCCGCGCGACAAAGCCAAGGCCGAAGTCGGCGTGCAGGTGGTCGAGCGTTGGATCCTCGCCGCCCTGCGCAACCGCCAGTTCTTCTCCCTGGATGAACTCAACAGCGCTATCGCCGGGCTGCTGGAGCGGCTCAATCGCCGCCCGTTTCGCAGGCTACCGGGCTCCCGGCACTCGGCCTTCGAGGCTCTGGATCGTCCGGCGCTGCGCCCATTACCGGAGCAACCCTACGTCTATGCCGAGTGGAAGAAGGCGCGGGTGCACATCGACTACCACGTCGAGGTCGATGGGCATTACTACTCGGTGCCGTATCAACTGGTGAAGAAGCAGCTGGAGGTGCGCCTGACGGCGCGCACCGTCGAGTGTTTCCACGCCAACCAGCGAGTGGCCAGCCACCTGCGCTCAATGCACAAGGGCAGGCACAGCACGCAGGCCGAGCACATGCCCAAGAGCCATCGCGAGCATGCCGAGTGGACGCCGCAACGGCTGATCCGCTGGGCCGAGCAGACCGGGCCGAGCACCGCCGGCGTGATCCGGCACATCCTCGAACGGCGCATCCATCCGCAGCAGGGCTACCGGGCCTGCCTGGGCATCCTGCGCCTGGGCAAGACCCATGGCGAAGTGCGCTTGGAGTTGGCCTGCCGTCGCGCCATCAGCCTCGGTGCGTGCAGTTACAAGAGCCTCGAATCGATCCTGCGCCAGGGGCTGGAAAACCTGCCGCTGGCCCAGCAGCACCTGCCCCTGCTCCCGGACGACCACGCCAACCTGCGCGGCCCCGGCTACTACCACTGAACACAAGGAAACTCACCATGCTGCCCCATCCGACCCTGGACAAGCTGCAAACCCTGCGCCTGCACGGCATGCTCAAGGCGCTGAATGAACAACTGAAAACCCCGGAAATCGACAGCCTGAGCTTCGAGGAACGCCTCGGCCTGCTGGTCGACCGCGAGCTGACCGAACGCGATGACAAGCGCCTGAGCAGCCGCCTGCGCCAGGCCCGGCTCAAGCACAACGCCTGCCTCGAAGACATCGACTACCGTAGCCCGCGCGGACTGGATAAGGCGCTGATCCTGCAACTGAGCAGTGGCCAGTGGCTGCGCGACGGCCTCAACCTGATCATCGGCGGCCCCACCGGTGTCGGTAAAACCTGGCTGGCCTGCGCCCTGGCCCACCAGGCCTGCCGAGAGGGCTACAGCGTGCGCTATCTGCGCCTGCCACGTTTGCTGGAAGAACTGGGTCTGGCCCATGGCGACGGCCGCTTCGCCAAGCTGATGAGCAGCTACGCCAAGACCGACCTGCTGATCCTCGACGACTGGGGCCTAGCCCCGTTCACCGCCGAACAGCGGCGCGACATGCTGGAGCTACTGGACGACCGCTACGGCCAGCGCTCGACCATCGTTACCAGCCAGATGCCGGTGGACAACTGGCACGAGCTGATCGGCGACCCGACCCTGGCCGACGCCATCCTCGACCGCCTGGTGCACAACGCTTATCGGATCAATCTGAAGGGTGAATCAATGCGCAAACGGACGCAGAAATTGACGACGCCGGGCACCTCAGACTAACAATGCCACCCCTGCGTCGCTGCGCTCCGACTGCCTGTCCGAATGATCGTGGAACAGGTGTCCGGATCAGCGTGGGCTGAGTGTCCGAATGGCGTGGAATCCGCAAGCAAGGCATCGGCGCAGGACAGATAGGCCCCAACTTCAGGCATAGGAACAGCCGGCAGAAAAAATACGTTGTCTAGCTTTTTGCTTTTCGCAAGTTCTTCTAGCCTGGAGGTTTCAACTCCTCCACCAAGAAAGATAAATGCCACTTGACTGGCCTGTTCCTGCAACAGCTCCGCAGCTGCAATGACTGTATCGAGCGACTGCGCTTTGCCCATATTTCCAGCAAAAAGAATCCGAAACTTGGAAGTTTGTGGAAAGTTGGCCGGTGAACTACTCGAAGTGGCGCTAACCATATCTTCGGCGCACCAGTTGTAGATAACATCAATCTTCTGCGAAGGCACTCCCCGCTCAATCAATAAACGCTTGAAACCAGGAGACAACACGACAATCTGGTCCACGTGACCATATACCCAGTCGCAGACACTGGAGACGATCTTCAGGAGTTTTTCGTTAGAAAACATCCCCGTGGCCCTGAGCGTGTCAGGCCACATGTCCTGAATATCGTATACCACCGGAACGCGTCGAAAAAAACGAACGAGTGCAGCTGCAATACCTACCGTCAATGGGGGATGGTAGGCATATATGACATCTGGTTTTTTCGCGCGAAAAAGGCCATACAACAAAATACTGGCAGCAAAGCTGATGTAGTTTAGAAGTCGACCAACACCACTCTGCCCATGACTCGGATAGAGTGGCACGCGTGTGATCTGGACGTTGTCAATAATTTCGCGCTGCAATACCTTTATCTTGTAGCCTGGGTACACTTTTCCACCGGGATAATTAGGAAACCCGGTCACCACTTCAACTTCGAAGCCCTGCGCCACCAACTCACGAGCGAAAACCAATCCTTTGAAGGTCGGCTCAGGGTCGAACCACTGAGTAAACAGTAAAATACGAATAGCCACTCGTATTAGTACCTTCTCCAAACAGTTCGCATTACATAATCCCGATAGCTATGAATAATTCGAACCACTTTATCAGCTACGTTAGGCATGCTGTAGTCTCCAACAAGTCGCAAGGTGCGCACTTCGTCACGACCTTGTCCTTCCAGCAACTGCAGACCTTGCATCACCCGCTCAACTTCGAGACCGACCATCATTACGGCAGCCTCTTCCATGCCCTCTGGGCGCTCATGTGCTTCCCGAATATTCAACGCAGGAAAGTTGAGTATGGAGGATTCTTCGTTGATCGTACCGCTATCAGAAAGGACTGCTTTGGCGTCAAGCTGTAACTTGTTGTAATCCTTAAAACCCAAAGGCTTGAGCAAGCGGACATTTTCATGGAACTTCACCCCCAAGCTATCAACCCTCTTCTGGGTACGTGGATGAGTGGAAACAATAACCGGATATCCGTAGTGTTCGGCAACCGTATTGAGCGACTCTACCAACTTTCCAAAGTTCGTATCAGAGTCAATATTTTCTTCTCGGTGGGCGCTGACAACGAAAAACTTACCCTTCTCCAGACCAAGACGAGCAAGAACGTCTGATGCTTCGATACCTTCACGATAATGGTTAAGCACTTCGAACATCGGACTGCCAGTTTTAATAACCATATCTGGTGATAACCCTTCGCGTAGCAGGTAGTCCCGCGCGATGGTGCTATAGGTCAAATTGATATCTGCTGTGTGGTCAACAATACGGCGATTGATTTCCTCAGGCACACGCATATCGAAGCAGCGGTTACCAGCCTCCATGTGAAATGTTGGAATTTTGCGGCGCTTGGCAGGAATGACCGCCATGCAGCTATTGGTATCGCCAAGGACGAGAAGAGCCTCAGGCTGAACCTCGGCCAGCACGCGATCAACGGTAATAATGACGTTACCGATGGTTTCCGCGCCGGTTGCACCAGCTGCGTTCAGAAAATGGTCGGGTTTACGGATCCCAAGGTCCTGAAAGAAAATCTCATTCAGCTCGTAATCGTAATTCTGCCCGGTGTGTACCAGAATATGATCGCAATCTCTGTCCAGAGCGGCCATGACGCGTGATAGACGAATAATTTCCGGGCGAGTACCCACTACGGTAACGACTTTCAGCTTTTTCATTTTAAACGTCACATTTTAATAAGTGATAAAAACGATCGACAATTCTAATCGGCAACCGCTACTAACGCTATCCAATAGCATGCTTGGAGGCTCTGGGTGCTGCCAACGGACGAGCGGAATCTGAGCATTAGGGCCCACCGTCGCGCGCCCTTGGCGATGTCGGGGATGTGAGCCATACGAGGCGCGGCAACACCGGACGAAGATACCACCGACTGGAGCCATTCGCCTGCTCGCCCCCGGTGACGCACAGCGAACACGTCCAATCATCATTCGAAACCGCGCGAAAACCGGTCCCGACTGACGATTGGTCAATGCAAACACGAAGCCTGTTCCGGATTTTCAACCGTTACAAACAATGCCGTAACGCCGGGAGATGACATCTCAAAATATCAGACTCAGAAAACCAACATCTCCACCACGCAGCGCTGCCCTAAAACTACAGCGCCGCCCACCCTCGTCTCAAGGAGTAAGGCGGAGCGTGCAGTCATTAAGCTTCCGTACCGACTGGCGATGCAAAAGTATCGGGCTCTTCACGGTCGAAAATCTCGTTAGCCCAGAGCATAACAATCATTTCTTCAGCGCCTGTATTGGTAATGTCGTGAGTCCAACCTGGAACTGTCTCGACGATCTCCGGTGTTTCACCTGTCGTCACCAACTCGTAGAATTCACCGGAAACAATGTGGCGAAAACGGAAACATGCTGTGCCTTTAATAACAAGGAACTTTTCGGTTTTTGAGTGATGATAATGTCCTCCGCGCGTTATTCCCGGGTGAGCCGTAAAGTAAGAAAATTGCCCGGAGTCCTGGGTTTTAAGCATCTCCACAAACACACCACGTGGATCACCATGCTTGGGAACCTCGTAAGTAAAACGCTCGGGTGGCAGATAACTCAGGTAAGTGGAATACAGAGCCCTGACAAGCCCCGTCCCCACAGGTTCGGTAATCATCGACTTGCGGCTGTCTCGGAAGGCGGCCAGTTGTTCTGCGAGCGCACCAACCGTGATGCTGTACTGAGGCTTAACATCAACAAACGGCGAACCGGCTTTCTTTCCTTCCATTACAGCAATGAAATGGGCAATCACATCATCAATGTAAACAAGATTAATGCGAGCCTGCGGATCATTTATCTGAATCGGAAGATCACGAGCCACATTATTACAAAAGGTCGCCACTGCAGAATTGTAGTTAGGTCGAGCCCACTTACCAAAAACGTTAGGTAAACGGAACAAGTGGATTGCTGAACCATAAGTCGAGTTCAGATCAATTAACACTTGTTCGGCACCCAGCTTGCTATTGCCGTAAGGATTGTCCAATTCAGCCTGACTGGACGAGGTATACAACACTGGAATCCGTCGCCCACTGGCACGGATAGCTTCACAAAGCGCCCGAGTCAGATCGGTATTACCGGTATGGAATTCTTGAGGGTCCAGCGGACGATTGACACCTGCCAGATGGAAAACGAAATCGACTTGGGCAACCAGACCTGGCAAGCGCTCCAGCGAATCCTCCCGGGTAAAGCGCACCACTTCGACATCGGCCTTCTCACTCAAATGAGAAATGAGATTCTGGCCGACAAAACCATTGGCACCTGTAATCAGAACCTTCATTTCTTATTCCTCAGGCGTCGCGTGCTCACCACGCTGGATAGCGCGCATAAAATTCAATTTGAGCAATAGCTTTTGCATACCTTCAACATCGAGACGTTCAGTATTATGTGAGTTGTAGTCTTCAGTACGGGAAATCTTTGTCTCTCCCTGCTCTACGAACTTGGAGTAGTTAAGGTCACGCAGGTCTGGTGGAACACGGAAGTAATCACCCCGATCTTCAGCACAGGCCATTTCTTCACGACTGAGCAAAGCTTCGAAAAGCTTTTCGCCATGACGGGTCCCAATAACCTGTACGGGATGATTCGGTACATTCAGCATATTGATCAGTGCCGTCGCCAATACTTCAACGGTAGCAGCCGGGGCCTTCTGGACAAACATGTCTCCATTAGTTCCATGTTCGAAAGCGTACAAAACCAGATCGACCGCATCCGCCAATGTCATCATGAACCGCGTCATGTTTGGATCAGTCAGGCTCAAAGGTATGCCAGCCCTGATCTGATCAACAAACAACGGAATCACCGAACCTCTCGATGCCATGACGTTACCGTAACGTGTACCGCAGATAACCGTATTATTGTCATTACGCGACTTGGCAACCATCACTTTTTCCATCATTGCTTTGGATATGCCCATCGCATTGATTGGATAAACGGCTTTGTCGGTACTTAGACAAACGACGCGCTTTACATTATTTTGTATCGCTGCTTCCAGTACATTATCAGTACCGAGGACGTTCGTTTTCACGGCTTCCATCGGATGGAATTCGCAAGAAGGAACCTGCTTCAAGGCTGCCGCATGGAAAATGTAATCTACGCCACGCGTAGCGTTAAGCACACTTTGAAAGTCTCTAACATCGCCGATGTAAAACTTCAGCTTGGTGTTAGCGTATTTTTTACGCATGTCATCCTGTTTTTTCTCGTCCCGGCTGAACACGCGTATTTCTTTAATATCGGTATCGAGAAACCTTTTCAGCACAGCATTACCGAAGGAGCCCGTGCCTCCAGTGATCAAAAGCGTAGAATTACTGAAAGAAATAGCCATGAGAAGACCCCACTTATAATGATGATATGATAATACTTCTTGCGTTCTCGACACTCAAGTACTTTTCGTAATAGCGCCGACCATTGGCCCCGAGCGCCGTACAAAGCTCAGCGTCCCTTATGAGCAGATCCAACTTATCTTTTAAACTATGTACCTCTCCCGCCACCACGGCAAACCCGGCACGTATTTCTTTTTCAAGTATATCTCCAAAATCCGTAACCGAATCCAGAGAGGCAAGCACCGGAAGAGAAACTTTAAAGTAGTCTAGTGACTTAGAAGGAAAACTAGGGACTGTCAACTTTTTAGATAACGAAATCAAGCCCACATCGCAGGCCTGGACTACATGCTGATATTCATCGCGAGGAATATAATCTATGAACTTTACATTCTTCAACCCTCGAGAAGATACCGATGCCTGCAAACTTTCTTTTTCCGTTCCCTTACCAATAAAAAGAAAGGTCAACTCGTTACCCGAGTACAGCGCGGCCAAATCAAGGATATTTTCCAACTCTTGAACAATAGACATGGCACCACCATAGACAGCAATGAAACCCGTCGGTGGCAAGTTGTATTTCAACCTTATCGCAGACTTGTCTATTGGATCAACATGCTTGATCTTCGCCCAAAGCGGCAATATTTCTACGCGCTCTTTATCCACCGAGGGGAAATTATCAAATAGAAACCGGGCATTACCCTCGGTCATGCAGCCGATACGATCGAAACTTTTATACATCATCTGCTCAAGATGACGAAAAAAACCAAAGAAAAGCTTGTTTCTTATTGCCCCGAGATCCTTCAAATAGTAAGGAAAGAAATCCCAAAGCACCAAATAGGACTTGGCATTATATTTTTTTCTAAAAAACCGAGCCAATCCTAAAATAGTCACGCAGGGCGTATTGGCAATCAACAGATCACATTGTCTGACTTGCTTACGCACTTCATATCTAGCCAAAAACGGAAACAAAAATATCTTGAGGGCAGTGCCGATCGCACCTGTATTGTAAAATACGGCTGGAAGCTTGACCCTTATAACGGTTATGCCGTCTATTTCCCTGGTAAGGGATACAGGCTCATTTTTGAGCCATGAAAAGACGACCACTGATACATTGTGCCCCTCTTCATTTAGAGAATAGGCCAACTCATTTGTCAGCCAGGCGTCTTTTTTGTCATCAGCATACTTGGTAGTAAGCAACACAATATCTTTACTTGGCTTCATCATTTTGACCACAGCACGTCTAATTGGTTGAGCAAGTCGTTAGTCCGATCGTGCCCAGTCGAATTTGTTTGATCATAAAATAGCTGGCTTTGATAGGGTATATAAACTATCGAAAGCGGACTTGAAAGAAATCGATAAAATGGCAGATACGCAGTCACTGCTATGACAGCAACCACCATAATGCGACTTGCATAGTTTACGTACTGCAACGCACCCAGCGAGCACCCGATAACGAATATCGCAAAAAAATATTGATATCGGGTAGATAAGGTCGGAAACCCAAATATAATAAGCGGAATGAGAACCCCCAGAAGGGCCAACCGATATGACAACAAACCGAAGCCTCGGTCAAAATGATCGCCATCAGAAGACTCTCGCCTCATCCACGCGCTATATATGCATGTAAAAATCACTAGCGACACGACGGCAAACGCAGCCCTGTAAGCAAAAGACGCATTGAATACATCCCGATCCAAATAAATCATATATTTAGGATCGACATAAACTATCAATACCTCTACGACACCTCGAATGATATCGAACGAAGCTACATACAGCACTACTGCCGCAGCAAAAATCAGCGAGAACGTCATCCGACTCAACGGAAATATATATACTAACCCAAGTAGAAACACACCACCAATCACCGAGTAGTGTAGCGAGCAAGCAATTGTAAAATACACCAGCCCTGAGATTTTTTTTCCTGAAAAAACCTTACAGACACCGATTAAAAATATACTTACTGCAAGCCCTTGCCTGAGCAACGAAAATGTAGGGATCAGATAAAAATCCGGCACCGAGTACATGACAGCCATAACAACCAAACAATACCGAGGAAAAAAGTGCCTGACCGCAATAGCAATAAAAGCAACTTCCAACACACTCACTACGGCAGAAAACTGCTCAAATGCCAGGCCAACCCTGGATGCTACCTGGACGATCCACTCATACCCAAACTCAAAATCAAGGTAAAAACTTTCACCTCTCTGTATCGCTGCGTAATGCGCTTCATAGATAGGCCAGTCATATCCAGTCTGAAATTTCAGCCCTACAAATAGAGCAAGAAATATCACCTGAAAAGAAAATAACCATACAGATGGCAGATTGCTTTTTTTCAGCGAAAGAACGGCCATCAACCATACGAAAGCATATAGATAATTATAATACGTCATGCTTATTATTCTGCTCTGAAGTCAATTTGTACGGACTTACCAAAAACCATATCAAGACCATCAGCAGCGAAACAGCGCCCTGCAACGGATACCCGTAGGCCATGTTATCGAAACCGGCAAATTGATAGCACACGATACAGAGAAACAAATAAAGTAGTGCGCTAACCACCTCATAACCCAGATAAAATCGAACATGTTGTTTGGCTATCATTACGTAAAGGAAGACCCAACTCAAACACTTCAAGGCGTCACCAAGCACGTATATTTTTATTATTTCCGCAGCGGCTGAAAATGCCTCGCCATAAATCAGCCGAACAGCAAAATCCGCTAGAAGACTTACAGAGAGAATCATTAGCAAGACGAAGCCCAGTGTCATCAATGCAATGCGACTCACCACACCTGTCAGAGCTTTACCCTCATTAGAACTATACTTAGGCAATAACAATGTGGAAAACAGCACGCTGCATATACCCATATATATGTCAGATAAACGGGTGGCGGCATACCACATACCCGACTCAGCCATTGAACCAGTTGTGGTTATATAGTCTCTGAGCACAATCTGCACCCCATAGACAATAACTACTGAACCCAACGCCATGAGCGAATACGACAACAGAATTTTTATGATTTTCAGATTAAGACAAGTCAGATCCAGCTTTGGAAGTCTAAACCTTGCTGGCAAGAGCAATATACATAAACCAGCAATAGCAGGCGCAAGCACGATCGAGTAAACCGCCCCTTCTTTTCCAAAGAGAAAAGACATAGCGCACGTCATGAACGCTGTAAAAAAGGCCGTTATTACAGAGTACCAAAAGTATTCGCTATACTTCTGCCCCCCGTTAAAGTAAGAGACGAATAAATTATTCAAGCCTATAAAAAAAGCGCCAAGCGGCAGTAGCAACAACACCCCCGCCCAACCACCCTGCAAGAAAAAATCAGATATCAGATTACTTGTAAAAAGCAGCATCACAACAAAAAAAAGGCAGAACGCTGACAACAATACCAATGAGGACTGCAGGACTCGCTCTTTAGGATATTTTTCCTCAGCTATCAACTTCACCACACCAGAAGTCGTAACTGATGAGGCACCTGCACTTAATATCTGAAGAAAAGCCTGTATCTGTCCGACAACAGCCATTCCGCTCGGCCCGACATAAAATGCCACTACTTTCAGAGATGCGATAGCGAACACTAATTTAAAAACAGCCTGACAACCAATGTTTATGATGGGCCTAATCATTCCGCTCTGCATCCGTGTCTGACCAACCATAACCTTGTCGCCTACCATACATTTTCGCCAACCGCAATAGCATCTGTGATTATTTACAACCTAATGCATTTTTTACTGCGCCTGGCTAAAAATCTCCTTATTGCGCGTTTCTCTATTATCTCCTAGATGACACAACAGCGTTACCAGATTTTATTGCACAGGCGCATTCCTGACTATCACAGTGCCGTTAGCAAGGCTGCTTTTTGTTGATTTATTAGTCAACAATTGGAGCTCCGAAAGAGGAGCGCCCACCCAAAAGCCTCCCTTGCGGCCAGCGAACGGTTTTATGGCTTAAAAACGAATGATTGTGCTAGGTCGCGTTAAGCGTCTTAGGGCATTCGCAACATTTCGCAAAGCCCCGGAGCTCTAGCGTGTACGGCGTAACGAAGTCGCCGTCACTCGAAAAATTAAACCCTGGCGCGCAACAACGGAATGAAGTGCCGAGATAACGCCAGCACCAGACCGAGGAATACACCCAAGAAAATTCCTTTTATCAGGATTGATAACTTATCCGGCTTAATAGGGCTGTCAGGATCATCAACCGCCCCATCCTGTCGATAGACCGAAACACTGGAGGGATCGAGGGTCAGTTTTTTGAGAAATGAGTATTTAACTTGCAACACACGCAAATTCTGAATAAACGGGTCGTCGGAATCGCGACTTTCCAAACTGCGAATTTCAGCCTGAAGCGCATCGCTGCCGCGCATGTATAAGGTCTGCCCGTCCACTCCCATCGACAGCTCTGCAGGAGTTTTACCACTGATAATTACCGGCTTGTTCAAACCTATCGCTTTAGCGATGACCAAAGCCTCACTCAGAATTTTTATTCTATCTTCACGCTCCCGGCTAGCGCTTTCCCGCAAACCGTTGATTTGCTGATCTAGATTACGCGCTCTGACTTGAGCTTCTCTGACAACGTTTTTGATCATTTCGTTTTTAGCCGCAACACTGGCATTGCGCACGTATGCACGCACCCAATTGCCCGCCTCCGAAGGCTTATAGCTTTGTACAGCAATGGAGTAGCGATCAGGGCTGTCTTTACCACCGGCAGAGATGATCAGTTGCTTTGCAAAACCCTGATACAACCGGTCATGCGAGCCTTTGCGGACATCTTCAGGTAGCGAGGGTAGATATACATCATCAAAAAATTCCTGCCGTAAAGACTCACTAAAAAGATTGCGCGCAAATACGTCATAAACATCTTTGACAGAGTAAGGTGGCAGATCAGAATTCAATGCGCGGCCGTAATTAAAATCTGCAATATCATTTTGTGTCGGAGGTAACATGTATATCTTAGCTTCGTACACCGGCTTAGCTGTATAGGCATAGACAATGGCAGCCAACGACACGAGCACGGTTACACCAACGACTATCCATTTCTGCACCCACAGCGCTTTGATAAAGACAAAAAGATCTATTTCATCATTGCTAGTTGAGGCGGCCGGGAGCTGAGGCATGAATATCAGTATCCTTGAAACGTTAAAAAGAGCCTTGCATACGGAATAATACAGCCCGCAAACGCTAATGCATTAGCTAAAATGCAACAGCCTTTTTTCCTTGGCCAAATAGCTTATTCAAAGTAAACCTGATTCTAGGCTCGAGACCTTCGCAGACTAACATACCAGACGAGCAGCGGCCCCACCGCCAAGCCGATTAACAGCACCTACAGTCACAACTGATACCGGCAACTGCGGCCCGCTCCATCCCAAAAAGAGCAGAGAAACAGATTGTTGATTCTCAAGCACAAACACCAGAACGGCCAAGACCAGTAAAAGGGAAAAAATTCCGAAGAGTAAACGTTTGAGATTACTCATAGGTAGCTCCTTCGTCCGCTGTGACTATCAAAACCCCTCTTCCTCATCCTCATTCACCCGATCCCTAAGCTCCTTCCCCGGCTTGAAATGCGGCACAAACTTGCCATCAAGGCTAACCGACTGACCTGTCTTCGGATTGCGACCAACGCGGGGCGCACGATAGTGCAAGGAGAAGCTACCAAACCCACGGATCTCAATTCGATCTCCGGTAGCCAGACACTGGGACATCTGTTCGAGCATAGTCTTGATAGCCAGCTCTACATCCTTGGATGAAAGCAGCCCTTGATGGGTGACAATTCGTTCGATCAACTCCGACTTCGTCATATTTTTCCCTTCTTTTTCAAGCAGCTAGGAAAAGCGCTTCGAAGGTTTTAGCATGCCCGGAGGAATTTGAACAGCCCGAGTTTTCACATATCTCTACCAGCAATGACCGCCCAATTGCCACGAACTACGACGCGATCTGCCTCAGCGACAAATCACCAGCATGGTGCGCGTCAGATACCCCGCAGGATTAAAGCCGAAAGGGAATTCATCCTCATCCTTTGCATCGTCGGACCTTGCTATAACCTTGTAACCTGCCGCCTTACACTCTTTGTCCGCGCGCTTACGACACTTCTCCCACCCAGAACCCAATCCCGAGCAATCTATCTCTACGCCACTGACTCCGCGCACAGCATGGGTCTTGGCGTTCGTACCACAACCCGCCAGTGTCAATACCGCAATTGCGACAATGAGCTTGTTCATTCACTTCCTTATGGCAGGCACCCTGCCCGACATTCGTTCGCTTGAGGTAAGACTAGCTGCAAATAAGCGATTGATCCGATTAAAGAAAGAGACAACGTAGAAGAACCATTGGTTGCAAGGACTGCCGGACCAACATGAATCATCACCACGCTCACCAAATCCCAGGCACAAAAAAGGGCGACCGAAGTCGCCCTTTTTCTATGGTCTGACAGAACTTAGTTCTGTTTTTCCATCTGTGCACGCAGCAGGTCGCCCAGAGTGGTAGGACCAGCAGAAGGCTCAGACGAGGCTGGCTTGTCGCGCAGGCTCTGAATGGCTTCTTTCTCTTCGATCTCGTCTTTCGACTTGATGGAGAGCTGGATTACGCGGCTCTTGCGGTCAACGCTGATGATCTTGGCTTCTACTTCCTGGCCTTCTTTCAGAACGTTACGCGCGTCTTCAACGCGGTCACGGCTGATTTCGGAGGCTTTCAGAGTCGCTTCGATATCGTCGGCCAGAGTGATGATGGCGCCTTTAGCGTCAACTTCTTTCACTGTGCCCTTAACGATTGCGCCTTTGTCGTTCTCTTGAACGTACTCGGAGAACGGATCGCTTTCCAGTTGCTTGATACCCAGGGAGATGCGCTCGCGCTCTGGGTCAACCGACAGGATAACGGTGTCCAGCTCGTCGCCCTTCTTGAAACGACGAACAGCTTCTTCGCCAACTTCGTTCCAGGAGATGTCGGACAGGTGAACCAGGCCGTCGATGCCGCCGTCCAGACCAATGAAGATACCGAAATCGGTGATCGACTTGATGGTGCCGGAGATTTTATCGCCCTTGTTGAACTGGCCAGAGAAATCTTCCCATGGGTTAGATTTGCACTGCTTGATGCCCAGGGAGATACGACGACGCTCTTCGTCGATGTCCAGAACCATAACTTCCACTTCGTCGCCGACTTGTACGACTTTCGAAGGGTGGATGTTTTTGTTGGTCCAGTCCATTTCGGAAACGTGTACCAGGCCTTCCACGCCTTCTTCCAGCTCAGCGAAGCAGCCGTAGTCGGTCAGGTTGGTAACACGCGCGGTTACGCGAGTGCTTTCTGGGTAACGCGCTTTGATAGCAACCCATGGATCTTCGCCCAGCTGCTTCAAGCCCAGGGAAACGCGGTTACGCTCACGATCGTACTTCAGAACCTTGACATCGATCTCGTCGCCAACGTTGACGATTTCGGAAGGATGCTTGATACGCTTCCAAGCCATGTCGGTAATGTGCAGCAGGCCATCGACGCCACCCAGATCGACGAATGCGCCGTAATCGGTGAGGTTCTTGACGATACCTTTGACTTGTTGGCCTTCCTGCAGGGATTCCAGCAGAGCTTCACGCTCGGCGGAGTTCTCTGCTTCCAGGACGCTGCGACGGGAAACGACAACGTTGTTGCGCTTCTGGTCGAGCTTGATGACCTTGAATTCGAGTTCTTTGCCTTCCAGGTGCGTGGTGTCGCGCACTGGACGAACGTCGACCAAAGAACCTGGCAGGAACGCACGGATGCCGTTAACGTCGACAGTGAAGCCGCCTTTAACCTTACCGTTGATAACGCCCTTGACCACTTCTTCAGCTGCGAAGGCTGCTTCGAGAACAATCCAGCATTCAGCGCGCTTGGCTTTTTCACGGGACAGCTTGGTTTCACCGAAACCGTCTTCAACCGAGTCCAGAGCAACGTGAACTTCGTCACCGACATTGATAGTCAGGTCGCCAGCATCGTTGTAGAACTGTTCCAGCGGGATCAGTGCTTCAGACTTCAGACCAGCGTGAACGGTTACCCAGCGAGCTTGGTAATCGATATCAACGATAACACCGGTGATGATGGAGCCTGCCTGAAGGTTCAGGGTTTTTAGGCTTTCTTCAAAGAGTTCCGCAAAGCTTTCGCTCATTTTAATTCCTGTTGATAAGGGCGAAGAATACGCCCATCTCCACACCCCAGACGGTGTGGGTTAGTTTCAATTAGAAGAAGCACCGCAGGACTATGACTGGTCCCCTGCAGCCTTCTTGGTCACCCGGCGATATCGCGAATGGCGATTTCACTCAAGATGCGTTCCAGCACCTGCTCGATGGACAACTCCGTGGAATCCAGCTGTATGGCGTCAGCCGCCGGCTTGAGCGGGGCTACCGCACGCTGGGTATCACGCTCATCGCGTGCACGGATCTCATCTAGCAGACTCGACAGACTAACACCATCGACTTTGCCCTTCAACTGCAAGTAACGGCGGCGAGCCCGCTCCTCGGCGCTGGCGGTCAGGAATATCTTCAGCGGCGCGTCCGGGAAAACCACCGTGCCCATGTCGCGCCCATCGGCAACCAACCCCGGAGGCTCCTGAAACGCCCGCTGGCGTTGAAGCAGAGCGTCGCGGACGGCCGGCAAGGCCGCCACCTGGGAAGCCCAGGCGCCTACCTGTTCGTTACGCAAATCATCAGTGACATCGTCACCTTCAAGGATGATCCGCTGCGGATGACCTTCGGTCGCACCGACGAACTGCACATCCAGATGAGCGGCCAGCAGCTTCAGCGACTCTTCATTGGTCAGATCGACGCCATGATTGCGCGCGGCAAATGCCAGCAGGCGGTACAGCGCGCCGGAATCCAGCAAGCACCAGCCCAAGCGCTTGGCCAGAATCCCGGCAATAGTGCCCTTGCCCGAACCGCTAGGCCCGTCGATGGTGATGACCGGTGGCTTGATAATCACGACTGAGCCTCTTGTGCAACACGGATGCCGACCTGCGCACACAGCGCGAGGAAGTTCGGGAACGAGGTTGCGACGTTGGCACAATCATGGATGCGGATCGGTGCGGTGGCGCGTAGGGAAGCCACGCTGAATGCCATGGCAATCCGGTGATCACCATGGGCAAGCACTTCGCCGCCGCCGATCAGGCCGCCGTCGATGATGATGCCGTCCGGGGTCGGTTCGCATTTGACGCCCAGCGCCAGCAAGCCATCCGCCATGACCTGGATACGGTCCGATTCCTTGACTCGCAGCTCTTCGGCGCCGCGCAATACGGTGCGCCCTTCGGCGCAGGCCGCCGCCACAAACAGTACCGGAAATTCGTCGATGGCCAGCGGAACCAGCGCTTCGGGAATCTCGATACCTTTGAGTTTAGCTGCCCTTACGCGCAGGTCAGCCACAGGCTCGCCGCCGACTTCACGCTGGTTTTCCAGGGTGATGTCAGCGCCCATCAGACGCAGGATGTCGATCACACCGGTACGGGTCGGGTTGATACCAACGTGCTCGAGCACCAGCTCAGAACCTTCGGCGATCGACGCGGCCACCAGGAAAAACGCGGACGAGGAGATATCGCCCGGCACTTCAATATGGGTAGCGGTCAGCTTGTGGCCGGATTCGACCGAAGCGGTAGCACCGCTGACAGTGACCGGATAGCCGAAGCCGCGCAGCATGCGCTCGGTGTGATCGCGAGTCGGTGCCGGCTCGGTAACGGTGGTTTTGCCTTCGGCATACAGGCCGGCCAACAGCAGGCAGGACTTAACCTGGGCACTGGCCATCGGCATGGTGTAAGTCAGGCCCTTGAGCTTGTTGCCGCCACGAATAGTCATCGGTGGGCGACCTTCAGCGGCGGTCTCGATCACGGCGCCCATTTCACGCAACGGGTCGGCCACGCGACTCATCGGGCGCTTGGACAGCGAAGCGTCACCCGTCAGGACACTGTCGAAGTCCTGCGCAGCCAGCAGGCCCGACAGCAGACGCATCGAAGTGCCGGAGTTGCCCAGGTAGATCGGGCCCGGCGCAGGNTTNAGGCCATGCAGGCCTACGCCATGAATGGTCACGCGCCCGTGGTGCGGACCTTCGATCACCACGCCCATGTCGCGGAAGGCTTGCAGGGTCGCCAGGGCGTCTTCGCCCTCGAGGAAGCCTTCGACTTCGGTGACACCTTCAGCGAGGGAGCCAAGCATGATCGAACGGTGAGAAATCGATTTATCGCCTGGTACTCGAATCCGCCCAGTCAGGCGGCCACCAGGTTGTGCCAGGAAAATCAGGTCGTTGGAATTCATAGCGTCCACATAAGCCCGGCGGGCCAGGATTTTACTGAAATGNTCGCGTGCCACCCGCGCCCGAGTGAATACGCCCAACAATTGATGGCCATCCCCGGCATCGACCGCGTCGCGCAAGGCATCGAGGTCACTGCGGAAGGTGTCCAGCGTGCGCAACACCGCTTCGCGATTGGCGAGGAAGATGTCGTGCCACATNACCGGGTCGCTACCCGCGATTCTTGTGAAATCGCGGAAACCGCCCGCAGCGTAACGGAAGATCTCAAGGTTTTCATTGCGCTTGGCCAACGAATCGACCAGGCCGAACGCCAACAAGTGCGGTAGATGGCTGGTTGCCGCCAACACCTCGTCATGACGTTCGACCTGCATGTGCTCGACATCGGCGCCCAATTCGCGCCACAAACGGTCGACCACTGCCAGCGCGGCCGGATCGGTTTGATCNAGCGGCGTCANGATCACCTTATGGCGACGGAACAGCTGCGCATTGGAGGCTTCCACCCCGCTCTGCTCGGAGCCGGCAATCGGATGGCCCGGTACAAAGCGCGCAGGCATGCCGCCAAACGCTTCGGTCGCGGCACGCACGACATTGCCTTTGGCGCTGCCAACGTCGGTCAGAATCGCCTGCCCCAGGTCCATGCCGGCCAATCGGCCAAGCATTTTTTCCATCGCCAGAATTGGCACGGCGAGCTGGATCACATCAGCCCCCTGGCAAGCGACAGCCAGGTCAGCTTCACAGCGATCCACCACGCCCAACTCAACCGCGAGCTTGCGCGACTGCGGATCGAGATCGACCCCGACCACTTCGCGGCACAGGCCACTTTCGCGCAAACCCTTGGCAAACGAACCGCCGATCAACCCCAGACCGACCACCACCAGGCGACCGATCATAGGCACAGCAGGTTGCAATGCAGTGACATCAACCACGAGCCAGAACCTTGGCCAACGCCTCCAGGAAGCGGGCGTTTTCTGCCGGCAAGCCAATGGTGATACGCAGGTGGTTCGGCATGCCGTAGTTGGCCACCGGGCGCACGATCACGCCTTCGCGCAGCAGGCCCTGGAACACAGGCGCGGCCACTTGGCCAAGGTCGACGCAAATGAAGTTGCCCTTGGAAGGGATCCAGCCCAGCCCCAGCTCACGGAAACCTTCCTGCAGTTGCAGCATGCCGGCTTCGTTCAGGCGACGGCTTTCGGCCAGGTAGTCGGTGTCTTGCAGTGCAGCGCACGCAGCGGCCAGGGCCAGGCTGTTAACGTTGAACGGCTGACGCACGCGGTTCAGCACATCGGCAACCACCGGGGTGGACAAGCCATAACCGACCCGCAGTGCCGCCAGGCCATAAGCCTTGGAGAACGTGCGCGAAACCAGCAGGTTCGGGTACGCGGCCAGGAAATCCAGGCCATCCGGCAGGTCGCTGCCTTCGGCGTACTCGATGTAGGCCTCGTCCAGCACCACCAGCACATGCTCCGGCACGTCTTGCAGGAAGTCGTTCAGCGCCTGAGCGTCGAACCAGGTACCGGTCGGGTTGTTCGGGTTGGCGATAAACACCACGCGGGTTTGCGCGTCGATGGCCGCCAGCATGGCCGGCAAGTCATGGCCCCACTCTTTGGCCGGGATCACCTTGGCCGTCGCGCCGACGGCTTGCGTGGCGATCGGATAGACCGCAAACGCATGCTCACTGAACACCGCGTTCAAGCCAGGCGCCAGGTAAGCACGCGCCACCAGCTCCAGAATGTCGTTGGAACCGTTGCCCAGTGTCACCTGATTCAGCTCGACGCGGCACTGCTCGGCCAGCAGGGACTTGAGGGCAAAACCATTGCCGTCCGGGTAGCGGGTCAGCTCGGCCAACGCCTCATGAATCGCCGCCAACACCTTTGGGCTCGGGCCCAACGGGTTTTCATTGCTGGCCAGCTTGATGATTCTGGCCGGATCGATATTCANCTCACGCGCCAGCTCGTCCACAGGCTTGCCCGGCACGTAAGGCGACAGTTGTTGCACGCCCGGCTGAGCCAGGGCGAGGAAGTTGCCACTCATGTTAAAGCCTCACAA
>NZ_NMOJ01000052.1 GCF_002251635.1 Pseudomonas mandelii
AACGGCTTTCGGGTAAGAACCCAGCACCTTGAGTGCCACGGCTTCCTGACTGATTTTTTCCANTACGCCTTTAACCAGTGGGTCGCGGTGGTGGCCGACGAAGTCGATAAAGAACACATACGTCCATTTACCGCTGCGCGAAGGGCGTGTCTCGATTCGCGTCAGGTCAATCCCGTTATCGTGGAACGGCACCAGCAGCTCATGCAGCGCACCGGGCTTGTTGCTCATGGAGACGATGATCGAAGTCTTGTCGTCGCCGGTCGGCGGCACTTCCTGGCTGCCGATCATCAGGAAACGCGTGGAGTTGTCCGGGCGATCCTCGATTTTCTCGGCCAGGCGCGTCAGGCCATACAGGCCAGCGGCCATATCGCCGGCAATCGCCGCCGAATTCCACTCACCCTTGACCCGCTTGGCCGCTTCGGCGTTGCTGGACACCGCCACGCGCTCGACATTCGGGTAATGCGCGTCCAGCCACTTACGGCATTGAGCCAGCGATTGAGCGTGGGAATAGATCCGGCTGATGCTGTCGGTCTTGGTGTTCTCGCCCACCAGCAAGTGATGGTGGATCCGCAGCTCGACTTCGCCACAGATGACCATGTCGTGTTCGAGAAAGCTGTCAAGGGTGTGGTTGACCGCGCCTTCGGTGGAGTTTTCCACCGGCACCACGCCAAAATTCACCGCACCGGCCGCCACTTCACGAAACACTTCGTCGATCGCTGCCATTGGCTTGCTGATCACGGCGTGGCCGAAGTGCTTCATGGCGGCGGCTTGGGTGAAGGTGCCTTCAGGGCCGAGGTAAGCCACTTTCAGTGGCTGTTCGAGGGCCAGGCACGAGGACATGATTTCACGGAACAACCGCGCCATCTCCTCGTTGCCCAGCGGGCCCTGGTTGCGCTCCATTACGCGCTTGAGCACCTGGGCTTCGCGCTCAGGCCGGTAGAACACCGGCACTTCGCCTTCAGCCAGTGAGGCCATTTTTACCCGTGCTACTTCCTGGGCGCACCGCGCGCGCTCACTGATCAGCTCCAGGACTTTCTCATCCAGGCTGTCAATGCGTACGCGCAGGGCCTTGAGTTCTTGCTCAGACATTAGCCGTGTTCCTTTTCGAACTCTGCCATGTACGAAACCAGTGCGTTGACCGCAACGATGTCGACGGCGTTATAGATGGAGGCACGCATGCCGCCCACGGAACGGTGACCCTTGAGGTTCANCAAGCCGCGCGCATCGGCACCGGCCAGGAATGGCTTGTCCAGACGGTCGTCAGCCAGGCGGAACGGTACGTTCATCCACGAGCGGTCGGTCAGGTTGATCGGGTTGCTGTACAGGCCGCTGGCGTCGATGAAGTCGTACAGCGTGCGCTTCTTCTCTTCGTTAAGCTTGCCCATGGCAGCCACGCCGCCCTGCTCTTTCAGCCACTCGAACACCAGGCCCGAGAGATACCATGCAAACGCTGGCGGGGTGTTGTACATCGAACCGTTATCGGCCGCGACCTTGTAGTTGAGCATGGTCGGACACAGCGAGCGCGCACGACCCAGCAGGTCTTCACGGATGATGTTGACCAGGATACCGCTCGGGCCGATGTTCTTCTGCGCACCGGCGTAGATCATGCCGTATTGGGACACATCGATCGGGCGCGAGAGAATGTCCGAGGACATGTCGCACACCAACGGAACGTCACCCACTTCAGGCACCCAGTCGAATTCCAGGCCGCCGATGGTTTCGTTCGCTACGTAGTGAACGTAGGCCGCATCCTTCGACAACTTCCACTCGTTCTGACCCGGAATGGCGAAGTAGTCGTAAGGCTTGGCGGTGCCCGCCACATTGACATGACCGTAACGGGAGGCCTCTTCAATGGCCTTCTGGCCCCAGATACCGGTGTCGATATAGTCGGCAGTGCCGCCTTCCGGCAGCAGGTTCAGCGGCAGTTGGGCAAANTGCTGGCTGGCGCCACCTTGCAGAAACAGCACTTTATAGTTGGAGGGGATGTCCAGCAAGTCGCGCAGATCCTGCTCGGCCTTGGTGGCAATGGACACGAACTCATCGCTGCGATGGCTCATTTCCATCACGGAGAGGCCTTTTCCATGCCAGTCGAGGAGTTCACCCTCCGCGCGCTGCAGGACTGCTTCAGGAAGCGCCGCAGGACCGGCACAGAAGTTATAGGCTCTCTTGCTCACATCCAATCTCGCTCTGATTTGGTGACCACATAATCTTGATTCAACACATCGGTCGATGTGGGAGCGAGCTTGCTCCGGGCGGCGTTCCGACGATTGCGGTGGATCAGCAATCTCAATACTGTCTGATCTGACGCCATCGCGAGCAAGCTCGCTCCTACAGGGATGTGCAGTGTTGCAAATTTTCATACGGGACAAACAACAAGGGGGCGAATTTTCATCCGCCCCCTGTTTGTCCACTTACTCCTGTGGCTCTTCGTCGGCTGCGGCGTCGAGTTGCTGGTCTTCGACAACGTCGTCAATCACGACTTCACCGTCGAACACTACCCCTTCTTCACCCTCTTCGCCTTCGAGCTCTTCGCCTTCGACTTCCGACGGCTCCTGNACCCGTTCCAGGCCTACCAGGGTTTCGTCGCTGGCCAGCTTGATCAGCGTCACGCCCTGGGTGTTACGCCCCAGGCTCGACACTTCAGCCACGCGCGTACGCACCAGAGTGCCCTGGTCGGAAATCAGCATGATCTCCTCGCCATCGAGCACCTGGACCGCACCGACCAGACGGCCGTTGCGATCGTTGCTGACCATGGCGATAACGCCTTGGCCGCCACGCTTGTACTCCGGGAACTCGCTGATGGCGGTGCGCTTGCCATAACCACGCGCCGAAGCGGTGAGGATCTGGCTGCCTTCTTCCGGGATCAGCATCGAAATCAGCTTCTGCCCTTCCGGCAGACGCATGCCGCGTACACCGCGGGCAGTACGGCCCATGGCGCGAACGTCGGATTCCTTGAAGCGCGTCACTTTGCCGCCGTCGGAGAACAGCATGACTTCACGCTCGCCATCGGTGATAGCGGCAGAAATCAACACGTCGCCTTCGTCCAGCTCCAGGGCGATCAGGCCCACGCTGCGTTGACGGCTGAAGGATTCCAGCGGGGTCTTCTTCACGGTGCCTTTGGCGGTGGCCATGAAGATGAAGTGA
This sequence comes from Pseudomonas mandelii, assembly GCF_002251635.1. Lineage (GTDB taxonomy): Bacteria > Pseudomonadota > Gammaproteobacteria > Pseudomonadales > Pseudomonadaceae > Aquipseudomonas > Aquipseudomonas mandelii_B. The sequence goes on from NZ_NMOJ01000052.1 coordinate 3,145, forward strand.
CCTTCGGTGTACTCATCGACCGGCAGCATGGTGGTGATGTATTCATCACTGTCCAGCGGCAGCAGGTTGACCAATGGACGACCACGGGCGGCACGCGAGGCCTCCGGGATTTCGTAGGTTTTCAGCCAGTACACTTTGCCTTTGCTGGAGAACAGCAGCAGCGTGGTGTGGCTGTTGGCGACCAGCAGGTGAGCGATGTAGTCCTCATCCTTAACGCCAGTAGCCGATTTGCCTTTACCACCACGACGCTGGGCCTGGTACGCAGCCAAAGGCTGGGTCTTGGCGTAGCCACCGTGGGAGATGGTCACGACGCGCTCTTCTTCCGGGATCATGTCACCCAGGGTCAGGTCGAGACGGGCATCCAGGATTTCAGTGCGGCGCACGTCGCCGTATTCGGCGCGGATCACTTCCAGTTCTTCGCGGATCACTTCCATCAGGCGCACGGCGCTGTTGAGGATGCGGATCAGCTCGCCGATCTGGTTGAGGATCTCCTGGTACTCGGCCAGCAGCTTCTCGTGCTCCAGGCCGGTCAGGCGGTGCAAACGCAGTTCCAGAATGGCCTGGGCCTGTTCCGGCGACAGGAAGTACTTGCCTTCGCGCAGACCGTATTGCGGGTCGAGGGTCTCTGGACGGCAAGAGTCAGCACCGGCACGCTCGACCATTGCGACCACGGCGGAAGATTCCCACGCAGTCTTGATCAGCGCTTCTTTCGCTTCCGACGGGGTCGGCGAAGCCTTGATCAGTGCGATAACCGGGTCGATGTTCGACAGTGCAACCGCCTGGCCTTCCAGGATGTGGCCGCGCTCGCGGGCCTTGCGCAGTTCGAACACGGTACGGCGGGTCACGACTTCGCGGCGGTGACGCACGAAGGCTTCCAGCAGATCCTTGAGGTTCAGGATGCGCGGGCGGCCGTCGATCAGTGCAACCACGTTGATACCAAACACGCTTTGCAGCTGGGTCTGGGCGTAGAGGTTGTTGAGAATCACCTCAGGCACTTCGCCACGACGCAGCTCGATCACCACGCGCATACCGTCTTTGTCGGACTCGTCACGCAGTTCGGTGATGCCTTCCAGCTTCTTCTCTTTAACCAGCTCGGCGATCTTCTCGATCAGACGCGCCTTGTTCAGCTGGTAAGGAAGTTCGGTGATGACGATCTGCTGACGGCCACCGACCTTGTCGATGTCTTCGATCATCGAGCGGGCGCGCATGTAAATACGGCCGCGACCGGTACGGTAGGCTTCGATGATACCGGCGCGACCGTTAATGATCGCGGCGGTCGGGAAGTCCGGGCCGGGGATGTATTGCATCAGCTCATCGACGGTCAACTCAGGGTTGTCGATGAGGGCCAGGCAACCGTCGATGACTTCACCGAGGTTGTGCGGCGGAATGTTGGTGGCCATGCCCACGGCGATACCGCTGGAGCCGTTGACCAGCAGGTTCGGAATACGGGTTGGCATGACCGCCGGGATCATTTCGGTGCCGTCGTAGTTCGGCACCCAGTCCACGGTTTCTTTATGCAGGTCGGCCAGCAGCTCGTGCGCCAGCTTGGTCATGCGCACTTCGGTGTATCGCATGGCCGCAGCGTTGTCGCCGTCGACCGAACCGAAGTTGCCCTGGCCGTCTACCAGCAGGTAGCGCAGGGAAAACGGCTGGGCCATCCGAACGATGGTGTCGTACACCGCAGTGTCGCCGTGAGGGTGATACTTACCGATCACGTCACCGACAACACGGGCAGATTTCTTGTACGGCTTGTTCCAGTCGTTACCCAGCTCGCTCATCGCGAACAGCACACGCCGGTGCACGGGCTTCAAGCCATCGCGCGCATCAGGCAGTGCCCGACCGACAATTACGCTCATCGCGTAGTCGAGGTAGGACTGTTTCAGCTCGTCTTCGATATTGACCGGGAGGATTTCTTTGGCCAGTTCGCCCATGAGAAGCCTGATTCCTTTTTCGGGTGAAACCTCGTCACATCCTATGGGACGAACGAAGCTCGCCGCTGCCGGCAGAGTGCCTGACAACGACTTACGACAAATCANCAAGTTGAACCATGGATTTGCGCAGTAAAGACAACCCCGTGGGACTGCCTCGGAAAACGCCGGATGTTATCACAATNGCCGCCACGCACCTATCCCCCAGATGCGCATGGAGTGTAGTTAGTTGACTGGTGGCAGGCTGAAAGGGGACGAGAGAGGCTTAGAGGGTTGCCGAATGCACAATTCAGGCAGTTTTATTGGCTTTGCGGGCCTAATCGCGGGCAAGCCCGCCCCCACAAGGTTCTGTTGTGCTCGCAAATCCTGTGGGAGCGGGCTTGCCCGCGATAGCAATTGATCAGGCGCCAAAGATCATCAATGCAGCCGCTTACGACACATCAATTGCGCCATTTTCGCGGTGTCCGGGCGCTCGACGATGCCTTTTTCGGTGACGATCGCATCGATCAGGTCCGCCGGGGTCACGTCGAACACCGGGTTGAACGCATCAACCTCCGCCCCGACCCGCTTGCCGCCGACTTCCAGCAACTCGCGGCCATCGCGCTCTTCGATAGGAATCTCGTCGCCGCTGGCCAGGTTCATGTCGATGGTCGAACTCGGCGCCACCACCATGAAGCGCACGCCGTGGTGCATGGCGTTCACCGCCAGTTGATACGTGCCGATCTTGNTNNCCACNTCACCNTTGGCGGTGATCCGGTCTGCGCCGACGATCACCCAGGTCACGCCCTTGGTTTTCATGATGTGCGCGGCGGCGGAGTCGGCGTTGACAGTCACGGGAATGCCTTCATTGGCCAACTCCCACGCAGTCAATCGCGAACCTTGCAACCATGGGCGGGTTTCGTCGGCGTAGACGCGCTCGACCATGCCTTCGATAAAGGCCCCGCGAATCACCCCCAACGCGGTGCCGAAACCGCCGGTGGCCAGGGCGCCGGTGTTGCAGTGGGTCAGGATCGCTTGCGCGTTGCCCTGGTGCTTGCGGATCAGGTCCACACCGAGTTGCGCCATGGTCAGGTTGGCTTCGCGATCACTTTCATGGATGGCGATGGCTTCCGCTTCAAGCACGGCCAGCGGATCGGCGTGATGCTTCAGGCGCTCAAGCCGCTCGCGCATGCGGCCCAGGGCCCAGAACAGATTGACCGCGGTCGGACGGGAATCGGCGAGTAGGGCGAAATCCTCTTCCAGCGCCGCCTGCCAGTCGCCACCCTCGACAAACCGGGCGCGAGCCGCCAGCACGATGCCATAAGCCGCACTGATGCCGATGGCCGGCGCGCCGCGCACTACCATCGAACGAATGGCCTCGGCCACGCCTGCGGCGCTGGTGTAGGCGATCCACGTTTCCTCGAACGGCAAGGCACGCTGATCGAGCAGGTGCAGTGCGCCATCACGCCAATCGATGGCCTTCACTTTCTCCGCAGCTAACAGTCGGTCGCGCATCCCTTACCCCGCACTCATGAACAAAAGCCGCGGATTATAGCGATCCGCCAGCCAGGACGCTCGGGTATACTTCGCCATCTTTTACAAAAGCACTGGAACCGACCCTCGATGCCGAACACTGCCGCTGCGCTCGACCTGTTATTGCTGCCGACCTGGCTGGTACCCGTCGAACCCGCTGGTGTTGTCCTCAAAGAGCACGGCATCGGTATTCGCGATGGGCGTATCGTGTTTATCGGCCCACGGGCGGCTGCGCTGAAGCTTAACGCAACCGAAGTACGTGAGTTGCCGGACATGTTGCTCAGCCCCGGTTTGATCAATGCCCACGGCCACGCGGCAATGAGCCTGTTTCGCGGCCTGGCCGACGACCTGCCGCTGATGACCTGGCTGGAAAAGCACATCTGGCCCGCCGAGGCCAAATGGGTCGATGAAGCCTTCGTCCGAGACGGCACCGACCTGGCGATCGCCGAGCAGATCAAAGGTGGCATCACTTGCTTCTCTGACATGTATTTCTTCCCGAAGGTTGCCAGCGAACGTGTCCATAACAGTGGCATTCGCGCACAGATCGCCATTCCGATCCTCGACTTCCCGATTCCCGGCGCCAGCAGTGCCGACGAGGCCATTCGCCAGGGCGTAGAACTGTTCGGCGACCTCAAGCACCACCCGCGCATCAAGATCACCTTCGGGCCCCACGCGCCTTACACCGTATGCGATGAGAACCTGGAAAAAATCCGGGTGATCGCCGAAGAACTCGACGCGTCGATTCACATGCACGTGCACGAAACCGCCTTCGAAGTGCAGCAGGCCGTCGAGCAGACCGGTGAACGCCCACTGGCGCGCCTGGGTCGCCTCGGCCTGCTCGGCCCGCGCTTCCAGGCCGTACACATGACCCAAATCAGCGAGGATGACCTGGCTTTGCTGGTAGAAAGCAACACCAGCGTCATCCATTGCCCGGAATCGAATCTCAAGCTGGCGAGCGGCTTCTGCCCGGTCGAGCGTCTATGGCAGGCCGGCGTCAATGTCGCCATCGGTACCGATGGCGCGGCCAGCAACAATGACCTCGACTTGCTCGGCGAAACCCGTACCGCCGCGATGCTGGCCAAGGCGGTCGCCGGCTCGGCCACCGCGCTGGATGCCCACCGCGCNCTGCGCATGGCCACGCTCAATGGCGCCCGTGCGCTGGGGATCGAGGCTGAAACCGGCTCGCTGGAAGTCGGCAAAGCCGCGGACATCGTGGCGTTCGACCTGTCGGGCCTGGCGCAACAACCGATCTACGATCCGGTCTCACAGCTTATATATGCCACCGGACGCGATTGTGTGAAACACCTATGGGTCGCCGGCAAACAATTGCTCGACGACCGTCGCCTGACTCGCCTGGACGAGGAGCAGCTCTGCGCCACCGCCAAGGCCTGGGGTCAACGCATCAGCGGCCACACCGAATAGTAAGCCCCCCCGGACTGAATTCCGGGGCAACAGGATTTTTCAAGTTTTAGAGGATTTAAACCATGAGCAACGTCGACTACGCCGAAATCGCTAAATTCGAAGCCCTGGCCCACCGCTGGTGGGACCGCGAAAGCGAGTTCAAACCCCTGCACGACATCAACCCGCTGCGGGTCAACTGGATTGACGAACGCGTCAACCTGGCCGGCAAGAAGGTGCTCGACGTCGGTTGCGGCGGCGGCATCCTCAGCGAAGCGATGGCCCAGCGCGGCGCCACCGTCATGGGCATCGACATGGGCGAAGCCCCGCTCGCCGTGGCCCAGTTGCACCAACTGGAATCCGGCGTGAGCGTGGAATACCGCCAGATCACCGCCGAAGCCCTGGCCGAGGAAATGCCCGAGCAGTTCGACGTGATCACCTGCCTTGAGATGCTCGAGCACGTACCGGACCCGTCCTCGGTCATCCGCGCCTGCTTCNNNATGGTCAAGCCGGGCGGCCAGGTGTTCTTCTCCACCATCAACCGCAACCCCAAGGCCTACCTGTTCGCGATCATCGGCGCCGAATACATCATGAAGTTGCTGCCGCGTGGCACCCACGACTTCAAGAAATTCATCCGTCCGTCCGAGCTGGGTGCCTGGAGCCGTCAGGCCGGGCTGACCGTCAAAGACATCATCGGCCTGACCTACAACCCGCTGACCAAGCACTACAAGCTGGCCAGTGACGTGGACGTCAACTACATGATCCAGACTCTGCGCGAGGAGTAAGCCTGTGAAGTTGCGAGCGGTTCTCTTCGATATGGACGGTACTTTGCTGGACACCGCGCCGGACTTCATCGCGATCTGCCAGGCCATGCGCGCCGACCGCGGCCTGGCGCCGATCAACGACCAGCACATCCGCGATGAAATCTCCGGCGGTGCGCGGGCGATGGTCGCCGTGACCTTCTCGATGGACCCCGAATCCCCGGGCTTTGAAGAGCTGCGCCTGGAGTTCCTTGAGCGTTACCTCAAGGATTGCGCGGTTCACAGCAAACTCTTCGACGGCATGGGCGAACTGCTGGCCGACATCGAGAANTCCAAGCTGGTCTGGGGCGTGGTCACCAACAAACCGCTGCGCTTTGCCGAGCCGATCATGCAGCAGTTGGGCCTGGCCGAGCGCTCGGCGCTGCTGATCTGCCCGGACCACGTGAAGAACAGCAAGCCGGACCCGGAGCCGCTGATCCTGGCGTGCAAGATGCTCAACCTGGACCCGGCCAGCGTGTTGTTTGTGGGCGATGACCTGCGCGATATCGAGTCCGGCCGTGACGCCGGCACCCGCACTGCGGCGGTCACGTTCGGCTACATCCACCCCGACGACAACCCGCGGCATTGGGGGGCGGATGTGGTGGTGGATCATCCACTGGAGTTGCGCAAGGTGCTGGATAGCGCCCTCTGCAGCTGTTGAGAGCTGGTTCCAGTCTCTGGGGATGTGGTGTGAATGCTGACGCCTTCGCGGGCAAGCCCGCTCTCACAGGGTTTTGTTGGTGGATACGAAATGTGTGAACACCTTCAATCCTTGGGGGAGTGGGCTTGCCCGCGATGGCCGCGCCGCGATCTGTTTTTGTTTTAGTCGAGGTTTTTTATGTTTGATTATTCCGCCTGCCCTGAATTGCTCAAGGACCGGGTCATCCTGGTCACCGGCGCAGGTCGCGGCATTGGCGCTGCGGCTGCGAAAACCTACGCAGCCCATGGCGCAACCGTGCTGTTGCTGGGCAAGACCGAAGCCAACCTGGCCGAGGTGTACGACGCGATCGAAGCCGCCGGGCATCCACAACCCGCAGTGATACCGTTCAACCTGGAAACTGCCCTGCCTCATCAATACGACGAGCTGGCCGCGATGATCGAAACCGAGTTCGGCCACCTCGACGGTTTGCTGCATAACGCGTCGATCATTGGTCCGCGCACGCCGATCGAGCAGCTGTCCGGCGAAAACTTCATGCGCGTCATGCACGTTAACGTCAACGCCATGTTCATGCTGACCAGCACCTTGCTGCCGCTGCTCAAGCTGTCCCAGGATGCGTCGGTGGTGTTCACCTCCAGCAGCGTCGGGCGCAAGGGCCGGGCGTACTGGGGCGCTTATGGCGTGTCGAAGTTTGCCACTGAAGGCCTGATGCAAACCCTGGCCGACGAGCTGGAGGACGTGGCGGCGGTGCGCTCCAACAGTATCAACCCGGGCGGAACACGCACCAGCATGCGCGCCCAGGCGTACCCCGGTGAAAACCCGATGGAAAGGCCGGCGCCGGAAGAGATCATGCCGGTGTACCTGTACCTGATGGGTCCGGACAGTGCGGGCATCAATGGCCAGGCTTTCAACGCTCAGTAACAACCGCACGTCGCTTTTTGTATCGCGCCGGGTTCCCGGCGCGGCGCTCAAAGTGTGTCGTAACTGCAGCCGTTTCAGTCAAATCGCCGTCACCCTATCCGGCAGTAACTCACGAAAAATTTTTCAAAATGTTGATTTTGAAAGCTTTTAATCAAAATGAACTCATTGGCATGACTTTCGCTCTAAATTTGCTCAGACACGCCGTGTGAAAGCAATCGGGCAGACGCCTCAGTCGATAGGTTACTAATCTTCGGCAAAGCGGACTAAACTTGCGCCAAATGTCCTACGGGACTGATGGACCAGTATGACGCGCAGCCCAAAGCCGCTCTCACCCAGCCTGTAAGACAGCCTTACTGCTTAGGGGCTCACGCCATATGAAATCACCNNCCCAGACCAACGCAATTGACTTCGACAGTGCCAAATTGCAACGCCTGGGNTTTGGTCAGCAACCTCCCATTCTGGAGCGGCCATTCAGCCTTGCACAATTGCGCCAGCAACTCGGCCAGCAGCTGCAAACCAGTCTTGAGCCACAACGCATCCTCGGACTTTTCTTCCGCGAGATTCAGCGCCTCGTGCCGCTGGATGCGCTGAATTATCAGCACCCGGCCAGTGACTTGCGGCTGGAGTTCGGTCAGCGCGGCCATCATTCAGTGTCCTATAGCCTCAGTCATGAAGGCGAGAACCTGGGTGAACTGGTGTTCCGCCGCAATCAGCGATTCAGCGAAAACGAACAAGGCAATCTGGAATCGTTGTTGTCCGCTTTGCTGTTCCCGATGCGTAACGCCCTGCTCTACCGCGCGGCGACGCAAAGTGCATTGCGCGATCCGTTGACCGATACCGGCAACCGCATCGCCATGGACCAGACCTTGCAGCGTGAAATCGAGATGTCGCGGCGCCACTTGATGCCGTTGTCACTGCTGATGCTGGACATCGATCACTTCAAAAACGTGAACGATAATTTCGGCCACAGTGCGGGCGATGACGTACTCAAGGGCGTCGCAGCCTCGATCAAGAACCAGCTGCGCAATGTGGACATGGTGTTCCGGTTTGGTGGCGAAGAGTTTCTGATCCTGCTGTCCAACACCAGTCGGGAAGCCGCTGCCATGGTCGGCGAACGACTACGGTTTGCGGCGCAGGCGCAGAACTACAAGGCCGATGGCAATATGATCGAACTGACGGTCAGCCTGGGTTGCTCGACCCTGCTGCCCGGTGAATCTGCCGATAGTTTGTTGCGTCGGGCCGACAGCGCGCTGTATGTCGCCAAGCGCGAAGGGCGTAACCGGTTGGCCATGGCGGGTTAAAACTTCAGCTGAGCCACATAACTAATGTGGGAGCGGGCTTGCTCACGAATGATAGTCCGCTATCGCGAGCAGGCTCGCTCCCACATTTTTTTGCCTGTATTACCTATGGATCAGCTTTCGGCCAATGCCATGCGCTCACGCGCGACCGGAGCCTTTTCCGAATGTTCCAGCTGCATGCAGCGCTCCAGGAACAGGTGCATGTAGTCGTAGCTCTTGCAGACAGCCTCGCGCAATTCCACTTGCAGGGATTTGCTCGGGTTCATGCCCGCCAGTGTGCAGATGATTTCCAGGGCTTCCCAAGGGTGTGCGTCGTCGTACTGGGCGTGCATCTTCAACCACTTCATGGCCCGCTTGCGATCTTCCTCCGGGAACGCTGCCGCGTAGACACCATTGGAACAGACCAATGCCGACCACTCTCCGGTCGCACCTTCGATGGCGTAGTTGGTCGCGGCAATCGCCACGATCAACGCATCGGCCGAGCTGGTGTGCCAGCACCAGTGGCTCAAGGCGTGAAGCTCAGGGGCAACGTGTTGCGCCTGCAAGTCTTCCAGGCTGACACCATGGGCCCGGCTCCAGTTGACCCAATAATCGGCATGGTTAAGTTCGACACGAATGTTACGCATCAACCAACGACGCGCCATGTCTTCACCTGGGTGGCGGGCAAAACGAGTCTTGGTCAGGTTTTGTGCCATATATAACGCGAACTGTTCAACGACCGGCCAGCCACCAATAAGGTACTGACGCATTGTTTTTGCGCTGAGCGTGTTATCACGCATGCGCTGGTACAGTTCGTGTTCGACAACCCGGCGCTTGCTCTCGCTACAGTCCTGGATCAATTGCTGCGCCCAGGCTGGGTAACTTGAGGCTTCCATAAGCGGGCCGGTTCGATTGAATGTGTCGATCACTGTAGGGCTCCTTTTTTAAGTGTGATTGTACAGACCAGCAANAGNTTTCAGCGGAATGTGCCGGGCGCCTTGAATAACAAAGGTTGAGGCCTGGCAGGACGACTTTGCAAACTATCGCAGGTAAACAGATGCGGGCGTTCAATGACATACCCTTGAGCGAAGTCGACCCCGATCTCCAGCAATGCCTGCTCGATCTGGGGTGTTTCTACAAACTCGGCAATGGTGCGTTTACCCATGACGTGGCCGATGTGATTGATCACTTCGACCATGGCGCGGTTAATCGGGTCGTCCAGCATATCCTTTACGAAACTTCCATCGATCTTCAGGAAGTCTACAGGTAAATGTTTCAGATAAGCGAATGAGGACATCCCGGCGCAAAAATCATCCAACGAAAAGTGGCAACCTAAACCTTTGAGTTCATTGATAAATCTAATTGCACTTCCCAGATTTGAAATGGCACTGGTTTCTGTAATTTCAAAACAAATCATTTCAGGTGGAATGGCCCAAACAACAAACTGTTCCCTCAGGAAGTCCAGAAACGCGTCATCTCCGATAGTAGTGCCTGACAGATTAATCGCACACATGGCCAAAGGACCTTTGCGCTCTTCGGCAATACATTGGGCAATGATCTTGAAGACGTTCTGCACCACCCAACGATCAAGTGCGGTCATCAGGCCATAACGTTCGGCTGCCGGAATAAAACTGTCCGGCAATATCATGCGCCCGGCTTCATCATGTAGACGCAACAGGATTTCTATATGCCCGCCGCCGTGTTCGGTGTGTCCAAGGGGCGCGATTTCCTGGGAGTAGAGGCAAAAGCGATCCTCTTCCAGGGCCATGTGCAGGCGTTGTACCCATGCCATCTCACCGAAACGCAGGGACAGTTCCGAATCATCGGCGTTATACACCTGAACACGGTTACGCCCTTTTTCCTTGGCCATGTAACAGGCCATATCAGCAGCACGTAGCGAAGCTTCGAGGGTGGTCGGGGTTTGCGCGACATGAACCATCCCGATGCTCACCGTCGTGACGAATGGCCGGCCTTTCCACACAAAATGCAGGTTCTGCACGGTATGGCGCAGGCTCTCGGCAATTTTCTCGGCTGCTTCCGGCGGACAGTTTTCCAGCAAAATCCCGAACTCGTCACCGCCCAGTCGGGCCAGGGTGTCACCTTCGCGCAAGCCTGATTGCAGCAGCGCGCAGATATGCCGAAGCAGTTCGTCCCCCGCCGCATGGCCGCAGGTATCGTTGACCAGTTTGAACTGGTCCAGATCGAGGAACATCAAGGCGTGGCGCCCGGAGTATCGGGTCAGGTTGTGCAGCGCCTGTTCCAGGCGATACTCGAACTCGCGACGATTGGCCAGCCCGGTCAGGGCGTCGTGGGTAGCCTGCCAGGACAGATTGGCGATGTACTGGCGCTCCTGAGTCATGTCATGCAACACCAGCACGGCGCCACTGACCTTGTCGGCGTTGCGGATCGGTGCCCCGACCAGGGTGACCGAGACGGTGCTGCCATCGAGGCGCTGGATCAGTTTGGAATGCTCGCTGCCGCCGCTGAGCTGACCGCTCAAAATATGCTCGATCAAGGTAAAACCGTCAGCCTGAGCGTTGTCATCCAGCAGATTGAACAAGGCTGCCAGCGGCAAGCCGATGGCCTGCTCGCCTTTCCAGTGGGTGAGTGCCTCGGCGGCCGGGTTCATGTAGGCGATGGCTCCGTCGACGTCAGTGGTAATCACCCCGTCGCCAATGGATTGCAGGGTGATCTGCGCCCGGTCTTTCTCCAACTGCAAGGCCTCGGCAAAGGCATGGCGCTGCTTGAGCAGTTTGTGGGTACGCATCAGGGCCAATGCAATCAAGCCCAGGGCCGTGGCCAGGTTCGTGACCAGCAGCAGGCGCAGAATCAAGCGCGACCCCTCGCCCAAGGCATCGCTGAAGGCTGTGGCGGCTGGCGTCACACCATCGTTGATTGCAAAAATCTGGTCTTTCCAGCGCTTGATGTCGGCGTCCGACGCCTGATTTTCGGTAATACGCTGGTGCATCTCTTGCGCCACGTCATCGAGTTGTACCAGGTATGCGTCACCCACCGTCCAGCGGTCGATGGCTTTTTCAAGGTAACTGAAATGCCTGAAATTGAGGTACAGCCAGATTACGCTTGAGACGTCGTCGGGGTGATTGCCACCCTTGAGAATCGCCACCCGTGCGGCTTCGATATTCGGTGGTTGGTGATCCAGCGCCACACGCAGCTCGTGGCCCCCCTGGGGGACGGCAATGGCGTTCTGGTACTTTAGGAAAATGGCCCCGTCGCGACTGTCCGCGTAGAGATTGAGGTAATAGATGGCGTCTTTCTGGCCCTTCGACCACAGGCTCTCCCCGGCCACATAGCCGCGAACTGCCGAAAGCACATAGAGACTGACCCCGCCCAATAGCGCTTGAAATAGCACTACGGCAATAAATGGCCAGACGATGCCCAATAACCTGGGGGTTCCGAGAGTCCGCTTTTGCTTCATGAGGTCCCTTGCATTAGCACTGCCAGATCATCATCCAAAGTGATCGCTACAGCTAGACTAGGGTGCGTATTCGCTCCCGGCAAGCCAATGGCCATATTTTGCGTACTCTTGCCGTCAACCTGGCGCGAACTGTCACTAATGCTGCTGTAAATGGCCATAAAGCTTGGCGTACAACCCACCTTCGGCAATCAGCTGCTGATGGTCACCATCCTCGGCAATTTGCCCGCCGTCGAACACCAGCACCCGATCGGCCTGTTTCACCGCCGACAACCGATGCGCAATGATCAGCGTGGTGCGGTTGCTCAAGAACCGCGCCAGCGCCTGGTGCAGGTTGTATTCGGTGGCAGCGTCGAGCGCCGAGGTGGCCTCGTCGAGAATCACCACCTTAGGTTCGGCCAGCACCATCCGCGCAATCGCCAGCCGTTGCCGCTGGCCACCGGACAAACGGACGCCGGAACGCCCGACGATGCTGTCCAGGCCATCAGGCAATTCTCGAACCGTTTGGTTCAGTTGGGCAATTTCCAGCGCCTGCCAGCAGGCCTCGTCGCTACGTATACGGCCCATCGTCAGGTTGGCGCGAACGGTATCATTGAACAGCGCCGGGTGTTGCAGCACCACGGCGACGTTCTCGCGAATGGTCGCAAGNCCGATTTCCTGCTGGGTCGAGCCACCGAAGCGGATGGTCCCGGCAAGGGGCGTGTACAACCCCAGTAGCAACTGCACCAGGGTGCTCTTGCCGCCACCGCTGGCACCGACGATCGCCACTTTTTCACCGGGCGCGATGGACAGGTCCATCTGGTTCAACACCAACTCGTCGCCGTATCCGAAACTCAAGCCCTGAACTTCGATGCCCACGGTGTCCCGCCCCTGAAACGGATCGACACCGCCGGGGTACTGCGGCTCATCGGCGCGAGCCAGCAACTCGTTGATCCGCGACAGCGCACCGCCGGCGGCGTAATAGGCGTACTGCAAATTGAGCAGTTGCTCCACTGGGCCGATCATGAACCACAGGTAGCTGAACACCGCGAGCATCTGACCGATGGACAGGTCGGAAAACAACACGGTGAGCATCGCCGCCGCGCGGAAAATATCGATGCCGAACTGGAACAGCAAGCCACTGGCGCGGTTCGACGCATCGGTCTTCCACTGCGAGTTCACCGCGTAATCGCGTACTTCCCGGGCNCGCTGGCCAAGGCGCCCAAGGAAAAACCCCTGGCGATTGCCGGCACGCACTTCCTGGATGGCGTCGAGGGTTTCGGTCAGGGCCTGGGTGAAGCGCGAAGTGCTGTCGTTCTCAAGCTTCTTCAAGTGTTTGACGCGCTTGCCCAGCTGTACCGTGGCGTAGATCACCAGCGGATTGAACAACATGATCAGAAGTGCCAGCTTCCAATGCATCCAGATCAGAATGCTGGCGGTGCCGACCAGCGTCAGCATCGCCACGAGGAATCGACTGAGGGTTTCGCCGATAAACTTATCCAGCGTATCCAGGTCCGTGACCAGGTGCGTGGTGACTGTGCCGCTGCCCAGGCTCTCGTATTCGCCCAGNGAAATGCGCTTGAGCCGTTCGATCAGCCGTATGCGGATGCGATACACGATGTCTTTGGCCAGCGCCGCGAACAACTTCGCCTGCACCACGTTGAACAGCAAGGCACCACAGCGCAGCAACAAGGTCACCAGCAGCATCAGGCCGATGTAGCCCGCCGCTTTCTGCCAGCCTTCCGGCAACGCGTGGTTCATGATTTTCAGCGCGGAATCGCCATGCCCCAGCAGCACTTCGTCCACCAGCAACGGCAGCAGCAACGGAATCGGCACGCTGCACAGGGTGGCCAACACCGCGACGCCATTGGCGATCCACAGGGATTTTTTATGGTGAAGGGCCAAGCGACGGATTTCAGCCCAACTCAGCCGATCGACACGCTTGGGAGCTGGCGTGTCATCGGGCAGGTCAGGCACAGGCAGCGCGCTCCAGCCAACGGCCGAGCAATGGCGACAATTCACTCAAGGGTTGATAACCATTGGTCAACAACGCCAGTTGACCATTACGTTCGGCCAACAGCGTTGGGAATCCGGCGATGCCGAGGTCCTGGACCCAGGTGAAATCGGCAGCGGTCGCGGCGTGCTGATCGGCACGGTCAAACGCGGCCGCAAACTCGATGCGCGGCAGGCCGGCTTTCTCGGCCAATTCGACCAGGACACTGGCGTGGGTGACGTCTCGGCCTTCGGCATAGAACGCGTGTTGAATCAGCCCGAGCAGTTTCCACGCGCAATCCGGCGCCAGGTATCGTGCTGTCACCAACGCCCGACAGGCAGGTTCGGTGTCGTAGACNAAACCGTCGGGCAATGCACCTTCACGCTTGAACGGCTGGCCGGTGGCCTCGGTGACTGCCTGCCAATGCTCCAGAATGTAGCGCCGGGTCGTTGGCTCCAACGCCGCGCCACTGCCGGTGCGCAAACCGCCCACCACCAGGTGCAGCTCCACGCCGGCCGCCTGGGCCTGCTCAACCAGCGCCTGCGCCACCGGGGCAAAGCCCCAGCACCAGGAACACATCGGGTCCATCACATAGAGCAGGCGCGCGGGCATGGGTCAGGCCTCGGAAGGAGTTTGCTTGTAGTTGTAGCCGATCGGGTGAGGCAGGTTGCGCGCCTTGGCCAGTTCGATCTGCTTCTGCCGATCAATGGCGCTGCGGCGGGTCTTCTCCGGCAGCTTATCCCAGCAATGCGGGCAACTGATGCCAGCCACATAATGCTCGGACGCGCGGTCTTCTACGCTCACCGGTGTACGGCAGGCATGACATTGATCGTAGTCGCCTTCGCTCAAGTCGTGGCGCACGGTGACGCGATTGTCGAACACAAAACAGTCGCCCTGCCATTTGGTCTCTGCCTGCGGCACCTCTTCGAGGTACTTCAGGATGCCACCCTTGAGGTGGTAGACCTCATCGAAGCCTTCGCTGAGCATAAAGCTGGAAGCCTTCTCGCAACGAATGCCGCCGGTGCAGAACATCGCGACTTTCTTGTGCCTGGCCGGGTCGAAGTTGGCTTTGATGTAGTCGGGGAATTCGCGAAAACTGGTGGTCTTCGGGTCGATCGCGCCTTCAAACGTGCCGATGGACACTTCGTAGTCGTTGCGCGTGTCGATCAACAGCACTTCCGGGTCGCTGATCAGNGCGTTCCAGTCTTGTGGGTTGACATAGGTGCCGACCTTTTTGTTCGGGTCGACGCCTTCGACGCCCAGGGTCACGATCTCTTTCTTGAGCTTGACCTTGGTGCGGTAGAACGGCTGGTCGTCGCAGTACGACTCTTTGTGATCGATGTCGACCATGCGTGGGTCGTTCTTCAGCCAGGCCATCAGGCCATCAATGCCTTCGCGGCTGCCGGAAACGGTGCCGTTGATGCCTTCTTCGGCGATCAGCAAGGTGCCCTTGATGCCGTTGTCGACCATTGCCTGCAGCAGGGGCTCGCGCAGGGCGACGTAATCTTCGAGAGTGACGAACTTATACAGTGCCGCCACGACAATCGGTTGGGTCATGGGTGTTCTCTCCAGGTGGCTACCCTCGTAAGGGGTGAACCGGATGCAAAAAAAACGCGCCGGGTGAGCGGCGCGTTGCGGATTCTAGCAAAAATGGTGTGGTTTTAGGACTGCGAGTTGCAGGCTTGGCACAAACCACTGTGGTGAGGGGGCAANCCCTGCGTCAGCTATGCCCGCCGGCGCAGGTCGGCGAGGCCGGGGCTGCGTCGATTTTCGCCCATTCTTCGGGCGTGTAGGTATGCAGCGCCAGCGCATGAAATTCGCTCATCAGGTCACCCAGGGTGGCATAGACCGTCTGGTGGCGCTTGACGCGGTTAAGCCCCTCGAACTGCTGGCTGACCAGCACGGCCTTGAAGTGGGTCTGCAACCCACGGCTGTGCATGTGGCTTTCATCCAGCACTTGCAGATGCTCGGGCTGTAACAGACCCAGCGTCGATTCGATGCGTTGTTGCATGGTCATACCGGGCTCCGCTTAAGGCTTTTTCTTGGCAGCAGGAGCAGCAGCGCCGGCTTTAGGATCCAGCTCGTTAGTCATGTCAGCCAGCAGCTTGTTCACCACCGGTACGGCGCTTTCCAGTTTGGCCTGGGTCATCTGGGCCGATTGCTGGGTCAGTTGCGGCATTTTTTCCAGGACTTTCTTGCCCAGTGGGGACTGGTAGAACGCAACCAGGTCCTTGAGCTCGGATTCGCTGAAGTTGGTGGTGTAGAGCTTGACCATGTCCGGCTTCAGCTTCGGCCAGCCAATGGCTTGGTCCAGAGCAGCGTTGGCCTTGGCCTGGTAGCTGTCCAGTACGGACTGCTTGGCGGCAGGCGCCTTGGTCTGTTCGAAACGCTGGGCGAACATTTGCTGCACTTGCATGTACACCGGGGTACCCAGCTTGTCAGCGTGGGCCAGGGTAAGGAAGGCTTCGGCACTGGCGTTATGGCTGGCGGTATCGGCAAACACTTGGCCGCTGGCGCAAACCAGAGCAACCGCGGTACAGATGGCACGAAGACGAGTCATCGAGTTTCCTTTTCTAGCAGGCGAGGTAAGACCCCAAGGGCGACCATTCTGCGCCTAAAAAAGTGTGTCACTCAACCCCAAGCCTTGCAGGGCCTGAATTAGAGGGGTTGAACGGTCAAAATCCAGACTGATGGAACCACGGCCGGCGATCACGGCCTAAACTGCGCTATCGACCTACAGGAGTGTGCATCATGAGCCGTATCGAAACCGACAGCCTTGGCCAGGTGGAAGTCCCGGATGAGGCCTACTGGGGCGCTCAGACGCAACGCTCGCTGATTAATTTCGCGATTGGCAACGAACGCATGCCGCTGGCCGTGCTGCACGCACTGGCCCTGATCAAGAAAGCTGCGGCGCGGGTCAATGACCGCAATGGCGACCTCCCCGCCGACATCGCCCGCCTGATCGAACAGGCTGCCGATGAAGTGCTCGACGGCCAGCATGACGACCAATTCCCCCTGGTGGTCTGGCAGACCGGCAGCGGCACCCAAAGCAATATGAACGCCAATGAAGTCATCGCCGGCCGTGCCAACGAGCTGTCGGGCAAACCCCGTGGCGGCAAGAGCCCGGTGCACCCCAACGATCACGTCAACCGCTCCCAAAGCTCCAACGACTGCTTCCCGACCGCCATGCACATTGCCGCCGCCCAGGCGGTGCAGCAGCATTTGCTGCCGGCGATCAGTGAACTCTCCGGCGGCTTGGCCGAGTTGGCGGCGCGGCACATGAAGCTGGTGAAGACCGGCCGCACTCACATGATGGACGCCACGCCCATCACCTTCGGCCAGGAACTCTCGGCGTTTATCGCCCAACTGGATTACGCCGAACGCGCGATCCGCAGCGCCCTGCCCCCGGTGTGCGAACTGGCCCAGGGCGGCACCGCCGTCGGCACCGGGCTCAATTCGCCCCATGGTTTTGGCGAAGCGATTGCTGCGGAGTTGGCCGCCCTCTCCGGCCTGCCGTTCGTCACCGCGCCGAACAAGTTCGCCGCGCTGGCCGGCCATGAGCCGCTGACCACCCTGTCAGGCGCGCTGAAAACCCTCGCCGTGACCCTGATGAAAATCGCCAACGACCTGCGTCTGCTGGGTTCCGGGCCGCGCGCCGGATTTGCCGAAGTGAAACTGCCGGCCAACGAACCGGGCAGCTCAATCATGCCGGGCAAGGTCAATCCTACCCAATGTGAAGCGCTGTCGATGCTGGCCTGCCAGGTCTTGGGCAATGACGTCGCCATTGGTTTTGCGGCGAGTCAGGGGCACTTGCAATTGAACGTGTTCAAACCGGTGATCATCCACAACCTGCTGCAATCGATCCGCCTGTTGGGCGATGGCTGCAGCAACTTCCAGCAGCATTGCATGGCAGGCCTGGAGCCCGACGCCGGGAAAATGGCCGAGCACCTGGAGCGCGGGCTGATGCTGGTGACGGCGCTCAACCCGCATATCGGCTACGACAAGTCGGCGGAAATTGCCAAGAAGGCTTACAGCGAAGGGCTGACCTTGCGAGAGGCGGCGTTGCAGCTGGGGTACCTGACGGATGAACAGTTTGATGCGTGGGTAAGGCCGGAGAATATGTTGGAAGCTGGCGCCAAGGGCTGAATCCAGTGGTGACTGTTAGTCCGCCATCGCAGGCAAGCCAGCTCCCACAGGTTTCGTATCGTTCACGGAAATTGTGACCGACACAAAACCTGTGGGAGCGTGGCTTGCCCGCGAAGAACGATAACTCGGTCTAACTGGCGGCCATCCGCACCCGCCGCGCCCTGAGCCCGGCAATCAACGACGGCCCAAGGGCCACCAACGCCGACCCCACCACCACCAGCACCGCCCCGCCATACCCCAGGCCATTGATCGTCTCGGCATGCACATATTCCGGCCATGCCCACGCCGCCACGGCCACCGCGCCAAACGTCACCAACGGCGTAATCGCCAACGTCGCACTGACCCGTGAAGCTTCCCAATGGGCCAGCGCTTCGGCAAAGGCCCCATAAGCCACCAGCGTATTCATGCAACACGCCAGCAACAGCCAGCCTTGCAACGGGCTCAGTTGCAGCGCCTCCAGCGGATGTGCCCACGGCGTGAGCAGCACGGCGCACGACAGGTAGATCACCATCATCACTTGCAGCGAGTTCCACACCGTCAGCAACTGCTTCTGCCCCAGCGCGTAAAACGTCCAGACCGTCGAGGCCAGAAGCACCAGCAACACGCCGGCGGTGTAATCGGTCAGCGAGGTCAACAACTCGGCCAGGCGTTGATTAAAGAACAGCGCGAAACCGATCAGCAGCACCAGCAGACCAATCCCCTGCCCCACGCTGAACCGTTCCTTGAACACAAATACACTGGCGACCATCAGAAAGATCGGGCCCATCTGCACGACCAATTGTGCGGTGCCGGGGCTGAGCATTTTCAGGCCGACCAGGTACAGCACGTAGTTGCCGACCAGGCCAAGCACCGCCATCAACACCAGCCAGCCGCCACGGGGACCGAGAACTTTGCGGCTGGGCAGGCGGCGGGTCGCCGCCAGGTAGATGAACAGGCAGCCACCGGACACCGTCAGGCGAAACCAGGTCACCGTCACCGGGTCCATCACCAGCAGGACTTGCTTGAGTTTGATCGGCAGGATTCCCCACAGAACCGCGGTCAACAAGGCCAGGAACAGACCGTAAACCCAGCGACCGGATGAAATGTGCATGCGAACCCCAAAGCCAGATGGCAAGAAACACCATTCTAGGCGCAGACCCCGGCCCGACACAGGGACAGTTGGCGACGGGCCGCGAATGAAACTGTGCAGGTCGCATCATTAAATTGGCGATGTGCCGTCGATCAGTTGGTCAGGCGCCGCAAGTGGTTCATGCATAAGCTCATTGAATCCGCCAACCGGAACATCCTTCAGGAGACCCGCCATGTACGGCATGCGCGCCCAGGACACCGCCCCCGCCACGCACTTTCGCTGCGACCGGGTGAGTCGTGTGAATGGGGAACTGTATTTCAGCACCCGGGAAAACACGCTGGAGGGGCCGTTTGATAATCCGCAGGTGGCAGAGCGGGAGATCCAGGCTTATATCGAGCGGATGCAGCTTTCGGGTGCCCGCCGTTAGACCGAGGCGTCTGCATCGCGGGCAAGCCCGCTCCCACAGGTTTTGTGGCGTACGCANNAATCACTGTGGGAGCGGGCTTGCCCGCGATGGCTAATTCAAAGTCGCTGTAAAACCTCAGGCATTTAACGCACCGCTTCGAACAACCCCGTCGCACCCATCCCGCCCCCAACGCACATGGTGACGACGCCATACCGCAAGTTGCGCCGCTGCAACTCACGCACAATGTGCCCGACTTGTCGCGAGCCGGTCATGCCAAACGGGTGCCCGATGGAAATCGAACCGCCGTTGACGTTGTACCGGGCATTGTCGATTTCCAGGCGGTTGCGCGCGTACAAGCACTGGGACGCAAACGCTTCGTTGAGTTCCCACAGGTCGATATCCGCCACCTGCAAGCCCTTGGCCTTGAGCAATTTCGGTACCGAGAACACCGGACCAATGCCCATCTCGTCCGGTTCGCACCCGGCCACCGCGAAACCACGGAAGAACGCCTTGGGCTTGAGACCCAGCTCGAGGGCTTTTTCCAGGCTCATCACCAGTGTCATAGAGGCGCCATCGGAGAGCTGCGAGGAGTTGCCCGCCGTCACCGAACCGTCTTCGGCAAACACCGGCTTCAACCCGCTGAGGCTGGCCAGGGTGGTGTCAGGGCGGTTGCAATCGTCGCGGTCGACGATCCCGTCGAGGATCTGGATTTGACCGGTGGCCTTGTCTTCAACCCGATACTTCACCGCCATCGGCACGATTTCATCATCGAACAATCCAGCAGCCTGAGCCTGAGCCGTGCGCTGCTGACTTTGCAGTGCGTACAGATCCTGCTCCTGGCGACTGACGCTGTAACGGCGCGCGACGATTTCAGCGGTCTGGCCCATCGGGAAATAGATGCCCGGCACCTGCTCTTTAAGCAGCGGGTTGATCAGGTTGTCGGTATTCACGCTTTTCAGGGTCAGGCTGATGGACTCGACGCCCCCGGCGATGATGATGTCGCTGCAGCCCGACGCGATCTGGTTGGCGGCAATCGCGATCGCTTGCAAGCCCGAGGAGCAGAAGCGGTTGAGGGTCATGCCGGCCGTACCGGTGCCCAGTTGCGAGAGCACCGCCACATTGCGACCGATGTTGNAACCCTGGGCGCCTTCGTTGGAGCCGGCGCCGACAATGCAGTCCTCGACAGTCGCCGGGTCGATACCATTGCGGGTCAGCAGCGCATTCACACAATGGGCCGCCATGTCATCGGGGCGGGTCTGGTTGAACTTGCCACGAAAGGATTTGGCCAGGCCGGTTCGCACGCTGTCGACGATCACCACTTCACGCATGGCATACCTCATTGTTGTTGTCGGTTGAGAGTGGACCGAGCATATGTCCACCCCATAACCGACCGCGACAATCATTCACCCCGCGTATGCGTAACCATCGGCTCACGACTGGCGTTTTTTGGCCTTCTTGTCGTGCTTGTCGGACTTCTCGAACGCTTCTTCCAACGCCAGGTTGATCGTGCGCAGGACCTTGACCCGGGCCCAGCGCTTGTCATTGGCCTCCACCAGGGTCCACGGCGAGATTTCGGTGCTGGTGCGGTCAACCATGTCGCCGACGGCCGCGCGGTAGGCGTCCCACTTGTCCCGGTTGCGCCAGTCGTCTTCAGTGATTTTGAAACGCTTGAAGGGGATTTCNTCGCGGGCCTGGAAACGCTCCAACTGGGTCTGCTTGTCGATGGCCAGCCAGAACTTGACCACGATCACACCCGCATCGCGCAGTTGCTCTTCAAAGTCATTGATCTCGCTGTAGGCCCGCAGCCAGTCCGCCGGTGGGCAGAAGTTTTCGACGCGCTCCACCAGCACGCGCCCATACCAGGATCGATCGAACACCGTGAACTTGCCCTTGGCCGGCAGGTGCCGCCAGAAACGCCACAAATACGGTTGCGCCCGTTCTTCCTCGGTCGGCGCGGCAATCGGCACGATGCTGTACTGGCGAGGATCGAGCGCCGCCGCGACACGCCGGATTGCCCCGCCCTTGCCCGCCGCGTCATTGCCTTCGAATACGGTGACCAGCGCGTGTTTGCGCATGCGCTTATCGCGCATCAGCCCGGAGAAGCGTGCCTGTTCGGTGATCAGTTGTTCTTCGTAATCGTCCTTTTCCAGGCGCAAGGTCATGTCGAGGCTGTCGAGCAGGTTGAGCTGATCGACATGGATCGGCAGCGGCGCCGCGTTGACCTTGTCGGGATGAACGGTGGGTCGCTTCAAGGCATTCTGCAGGCCGTCGAGCAGGATTTTGCCCACCGCCAGACTTCGATAATGCGCATCCACGCCTTCAATCACATACCAGGGTGCGTAGTCGCGGCTGGTGCGACGCAGGATGCGCTCACCAAAATGCACAAACTTGTCGTAGGTCTTGGACTGCTGCCAGTCCAGCGGGCTGATGCGCCAGCTGTGCAGCGGGTCGTCGGCCAGCGCCTTGAGCCGCGCCTTCATTTGCTTCTTGGACAGGTGGAACCAGAATTTGAAAATTAGCGCGCCTTCGTCGCAGAGCATTTTTTCAAAGCGCTCGGACTGGTTGATCGCCTGGTCCAGCACCGCGTCCTTGAACAGCCCATGGACCCGGCCCTGGAGCATCTGGCTGTACCAGTTGCCGAAGAAAATCCCCATGCGCCCCTTGGCCGGAAGCATCCGCCAGTACCGCCAGGCCGGTGGTCGCGCCAGTTCTTCATCAGTCTGNTGGTCGAAGGTGCGCACCTCGATCAGGCGTGGGTCCATCCATTCATTGAGCAGCTTGACGGTCTCGCCCTTGCCGGCCCCTTCGATGCCGTTGATCAGGATGATCACCGGGAAGCGCTTCTGCTGTTGCAGTTCGAACTGCGCTTCGAGCAAGGCTTCGCGCANTGCCGGTTCTTCAGCTTCGTAGGTTTCTTTGTCGATGGCGTGACCGATTTCAGCAGATTCGAACATGGACGGCTCCCTTTCCTGATTGCGCAAGACTAGCGGATTGAGTTGTTTTGCGTGGAAGAATCCATTTCTTCACCGCAACCACTGTTCCCTGTAGCTGCTACAGGATTTTCTGCGAGTCGGCGGTCGTGCAAGCATCGCCACGTCGATCAGCTAGAATGGCCGCCTTGCCGTTGCCGAGCCTGCCATGAAACCTGTATTGCCTCACGCCCAACTCGACTGGGACGACCAGGGTCGCCCGTATTCACGGGTATTCGACGACGTGTATTTTTCGGACAAGTCAGGCCTTGAAGAAACCCGCTACGTATTCCTCGAACAGAACGGTTTGCGTGAACGCTTCGCCGCGTTGCCGGACGGCGGTCGACTGGTCATTGGCGAAACCGGTTTCGGCACCGGCTTGAACTTCCTCTGCGCCTGGCAGCTGTTCGAGCAACACGCAGTGGCCGGTGCGCGCCTGCACTTTGTCAGTGTCGAAAAATACCCGCTGAGCCAGCCAGACCTGCAGCGTGCGTTGGCGTTATGGCCGGAGCTCAAGCCGTTTGCCGATCAATTGCTGGCGCAATACGTGGCGATCCATCAAGGCTTCCAGCGCNTGGTACTGGATAACGGCCGTGTCACCCTGACCCTGCTGGTCGGCGACGCCCTGGAGCAATTGCCGCAACTGGATGCACAGATCGACGCCTGGTTTCTCGACGGCTTCGCCCCGGCGAAAAACCCCGACATGTGGACCGCCGAGCTGTTTGCCGAACTGGCGCGCCTGGCGGCTCCGGGCTCGACCATCAGCACCTTCACCAGCACCGGTTGGGTGCGCCGCCTGATCAATGCCGCGGGTTTCAAGATGAAGCGCACGCCCGGCATCGGTCACAAATGGGAAATCCTGCGCGGTGTGTTTCTGGGCTGGCCTGCAGAAACCCCCACGCCTGTCGTTGCGAAACCCTGGTTTGCCCGCCCAACGCCGTTGACCGGCGAACGTCACGCCTTGGTGATTGGCGCAGGACTGGCCGGTTGCGCCACCGCCGCCAGCCTGGCGGCACGGGGCTGGCAAGTCAGTTTGCTGGAGCGCCACGATGCGCTGGCACAGGAAGCATCGGGCAATCCACAGGGCGTGTTGTACCTCAAGCTGTCGGCCCATGGCACGGCCTTGTCACAGCTGATACTCAGCGGTTTCGGTCACACCCGGCGCCTGCTGGAACACTTGCACCGAGGTGTTGATTGGGATGGCTGCGGCGTGCTGCAACTGGCCTTCAACGCCAAGGAAGCCGAACGTCAGGCACAACTGGCGGCGGCGTTTCCCGAGGATTTGCTGCACACACTCGATCAGGAACACGCACAGATACGCGCAGGCATCGCGTTGCAATCGGGCGGCCTGTTTTATCCGGAAGGCGGTTGGGTGCATCCACCCGCCCTGTGCGCATGGCAAGCGGCGCATCCGAAAATCCGGCTCCATACCCATCACGATGTACTGGAACTGCGCCGTGTGCAGGGGCAATGGCAAGCGTGGGAGGGTCACAAACTGCTGGCCAACGCGCCGGTGGTGGTGCTGGCCGGTGCTGCCGAGATCAAGCGTTTCGACTTCAGCAGCGACTTGCCGCTCAAACGGATTCGCGGACAGATCACCCGCCTGCCCCAAACACCTGCAAGCCAGAGCCTGAGCACCGTGGTATGTGCCGAAGGGTATGTCGCACCCGCCCGGCTGGGTGAACACACCCTGGGCGCGAGTTTTGATTTCACCAACGACGACCTGACGCCCACCACAGCAGAGCATGCCGGCAACCTGCAAATGCTCGAGGAAATCTCGGTGGACCTGGTCGCCCGACTCGGCGCAGACGCCTTGCAACCCGAGGCACTTGAAGGTCGCGCAGCGTTCCGCTGCACCAGCCCCGACTACCTGCCGATTGTCGGCCCCTTGTCTGACAGCCAGGCCTTCGCCGACGCCTACATCGCCCTGAGCAAGGATGCCCGGCAAACGCCGGACATCCCTTGCCCATGGCTGGACGGCTTGTACGTCAACAGCGGCCACGGTTCACGAGGGCTGATCACCGCGCCGCTATCAGGCGAGTTGCTGGCCGCCTGGCTCGACAACGAACCGCTGCCATTACCAAGACCCGTGGCCGAGGCGTGTCACCCGAACCGCTTTGCCTTGCGACGACTGATCCGGGGTAAATGAATCCGCCTTCTCACTGTTTAAACTATCCCTGTATTGCCTGTGGCCCGGCGTTTTCTGCAGAAGGCGCCTCCCTGCACATTCCCTCTTATTACTTATCGATCTAAAACTCCCACGATCCCACCGGGTCAGTTTCTGAGTACCTGGCGTTTTGGCCGGNTGAATATTGACCCCTCCCCAACGGAAAAACCGGTAAGGAATTTATGTGCGGATTAGCTGGAGAATTACGTTTCGATGCCCAACCTGCCGACTTGGCGGCCATTGAGCGCATCACCCATCACTTGGCCCCACGCGGTCCCGACGCCTGGGGCTTCCACGCCCAAGGGCCGATTGCCCTGGGCCACCGGCGCCTGAAGATCATGGACCTGTCGGACGGCTCGGCCCAACCAATGGTCGACGCCCANCTGGGNTTGTCCCTGGCCTTCAACGGTGCCATCTACAACTTCCCGGAATTACGCGAAGAGCTGGAAGCCCTGGGCTACGCCTTCTATTCCGGTGGCGACACCGAAGTGCTGCTCAAGGGCTACCACGCCTGGGGCGAAGCACTGCTCCCCAAGCTGAACGGCATGTTTGCCTTCGCGATCTGGGAGCGTGACGCCCAGCGCCTGTTCATCGCCCGTGACCGTCTGGGCGTGAAGCCTTTGTACCTGTCGCGCACCGGCCAGCGCCTGCGCTTCGCCTCGGCGTTGCCGGCACTGCTCAAGGGCGGCGATATCAACCCGATCCTCGATCCGGTGGCGCTCAATCACTACCTGAATTTCCACGCCGTGGTGCCTGCACCGCGCACCTTGCTGGCGGGCATTGAAAAGCTGCCGCCAGCGAGCTGGATGCGCATCGACGCCAACGGCAAGACCGAACAGAAAATCTGGTGGACCCTGCCCTACGGCCCACACGCCGACGAGATGAACCTGACCCTCGAAGACTGGCGTGACCGTGTACTCGACAGCACCCGCGACGCGGTCGCGATCCGTCAACGTGCGGCCGTGGACGTCGGCGTACTGCTGTCGGGCGGTGTCGATTCGAGCATGCTCGTCGGCCTGTTGCGTGAAGTCGGCGTGCAGGACCTGTCGACCTTCTCGATCGGTTTTGAAGATGCCGGTGGCGAGCGCGGCGACGAGTTTCAGTACTCGGACCTGATTGCCAAGCACTACGGTACCCGTCACCACCAACTGCGCATCGCCGAAAGCGAAATCATCGAGCAACTGCCGGCTGCGTTCCGCGCCATGAGCGAGCCGATGGTGAGCCACGACTGCATCGCCTTCTACCTGCTGTCGCGGGAAGTGGCCAAGCATTGCAAGGTGGTACAGAGCGGCCAGGGTGCCGACGAGTTGTTCGCCGGTTACCACTGGTACCCGCAGGTGGATGGCGCCAGCGATCCCTACGCCGCATACCGCGATGCATTTTTCGACCGCAGCTACGACGATTACGCCGCCACCGTGCAACCGAAATGGCTGACTGCCAATGACGCTGCCGGTGACTTTGTGCGTGAGCATTTTGCAATGCCCGGCGCCGAGGCGGCAGTGGATAAAGCCCTGCGCCTGGACAGCACGGTGATGCTGGTCGATGACCCGGTCAAACGCGTGGACAACATGACCATGGCCTGGGGCCTGGAAGCGCGCACACCGTTTCTCGATTACCGCCTCGTCGAATTGTCGGCCCGGGTCCCGGGCAAATTCAAACTGCCGGACGGTGGCAAGCAAGTCCTGAAAGAGGCGGCGCGGCTGGTGATTCCAAGCGAAGTGATTGACCGCAAGAAGGGCTACTTCCCAGTGCCGGGCCTCAAGCATTTGCAGGGCGACACCTTGAACTGGGTGCGCGAGCTGCTGCTGGACCCGAGCCAGGATCGCGGCCTGTTCAACCCCGCCATGCTTGATCGCTTGCTGACCGACCCGCAAGGCCAACTGACCCCGCTGCGCGGCTCCAAGCTGTGGCAACTGGCGGCGCTGAACCTGTGGCTCAGCGAACAAGGAATCTGATCGATGAAACCCCACGCCACGGCTTATAGCCAACGCTTGTTGCGCGGTCAGTCGCCCTCCTATGAACGTTTGCAGGCACGTCTGGCCGAAGACGGCAGCCCACTGGGCGCCGAGCCGATTGCCGTGCATTGCGGCTGGGGCCGGTTGTTGATCGGCCACACGTTCCCTGACCCTGCNAGCCTGGCCCAGGAGCTGCTCAACGAGCAGACCGGTGAGCGCGACATCGCGTTGTACGTTGCCGCCCCCCAGCAAGTGTTGGGGCTGGAACCGGCGCAACTGTTTCTCGACCCCTCCGACACCTTGCGTCTGTGGTTCAGCGATTACCGTCAGTCAACCCGGGTGTTTCGCGGCTTTCGCATTCGCCGGGCCCAAAGCGAGACAGACTGGCAGGCGATCAATCAGCTGTACCAGGCGCGCGGCATGTTGCCGATTGATGCGAATTTGCTGACGCCGCGACATCAAGGCGGCCCGGTGTATTGGCTGGCCGAAGANGAAGACAGCGGCGCGATCATCGGCAGCGTCATGGGCCTCAATCATCACAAGGCGTTCAACGATCCCGAGAACGGCAGCAGCCTGTGGTGCCTGGCGGTCGACCCGCACTGCTCGCGGCCCGGCGTCGGAGAAGTGCTGGTGCGGCANNTGGTAGAGCACTTTATGAGCCGTGGCCTGAGCTACCTTGACCTGTCGGTGTTGCACGACAACCGCCAGGCCAAGAGCCTCTACGCCAAGCTGGGTTTTCGCGCGCTGACCACCTTTGCGATCAAGCGCAAGAACGGCATCAACCAGCCACTGTTTCTCGGCCCGGGGCCGCAGGCGGGGTTCAACCCCTACGCGCGGATCATTGTCGAAGAGGCCCATCGACGCGGCATTGATGTGCACGTGGACGACGCGGGTGCCGGCCTGTTCACCCTCAGCCATGGTGGACGCCGCGTGCGTTGCCGTGAATCCTTGAGCGACCTGACCAGCGCCATCAGCATGACCCTGTGCCAGGACAAAAGCCTGACCCACAAGGTGCTCAAAGCCGCCGGTTTGAACCTGCCCTCGCAGCAACTGGCCGGCAACGCCGACGACAACCTGGCGTTTCTCGATGAACACGAGCGGGTGGTGGTCAAGCCTCTGGATGGCGAGCAAGGTCAAGGCGTCGCGGTGGATTTGCGAACCATCGAAGAGGTCCAGCAAGCGATCGAATCCGCCCGGCAGTTCGACAGCCGCGTGCTCCTGGAAAGTTTCCACGAAGGTCTCGATTTGCGGATTGTGGTGATCGGTTTCGAAGTGGTCGCCGCGGCGATTCGCCGGCCCGCCGAGGTGGTGGGCGATGGTCAGCATTCCATCGGCGCACTGATCGAAGCGCAGAGTCGGCGTCGGCAGGCGGCCACCAGCGGTGAAAGCAAAATCCCGCTGGACCATGAGACCGAGCGCACGTTGCAGGCAGCAGGTTATGACTACAACAGTGTTCTGCCGGCCGGTGAGCATTTGTTCGTAAGGCGTACCGCGAATCTTCATACCGGTGGGGTTCTGGAGGATGTCACGGCGATGTTGCATCCGACCCTGGTGGATGCGGCGGTGCGGGCGGCGCGAGCGCTGGATATTCCCATGGTCGGGCTCGACCTGATGGTGCCCGCCGCCGACCAACCCGAGTACGTATTTATCGAAGCCAACGAACGGGCCGGGCTGGCTAATCACGAGCCGCAACCGACTGCGGAGAAGTTTGTGGATTTGTTGTTTCCGCACAGTCAGCCAGCAGCTTCTTAGTGATGTGTCGCCTGAGCTGACGCTATCGCGAGCAGGCTCACTCCCACATTTGGAATGCATTCCCCTGTGGGAGCGAGCCTGCTAGCGATGGCGCCAGTCCAGGCACCCAATCTTTTCTCCTCATCGAAACCATCGATGGCCTCAACTCATCAGGAGTTTCCATGACCAGCAAAATCCCCGAACCGGATCTCAACTACCTGCAAAAAGTGCTGCTGGAGATGCTCGCCATTCCCAGCCCCACCGGGTTTACCGACACCATCGTGCGCTACGTCGCCGAGCGCCTGGAAGANCTGGGCATTCCCTTTGAAATGACCCGGCGCGGCACCATCCGCGCCACGCTCAAGGGCAAGAAAAACAGCCCGGACCGTGCGGTCTCCGCTCACCTCGACACCATCGGCGCCGCGGTTCGCGCGGTGAAAGACAACGGTCGCCTGACGCTCGCCCCGGTCGGTTGCTGGTCCAGCCGNTTTGCCGAAGGCAGCCGCGTCAGCCTGTTCACCGATAACGGCGTGATCCGTGGCAGCGTGTTGCCGTTGATGGCCTCCGGGCACGCGTTCAACACCGCNGTGGATGAAATGCCGATCAGTTGGGATCACGTCGAGTTGCGCCTGGACGCTTACTGCGCCACCCGCGCGGACTGCGATTCCCTGGGGATCAGCGTGGGCGATTTCGTCGCCTTCGACCCGCTGCCAGAGTTCACTGAAAGCGGCCACATCAGCGCCCGTCACCTCGACGACAAGGCCGGCGTTGCAGCGCTGCTGGCGGCGATAAAAGCGATCGTCGACAGCGGTGAGGAGTTGATGATCGATTGTCATCCGCTGTTCACCATCACCGAGGAAACCGGCAGCGGTGCGGCGGCCGCTTTGCCGTGGGACGTCAGCGAATTCGTCGGCATTGATATCGCGCCGGTTGCGCCCGGCCAGCATTCCAGCGAGCATGCCGTGAGCGTGGCGATGCAGGACTCCGGCGGGCCGTATGACTACCACCTGTCGCGGCACTTGCTCAGGCTGGCCAGTGAAAACGAGTTACCGGTGCGCCGCGACCTGTTTCGCTATTACTTCAGCGATGCGCATTCGGCGGTNACCGCCGGCCACGACATTCGCACAGCCCTGCTGGCGTTTGGTTGTGACGCCACCCACGGCTACGAGCGCACGCACATCGACAGCCTGGCGGCGCTGAGTCGCTTGTTGAGTGCCTACATTCTGAGCCCGCCGGTGTTTGCCAGCGATGCGCAGCCCGCGAAGGGCTCGCTGGACCGGTTCAGTCATCAGATCGAGCACGACACGCAGATGGAAAGCGATACGCGGGTGCCGTCGGTGGACAGTCTGGTGGGACAGCGAACAGATAGCTGACCCACGTAGTGCGTCGCTTGGGCCGTCGCCATCGCGGGCAAGCCCGCTCCCACAGGNTTAGTGATCGCCGCAAAACCTGTGGGAGCGTGGCTTGCCCGCGATGGCATCAGATCAGGCAACGTTGAAGGCCAAGGCTAGCCGCAACCGAGCATTCGCCGTAGCATCGCGCCATTGTTTAGCCGAGGTGCCTATGCTGATTCCCTACGACCAACTTGAAGTCGACACCCTGACCCGCCTGATCGAGGACTTCGTTACCCGCGATGGCACTGACAATGGCGACGAAACACCGCTGGAAACCCGCGTATTGCGCGTGCGTCAGGCGCTGACCAAGGGCCAGGCGCTGATCGTGTTCGACCCTGAAAGCGAGCAATGCCAGTTGATGCTCAAGCACGATGTGCCCAAGCACCTTTTCGACTGAGGGGCTCAACGTCTTTTGGTTTTGGCCAGTTTGACCTGGATGCGATCGTAGACCTCGGCCCGATGCACATTGACGTTTTGTGGCGCTTCGACACCGAAGCGCACGCTGCCTCCGTTGACGGCGATGATGCGCACTGAAATGTTGTCACCGATGGAAATCATCTCGCCCACAACGCGACTGAGTACAAGCATGGCATTCATCCTTCAGGGTTACCGGCCCTTGAAGATGCCCGGCCCGCAGCCGCTCTTCAATGCAGCAACGGCAAATCAGTCCCGCCCTACAGCGCAGGAAGATCCCGCCTTACGGAAACGTCTGACAAATCTTTGAGTGCCGCTTCAGGAAGCAGAGAAACGCGGGCCGAACAGAATCACACTGGCCCCGATCACGCACAGCGCCACGCCCAGCCAGTCCGAGCCAAGGGGACGAATTCGCTCAACCACCGCCAGCCAACCGATCGACGCGACGATGTAAATGCCCCCATAGGCGGCATAGGCCCGACCGGCGTAAGTCGCCTCGACACGGGTCAGCAACAGCGCAAATAACGTCAGGCTGAGCAGCGCTGGTGCCACCCACCAAATGCTCTTACCTTGGCGCAGCCACATCCAGAAGGCGAAGCAGCCGGCAATTTCGAACAGCGCCGCGAGGAAAAACCACAGGTAATTGAGCATTCACGCGTCTCGTAAGGATGACCGGTTGCGGCCACCCTAACGACGGTGTTGCGCACGGGCAAGTTCAGCCTGCGTTTTGTTTGGCCTTGGCGCGCATTTTGTCGGCCATGACGGTCATTTCGTTGTAGAGCAGTTGCGGGTTTTTCTGCTTCAGCGCCCAGGCCATGCGTCCCTGTTCGTGGGGCAGGATCATGAATTCACCGGCGGCGACGTGCTCATAGATGTAATCGGCAATGTCGGTCGCGGTGATTGGCGAACTTTCCAGCAATTTGCCGACCTGGGCTTTCATGGCCGGGGTCGGGCCACGGAAAGAATCCAGCAGGTTGGTCTGGAAAAATGACGGGCACACCACGTGCACGCCCACTTCCTGCTGCTTGAGTTCCACCAGCAAGCTCTCCGACAACGCCACCACACCGGCCTTGGCCACGTTGTAGTTGCTCATCGCCGGCCCCTGCATCAATGCGGCCATTGAGGCGATGTTGATAATCCGGCCCTGGCTTTTCTCCAGCAGCGGCAGGAACGCTTTGCAGCCCTTGACCACGCCCATCAGGTTGATCGCGATCTGCCAGTCCCAATCTTCCAGGGACAGTTCACTGAAGAACCCGCCCGAAGCCACGCCGGCGTTGTTGACGATGATATCGATGCCGCCAAGCTTCTCTTCGCACGCCTGGGCGAATGCGGTCAGTTGGCTGTAATCGCGCACATCGCAACGCTGGATAAAACCGTCGCCACCTGCGTCGCGAACCAGTTTCAGGGTTTCCTGCAGACCGGGCTCGCTGACATCCGACAAGGCCAGTTGCCAACCCTCGCGGGCCCAGCGCAGAGCGATTTCGCGACCCAGGCCGGACCCGGCGCCGGTGATCATCATGCGATTTTGCATAGGAAAGCTGCCTTGTGGTTCNGGGGAAGATGCGCTGAGTGTAGCGAAGGACATTGCGCGACCCACGCTCCATCAGATTGCTGAATGGTCCGAGCAAACCGAGGGAGCGCCGGAGTCAACTAACGCCGCCAAAAACGAAATAAGGCTTTCTTCGAAATACATTAAAAAAACTTGGAATTTTCCGACACAAGCGGCAGTCGGATTTTGTAAGCAGCTCGGGTTTATTGCAGTCCAGCTGACAGTTAAAAGCATAGGTTATTCCAGAACACTTCCAACAAGGAAATAGACATGGGCACAATTCTTATCGTAATTCTGATTCTCCTGCTGGTAGGTGGTTTGCCGGTCTTTCCACACTCCAGAAGTTGGGGTTATGGCCCGTCGGGTATCATCGGCGTGGTGTTGGTGGTGCTGTTGATTCTGCTGTTACTTGGCAAGATATAAAGAATTAACAAGCAAAAAAAGAGGCCCTCGAAGGCCTCTTTTTTATTGCGCCGAAAACTTAGTCCGGCTTGCCGTCAACCACACCGGCGGTGTTATCCAACAGGCTCTTGGTCGCCGTCTGCAGGAACGACTCGAGTTTCTGTTTCAGCGCTGCTTCGTCCGGTGACTCGGGAATCACTTTACCGGTCGGCTCAGCGCCCAGTTCGTACTCCCACAGCTTCGGTGGCATGTCCTTGGGCAGTACCAGAATGCGGTCTGCGGTAACCAACGCTACGGTCTGGTCACTGCCCGACGGCTTGATCACGCCAAAGCCCTTGTCGCCTTCCGGCAGGTTCAGCAGGTCACGGCCCCAGCACTGGTGCAAGGTATCGCCACCCAGGCGGCCCATGATGGTCGGCACGATGTCGATCTGGGTGCCAACGGTGTGATCACGCTCGCCGAACTTCTCCTGCATGCCCGGTGCAATCATCAGCATCGGTACGTTGAAGCGGCCCAGGTCCATTTCGGTGATTTGCTGTTCGTTGCCGAAGCCGTGGTCACCCACGATCACAAACAGGGTTTCCTTGAAGTAAGGCTCTTTACGGGCCTTTTCAAAGAACTGGCCCAAGGCCCAGTCGGAGTAGCGCATGGCCGTCAAATGCTCGTTGAGGCTGCCACGGTCGGTGACTTTCTCGACCGGCAATGGCGTCGGCAATGCGTACGGCGTGTGGTTGGACAGGGTTTGCAGCAGGGCGTAGAACGGCTTGCCGCCTTCGCGGGCTTTGAGTTCTTCCAGGCCACGGTTGAACATGTCCTGGTCGGACACGCCCCACGTCGGGTCGGAGAACACCGGGTTGACGAAGTCGTTACGCCCGATGAAGTTGGTCATGCCCTGGTTGCTGAAGAAACCCGACTGGTTGTCCCAGGCGAAATCGCCGTTGTAGACATACACGTCGTCAAACTTGCGCGCACTGAGCAACTGCGGCAGGCCCGACAGCTTGTGGCTGCCTTCCGGGGTCTGCATCAGGTATTCGAAGCCCGGCAGGTTCGGGAAGCACGCCATGGTGGCGAACATCCCCTGGTGGGTGTGGGTGCCGTTGGAGAAGAAACGGTCGAACAGCAGGCCTTCCTTGGACAATTTGTCGAAGTACGGCGTGATGTTGCCCGGGCGGCCTAATGCACCCACCGAATGACCGGCGAAGCTTTCCATCAGGATCACTACGACGTTCTTGATCGGCAGGGTTTTTTCGGCAGGTGGCGTGTAGTCCCGGCGAACGGCAGCCGACTCCGTGTCCACCAGTTTCTCTTGTGGCAACACCAGCATGTCACGCACGGTCTGGGTCGCCAGCGGCTGGTCCAGGGTGGCTTTCCAGATGTTCGAACGCTCTTCGGAGAAGCGCGCCTTGGCGGCGGCGATCAGCGACAGAGTGCCGTTCAAGCCCAACTGGTTGGCGAAGTTCGAATCGGTGGTGTAGACATCACCCCAGCGCAGCGGCGGGCCCTGGCGCAGGGTGCCACGAGCGGCGACCACGCAGACCAGCAGGCAAACCACGAATACGACGCCTCGTGCATACCACGGGGCGACCTGGCGTGTGCCGATGCTGCCGCCGCTGAACGGGCCACGAGGACGGGTCGCCCGGTCGGCCCCCTTGAACGCGAGGGTCAGGATCAGCGTACCCACGGCCCAGGCCAGCAGGTACCGCACCACCGGGAAACCGTACCAGAGCATGCTCATCACGGTTTTCGGGTCTTCCTTCACATACTGGAAGACCAGGCCGTTGAGGCGCTGGTGGAATTCGCGGTAGAAGTCCATCTCCATCAAGCCCAGGAACAGCGCGATGCTCGAGGCGATGGTCAGCCAGAAGCGGAAGAACCCCCGAGCGGCCATGGCCCGGGCGCTGAACAGTGCCAGAATCAGCGGAATGCAGAGGTAGACCACCAGGCGCAGGTCGAAACGCAGACCATTGGCGAACGCCTCGATAAAGGTCGAGGCAGGTGAATCCAGAATCATTTCGCGGTTGTAGACCAGCAGCGCCAGGCGCAGCAGGGAGAACATCACCATCATGACCAGCGCGCAAAGCAGCGTGTATGCCAGATGGGATTTGACGGTCGGTTGCAGCAGGCGATTAGAAGCTCGCTGCTGACTCAGGGCGTCCGGGTTTGCCATGTCGTTTCAGGACCCATTGGAAGTTGAAGTATCAAAAATAAAGCGGCGCCCTGCCCTCTGTTGGCCAGTTCTCGGCCCCGGGGCTTGCGCGGTGCGCAAATGTTGCACGATCACCCGCAGCATTGCCATTGATTAGTGCCCGGTATGCTGACGCGGGCGAATTGTCTTGGAGGCTTTGTGAAAATTTCGTGCAACGTATATTTGGAAACAAAATATACCTGTGGGAGCGAGCCTTCTCGCGATAGCGGTGGATCAGTCGACCCTATGTCGGATGAGAAACCGCTATCGCGGGCAGGTTCGCTCCCACATGCATAACTGACTATTGCCAAATAAAAAACGCCCCGAAAGGTCGGGGCGTTCATGAAACAGCGCGCAATTACTTCTCTGCGCGTTCCTTCAGGGCTTTGAGCGTGTTGAACGGCGCATCGACCACGAACTTGTTGGCGACCATCGATGGGATGCTGCCGCCTGGCTCAGTGTGCACCTGGTAGGTCACTTCGATCTGGTCACCCTTGGGGACGAACTTCCAGAAACCGTCGACCTTGGTGACCCGCACGAAACCCTTTTCCTCAGGAATGTACTTCGGCACGCCTTCGAGCTTGCGGGTCAGGCTGCCGTCGGCGCCTTCGGTGGTGGTGATATGCAGCACCGAATCACGCGGCGTCACCGGCCACGGGGTATTGAACTGGGTGTAGGTCCAGCTCTGATCGCCTTCGTGCTTGAGCAGTTTCTGCATTTTGCACTCGTGAATCCAGGCGCAGGCGCCTGCCACGTCTTCCTGCAGCGCGCGCAATTTGGCCAGGGTGGTTTTCATCAGGGTCACGCCCTGGTAGGCCTTGTAATCGGAACCGGCCACTTCACTCAGGGACACCTTGATGCCGTCTTCATTCTTGGCGACTTTCCAGTCTTCGGCCTGTGCGGCGGTGGTGGCCAGCACCACCGTCAAACCACACAGCACAGCCATACGATGCAGCGAACCCATAGTCTTATTCCTTGTTGTTGAAGTTCCGTTCGTAGAACACATCATGCAGCCGTCATTTGCTCCCACCATCCCAGCAACTTGATCGCTTCGTCACTGCTGCTTCCGCAGACTTCGACGTCGGCTTCAAACGCCGAACACACGGCAGGCCGTTGTGGATTGCCGAAAATATTGCACAGGTTATCGACAGACAGTTGTACGCAACGTTCGCCAGCGGCCTTGCCATTGGGCATGCCGGGAATCGGTGAACTGATGGAGGGGGCAATGCAACAGGCGCCACAGCCTTCACGGCATTTCATGACGAAAAGCTCCTCGCGACGGGAGATGTGTTAATGGACGAGGCACAGAGTAACCGCTAAAACAGTTGTTTTAAATTACCTGGACCGGGGTTTTTGCGCTCAAACGAACGTGACTGACCAGTCTCCGACAAAGCGTCTGGGTCGCGGGTCACGAATCAGCGCAGATTTACTGTTTGAACTCGAAATCCAGCGCTGCGCCTTCAACGTCCCGGCGCTCTTCATTGCGCAGTTGCAACTGCATTTCGTTGCTGAGCAGCCGGCCGTTGAGCTGAAATTGACTGTTCTTGTCACCGAACATCTGCGGCAATACGGCGTCGTGTCGTGGCATCGGGACCGTACCGATCGGTTTCAGCTCCTGAACCATGTCTTGAGGTAGGCTCAGATCGAGATTGGCGGAAGGCAACCGGGTTTTCACGACTTCACTTGCCGGTTTCGACTTGGTAGCAATCGGTGGACGCTTTTTCAGCACCGCCGGTTTCTTTTTGGTCGGCGCGGCTTTCTTTTTGACCGCCTCGGCTTTCTTGACGGGCGCTGGTTTTTTCGACGTTGTTGCGCTGGCTGCCGGCGTTTCCTGAGTCGAAGCCGCCATGACGCCTTGGGCATTAACGGTCAAGAGGAGGCAGATCGATAGGCAGGCGGCAGGAAAAATCGGTTTCATGGACCCAACGACGCTAACGGCAGAGGGCCATATGCTCGCCTGTTGTACGCAACATGACAAGCACGCGTAGGAAACGACCGGCGTTCTTGTCAGAAACCGCTGGCCGTCTCCTGGCAAAGCTGCGTGGCCAACATCCCCAACGTCATCAATGCGCGCTCCGCTTCACGATTCCAGGGCGTCCCACAGTTCAGGCGAATGCAGTGATTGAACTGCTCGGTGTTACTGAAAATCAGCCCCGGCGCGATGCTGATGCCCTGCTGCAGTGCACGCACATGCAGTTCCTGGGTATTGACCCGTCCCGGCAAACTGACCCACAAAATGAAGCCGCCCGTCGGGCGTGTCATCTGTGTGCCCTCCGGGAAA
The DNA here is from genome assembly GCF_002251635.1 of Pseudomonas mandelii. GTDB lineage: Bacteria > Pseudomonadota > Gammaproteobacteria > Pseudomonadales > Pseudomonadaceae > Aquipseudomonas > Aquipseudomonas mandelii_B. The sequence continues at coordinate 39,712 of NZ_NMOJ01000052.1, forward strand.
TACTGCTGCACCGCCAGCTGGAAAGCACTCAGGTTCTTGCGGTATTCCTGGCGGATGTAGCGCAGATGCCGATCATAGCCACCGTTTTCCAGGTACGCGGCGATGCCCATCTGGGTGACGCTGCACGCCGAATGCGTACTGAACGTCTGCAAACGCTGAATTTCNTGTTGATACTTGCCGGCGATCATCCAGCCGATGCGCACACCCGGGGACAAGGTCTTGGAAAAGCTCGAGCAATAGATCACTCGATCAAGCCGATCGTAGGCCTTGAGCGATTTGGTCCGGCCTTGTTCGAACATCAATTCGCCGTAGATGTCGTCTTCAACGATCTGGATATCGAAATCCGAGGCCAGGCGCAGCAACTGTTTCTGGCGCTCCTCGGGCATGGTCGCGCCCAGCGGATTACTCAGGCGCGTAGTCAGCACCAACGCCTTGATCGACCATTGGTTGGCTGCCAGTTGCAGGGCTTCAAGGCTCATGCCGGTGGACGGGTCGCTGGGGATCTCGATGACTTTGAGGCCCAGCAGATCCGCCAGTTGCAGCAAGCCGTAATAAGTCGGCGATTCGGCGGCGATCAGGTCGCCCGGCCGGGTCAGCACGCGAAGAGACATCTGCAATGCATCGACACAGCCGTGGGTGATCACCACTTCGGACGGATCGACCACCACGCCGGCATCACGCATGCGGATCGCCACCTGGCGCCGCAGCGGTTCAAAGCCGGGGCTGAACATGTAGCTGAACGCCCGCGGGCTCTGAAAGCGCGTGACCTTGGCCAATTGCTGGTGCAAGGCGCGGACCGGTAGATAATCGACGCTCGGCACCGCCGCGCCCAAGGGGAAAACGCCCTCGCGGCGCGACTCGACCAATACCTGCTGGATAATGCTGCTGCGGGTGACCAACCCCGGGCGTTCAACCCGCGCGATGTCCGGCGTGGGCGCCGTGAGTGCGGGCGTCTGGTGCACGTAATAGCCCGACTGCGGCCGGGCGCGGATCAGCCCTTGATCCTCGAGATTGGCGTAAGCCTGCAAAACGGTTGCATGGCTGACGTTGAGCTGTGAACTCATCTTGCGCACCGAAGGCACGCGCTCACCGGGTTGATAGACACCGCGCCGGATGTCCTCAGCCAGTTGCTGGGCGATACGTTGGTAAAGCAACAGATTGGTCATGACGCAGCACTCGATTTCACGGGTATTTTATTTTTGTGTGAAACATACCGGAACAGTTTAGAAGTGTACTGGGACAGTTGCCACAATAGTCGACCGTACAGTGCAGTGTCAGTAAAAACTGTACTGTTTTGAGAGGCAATTGGCAGGCGCAAAAAAACCCGGCACTGTCGGGCAGGCCGGGTTTTCCAGAAACGCAGCCCTTAGCGGGCGGCGCCGAGCTGGCCTTTTTCGTCGGAGAACACAATTTCCACACGACGATTCTGTGCGCGGCCCCGCTCGGAGGCGTTGACCTCCACCGGGTATTCATCGCCGTAGCCTTCGACTTGGATACGTTTTTCGTCGATCCCCAGGTCCATCAGCACGTCGGCCACGGCCTGCGCACGGTCGCGGGACAGCTTGAGGTTTTCCTGCTCGCCGCCGGTGTTGTCGGTGTAGCCCTCGATGCGCACCACGCGCTTGGGGTTCAGTTGCAGGAACTGCACGATCTTGAGCACGGTGCGGTTGGCCGAGTTCTTCAGCTCTGCTTCGCCGGTGTCGAACAGCACATCGCCCAGGGTCATCACCAGACCACGGTCGGTCTGTGTGGTTGCCAAAGCAACGATCTGTTCTTCGAGCCACTTGCCTTGCTGCTGCACGCTGAGCAATTTTGACTCGCGCAGAGCAAGTTGCAGACGCTGACGTTCCAGTTCGAGCTTTGCAGCGCGCTCTTCGTTGAGCACCTGATTAGTGTGCTCACGGGCGATTGCACTGTAGCGCTGGCTCAGGTAGGCGTAATGCACCACGTCGGCACCGCTGCCCCAGTAGCTGGACAAGCGATCGGCGCGGGCCAGGGACTCACCGGCGCGAATCACATCCTTGGGCGCGAAGCGCAACACGTTGGAGTCTTCCTTGACCTTCTGGAAGTCACTGCCGGCCTGCTGCAATGCAGTCTCGCTGTGTTGGCCGGCGCAGCCGTAAAGGCTTGCGCAACCTGCGAGGATCAAGCCGCCGAGTGCTTTGGACTTGAGGCTCATTGGGCATCTCCCAATTGCTTGCGCAGGCGAGTGATGCGGGTATTGAGCACGTTCAGTTGCTCCTGGCTCTTGCGGGTCAGAANNTTGGCTTCGGCCAGACGCGCGTCCAGTTCTGCCTGCTCGGCCCGCATGCGCGCATGCCTGTAGGACTGATCAGTCATGTCGCCCTGGGCACGAGAAAACTTGCCTTCGGCCAGCTTGAGTTCCGGCACGTCGGCGGCGGTAGCGCCTACGGCTTTGGCTTGCTCGAGCGCCTGCTCGGTCAGGCGTATTTGTTCATTCGGCGCCGGATCGGCTGCACAACCCGCCAGAGCCAGAACGGCCAGGGCAGCGAAAAGAGGTCGAATACTCACTAAAAATCCCTACTGTTTTGGGGTACTGGCGGGTTGCTGTTGCTGCGCTGTCCAACGCTCGATATTGCGTTGCAGCACGCTTTCCGTCAGTCCGGACGCGGGCAATTCTGTCATCTTTTTGGCCAGCTGTCCGCGCAGCCACGGATCATTGCAGGCGGAGTTGTGGGAAATCGCCAGGAACAGGCCGGGTTTGTCGACCGGTTGGGGACGGGCGATCAGGTCGTTGGCCATACTCAGGGTTTGCGCGGCGGCCATGCCCGAGTAGCGTCCCGCGAGGACAAATTCCACCTCGCCCAGCAGCAATTTCTGAAAGGCCTGGGTCAGGTTCGGAGTACGCACGAGGGTCAATTGCTGCTCGGCGAAAATGCCGAATGCCTGGGTCATTCGAGACTTTTCCGACACGGCACCTGGATGGCCGTGAAGGTCTTGCGCCTGGTTGTAGACCAATGCTGAGTCTTTTCGGGTCCAGACCAGATAGTCGTTTTCCAGCAACGGCGGATGGATGTAATCCAGGGTGTCCAGCTCGCTGACTGTCAACGGCGCGTCGGCCAGCATGTCCATGCGTCCGCTGCGCACTTCGTCCAGGGCCTGGGCGCGCTTGCCGGCATAAAGCAGTTCGATCTTGATGCCCAACTCCCCTGCCACGTGTTGCAACAGGTCTGCGCTGGCGCCGATCAGGTGCTTGGGGTTTTGCGGGTCTTGCCACAAGTACGGCGGCGCGTCCGAGCTGCCGGTCACCACCAGGCGTTCGCACTTGCCTGCGGCCACGGCCAGCGCCGGCAGCACCGTCAGCCCCAGCAGTAATGACCAGCCACCCACGCGGCGCAAATCCATGGCGACACTCTCCACTCAAATCCGGAACAAAAAAAAGCCCGACCAAAAGGNCGGGCTCTTTATAAGTGAAGCGGCTGGATTAGACCAGCTTCTCCAACTCAGGTACGGCTTCGAACAAGTCCGCAACCAGGCCGTAATCAGCCACCTGGAAGATCGGTGCTTCTTCGTCCTTGTTGATCGCAACGATCACTTTGGAGTCTTTCATACCGGCCAAGTGCTGGATCGCGCCGGAGATACCGACCGCGATGTACAGCTGTGGCGCAACGATTTTGCCGGTCTGGCCGACCTGCATGTCGTTGGGTACGAAACCTGCGTCGACGGCCGCGCGGGAAGCGCCGACCGCAGCGCCCAGCTTGTCGGCCAGGGCGTACAGGTGCTTGAAGTTGTCACCGTTCTGCATGCCGCGACCGCCGGAAACGACGATTTTGGCAGCGGTCAGCTCAGGACGATCCGACTTGGCCAGCTCTTCGCCGACAAAGCTGGAAGTGCCAGCGTCGTGAGCAGCGGAGACGGCTTCAACGGCAGCCGAACCACCTTCAGCGGCAACCGGGTCGAAGCCGGTGGCGCGCACGGTGATCACTTTGATGGCCGCGGTCGATTGCACGGTGGCGATGGCGTTACCAGCGTAGATCGGGCGCTTGAAGGTGTCGGCGCTTTCTACCGAGATGATCTCGGAGATCTGGTCAACGTCCAGCTGCGCAGCAACGCGTGGCAGGATGTTTTTGCCGTTGGAGGTGGCAGCAGCCAGGATGTGGCTGTAACCAGCGCCCAGCTCTGCTACCAGCGGAGCCACGTTTTCCGGCAGTTGGTGAGCGTAGGCGGCGTTGTCGGCCGACAGTACTTTGCTCACACCAGCGATTTTCGCCGCGGCTTCAGCCACGGCGCCAGCGCCTTGGCCTGCTACCAGCACGTGAATGTCGCCNCCGATTTTGGCGGCAGCAGCCACGGTGTTCAGCGTGGCCGGGGCCACTACTTTGTTGTCGTGTTCAGCAATAACCAAGATAGTCATTTAGATTACCTTCGCTTCGTTTTTCAGTTTCTCGACCAGTTCAGCCACCGACTTGACCTTGATGCCTGCGCTGCGTGCAGCCGGCGCTTCGACTTTAACGGTCTTGTTGGTGGAGGCGGTGGAAACGCCCAAAGCTTCTGGAGTTACCGACTCAAGCGGCTTCTTCTTGGCTTTCATGATGTTTGGCAGGGACGCGTAGCGCGGCTCGTTCAAACGCAGGTCGGTAGTGACGATAGCCGGCAGTTTCAGGGAAACCGTCTGCGCGCCGCCGTCGATTTCGCGGGTCACGGCAACGGTGTCGCCGGACACTTCGACTTTCGAAGCGAAGGTGCCCTGGCCGTAACCGGTCAGCGCAGCCAACATCTGGCCAGTCTGGTTGTTGTCGCTGTCGATGGCCTGCTTGCCGAGGATCACCAGCTGAGGCTGTTCCTTGTCGACAACGGCTTTGAGCAACTTGGCAACGGCCAGCGAAGTCAGGTCTTCGGCGGATTCGACGAGGATGGCGCGGTCAGCACCCAGAGCCAGCGCGGTGCGCAGTTGCTCTTGAGCGGTAGTCGGGCCGATGGAAACCACGACGATTTCAGTCGCCACGCCTTTCTCTTTCAGGCGTACGGCTTCTTCCACAGCGATTTCGCAGAAAGGGTTCATCGACATTTTGACGTTAGCGAGGTCGACGCCGGAATTGTCCGCCTTGACGCGAACTTTCACGTTGTAATCGACAACGCGTTTGACAGCTACAAGAACCTTCATGGATTCCTCGTTACTCTCCGGTGAAAAGAAAGTCGCCTAGGCGAACCTGGCGGTT
>NZ_NMOJ01000053.1 GCF_002251635.1 Pseudomonas mandelii
GATGCTCATCGGCGCAAGGGCACCTCTAAAAACGCTGGCAGGTGTATCGAGTGAACCTTGCTCACGAGGCGAATGACCGTTCGTCAGTGGTGACCCACGAGTCATTCATTATCGCGGCGTGTAAACTGCGCGCCAAACCTGTGCAGCAAATCACCCTGTACTGCCATCGCCCTGTCTTTAGAGGTGCTCTTGAACCCAACAGTCAGCCTACGGTTAGCGCAAAACCGACCGTATATTGACCGGAACGCCTATTCTGGTCAATACGCCAAAATAGCCAGTCATAAGCCGCGTTGCTTTGATTTACCTAGCTTCCAAGCAATTCAAACAAACGTTTGTATTGGACGCTAGGAGTGGTGTAGATATAATGCGCCACCCAGAGAGAAAGGTGGTCTATCGATTGTCCTGTTCTTCGCATCGCGCAGGAATTCATGGATGCGACACCAAACCTCCAATTAGAAAAAAAACTGTTGAGCCTTGAGTAGGAGATAACCTGTGGAACGCGAATACATGGAATTCGACGTGGTCATCGTCGGCGCTGGCCCGGCAGGCCTGTCTGCCGCCTGCCGACTGAAGCAGAAGGCCGCCGAAGCCGGTAAAGAAATCAGCGTCTGCGTGGTCGAGAAAGGCTCCGAAGTCGGCGCACATATCCTCTCCGGTGCCGTGTTCGAACCGCGCGCCCTGAACGAACTGTTCCCGGACTGGAAGGAACTCGGCGCCCCGCTGAACACGCCGGTGACCCGCGATGACATTTTCGTCCTCAAGAACGCCGACAGCGCGCAGAAAATCCCTGACTTCTTTGTGCCCAAGACCATGCACAACGAGGGCAACTACATCATCTCCCTCGGCAACCTGTGCCGCTGGCTGGCCCAACAGGCCGAGAACCTGGGTGTGGAAGTCTACCCAGGCTTCGCCGCCCAGGAAGCACTGTTCGACGAAAACGGCGTGGTCCGCGGGATCATCACCGGTGACCTCGGCGTCGACCGCGAAGGCAATCCAAAAGAAGGTGTCTACACCCCTGGCATGGAACTGCGCGGCAAGTACACGCTGTTCGCCGAAGGCTGCCGTGGCCACATCGGCAAGCAACTGATCCAACGCTTCAACCTGGACAGCGAAGCCGACGCCCAGCACTACGGCATCGGCCTCAAGGAAATCTGGGAAATCGACCCGGCTAAACATCAGCCAGGCCTGGTGGTGCACACCGCCGGCTGGCCGCTGGACATCATGAGCAACGAGAACACCGGTGGCTCGTTCCTCTATCACCTGGAAAACAACCAGGTGGTGGTCGGCCTGATCGTCGACCTGTCCTACAGCAACACCTTCCTGTCGCCGTTCGATGAGTTCCAGCGCCTCAAGCATCACCCGGTTCTGGCTCAATACCTGGAAGGCGGCAAGCGCATCAGCTACGGCGCCCGTGCCCTGGCCAAAGGCGGCATCAACTCGTTGCCGAAGATGGTATTCAAGGGCGGCGCATTGATTGGCTGTGACCTGGGCACCATGAACGTGGCCAAGATCAAAGGCAGCCACACTGCGATGAAGTCCGGCATGCTCGCCGCTGAATCCGTGGCCGAGGCGCTGTTTGCCGAGAAGGACGGCANCGACGAGCTGACCAACTACGTCGACAGCTTCAAAGCCAGCTGGCTCTACGAAGAACTGTTCGCCAGCCGCAACTTCGGCCCGGCGATGCACAAGTTCGGCCCGATCATCGGCGCCGGCTTCAACTGGTTCGACCAGAACATCCTCGGCGGCAAACTGCCGTTTACCTTGCACGACANCAAGCCGGACTACGCCTGCCTCAAGCTGGCCAAAGACAGCAAGCAGATCACCTACCCAAAACCCGACGGCAAGTTGAGCTTCGACAAGCTGAGCTCGGTGTTCATCTCCGGTACCAACCATGAAGAAGAACAGCCGTGCCACCTGAAGCTCAAAGACCCGAGTATCCCGATCAGCACCAACCTGCCGCTCTACGATGAACCGGCGCAGCGCTACTGCCCGGCCGGCGTGTATGAAGTGATCACCAAGGAAGACGGCGAAAAGCGCTTCCAGATCAACGCCCAGAACTGCGTGCACTGCAAGACCTGTGACATCAAGGACCCTTCGCAGAACATTACTTGGGTGGCGCCGGAAGGTGCTGGCGGCCCGACTTACCCGAACATGTAAGCCGAATGCCTGAACATCAAGGCTCCCGGAATGGGGGCCTTTTTGTTGCCCGCAATTCAAGCTACACCCCGAATCCCCTGTGGGAGCGAGCGTGCTCGCGATGGCAATTTACAATTCAACACCGATGCAAGCTGATCCACCGCTATCGCGAGCACGCTCCCACAAGGGATTGCGGTGTGTCAGGCCGCGCGCTCATCCCCGGGATTGCGCTCGAAGTAGCGTTTGTACTCGCGGCTGAACTGCGACGTGCTCTGATACCCGACCCGATGCGCCACCTGCGCCACGCCCAAACCCTCGGCGAGCAACAACTGCTGCGCCTTGAGCAAGCGCAAACGCTTCAGGTACTGCACCGGCGACAACAGCGTGCAGCGTTTGAAATGCTCATGAAACGTCGACGCGCTCATGTTCGCGCAACTGGCCAGGGTTTCCACATTCAACGGCTCGGTGAAATGCCCGTGCAAATGGTTGAGCGAGGCTGCAATCCGGGCGAACTGCCCCTGCTGTTCGACTAGCGCACGCAACACATCGGCTTGCGGACCGCGCAACGCGACGAACAACAATTCCCGCAACCGCGCCGGCCCCATGATCCGGCTCTCCAGCGGATCGTGCAGGCAGTGCAACAGCCGTTCCACGCAACCGCGCATCGCATCGTCGAGCACCGCCGACGTCATGGATTCCAGTGTTTGCGCAGGCACCGTGCGCCCCGGCACCAGCCCCATGGCCAACACCAACTCACCGAGCACCACTCGGTCGATGGCGATGGACACCCCGAGCATCGGCCCGCCCGGCGCGGAAAACGTTTCGCACTCAAACGGCACCGGCAAGGCCTGAATCAGATAATGCCCAGCGCCGTACTCCAGCGTCCGAGGCCCCAGATACGCCAGTTTGCTGCCTTGGGCGATGATCACCAGGCTCGGTTCGTAAATCTGCGGACCACGGGCCACATCACAACTGGCCCGTAAAACCTGGACGCCCGGCAACGCCGTAGGGGCGAATCCATCGCGAGTGGTCAGGGGCTCGATCAACGAAACCAGCGTGGCATTCGCATCAAGATGACGGGTTAACAACATGGGAGATCTTCACAAAAAAGTCGCGGAAAAAGGGATGAAAGCATCATCGCAGGTCTGGTCGCCCATTTGATCAAACGAACGCTGATGCCGGAGGAATAGGCATGACACCCGGAGGAATCGCCATGGCCGATACCCGGTACGGCGCCCAAAATGCGCCGCCTCACTTGTCATTNCTTTTGCGAGGTTCNCCATGTACACCGCCATCGGTTATGCCGCCCAGTCGGCTACCACTCCCCTCGCCCCCNTGTCCTTCGAACGTCGCAGCCCGCGCGCCGATGACGTGGCCATCGAGATCCTCTACTGCGGCGTCTGCCACTCCGACATCCACCAGGCTCGCAACGAATGGGGCATTGCCGTGTACCCGCTGATGCCGGGCCACGAGATCGTCGGCAAAGTCACCGCCGTTGGCGCCAGCGTTACCCGGCACAAGGTCGGCGATCTGGTCGGCGTCGGTTGCATGGTCGATTCCTGCCGCAGCTGTGAAGCCTGCCANNCGNACCTNGAGCAATATTGCCTCGAAGGCCCGACCATGACTTACGCCACCCCGGACCGGGTCGATGGCAGCAATACCATGGGCGGCTACTCCGACAGCATCGTCGTCAGCGAACACTTCGTGGTGAAGATCCCGGCCAAGCTCGACCTGGCCAGCGCCGCGCCGATTCTCTGCGCCGGCATCACCACTTACTCGCCGCTCAAGCACTACGGCGTGAAGGCTGGCGACAAAGTTGGCATTCTGGGTATGGGCGGCCTGGGCCACATGGGCATCAAGTTCGCCAAGGCGATGGGCGCGGAAGTGACGCTGTTCACCCGCTCGGCGAGCAAGGCTGAAGAAGGTCGTCGCCAGGGTGCGGACCATGTNATTGTGTCCACCGATGCCGAGCAGATGAAAGCCGCTGCCGGGCACTTCGACTTCCTGCTGGACACCATTCCGGTACAACACGACTTGAATCCCTACCTCGACACCCTGCGTTTCGACGGCGTGCACATTCTGGTCGGGTTGATCGAACCGGTCGATCCACCGGTCCACGCTGGCAAACTGGTGATGAGCCGTCGCGTACTGGCCGGCTCGCTGATCGGTGGCATTGCCGAAACCCAGGAAGTCCTGGATTTCTGCGCCGAGCACAACATCACGTGTGATATCGAAATGCTCGACATCCGCCAGATCAACGAAGCCTACACCCGCATGATCGCCGGTGATGTGAAGTACCGCTTTGTCATCGACATGGCGACCCTGAAGGCCTAANCCTTTGCGCCCAACTCCGCCGAGAGCCGGGCCGTGACCCCTTTGATCAGGGGAATCAGCTCGGCCATTTTTTCCAGCGGCATGTAGGGCACGGTACTGGCGATGCTGATGCCGGCGACGATTCGCCGGCTGGCATCGCGCACTGGTGCCGCCACACAGCGGATCGACGGTTCGTTGTCTTCCAGATCGAACGCATAACCCCCCACCACGTATTCGATCATGCGTTGCTGAAACTGCTCCCAGGACTGCTCTGGGTGCAGCGGCCAGAACTGATTTTTCCCACCCGCCGGCAGGCTGACTTCGTACAGCCGCTGCCATTCTTCCTGCGAATCATCCAGCAGCAACGCCTTGCCGATACCGGTGCGCGCCAACGGCATGCGATGGCCGACCCGCGAGCGCATTTCCGGGCCGTTGCGGCCGGGATTCTTGTGCAGGTACAGCACCTCGTCGCCTTCACGAATCGCCAGGTGAATGGTGTCGCCGGTCAACGCCGACAACTCGTCCAGATACGGCCCTGCCAAGGTCACCAGAGGCAGTTCTTCACGGGCCTGGAAGCCCAATTCGATCAACTTCGGCCCCAGCAGGTAACCGACTTGCGGCACCACGCGCAGGTAACGCTCTTCCACCAGGCAACTGGCCAGGCGGTGGGTGGTGCTGCGGGTCGTGCCGATGAGCCGGGCGATTTCCTTGAGATCGCGGGCGCCACTGGCCACGGCCTGAACCACACCCAGACCACGAAGCAGTGTCTGGGTGCCGGTCGGCGCGGCGTCCTTGGCGATTTTTGGGGCGTCTTCCTGCATATCCAGCCTTTACCGTTGAGCGAGTGAACGGGCGGCATTATGGTCGCCCGATGGCTGCCACTACAACTTGATACGCTCGACCTTGCCGACCAGCAAGATGTAGGAAAGCGCGCCAATCAATGCAAGAACCGAGATGTAGGTGATCGCCGGGGCAAATGAATCACCACTGGCCAAAAAGCCGATCACTATCGGCGTGGTAATCGCCGACAAGTTACCGATAAAGTTGAATACCCCACCGGTCAATCCGAGCAGCCGCGCCGGAGCGAGCGTTGACACCAGCGACCAGGTGATCGAAGCCAGCCCGTTACCGAAGAACGCCAACGCCAGGAACGCAATCACCAACGGTGTCGATTCAACGAAATTGGCACCGATGATCGAGGTGGAGATCAGCAAGCCGCCGATGATCGGCAATTTGCGCGCGAAGCCCACCGTGTAGCCGCGACGGATCAGGAAATCGGAGAAGAACCCGGAACACAGCACGCCGACGAAGGCGGCGAGAAACGGCAGCGACGCCAACAGCCCGGACTTGATGAAGTCCATGCCACGGTATTTCACCAGGTAGGTCGGGAACCACGTCAGGAAGAACCACAGCGTGGAGTTCAGGCAGAACTGCCCCAGGTAGATGCCCCACAACTTGCGCTGGCTCAGCACGACCCCCAGGTCGGTCCAGCTGAATTTCGCCTTGACCTTGGCTTGTTCGGCCTGGATATCCACCAGCCCTCCACCTTCGCGGATCAGCTCGATTTCAGCCGCGTTGGCGCCTTTGAAATCCTTCGGCTCGCGGTACACCGCGTACCAGATCAGCGCCCATAGAATGCCCACGCCACCGGTGGCGACGAACACCATGTGCCAGCCAAACGCATGCTGCAGCCAGGCCAGCACCGGCGTAAGAAAGGCGAGCCCGACAAATTGCCCCGAGGTGTAAACACCAATCGCCGTGGCGCGCTCACGCTCGGGAAACCACGTGGTGACCACGCGGCTGTTGATCGGGTAGGCCGGCGCTTCCAGGGCACCGACGGCCATGCGCAACACGAACAGCGCGATAAAGCTGGCGGCGAACCCAAGCATCACGGTGGCAATCGACCACAGCAGCAGGGCGACGGTGTAGAGAATGCGGGGCGGCACTCGGTCCACCAGCCAGCCGCCGGGGATCTGCATGGCGGCGTAGGTCCAGCCGAAAGCAGAGAAGATCAGCCCGACGTGCACCGGGTCGATGCCTAGCTCGCTGGTCAACGCCGGGGCGGCAATCGACAGGTTGCTGCGGTCGAGGTAGTTGATCACCACGGTGATAAACAGCAGCACCATGATAAAAAACCGCTTGCGGCTGGGCGCCACCAACGACGCCTGCCCGGTAAGGGTTTGCGGTTGCATGGGGAGTGCCTCTTCTTATGTTTATTGAGGTCGATATCAAGACTTGCGCGAATCCCTTGTGGGAGCGGGCTTGCTCGCGAATGCGGTGTGTCAGCCGACATCAANGCNGCTCCCACATTGACTGTGTTTCCTCAGGAGGGGCTTACCACTCGGCGAAGCTGCCGTCGGCATGGCGCCAGATCGGGTTGCGCCAGCGGTGGCCGATGGCCGCGCGTTCGATCACGTATTCCTCGTTGATCTCGATGCCCAGGCCCGGCCCATTGGGGATCTTCACAAAGCCTTTGTCGTAGTCGAACACGCCCGGATCGCGCACGTAGTCGAGCAAGTCATTGCTCTCGTTGTAGTGAATGCCCAGGCTTTGCTCCTGGATAAACGCGTTGTAGCAAACCGCGTCCAATTGCAGGCAGGCCGCCAGGGCAATCGGGCCCAGCGGGCAGTGCAGGGCCAGGGCTACGTCGTAAGCTTCGGCCATGTTGGCGATCTTGCGGGTTTCGGTGATGCCGCCGGCGTGGGACGCGTCCGGCTGGATGATGTCGACGTAACCTTCGCTGAGCACGCGCTTGAAGTCCCAACGCGAGAACAGGCGCTCGCCCAGGGCAATCGGTGTGCTGGTCAGCGGCGCCAGTTCTTTCAGCGCTTCATAGTTTTCGCTGAGCACCGGCTCTTCGATAAACATCAGTTTGTACGGGTCCAACTCTTTCATCAGCACCTTGGCCATCGGCTTGTGCACGCGGCCATGGAAGTCGACGCCAATGCCAACGTTAGGGCCGACGGCGTCGCGCACCGCGGCCACGTTGGCCAGGGCCAGGTCGACTTTTTCAAAGCTGTCGACGAACTGCAGCTCTTCGGTGCCGTTCATCTTCACCGCGGTAAAACCACGGGCCACCGCCTCTTTGGCGGCGCGGGCGGTGTCGGCCGGGCGGTCGCCGCCGATCCATGAATACACGCGGATTTTGTCGCGCACCTGGCCGCCCAGCAGGTCGCTGACCGATACGCCAAGCGCCTTGCCCTTGATGTCCCACAGCGCCTGGTCGATACCGGCGAGGGCGCTCATGTGCACGGCGCCGCCACGGTAGAAGCCGCCACGGTAGAGCACGGTCCAGATGTCTTCGATATTGCGAGGGTCTTTGCCGATCAGGTAGTCGGAGAGTTCCTCGACGGCAGCGGCCACCGTGTGGGCGCGGCCTTCGACCACGGGCTCGCCCCAACCGGTCACGCCCTGGTCGGTTTCAACCTTTAGGAAGCACCAGCGCGGCGGGACGATGAAGGTAGTCAGTTTGGTGATTTTCATCTCTTATCTCTCTTNTNGATGCAGCGCGCTCGGCGCCAAAAAAGTCTTAATGCAGAGCGTTCCATGCAGCGACATAGGCCTTGGCGTTTACCGCCACTTNCGCCACCGACATACCCGGTTTGAACAACCCGGAACCCAGGCCGAAGCCCTTCGCGCCAGCGTCGAAATACACCTGCATGTTGTCCGGTGTGATCCCGCCGACCGGCGCCAGAATCGTTCCCGCAGGCAGTACCGCTAGCCAGGCTTTGACGACTGCCGGCCCCATCTGCTCGGCGGGGAACATCTTCAGCACGTCGGCGCCCTCGGCCAGCGCGGCGAAGGCTTCGGTCGGCGTGGCCACACCCGGCGACAGGTACANCCCCGCCGCTTTTGCAGCGCGCAACACCTTGGCATCGCTGTGCGGCATGACGATCACCTGACCGCCCGCCGCTTTCACTTGTGCGACCTGTTCCGGTGTCAGCACCGTACCCGCGCCGATCAGGCAATCGGCGGGCAAGGTACTGCGCAGGATGCGAATACTGTCGTAGGGCTCAGGGGAATTGAGCGGCACTTCGATGACGCGAAATCCAGCGGCGTAAAGGACTTCGCCAATGGCGGCCGCTTCTTGCGGGCGCAGGCCACGCAGGATCGCGATCAGACCGTTTTGCGCCAGGGCTTGCTTGAGCATGTCAGACCTCCAGTCAGGTTTAACGGGATGGGTGTGCGGCGATCAGTCCGGCGGCGACCGCCAGTTGCCACAACCCGCGCTCGGTGGCTTGTTCGGCCAGGGTCACGCGGGCAAAACCACAGGCATCGAGGGCCCGGCTGTAGCGCGCGCAGAGTTGGGAATTACCAATGAGGATGATCGACGGCAGATGAACGCTGTTGCGTCGGCTTCGCTGAACGTTGGCCAGCGCCGACAGCTCATGGCCGATCAGCAGGCCGGACAAATAATCCGGTTGGGCGGTGGCGCTGAGTTCACCGGTCAACCCCAGGCTGCGGGCGCTGAACAACGTCGACAACGGCCCGATCTCGCCCTCCGCCGACAGCGCCACTTGCACGCCGCGATCAAACGCCTCGCCATCAAACGACGCGCCCTTTTGCTGGGTACGCCCGAGAATGCTGTGTTCACTGAGCACGGCGAAGATCTCGCCGGTCATGAAGGTATCGAAATGCACGATGCAACCGGCGGCCACCTCCACCCATTTCGAATGACTGCCCGGCAGGCCGATCAACAGATCACGGCCCTGCTCGATCGGTAGACTCTGCAAAACACCGAGCACCTGGGTTTCTTCGCCGCGCATTACGTTCGGCAAGCGCGAACGCTGAATCACGCCCGGCACAATGTGCACATCAACACCGCGAAGACTGCGAAGGGTTTGTAGGGAAGTTCCGAGATTGGCGACGTTCGCCGGTGTATCGCAGTAGGCCGCTTCGCGCCAGCCCTGGGCGCTGCCGACCATGCCACAGGCAATCACCGGCAAATCCGGCTGCGCGTCGAGCCAGTCACCGCACGCCTCGTCGAAGGCCAGTTCAAAACCGTCGGCACATGCCTGACCGTTGATGATTCGCGGCGTCCGGGGCAGCTGCATGATCCCGGACGACAGCGAACGCTGTTCCAGCACCTGGCCACCCGCGGCGAGTTTGTAAGCACGTAATGAGGTCGTCCCCCAATCGAGCGCGATCAATTGCGCCAGCATCGCTTCACCTGTTTTGTTTATTGGCAGTGAGTGAGCTGGACTATAAACCCTGACGCGGAGAAATCTCAATATATAAATATCACTCCCATATATTGGGACAATATCAAAAAAAATATCGCAGCCTTCGACGTCCCCTGTAAATCGAGTCAGGAGTCGCCGAAGGCTGCGATATTTAACAAACCCTGCTGGAGATCTTTAAAGGCGCTGCTGTTCTGTAGTGCTCTCTGGTCCACCGCAGCATTCAGCGCATCGAAAGAATTGAAGGTGGGCGATATCTGGGCCTACAAAAACCGGCCGGGCGAGGATGGATCGACACTGACGATCCTGAAAATCGAAAATTATCCAAAATTGGGCAAGGTTATTCACATCAGGGTCGATGGCTTTCAGATGATCAATCCGGTGACAGGTAGCGAGTTCAATGAAATGCCACACCTACCCTTCCAGGCAAAAGCCTTGGAACGCAGCATCACCCACCGGGTGGGGGAAACTGCAGAGATTACGGATTTCAGTCAGGGTTATATGGCATGGCGAACGGCCTTTGATGAGAGGAAGGCCGGGGCTTTCAAGATTACTGTTCGACAAGTCCTCGACGGATTGATCAAGAGTAATCGGGAAGCCAGTGACTGAGTTATTGAGAGGCTGTTTATCCCGGCAAAACATCCTCGAATCGCATGGATTCGTTTTACTGGTGAGCAATAGCCTTCAACAGCTCTGCGGTCGGCACGTGCATGACTTGGGAGAAGTACGTATTGTATGTAGTAGTATGAACTCGATAAACACACGAAATAAAATCACGCTTCTTCAATAGCGGAATAAGGGCCTCTCCTTCCAAATAATTCTCTCCTCCTTTTCCGCTTTCCGACTCACTAAAAATGACATTCGCTCGATAGAGCGATGGTGCAGACTCACTCACTTTTTCCACCAAACCAAACCCGGAACGCTTTATATGGTGCGCTTCGCTAAAATCAAGATCATCCTCTAAAGAACAGACTAAACCCTCACCTATTCGCGACTTAAATAACCCAATAAGCTCCACATCGGAATTGAAAAAAACCTGGTAAATTCCAGTATTACGAAGTTCGTTTACACTGGAATACTCAAGTGTTGCGACAGGTCTTCCGTGATTGAGAGAACACGATGCACTCATCAAGATTGCTAAAAACATAAAAAACTTATGCATCCAGAATCACTCCCTGAAGTAGTTCAAAATCGATTCATTGAATATTTGGCGGGCAGACTTGCCTCCTGGCAATGTCTGCACAAACATTCTGTCTGCATCAGCATGGTTAACATCCACCCGCCCCATCACATTGGGTCCTAGTGTTACTTCCCACTGTTCACCAAAGTCCGCGACCAGATCCGACGCATTCCAGTCTACCGCTGCTGCCCGAATATTCACCCAATAGTCAGCCTTGGGGATCGGCTCTCGTCTATAGATACTTGAGATGCCGTAAACAATTTTCCCTTCACCCACGGGGTCCAGTGTAATCAGCATTTTTACCTTGAAGCCTTTGTCTGTCAGTACACTGGAAAGGTGGGCACCATTCCAGCCGCCGAGACTGTGACCAACGATGTAAATCGCGGAGGAGCAATTAGGTATTCTACTCAACACATTGCGCTCAAGATCATCACCACTAATAAAAGCATTATAACTGAGCGCCCATGAAGGACAGCGCTTCAAAATCTCTAGTTGTTTTGCGTCGTCAACAGCAATTCGACGCACATAATCGATATTATTATTAGGCCCTGTGCCGTAGTAACTTTCCTGATCGCCCGCACCACCAATAAAAAATATAACCAAGTCTCGCAAGGTGACAGGCACCTGCTTAACAGCCTGATCAGTCTTACAGGTCAATGTATGTATTTTTACTTCTCTTTTAGGTAACGCTTGTTTCACCGCCGCAGTTTCACCCGCCATGCCAATCACTCCACAAACAATTTAATGGTCTCGGCCAAATGGGAACTGACTGTGTGAGTAAACCCGGACGCATCCGTCACGCCATGCTCTTCGCTGCCGTCACCACGTTGAATGGTATAGGGGTGATAAGGAATCGGCCCACCGGTCGCGTCATTCACCACTTGTAATCTGTCGGTAAAATGCACCGGCATCGGAAGCAACCCACTAAAAGCTGCTCCGCCTCCGCTTTGCCCGATGATAACGGTCCCGGAACCGCCGATAACTACGTTGCCGTGCCCGCCCGTGCTATCGAGGGTTGCGGCGTTGAGACCATTGATGAATACCGTCCCCGAAACAGCGCCGGTAATCGGGCTGCCACAGGCAGATTTGTCCGTCATGCGAGCAGCTGCCAGACCATCGAAGAAAACATCTGGTGATCCAGAAACAATCGGATTGGTGCCATGTCCGGGTAACGGGCACGAAGTAGGGTCTGTAACGCGCGCAGCAGGTTTTCCACTCAAGTTAAAGCTCCTTGCTTTTGAGTTTTATAGCGATGGTGGCAACCATCAGGGCGCAAAGGAAATGCACCACCATCGTTCAACCAACCGGACAGTCGATGGCGAACATATATCAAAAAAAATATCGCAGCCTTCGACGTCCCCTGTAAATCGAGTCAGGAGTCGCCGAAGGCTGCGATATTTAACAAACCCTGCTGGAGATCAATTGCCCTCAGCAAACTCGCGCAACACCTTCCCATCCATCCGATACCGGACCCATTCTTCCTGCGGCTGTGCCCCCAACGACTTATAAAATTCGATCGCCGGTTTGTTCCAGTCCAGCACGCTCCATTCGAATCGCCCGCAGTCATTGGCGCAGGCGATTTTGGCGAGGTGGCGCAGCAAGGTTTTACCGGCGCCGCCACCGCGTTGCTCGGGGTTGATATACAGGTCTTCGAGGTACAGGCAGTTGCTGCCGAGCCAGGTTGAATAGCTGAAGAAGAACACCGCGAAGCCGATCGGCAGGCCGTCGCGCAAGCAGATCAGGCCGTGGGCGGTGGCGCCTTCGCTGAACAGGCTGCGTTCGATGTCCGCGACGCTGGCGATGACTTCGTGGCGGGCACGTTCGTAGTCGGCCAGTTCAGTGATGAACCCGAGGATTTGCGGTGCATCGCTGGGGGTCGCCGGGCGGATCTCGATCGTCATGGACGGGCCTTTGTCGAAAGTTGAAAACGCCATACTAAGTCGGCGCGTGGCGCTCGTCACACTGGAAATTCAAAGCTGATCCATGGAGCATGTGTATCCGCTGCTCGGCAGCTGCTACAGGGTTGCGTTGCTGACAAATANNCGCTGCTCGGCAGCTGCTACAGGGTTGCGTTGCTGACAAATACGTTTTTCACTTAACAGGATGTTTATGACCACTGATGCTTTTGCGCCGCTGCAAACGCTCGCCGCTGAGCTGCTCCCACATGCGCTGGAACCCTCGGAGGATGGCGCTCACGATCTGTCCCATCTGCAGCGGGTGTGGCACAACGTGCGCACGCTTCATGCTGAAGAAGGCGGCGATCTCGACGTGTTGCTGGCGGCGGTGCTTTTGCATGACTGCGTGGCGGTGGAGAAGAATTCGCCGCTTCGTTCACAGGCTTCACGCCTGGCCGCCGAAAAGGCGTCTGTCGTGCTGGCCAACATGAATTGGCCAAGCACAAAAATCAAAGCGGTCGCCCATGCCATCGAAGCCCACAGCTTCTCCGCCAACATCACCCCGACCTCGCTCGAAGCGAAGATCATGCAGGACGCCGACCGCCTCGACTCCCTCGGCATGCTTGGCGTAGCGCGTACGTTTTACATCGCCGGGCGCATGGGCAGCGCGTTGTACGACCCGCAAGACCCGGAAGCGAGAGCGCGGGACTACGATGACAAGCGTTTTTGCCTCGATCATTTCCAGACCAAGCTGCTGCACCTGGCGGACGGTTTCCAGACGATGACCGGCCAACGGCTGGCGCGCGTCAGGCATGAGCGCCTGAAGGGTTTCATGGACCTGTTCAAGGAAGAAATCGGCATACCCCGAGCGCATTACTCCGGCCCGCACTAACCCTGGCATCGATAACCTCGGACCTAACAATGTCGATGTGCGTGGTAGATAGAGGGATAACGCCTTTATCGGGTCAAGGAACCGCGTCATGTCTAACGCACCGCCCCACGTCTCAAGCAGGTTGTTCGGCCTGTTTTGCCTCGCCAGTTATTTGCTGTCGCTGTCCTATGGCTCGACGTTTTTGTTGTCCCTGTTGATCGGCTCACGGGGCGGCAACGAACATGATGCCGGCAGTGTGATTTCGGCGGCGATGCTCAGTACGTTTGCGGCGGTGATTGCCTCCGGGCACCTGTCTGATCTGCTCGGCGCGGCGCGTTCGATTGCGCTGTTCGGCGTGCTGTTGGTGGCAGCCAGTCTGGGCTTCGCGGTGACGCCTGGATTCGGCAATCTGTTGCTGTTTTTCGGACTGCTACTGGGGCTGGGTTGGGGCGTGTTCTACACCTTGGGGCCGATTATCGTGGCGAGCCTGGTGACGCCCGCCCAACGCGCAAAGTACTTCGCGCTGCTGTCCGGCAGCATGATGACCGGGATCGGCAGCGGTCCGTTGTTGGGCCGCGCCGCCAGTGCGCTCGGCTATCCGGTGACCGCAGCGTTTTACCTCGCGGCGCTGGCCAGTCTGATCGGCGTGTTGCTGTTTTGGCGGCTGGATACTCAGCTGAAAAAAGCGCCCTCGCCTGCCACCACCGTCGCGCGTATTTCCTGGCGCGCCACCGCCCAGGTGCTGTCGTCCAAAGCAGTATTCCCTATCATCATGGTCGGCCTCGGCGGGTGTGTATTTGGTGGCCTGTCGAGCTTTCAAACCAGTTACGCAGCGTCTCGCTCGCTGGATTACTCGCTGTTCTTTTTCGGTTTCATGGGCGCGGCGATCAGCAGCCGGATGTTGATTGCCGGTTTCGTGGTCAAGCGCGATCCGTTGCGCGCATCCTGCCTGCTGTCGGGGCTGATGATGGGCTCGATTGTGCTGTTCGGTTTCGTGGTCGACAGTGGGTTCAGCTACGTGCTTGCGGCGATGATGCTCGGAGTCGGTTACGGGCTGACGTACTCGGTGATCAATGGCCTGGCGGCGAACGAAGCGCCGCACGGCACCACGTCGCAATCGTTGTTGCTGTTCAGCCTGTCGTACTTCATCGGCGTGTTCGGTTTTCCGTTGCTGGCCGGGAAGATCATCGTCGAACACGGAATGACGACACTTCTGCTCACAGTTCTCGCCGTAGCGCTGTTGAACTGGCTGATCACCGTGGGCCGCCTGATCTGGCGCCGGGTCGTCAACGCCAGATCGCTTCAGCAAGCCTGAACCGTTCGTCGTTCATCAGGCACCAAACCAAATCGAGGGC
Organism: Pseudomonas mandelii; assembly: GCF_002251635.1. GTDB lineage: Bacteria > Pseudomonadota > Gammaproteobacteria > Pseudomonadales > Pseudomonadaceae > Aquipseudomonas > Aquipseudomonas mandelii_B. The sequence continues at coordinate 14,931 of NZ_NMOJ01000053.1, forward strand.
GGACCAACTTCAGGTAAGGACTCTAATTGAATGGAGACGACACCATGATCACGTCCCGCTTGACTGCCCTCGCTCTCGCCACGCTGCTGTCCTCTGCCGCTTTCGCGGCGACCACCGCCACCGGCACCGGCCCGACCAACCCGGTCGAAGGTCAGAAAAATCCGACCACCCAAGGCTCGCCCGGCATGAACACCAACGGTACGGGCGTGGACAGCAGCCTGCCTCCGTCCACGGGCACGGACCCACGGATTCAGGGCAACGACGCGGGCCGTCAAGGTGGAATGAACACGCCGGACACCCAGACACCGGATAACGCCGGCGCTGGCATGGGCTCGAAAACCACCACCGGTGGCTCGGGTTCCGAAGGCGGCGCCAGCCAATAATTCGCCCACGCGATCTATCCACATCCATGAAGAGGTAACCATGAACGTCGATAAAAACCTTGAGAAAGAAGTCCTGACCCGTCTGCTGCACGCCCACCCAGGTGGCTTGGGCAAGGAGGTCCTGGACAATTACCGGGGGGAGAAAGTCGTGGCCAGCGCCCTCGCCACGCTGCAGGATCGCGGGCTGATCCAGCACGGGCATGTGACCTGCAACGAGGCCGGCGAACACTCGCTGCAACTGCCGATCAAACTCAGCGCTGCTGGGGTTGAGGCGGCGCGAAAGCTGGACGTCTAACAAGATGAATCAGGTCGCAGTCGTGCGCGGCTGCGACCGTTTGAGGAAGGCTGGTCAAGGCTGACTCAAGTATTGAATTTAATGGCTTCATCGCGAGCAGGCTCGCGATGGCGGTAGATAGGCCGAGCACATTGAAGAAGGCTACGAGCACAAAGGTGTCTCGAAAGATGAAGCGCAGGCGCGCGCCTGGGCAACGGTGAACAAGCAGTCCGGTGGCGGCGAACGCAAGGGGGGCTCCGGGCGCAAGAAACCGGCGAGTGCCAAATCAGAAGATCGCAAGGAATCGTCACGGCGTGCGGTGGCCAGTCGCGAAGGTCATTCGCGTGACAGCAAGGCTTCGCGAGAGACGCAGACCGTGGACAGTTTGAGAAAAGAAGCGACTTCGAAGAAGATTCCGGGGCGCTCGAGCATGCGTAAACAAGAGTTGATTGAGGCGTTGCGCAAGGCTGGGTAGAAGCCTGATTTTTTTTATTGAATGTAGTGGCCCCTTCGCGGGCAGCTGCGACCGTTTGAGGAAGGCTGGTCAAGGCTGACTCAAGTATTGAATTTAATGGCTTCATCGCGAGCAGGCTCGCGATGGCGGTAGATCAGGCGCCAAAAGTCTTGCGGATCAACTCATCCACTTCGGCGGTACCCGGCGATGTCGCCGGCCCCCACCGAGTGACCGCCAGCGCCGCAGCGGCATTCGCCCTGCGTGCCGCTGCAGCGGGCGCCAANCCTTGNGCCAACCCGGCCAGAAACACACCGGCATGGGCATCGCCGGCACCATTGCTATCCACCGCTTCAACGTTGAAACCGGGCACATGTTCTCGCTCACCGCGCTGACTGATCCAACACCCTTGCGGGCCATCGCGCACCACCATCAACACCTCGGCCGGAAGATGATCGGTCAGCCTGTCCAGCGCCTCGGCAATGTCCGACGCCCCGGTAAACCGTAGCGCCTCGACACTGTTGCTGGTCCACACATCAATGCGCGGCAACAACATCTGCATCAACGGTGCATTCGGCGAATCCACCAATGGGCCCGGATCGAACACCACATTGACCGCTTCCGGCAAACCCAGCACCCAGTCCACCAGCGCCTGGGCCTTGCCGACATGCAGCAGACTGTAGCCGCTGACGTAAACGTAGTCGCCCGCCACCGCCGGCACGTTTGCCAGGTCCTCGACAGTCAATTCGCCCTCGGCGCCGATGTAGGAAATGAAACTGCGCTCCGCCGACGCATCGGTCACCGCAACGCACAATCCCGTATCCCGTTCGGCCTTGTGTGCGATGCCGAGTTGAATGCCTTCGGTCTTCATCGCCTCACGGGCCAGGTCGCCGAAACGACCGGTGCCATGACGACCGAGGTAGACCACCGGCAGCCCGTTACGCGCAGCGGCGGCCATCACGTTGAAGCCACCGCCGGCTTCGAAACTGGCGGATTGCGCCAGTACGTCGCCACCNGGTTGNGGCAANNTATCCACGGCCATGACCAGGTCGATGATGACCTGGCCGGTGTGCAGCAATCTAGGCATGAGCGTTCTCGGTCATTGCGGCACGACGATCCCTGGCCCCACCGAGTACAAAATAAATCCCGCCGGCCACCAGGAACGTCACGATCCAGCCGAGGCCGTTATGGCCCAGCCACGAATCGGAAAGAAAACCGCGGAACCAGACGTTTTGTTCGGTGGTGCCGATGGTGGTGAAGCTGAAACCCAACACGATCGCCANNGCCCAGGCGCCGAATGCACGCCACTCCACACCACCGCGGTACCAATAGGCACTGCTTGGGCTCACGTCCAGCAGGTCTTTGGCGCTGTAGTAGTGACGGTGAATCAGGTCGACCACGAAGATCCCGACCCACGCAGTGATCGGCACCGCCAGCAGCGAGATGAAGGTAATAAACGGGCCGTAGAAGCTGTCGGCGATCAGCATGAAGTAAATCGAACCGGCGAAGATCGCCACAATATCAACGATGACCGCGTGTACGCGCTTGACCTTCAAGCCGAGGGTCAAGGTAGTCAGGCCCGCCGAATACACCGAAAGGTTGTTGGAGAGCAGCAGCCCACCAAACGCGGTGATCAGGTACGGCACGGCCATCCAGGTAGGGAGCATGTCGCGGATCGCGATGATCGGGTCAGTGGCCGAGGCCAGGTCGTTGTTGCCGACCGACAACAGGCCGCCGAGGGTGATCAGCAGCACCAACGGAATTCCCGCACCAAATGCGGCAGACGCCACCAGGCGCGCAGCTTTGACGCTGCGGTGCTGGTAGCGCGACATGTCGGCACCGGCGTTGGCCCAACCAATACCGGTGCCGGCGGCCATGGTGCCGACGCCAATGATCATCGCGCTCAGCGGTGCCGGGGTGGCGTTGAACACCGCACTCCAGTCGATGGTAGCGCAGAGGAAGCCGCCGACCAGAATGTTCAGCGCGCCGAACACGTAGGTCGCCCACTTCTGAATCACCAGCAGCGTGGCGTGACCCAGGCCGGACACGGACAAGGTCAGCAGCACGAAAATGGCGATGAATATCAGTGTCAGAACCGGTGCACTTTTCGCCTCGACCGGCGAATGAAACAGGATCGAACACAGTGACAGCAACACGAAGGCAGCGGTGGTGGTGTTGACGGTTTCCCAGCCCAGGCGCGACATCAGCGACACAATGGTCGGGCCGATATTGCCACGCACGCCGAAGATCGCGCGCGACAGGGTCAAGCTCGGTGCACGACCACGCCGGCCGGCAATGGAGATGATGCCCACCACCGCGAAAGAGCCGGCGGCGCCGAGAATAGCGACGATGATTGCCTGCCAGATTGCCAGGCCACGAAACGCCACCAGAGTNGCGCCGAGCGGCAGGCCGAGGATGCTGATGTTAGCGGCGAACCACACCCAGAACAGTTGCAGCGGATGGCCGTTGCACTCNGCTTCCGGCACCGGTTCGATGCCGCGGGTTTCCAGTTGCCCGGCGCTTTGCCCGGCGTTCGATGAACTCATGAAAAATGCTCCTGTTGCCTTTGTTGTGGTTGTGGGCAATGACGGAAGACGAAACTACATCCCGGCGATCCTGGCCGTATTCGTGCGTTCCATTGCGGGGTTATCAATTCAAATACGCGGCGCGTCTATCGCGAGCAAGCTCGCTCCCACAGGTACAGCGTGTACCTTGAGGCTTGCACCTATCCTGTGGGAGCAGGCTTGCTCGCGAAGAGGCCAGTCCGGTCAGCGCAGAACGAGAAGCCCTTTTACCAAAGGCTCCAGCTCCAGATCATTAACGGTTTTGACCTGTTCGATCATCGCCACCGGCCAACTCCCTAGCCCCAGGCAGGCCCCAAGCATCGCGCCGAGAATCGCCGCGATGGTGTCAGTGTCACCGCCCAGGCTCGCGGCCATGCACAGCGCTTCGAAGGCGTTCATTTCACCGACGGCCACTTGTTGCGCCAGGGCAAACGAGACCACCACCGATTCCTGGGACGCCACCGACGTGCCGATCACGTCGTACAGCAGATCCGCCAGCAACGCTTTGTCACTGTCGACGCTGATGGTCCGCGCCCAGCTGATGCGCGAGGCAATCCGCCCGCCCGCCACCCAGTGGCCGTGGCTTTCAGCTTGCTGGGCGATGTGCTGGCCGAGGTTCAAGGCCTCGCCCAGGTCCATGCCGTTGATGCCGGCCGACACCACCGCCGCCACCGCCGCCGCGCTGGAAATTCCCAGCGTGGTGTTGTGGGTGACCTGGCAGGCCTGCACCACGGCGCTTATAAAACGTTCAGGCTGGGCGACATTCGCGGCGATACCGACCGGAGTGATGCGCATCGCCGCGCCGTTGGTGGTGCCGTAGCGCCCCGCTTCTTCCGGCGAGTGGCCGGCGAGGATCATTTCGATTGCGCGTTTGGTCGATGGCCCGAGCAGGTCTTGCGAACCCTTGGCCTGCATCCCGGCTTCCCATTCGATCAGCCGCTGAGCGAGCACGGCCGGTTCGATCCGGCCCTCACCGTCCACCAACAACTGACCGACCAGAATCGCCTGTTCGGTGTCGTCGGTGATCGAGCCCTTGGGCATGTTGGCGGCGATCGGTTGATCGGGGCCGGCGTCTTGCAGGTCGGTGATCTGGCCGAAGCGCGCCTTGATCTCGGCACGGCTCAGGGATTGCGTCGGCATGCCCAGCGCATCGCCCAAAGCCAGTCCATAGAACGCGCCGAGCGCACGGTCGAGCGCGGTCATTTCGATTCTCCAAATTGCAGGTGCAGGCGAAAGTGCANCGGGTCGAGCAGGCTTTCGACCTGTTCCATGAAACGGTTTTGCCGGTCGTAGGTGGTGCGCAAGGCTTTGAGGAAGACGGTGCCGACCGGACGCCCTAGCAGCTCGGCGTCTTCGGCGTTCAAGGGTTCTGCGCCGATCCATTGATCGCCGCGCTCGCCGATGTAGCCATAGGCGGCCAGGGTGATGGTCAGGGAATTGTCGATCAGACCGACCCGCGGCAGGCTTTCCAGTCCTCCGGTGGCGGGCATCAATGAGCGTTCGAGGGAAACCAGCTTGCCGTCGGTGGAACGGCGGCGCCGGTCGAGGGTGATGAACTGATCGGTGCCGAAGCGCGACATCAGGTCCGGACGCGTGACGGCCTCCAGCCGCAGCACTTCGGTGTTGATCAGCGCCCCGCTGTCGGCCAGCGCTTGCGCCCAGCCGCTGCGTTGATCGAGCACCATGCCGTCGAAGGTGACGATGGAGCCGACGCCGCTTTGGGTCGCGATGTAGTTACGTCGTTTCAACTCGGCCAGGGCCTCGCGCAGCGTGCCGCGGCTGACTTTGAATTCTTGAGCCAACTGATGCTCGCCGGGCAACAGAAAGCCGTCCTCCATGAGGCCGCTTTCGATGCGCCGGATGAGTTCGTCGACCACCCGTTGTTTCTTGTCAAATCGTACCTGTCTAATCATGTACAAAGTGATAACCGAAACGGGCTGGACCGAGCAAGGATTATTTAAGGGAGGTGACGGGAGGGTGTGAGTGTTCGCTATAACGATGTGAATCAGATACACCGCCATCGCGGGCAAGCCACGCTCCCACAACAAGTAAACGCTGGGAGCGGGCTTGCCCGCTCCCACACTTTTGACCTTCACAGAACCGGGCTATCCGCGTTGTTTCATGCGGTCGATGACCACGGCCAGCAGCAGGATCGAACCGCGAATCACGTACTGGTAAAAGGTGTCGATGTTCTTCAGGTTCATCGCATTCTCGATAATCGCCAGAATCAACACCCCGGCAATCACGTGGCGGATCATGCCGATCCCGCCGCTCAACGACACCCCGCCGAGCACGCAGGCGGAAATCACCGTCAGCTCGAAACCCTGGCCAATCATCGGCTGGCCNGAGGTCATGCGCGACGCCAGGATTACCCCGGCCAGCGCACCGATCACGCCATGCACGGCAAAGATAATGATCTTGGTGCGGTCAACGTTCACCCCGGCCAGCAACGCCGCTTCCTGGTTGCCGCCGATGGCCATGGTGTTGCGCCCGTAGGTGGTGTAGTTGAGCAGCCAGCCGAAAAACAGGAAGCACACGATGGTGATCAGGATCGGCACCGGCACGCCCANCAACTGGCCGTTACCGAAGACGAAGAACNGCTCCTGCGACACNCCCACCGCCTTGCCATTGGCAAAAATGTAAGCCAGGCCACGAACGATCTGCATGGTCGCCAGGGTGGTAATCAACGCATTGACCCGCAGCTTGGCGATCACGATGCCGTTGATCAGGCCGACGATCAGCCCCATCACCAGCGCTGCNCNCACGCCGAGCANCACGCTGTCAGTGTCGCGCATCACNATCGCCGCCACCACCCCGGCGCAGGCAATCACCGAGCCCACCGACAAGTCGAAATGCCCGGACGCCAGGCAAAACAGCATGGTGCAGGCGGCGATACCGACCGTNGAAATCGCCAGGCCCAGGCCACGCATGTTCAGCGGCGANAGGAAGTTGTCGATCAGCAGCGCGCACAGCACAAAGATCCCNANCGCCGCCAGCAGCATCACCCAGTCGTCGAGAAAGCGCCGCAGGTCCAGAGGTTTTCGCGCAGTGGGCAGAGCGTTGTTTTGGATGGTCATAGTCACCTCTCAGTTCGCCACGCCGTCAGCGCGTTGGCGCGGCAAAGCCAGTTGCAGCAGGTTGGATTCATTGGCCTCTGCGCGANNCAACTCGCCGCGCAGCGCGCCTTCGCACAGCACCAGGATGCGGTCGGAAATGCCCATCACTTCCATCAGGTCGCTGGACACCACGATCACCGCGATGCCNCTGGCCGCCAGGTTGTGGATGATCTGGTAGATCTCGGCCTTGGCACCGATGTCGATGCCACGGGTCGGCTCGTCGAGCAGCAAGACCTTCATCGGCATCGACAGCCAGCGACCAAGAATGGCCTTCTGCTGATTGCCGCCGGACAGGTACATGATTTTCTGCTCCGCGTTCGGCGTTTTGACTTTCATCGCCTTGATCTGCTGGTCGGCGTTGCCCTTCTCCCAGCCCTCGCGCAACAGCCAGCCGAACGTGGAATGGGCACCGCGTGCGCTGATATTGATGTTCTCGGCGACGCTGGCCAGCGGNATGATGCCCTCCTTCTTGCGGTCTTCCGGACACAGCAGCACACCGGCNGCAATGGCATCACGAGGGGAACGCAGTTTCACTTCATGACCGCGAAGCTCCAGGCGCCCGGCGGTATTACGCGTCAGCCCGCTGAGCAGCCGNAACAGCTCGGTACGCCCCGCGCCCACCAGCCCGAACAGCCCGAGGATCTCGCCCTTGTGCACCTCNAAGCTCACCGGTTCACGCAGGCCCGGGCCAAGCAAACCCTCGACCTTGAGCGCCACTTCACCGCGTTCGCGCGGGCGGTAATCGTAGATATCCTGAATGTCGCGACCGACCATGCACGTCACCAACTGGTCGTGGGTCAGCGCGNTCATGTCNTCAAAGGTGCGCACGTAGCGGCCGTCCTTGAACACCGTCACCGCGTTGCAGATACGGAACACTTCTTCCATGCGATGCGACACATACAGCACCACTTTGCCCTCATCGCGCAGGCGCGTGATGATTGCCATCAGCCGGTCGATTTCCCGCGCCGACAAGCTGCTGGTGGGCTCGTCGAAGGCAATCACATGCGCGCCACGGGACAACGCCTTGGCGATTTCCACCAGTTGNCGCTGGCCGAGGGACAGGCGCCCGAGTTTTTCCTGCGGGTCGATTTCATCGGCCAGGCCTTTGAGGCANGCCAACGCTTGCTGACGCAGTGCGCCTCGATTAATCAGGCCGAAACGCGACGGCAGATGCCCGAGAAACAGGTTCTCCGCCACGGTCATTTCCGGCACCAGGTGCAGCTCCTGATGGATCACCGCAACGCCACTGGCAATGCTGTCGGCGGCGGATTTGAAGTCCATCGTCTGCTCGCCGATCTGCACGGTGCCGCTGCTCGGAATGTAGGCGCCGCCGAGGATCTTCAACAGGGTCGATTTGCCGGCGCCGTTCTCGCCCATCAAGGCGTGAACCTGCCCGGGACGCGCGACGAAGCTGATGCCATCCAGCGCCTTCACCCCGGGAAACGTCTTGCCGATCCCGTTGAAGCGCAGGCTGCCGCCGACGCTGTGCTCATGTGTCTGTACTTGCGCGTGCATAAAACCACCTCATCACACAGATCAGGCGACCCCGTTGCCAGGGCCGCCGATGAAATCAA
>NZ_NMOJ01000054.1 GCF_002251635.1 Pseudomonas mandelii
CNTCAGTTCCACAAACCGATTTTTTCCAGCTCCTGCTTGAAGTTCTCGCGGGTGATCAGCGTGACTTCGTCCATGGCGGTGTACTTCGGCGGTTCCTTGCCGGTGGTAACCCAGTCGAACATCATCTTCGCGGTGTTGTAGCCCTCGATGTGCGGGCTCGGCAGCATCGAGCCGAAGAAACCGCTGTTGGNTTTCTTCAGTTCGCCAATGGCGTCGGTGCCGTTGATGCCGATGCCGATCACATTGGCCGCGGCGAANCCGGCGCTTTCGGTGGCGCGCACGCCGCCCAGCACGGTGTTGTCGTTCATGCCGCCGATGATCAGGTTTTTCGCGCCGCTGGGCAGTTTCACCAGGGCCGAGTTGGTGGCGTCCATGCTGCCCGGTACGTCGAGGGTTTTCNGGGCGGTGAACAGGATGTGGTCNTTNGGCATGCCGGCGTCTTCCAGCGCTTTGACCGAACCGTCGGTGCGCTTCTTGCCGGTGTCGAGCTCATTGAAGGTGTTGATCACCGCGTAGGTTTCCTTCCAGTCCCAGCCGCGTTTTTTCGCCTCAGCCGCCATCGCGGCGCCCTGCTTCTGGCCGACTTCGAAGGCCGCCATGCCGAGGTACGGAACGTCTTCCATGAACTTGCCNTTGGCGTCGACGAAACGGTCATCCACCGCNATCACTTTCANACCGTTGAGCTTGGCCTTGGCCATGATCGCAGGGCCCAGGGACACGTCCGGCGGGCAGATCACAAAGCCCTTGGCGCCGTTGGCAGCGAGGCTGTCGATGGCCGANAGGGTTTTCTCGCCGTCGGGCACGGCGATCTTGATCACGGTGAAACCCTGGTCTTTGCCGGCTTTTTCGGCGAAGGCCCATTCGGTCTGGAACCAGGGCTCTTCGGCCTGCTTGACCAGAAAGCCGATCTTCACTTCTTCGGCGGCCAGCAACNNGCTGCTCAGGCTGACCGCAGTGACCGCCAAAGCGGCACAGCACAGGGAACGGATCCCACGACGACGATTCATAAGCTGACTCCTTGTTATTTTTTTTGAGCGTTATTTTGAAAGCCGGTACTGCAAATAGTCATATCGTATGATGATTGGATTCAAAACGGAGTTCCGCTTCTGAAAGCCATGTTGCTCAGTCGTGGTACATGACCGAACGACCACCATCGATGGTGATGCACGAAGCATTGATGAACGGTGCTTCATCGCTGGCCAGGAAGACGGCCGTCATGGCCACTTCCATCGGTTGCCCGATACGACGCGGCGGGTGCAGGTCGAAGGCCCGTTGACGTTCAGCCTGGGGGTCGGCAAAACCGTTCCAGTAATCGACATTGAGCTGAGTTTCGATATACCCCGGGGCGATGGCATTCACGCGGATGCCCTTGGGCGCGTATTCGATGCCCAGGGCGCGAGTGAGCCCGAGCAGGCCGTGCTTGGCGACGGGATAGGGAAAGCAGCCGGGGATGATGTGGCTGGAGTGGGTGGAGGCGATGTTGATGATGTTGCCGATGCCCTGTTCGATCATCAATGGCAACACCGTGCGGCAGCCGAACCAGGCGCCGTCGAGGTCGATGGCGAAACAGCGGCGCCAGTCTTCNTCGGTCATTTCCAGTGGATCACGGAACACGTTGATCCCGGCGCAGTTGACCAATACGTCGATCCTGCCATGACGCTCGACGGCCAACCTGGCCATCGAGTGCAGGTCTTGTTGCCGGGAAACGTCAGCCTTGATCGCCTGAACATCAAAGCCTTTATCCCGCCAGTGGGCTGCGACTTTCTCGACTTTCTCGACCTGGATATCACTGATGATCAGTTTGGCCTGCTGCGACGCGAACGTGGCGACGATAGCCTCGCCGATGCCCTGAGCAGCGCCGGTCAGCAGCACGACCTTGTTCTTCAGGCGCTCGCCTTTGGGCGGCTCGGGCACGGCGGGCAAGGAAAGAGGCTCAGCCATGGATCAAGGCCCCCTTTTGCAGGGACGACAAAAACCGGGCATCTGTCGATGTCCGGTCAAAAGTCTTCTTGGAAAATCGCTGCATCACTTCACCTGTTTTGTTTTTTTAAGTGTGAGTGCGTGTAACTGATGGCCGACTATAAACCCGACCACCAAATAATCTCAATATATAATTTTACATCCCATATTTTGGGATTTTATCCAGCGAAGCGTGTGCAGGGTTTTCCGGGTACATCGACGCGAATCGACAGCAGCGCACCGTCCAGCGGGTGGTTGAGCGGGCTCGCGGCGCTGGTGATGTACAGGGTTTTCAAGTCTTCGCCGCCGAACACGCAACTAGTAGGGCGGCTGACCGGCAATTCGATAACGCGGTCGACATAGCCATCCGGAGTCAGCCTGATCAGGCAGCTGCCATCCCATCGGGCGTTCCAGATGAAACCCTCGGCATCCATCGCCGAGCCATCCGGTCCGCCCCGATCATGGGGACCGAACCAGACATACGCCGTGTCCAAGTTGCCATCGGTGTGGACGAAATAGCGGTACAAGGTTTTGTCCATGCTGTCGGCGAAAAACAGCGTGGTCTCGTCCTCGCTCCACAGCAACGTGTTGGGAATGCCCAGCCCGCGAAGCAGCGGCGTGACCCGCGCGTCGCGGTCGATGCGAAACAGGCCGCCGGAGCGACGCACAATGGGCAGGTCTTCGCCGTTCTCGCCGATGTTGTTCTGCATGGTGCCCAGCCACAGCCGGCCGTGAGCATCACAGCGGGCTTCGTTGCCCCGGTTGCCGGGTTGCGGGTCGGCGACGCAGAGCAAGGTCAGGCGCGGTTCGAGCCCTGGTGAATCAAGGTCCAGGCGATACACGCCGCTGCTCAACGTCACCAGCGCATCGCCGCTTTCACACGGGATGAACGCGGACACGTGCTCCGGCATTTCCCAGATCTGCACGTTGGCGCCGATCAGCCGCAGGGCTTGCTTGCCGGCGATGTCCACCCAATACAGCGCCTGGGTCGGCACATCCCAGAACGGGCCTTCGCCAAGTTGTGCACGGTGTCCGGTAACCGCATGCCACGTCATGAAACCTCCTGTTTTTTCTTTTTTTGTGGGAGCTGTTTAGCTGGCTTTTTTGTCAGCCATGACTTTTGGGTAAAAGCGCTTGATCGCCAGGTCCGCGTTATCAATCAGGGTCATGCAGGCCCAGACACCCCGCGCGGCATCCCGGGCGGCGATCGCGTCGGCCATGTCTTTGTGAATCGGCAGCGTGCGGCGCAATTCGTCCGGGTCGGCGGCGGACACTTCGAACGACACCGCCAACAGCGCCCCGAGGGCCGGGACCATTTGTTCAATGAACTGGTTGTGGCTGGCGGCAAGTATGCACTCGTGGAAGATCTGGTCGGCGCGGTTGTAATCGACGCCGCTGTCCACCGCCCGTTCCAACGCGTTATAGGCCTGCTGGATCGCATGAACCTGTTCGACCGTCGCGCGTTCGCAGGCCCAGCGAACGGCCATCGGTTCGATGGTGCGGCGCAGATCGAGCAAGTCGTCGACGAAATTTTCCGGCAAGCCACTGCGCGACAGCCAACCCACGACTTGTGGGTCGAAGAGGTTCCAGCGTCGCACCGGCAATACCCGCGTGCCGACCTTCGGCCCGACTTCGAGCATACCTTTGGCGACCAGTGTTTTGATGGCCTCGCGGATGACCGTGCGACTGACACCCAACTGCTCACCCAGATCGGCTTCGACCTTTATGGTTTCGCCGGGCTTGACCTGGCCTGCGGCTATCCAGCAACCGAGCCAATCGACGGTCGACGCATGAAAACTGCTGGACATGGGCACCTCGATGCAGGAACGGCACAAAGCCGTTCGCGATGGGAGTCCACGCTAATCATCATACGATTGGGTGTCAATTTGATTTTCCGTGTCCACGCGTAAAACCAATGTGGGAGCAGGCTCGCTCGCGATGGCGGACTGACAGGCAACAATAATGTTGAATGTTATGGCCTCATCGCGAGCAAGCTCGCTCCCATATTTT
>NZ_NMOJ01000055.1 GCF_002251635.1 Pseudomonas mandelii
ACACGTTAAGGCTCGAGGCCGATGGGGAAGAACTCACCACTGCTCCAAACGCCAAGCCAGCGTTGCCCGTCGATCTCGCGGGTCACGGCCAGTTCTACCAATTGATAGAACACATTGCGATGCACGAGGGCTTCGAGGTTGGTGCGCACCCGCAGATAAGGCGCGGGCTCTTGCGTGACCGGGTCGATCACCACGCGGATCGGGTGTTCGGTGCCGGCTTCCGTGGTCTCGTCGACATTGGTGGTGAAGCGCAAGACTTGTGCTTCGCCCTCGCCTTCCACGTCCACTGCAATCGCCACGAACGGCGCATCATCGACCTTGATACCGACCTTCTCGACCGGCGTGATCAGGAAATAATCATCGCCATCTCGACGAATGATGGTGGAGAACAGCTTGACCATCGGTTTACGCCCGATCGGCGTCCCCAGGTAGTACCAGGTGCCGTCGCGAGCGATGCGCATGTCGATGTCGCCACAGAAGTCAGGGTTCCACAGGTGGACCGGCGGCAAGCCTTTGGTTTTGGGGATTTGCCCCAACAAGTCGTTGGCTTTTTGCGGGCCACTCATGGCGTTCTCCTTGGATTACTGGTCGCTGAGACCAATCAGACTGCGCGCGTATTGCTCCAGCGGCGGGCCAATCAGGTCTTGTGGCTTGTTGTCGTGGAACGTCAGTAAACCGCCACGACTGCGAATGCGCGCAGTATCAATCAAATACTGGGTGCTGGTCTCGATCAACATGATCTGGATCACGCCGCTGTCGATGCCCAGGCGATCCACGTATTCCTGATCGAGCCATTCGTCCGAGTTACCAATACGGTCATCCGCCTTGGCGAACCGCGTGTAAAGCAAGTAATGCGCACCGGCGGCGCGGGCTTCACCCATGGCCTGGTCGAGGCCTTCGGGGGCACGGGCGCGGCGCACCATGGGGAAATATTCGACGAAGCCGTTGAAGGCTTCTTCGGCCACCACATTAGGTCGCGGATAAGCGCTGCCCGGCGGCGCGAAGGCACCTTGGGCGATGTATATGAAGGAGTCCGGCTGAATGCGCAGGTTATTCACCCGACGACTGTCGCTGTGATCCAGCAGCCCTGCATCGCTCATGTGGTAGCGAGTTCCTTCAGCCATATCGCTGACATTCATGCAGCCACCAAGCGCCAAAAACGCCAGCAACAAAACCAGACTACGCATCCTAC
>NZ_NMOJ01000056.1 GCF_002251635.1 Pseudomonas mandelii
CCTCCAAAAGCCGGTGACGGAAAACCGGCGAATGGCCATTGGATGCAGCTTCCGCGCCAGCTCGGCAAACATCTGCGTCTGACAGATTGCGTTCGCGGGCAAGCCACGCTCCCGCTTGCCCGCGATGGGGCCCGATCAGCCGCCAATAATCTTCATGACAGTCGCACCACCCGAAAACGCCACTTCCTGCTTGTCCCCCAAGGCTTTCACCAGAAGACGCTGCAACGCCGGCAACGCCTGATGGCGCGGCTTGTCCAACAGATCGCCGACGTAGTGACGGTTGCTCGACGACAGGCAGCCATGCAACCAGCCGGTGGATGACAGCCGCAACCGTGAGCAGGTCCGGCAGAAGGGAACACTTTCGTTGGCAATGACACCGAAATGCCCCTGCCCCGGAATTTCGTAGCGCACGGCAGTGGCGTCTACGGGCGCATCGGCTTGCAGGTATTCGTAGCGCTCGCCGATCAAGCTCAGCAACTGCTGAAGGCTGACGAACTGCTGCAGGAAGGCGTTGTTGTCGCTGGCCAGGTGCCCCATGCGCATCAGCTCGATGAAGCGCAATTCATAGCCGCGTTCCAGGCAGTAGTCGAGCAGCGGCATCACCTGGTCGAGGTTTTGCCCGCGCAGNGGCACCATGTTGACCTTGATTTTAAGGCCGGCGGCCTTGGCCTGATCCATACCGTCGAGCACGGTCGCCAGGTCGCCGCCACGGGCAATGCTGCGGAACGCGCTGGCATCCAGGGTATCGAGGGAAACGTTGATGCGCCGGATGCCGGCGTCCACCAGCAACGGCAGCTTTTTCGCCAGCAGTTGACCATTGGTGGTCAGGCTGATATCACTGAGCCCCATCCCGCCCACCGCGCCCATGAAGGCTTCCAGCTTGGGGCTGACCAGCGGCTCGCCGCCGGTGATGCGCAGGCGCTCGATGCCCGCCGCTTCGATCAGATAAGCCACGCCACGGGCCATGGCCTCGGCCGAGAGTTCGTCCTGGGCAGCCACCAACCGCTTGCCGTTAGGCACACAGTAGGTACATGCGTAATTGCAGGCTGAGGTCAGGCTGATCCGCAAATTGCGAAACCGCCTGCCTTGACGATCAACGATCATGGAGCACTCCGGCGAAAGGAATTTGAACGCGTAAAACTTGACTCACAAATCAAGTTTTAGCAAGTCCCATGCCTGAGTATATTCCTGAGGTACTGCGCCATATAGCGAAATCATGGCGCAATAAGGCAACTGAATGGTTCAGCTACTCGGAGTGTCGGTATCGCGCTTGCGCTTGTTGCCCATGCGCACGCCGATATCCATCAGGAACTGGAAGAAACCTTCCTGATCCTCCAGCACATTGCTCCAGAACGGCGAGTGGTACAGCGCAACCGCGCCGTGCACCAACGCCCAGGCAGCGCAGTAGTGGAAATAAGGCGGCACATCTTCAAGCTTGCCTTCACTGATGCGGCCCTTGATCAGCAAGGTCAGGCGTTCGAAGTTCGAGGCGCGGATCTTGTGCAGCTCCTCGACCATTTCCGGCACCTGATGGCCTTTGACCACCTTCTCTTCCAGCCGGTCGAACAGGCGGTAGCGCTGCGGATCACGCATGCGGAACTCGAAGTAGGCACGGGACAGGGCTTCCTTGTCCTTGTCCACGTCAGCCGAATGCAGCAGTTCGTTCAAGTCGCGCTCATAGTCGAGCATCAGGCGCAGGTAAATCTCGGCCTTGGATTTGAAGTGCTTGTAGATCGTGCCTTTGCCGATACCCACGGCATCCGCAATCATCTCGACGGTGACACTGTCTTCACCTTGTTCAAGGAATAACTTGAGTGCGGTGTCGAGAATTTCCTGCTCACGGCGGCGAAACTCACGGACCTTACGGGGTTCTTTATGCATAAGAAAAGGTCTGTAGGGGTCAAAATTCGAAGCCGCGTATTATGCCTAACTTGCGCCAAAATGCACGGATCATCCGACCATATCTGTGTTTCTTGATGATTTCACACAGGGTCGCCTGTTGATGAGAACACTTCCGAAGCGCCCGTATTCCAAAATTGTTTAAAAACCGCGGCCGGTAAACTGGACTCGGCGCAATACTGATCAATACTTGAACTGTCGACGGGACATCTCCCCCAAGTGTCGCGTCGATATAGGTACCAACGGACCGCGTGCCTTTGTTTTACTCCTAATGGTCTTAGCCCGGATTCACCCCCCAGAACCCGGGTTTTTTTTGCCTGCGATTCAGCCTTTCACATGCGCCAGCGGAAACAGACGCTTGAAGTTTTCAGTGGTCTGCTCGGCAAATCGCTCAAAAGACTCACCACGCAACATTGCCAGAAATTCCGCCACCTCGCGCACGTATTCCGGCAGGTTCGGCTTGCCGCGATGGGGGATCGGCGCCAGGTACGGCGAGTCGGTTTCCACCAGCAGGCGGTCNGCCGGCACTTTGCTGGCGACGTCACGCAGCGCATCGGCATTGCGAAAAGTGACAATGCCAGAGAGGGAAATGTAATAGCCCATGTCCAGCGCAGCCTTGGCCATGTCCCAGTCTTCGGTGAAACAGTGCAGCACGCCNGCCTGAGGCAACGCAGCTTCGAGCAGCAGGGTCAGCGTGTCGGCGCGGGCGCCGCGGGTGTGGACGATCACCGGTTTGCCGGTTTGCTGCGCGGCGTGCAGGTGCAGGCGAAACGAGGCCTGCTGCAACTCGGCCGCTTCCGGCTCGTAGTGATAATCCAGCCCGGTTTCACCGATGGCCACGACACGGGGGTGATTGAGCTCACGAAGCAACCAATCGAGCGCCGGCGCAGCACCCGGCTGTACATCCAGAGGATGCACACCCACTGAACAGTCGACGTCGTCATAACGTTCGGCCAGGGCTTTGACATCCGCGGCATTTTCGACGCTGACGCCGATACATAAAAAGTGCCCTACCCCGCGCTGCCGGGCCGCATCTAGTGCGGCATCCAGGGAGCCGTCGTGGGCGGCGAGGTCAAGACGATCGAGGTGACAATGGGAATCTACGAGCATAAAAGGGCTGCAACTTACATCGTATGAGTGGGACGGTCGGACTTCAGGGCTCCGGCCAGATGGGTTTCGATTCGACTGCGCGCGGTGTTGTCGCCGTCGTTGAATTGTACGCCGACCCCGGCAGCCCGATTGCCCTGCGCACCTTTGGGGGTAATCCAGGCAACCTTGCCGGCCACCGGAATCTTATCGACCTCATCCATCAGGTTCAGCAGCATGAACACCTCATCGCCCAACTTGTAGCTCTTGTTGGTCGGGATAAACAGGCCACCGTTCTTGATGAACGGCATGTAGGCCGCGTAAAGCACGGACTTGTCCTTGATGGTCAGGGACAAAATGCCGTTGCGCGGCCCCGGGTTGACGCCTTCATTCATGCTGACCTCCATTGCTGATGATCAGAGTCTAGGCACAGACGATCACTTCTGGGTAGGCAAGGATGCCCATTGCACCAGCAGCGCCTCCAGCAACAAGGCCGGATTGAGGTTGGCTTTGCTCATGACCTTCTGACGCTGGGCGAGAATCCAGTCCTGGATACTCAAGACCTTATCCTGAGCGGTTTTCTGCGCCAGGTATTGAATGACCTTGCGCATGTCCGCCAATCCCAACCCTGCTTCATCCTGGGTCAACTGNTAGCGCAGGATCAGGCTCGACCAGTCGCAGAACCAGTCGAACAACAGCAACTGCGGGACGGTTTTCCATTCTTCGGCCAATTGCGTCGGCGATTGCTGCTGCTTGAGCAGCTTCTTCACGCCTTCGACCACCAGCGCTCGCTGTTCGCGCACGCCCTGGGCCTGCAACTTGACCGCCGCCAGCGGAGAGCCGGCCGCCAGGGTCAGCAGTTCGACACGCTCTTCTTCCGAGCTGTCCGGCAGGGCCTTGGCCAGCCAGGCAAGACTCATCACTTCGCTCGGCAGCGGGCAGGCCTGCTGCACGCAGCGGCTCTTGATGGTCGGCAACAAACGGCTGGTCTGATGGCTGACCAACAGCAAAACGGTGTCGCCGGACGGTTCCTCAAGACTTTTGAGCAAGGCGTTGGCGGCGTTGATGTTCATCGCTTCCACCGGCTCGATCAGGACCACCTTGCGCCCGCCCATCTGCGCGGTCTGCACCACAAAGCTGACCAGGTCACGCACCTGGTCGACCTTGATCGCCTTGTCGGCTTCCTCGGGTTCCAGCAAATAGTTATCGGGGTGGCTTCCGGCCTTGAGCAACAGGCAGGATTTGCACTCGCCGCAGGCTTCCAGATTGACCGGNCGCTGGCACAGCAAACTGGCCATCAACCGTTCCGCCAGCGCCCGCTTGCCGATCCCGGCCGGGCCATGCAGCAGATAGGCGTGCGCATGTTGCTTGCGACCGGCCAATTGCTGCCAGAGGCTGTCCTGCCACGGATAGGCTTCAGCCACGGGCCAACTCCAGCAGGCGTGGCAGCAAGGCGTCCAGCGACTGCTGAACCTGCGCCAGCGGCTGAGCGGCATCGACCCGTACATAACGCGCAGGGTCAGCTTCAGCGCGCTTGAGGAACGCACTGCGCACGGCATCGAAAAAGGTTCGGCCTTCGAGTTCAAAACGATCCAGGCGACCGCGAGCGCTGGCGCGGGCCAGACCCACTTCCACCGGCAGATCAAAGATCAGCGTCAGGTCCGGGCGCAAATCGCCCTGCACAAAGGTTTCCAGGGCCGCGATACGCTCCAGCGACAATCCGCGACCGCCGCCCTGATAGGCGTAGGTCGAATCGGTAAAACGATCACACAAGACCACCGCGCCACGGGCCAGCGCCGGGCGAATCACCTCGGCCAGATGCTGGGCACGGGCAGCAAACACCAGCAGCAGCTCGGTGTCCGGGTTCATGACTTCATCAACCGGCGCCAACAGCACTTCGCGGATCCGCTCGGCCAAAGGCGTACCACCCGGCTCGCGGGTCAACACCACCTCGATACCGGCGGCGCGCAGGCGCTCGGCCAGGTATTCGCGGTTGGTGCTTTTGCCGGCGCCTTCCGGGCCTTCCAGGGTAATAAACAAGCCAGTCACAGGCAGTCCTTAGTCAGAGTCATTGCGGGCTTTGCGGGGCCGGCGCGTCCGGCTCGGGCACGGGCGTCGGAGCAGGTACAGCGGAGGGTTCTTGCGGCGCGCCTTGTGGCGCTACTTCTGGCAAAGCGTCGGGATCGGGATTGGGCGAAGCGGCCGGAATCGGCGCTTCGGCATCCGGTGTGTCGGCACTCGGGGTTTCTGGTGCCGAGACCGGTGCCGGGCTGGACCGGTAATCGGCACGACGCTTGAGCTGGAACTCGCGCACCGCATTATTGTGGGCATCCAGATCATCGGAGAACACGTGGCTGCCGTCACCGCGAGCGACAAAGTAGAGGCTGTTGCCCGCCACCGGGTTCAACGCGGCATGGATCGCTTCGCGGCCGACCATGGCAATCGGGGTCGGCGGCAGGCCCGAAATCATATAGGTGTTGTACGGCGTGGCTTCCTTGAGGTGGGCACGGGTCAACTTGCCGCTGTAGCGTTCGCCCAGGCCATAGATAACCGTCGGATCGGTCTGCAACAGCATGCCGATCNNCATGCGTCGCACAAACACGCCGGCAATCTGCCCCCGTTCCTGGGGCACACCGGTTTCCTTTTCCACCAGCGAGGCCATGATCAGCGCCTGATAGGGTTCGGTGTACGGCGCATCCGCAGCGCGCTGCTCCCATTCCTTGGCAAGGACTTCGTCGAGGCGATCGTAGGCTTTTTTCAGCAAATCGACGTCGGTCATGCCCCGCACGAAACGGTAAGTGTCGGGGAAGAATCGGCCCTCGGGAAAGATCCCGGTGTGGCCGAGCCTGGTCATCACGTCGCTATCGCTCAAGCCGTTCAGGGTCTGCTCGAGTTTTTCATCCTTGGCCAATGCCGCCCGGACCTGATGAAAATTCCAGCCTTCGACCAGGGTCAGGCTGTACTGAACGATGTCCCCACGCTTCCACAGGTCGATCAACCCTTCGACGGTCATGCCGGGCTGCATGCGGTATTCGCCCTTGTGCAAGGGTTGTCCGGCCAGATTGAAACGCCAATACACGCGCAACCAGAAAGCGTCCTTGATGACGCCATCGGCTTCGAGTCGATAGAAGGTGCGGGTCGGCGTGGTGCCTTTGGGCACTTCCAGCAGTTCTTCCTGGGTGATGTTCAGCGGCTGATTCAGCGCCGTATGAATCTTCCAGGCGGAGGCGCCCAGACAC
This sequence comes from Pseudomonas mandelii, assembly GCF_002251635.1. GTDB lineage: Bacteria > Pseudomonadota > Gammaproteobacteria > Pseudomonadales > Pseudomonadaceae > Aquipseudomonas > Aquipseudomonas mandelii_B. The sequence goes on from NZ_NMOJ01000056.1 coordinate 6,225, forward strand.
AGCCCTGCCAGAACCAATCCGGTTTCCAGCAGCAGCAAGAATTTACGTCTCACGTATCAAGCATCCAGTAGCGCACGGGCAATGGTTTGGAGTTTACGGGTGAGCGGCCCAACCGACCAGCTCAGCGCAGCATAGGCGCGCACCGGCCAAACGCCATACACGCTGTTGCAGACAAAGACTTCATCGGCCCATTGCAGCTGATCCAGGCTGATGTCAGTGATTTGCGTGGGGATCCCCAATGACTCGGCTTGAAACAATAATTCGGCGCGCATGACGCCGGCAACGCCGCAGCGCTTCAAATCGGCCGTGATCAGCACGCCATCGCGGATCAGGAACAGGTTGCTGAACACACCTTCGATCACGCGTCCCGCCAAATCGAGCATCAAGCCTTCAGCATGCTCGGTGTCCTGCCATTCGGAACGGGCGATGACCTGCTCCAGACGATTAAGGTGCTTGAGGCCGGCAAGCAGAGGCTGCCTGGACAATCGTGTCGCACACGGGAACAGGCGAACGCCCTGTTCGCCATTTACGGCCGGATAAGCAGCGGGAGGATTGCCTTGCAGAATGCGTCGGGCCTGAGCCGAGGGGTCGGGCGCGTAGCCGCGCAGACTGTCGCCGCGGGTGATGATGAGCTTGAGCACGCCCTCACCCAGTGCGCGGGCATAGGCCAGCAGCTCACTGCGGATCAGCTCGTGATCAGCATTGATCGCCAGGCGTGAACAACCATCGGCCAGACGCACCAGATGTCGATCCAGCAGCAACGGCTGTCCGCCACGCACGGCAATGGTCTCGAACAGACCATCACCGTAAGCCAGGCCGCGATCTTTCAGGGGCACGCTGTCCGCTGGCTGACCGTCGACCCAGCTGTGCATCACTCAGCGAACCGGCGGAACACCAGGGAACCGTTGGTGCCACCAAAACCGAACGAGTTGGAAATCACCACATCGATATCCATGTTGCGCGCGGTGTGCGGCACGAAATCGAGATCGCAGCCTTCGTCCGGCTCATCGAGGTTGATGGTCGGCGGCGCCACCTGANCNTTGATCGCCATCACGCTGAAGATCGCCTCGACCGCGCCCGCCGCACCCAACAGGTGGCCGGTCATGGACTTGGTGGAGCTGACCGCCAGCTTGTACGCGTGCTCGCCGAACACCGACTTGATGGCTTCGGCTTCCGCCAAATCGCCGGTCGGGGTCGAGGTGCCGTGGGCGTTGATGTACTGCACCTGGTCAGGGTTGACCTTCGCGTCGCGCAGGGCATTGGTGATGCAACGTGCGGCACCGGCGCCATCGGCCGGAGGCGAAGTCATGTGATAGGCATCGCCACTGGTGCCGAAACCAATCAGCTCGGCGTAGATCGTGGCACCACGCGCTTTGGCGTGCTCCAGCTCTTCCAGTACCAGCGCACCGGCACCGTCGGACAGTACAAANCCATCACGGCCCTTGTCCCATGGACGGCTGGCACGGGTTGGCTCGTCGTTGCGGGTCGACAGCGCACGGGAAGCACCGAAGCCACCCATGCCCAGACCGCAAGCCGCCATCTCGGCGCCACCGGCGATCATCACGTCGGCTTCGTCATAGGCAATGTTGCGTGCGGCCATGCCGATGCAGTGCGTGCCTGTGGTGCAAGCCGTGGCGATGGCGTAGTTAGGTCCCTGTGCGCCCAAGTGGATCGACAGGAAACCGGAAATCATATTGATGATCGAGCCCGGCACGAAGAACGGTGAAATTCGACGGGGGCCGGAATCGTGCAAGGTGCGGCTGGTTTCTTCGATATTGGTCAAACCACCAATACCCGAACCCATGGCCACGCCGATGCGCTCACGGTTGGCGTCGGTTACTTCCAGGCCGGCATTACGCACCGCCTGAAAACCGGCTGCCAGGCCGTATTGAATGAACAGGTCGAGCTTGCGGGNTTCCTTGATCGACAGATATTCCTCGACATTGAAGCCCTTTACCGAGCCGCCAAAACGGGTGGAATAGGCAGAAAGGTCCGTGTGTTCGATCAGACCAATACCACTGTGGCCAGCAAGAATGCCCTGCCAACTGCTCGGCACATCCGTACCCAGTGGCGACAACATACCCATACCGGTGACTACGACGCGTCTACGCGACACAGCACTCTCCTTTTTCA
>NZ_NMOJ01000057.1 GCF_002251635.1 Pseudomonas mandelii
ATGATGACTTTGCTTCAGAGCTAAAGAAAAAACCGCACGCCGTGATGGCAGTGCGGTTTTTCCATGACAGCAAGCAACGATTACAANCTATTAAGCCTGGTGGTTAGTAACGTAATCGATTGCGGCTTGTACAGTAGTGATCTTTTCAGCTTCTTCGTCCGGGATTTCGGTCTCGAATTCCTCTTCCAGAGCCATCACCAGCTCAACGGTGTCAAGGGAATCGGCACCCAGGTCTTCTACGAAGGAAGCAGTGTTGGTCACTTCTTCTTCTTTAACGCCCAGTTGCTCGGCGACGATTTTCTTGACGCGCTCTTCGATGGTGCTCATACCTTGTTTAACTCCTAATGGACAAATTCAGGCAGCTGGCCAGTGGGTAAGTGTATAGAAAGCCTTTTCAGCTTTTCAACTGAAAGCTTCACCCTTGTACCCGGCAGACCACCTGCCTATAAATAAATTGCAGCTTTATAACGGATTTTAGACAGCTCGTATGACATTTTTTTGAAGCGATCCGTCACAATTTAACTCATGTACATCCCGCCGTTCACCGGGATTGTAGCCCCAGTCACGTATGCCGCACCGTCGGATGCCAGGAAAGTGACCACATTCGCGATCTCTTGAGCCTGGCCCAGACGGCCCAGCGGAATCTGTGTCAGCAAAGCTTCACGCTGTGCTTCCGGCAGTTCACGGGTCATATCGGTGTCGATGAACCCTGGGGCTACCGAGTTGACCGTAATCGACCGCGAACCGACTTCACGTGCCAATGCACGACTGAAACCTTCCAGACCGGCTTTGGCGGCTGCGTAGTTTACTTGGCCTGCGTTGCCCATGGCACCCACTACAGAGCCAATACTGATAATTCGTCCCCAACGGGCTTTGGTCATACCGCGCAAAACGCCCTTGGACAGGCGGAACAGACTGTTCAGGTTGGTATCGACGACGTCATGCCATTCGTCATCTTTCATGCGCATCATCAGATTATCGCGGGTGATGCCGGCATTGTTGACCAGGATCGCCGGCGCTCCAAACTGCGAAGTGATGCTCGCCAGTACAGCGGCAACGGATTCGTCGCTGGTGACATTGAGTTCCAGGCCAGTGCCTTGAATACCGTTTTCCTTCAGGGTAGCGGCAATACGCTCGGCGCCGGAAGCGGACGTCGCGGTACCTACAACGATAGCGCCCTGACGACCCAGCTCCAGGGCGATAGCCTGGCCAATACCGCGGCTGGCGCCGGTAACCAGTGCAACTTTACCTTGCAGACTCATGCAGGCTTCTCCTAATTCAGGCCAGCGCTGCACGGGCGGCAGCGAAAGCGTCTGGGGTATTGAGGTTGGATGTCGATACGCCTTCGGCGCAACGTTTGTTCAGGCCGGCGAGTACTTTGCCAGGGCCGCACTCGACCAACTGGGTCGCGCCCTTGGCGGCCAGCGCCTGGACCGATTCAACCCAGCGTACAGGCTTGTAGAGCTGCTCAAGCAGATCGCGCTTGAGGGTTTCCAGATCGGCCGCCACGGCCGCGCTGACGTTCTGCACCAGCGGGATCTGCGGCGCCTGCCAATTGATGGCGGCGATGGACTCGGCAAAACGCTCGGCGGCCGGGCGCATCAGCTCACAGTGGGACGGCACGCTCACCGGCAATGGCAAGGCGCGCTTGGCGCCACGGGCCTTGCAGCCTTCGATGGCACGCTCAACAGCCGCCTTGGCGCCAGCGATCACGACCTGGCCCGGGGAGTTGAAGTTGACCGCGCTGACCACTTCGCCTTGCGCCGCTTCGGCACAGGCGGCCAACACAACGGCATCGTCCAGACCCAGGATAGCGGCCATGCCGCCCTGCCCGGCCGGAACGGCTTCTTGCATCAACTGACCACGACGCTCGACCAGCTTGACCGCTTCAGCGAGGGTCAGGCTGCCCGCAGCCACCAGAGCGCTGTATTCGCCCAGGCTGTGACCGGCCACGTAAGCCGGGCGCGCGCCGCCTTCCGCCAGCCACAAGCGCCACAGGGCGATCGAAGCGGTCAGGATGGCCGGCTGGGTTTTATCGGTTTGATTGAGTTGCTCTTCCGGCCCCTGCTGGGTCAGTGCCCACAGGTCGTAACCCAGGGCATCGGAAGCTTCCTTGAAGGTTTCCAGGATCAGCGGATGTTGCGCGCCCAGCTCGGCCAACATGCCGAGGGACTGCGAACCCTGCCCTGGAAAGACGAATGCGAGGGATGTAGACATGTAACAAGCCCCTAATGATCTTGTCGTCGGAGAATTTGACGTCCCGCTTGGGGGACGCAAGAAACTGACAGTTGGATGGCCAATTGAACTGAGCGGTCACATTTAAGCATTGTCCGACGAAAACGCCTAAAGCAACAAATCCTCCAGACGACCGTGAATGCGTTCCGGAAGGTTTTCCTGGATCTCGATCAGCGCTCGNGNAATCGCACTCTGAAAGCCCTGCACACCGGCCGAGCCGTGGCTTTTCACCACAATGCCCTGCAGCCCGAGAAAGCTTGCGCCGTTATGTCGCGCAGGCGCCAGATCGGCCTGCAAACGCCTCATCAGCGGCAGCGCCAGCGCGCCGACCATTTTCGAGGCGAGGTTTTTCTTGAACAAAGCTTCGATGCGCCCGGCAATCATGGTCGCCAGGCCCTCGCTGGACTTGAGCAGGATATTGCCGACAAACCCGTCACACACCACCACATCCGCCTCGCCCCGGTACAAACCGTCACCTTCGACGAAACCGATGTAATTCAAGCCCCGAGCCCCTTGTAACAGGCTGGCAGCGAGCTTGACCTGTTGGTTGCCCTTGATGTCTTCGGTGCCGATATTCAGCAGGGCCACNCGTGGGCGAACAATGCCGAGGGTCTCTGCCGCCACCGAGCCCATCACCGCAAACTGCAATAAATGCTCGGCGCTGCAATCGACGTTTGCACCCAGGTCGAGCAACTGGCAATAGCCTTTCTGCGTGGGAATCGCCGCGACCATCGCTGGCCGATCGATACCGGGCAGCGTCTTGAGCACATGCCGCGACAATGCCATCAACGCTCCGGTGTTGCCGGCACTGACACAGGCTTGCACCTTGCCATCACGCAACAACTCAAGCGCCACCCGCATTGAAGAGTCAGGCTTGCCACGCAAGGCCTGGGCAGGCTTTTCGTCCATGGTGATAACTTCGGACGCCGGAGCAATTGACAGGCGTGAGCGATCCACAGCCGATTGGCCAGAGATCAATTCTTCAAGGAGGGAGGGTTGACCGACGAGGGTCAGGTGCAGCGAGGGCGTTGCAGACAGGCTGGCGATGCAAGCCTGAACAATGCTGCGGGGACCGAAGTCCCCGCCCATTGCGTCAATCGCGATGACTTGAGCAGACAAGTGATTACTCGTCAGCGCCCTTGTCGATCACTTTACGACCACGGTATACGCCTTCTGGCGATACGTGGTGACGCAGGTGAATTTCACCGGTGGTTTTTTCTACAGACAGAGTGCTCGCCGTCAGGGCATCGTGCGAACGACGCATGTCACGGGCGGAACGGGATTTTTTGTTCTGCTGAACAGCCATAATTGATTAACTCCTAAACGTTTGGGTCACGCTTTAACTGCGCCAATACACTGAACGGGTTGGACCGCGTTACCTCGTCCTCGCTCGGTTCGGCCTCGTCATCGAGACCCTCCGGCTGCTGGCATTCTTCCGGATGATGAGCAGGCACAATGGGCAAGGCGAGCAAAAGCTCCTCCTCGATCAGTGCATGCAGATCCAAAGGATCTTCGCCCAGTTCCAGCACGTCATAACCTTTCGGCAACGACTGGGTATTCGCACCCTCCTTCACCACGGCATAACTGCATTCGCTGTGGATCGGCAGGGTGACCAGCTCAAGACAACGCTGGCAAACCATTTTGACTTCGGTGTCGATAAAGCTGTGGATTACCACAGATTTACGTTCATCTCGTTCAAAAACAAATTTGGCCTGCACCGTACCGACAGTGTCGGAAAGCGGGTCGCAGAGTCTCTCCAAATCGGCCAGCAGCAATTCACCTTGAAGGGAAGTGCCACGATCTGCCAATTTGCGCGGGTCAACGTGAGGTGGAATCGGGTCATTCAACATAGGCGCAGCATTATAGGGATGCACCCAGCCATGTCAAAGGAAATTCAGCCCTGTGCGTCAGCTGGTCGCCCCGCTAGAATCCCTGACTGTCTTCCGGAGACGCTAATGCTGCCTTTATTACTCGCATCCAGCTCGGTTTATCGCCGGGAATTGCTGGCCCGCTTGCAGCTGCCATTCACCTGCAGTTCGCCGGATATCGATGAAAGCCATCGCCTGGATGAGTCGGCCATCGAACTGGTAAAGCGCCTCGCCGAAGGAAAAGCCCGGGCACTTGCCGGCAGCCACCCCGCCCATCTGATCATCGGCTCCGACCAGGTCGCCGTCCTCGGCGAGCGGATCATCGGCAAACCCCACACCTTCGAGAAGGCCCGCGAACAACTGCTGGCATCGAGCGGTGCCAGCGTGACCTTCCTGACGGGCCTGGCGCTGCTGAACAGCCAGACCGGCGACTGCCAGGTCGACTGCGTGCCTTTCACCGTGCACATGCGCACCCTCGACCCGGCACGCATCGAGCGCTACCTGCACGCCGAACAGCCCTACGACTGCGCTGGNAGCTTCAAGGCTGAAGGACTGGGTGTGAGCCTGTTTCAAAGCACCGAAGGGGCGGATGCCACCAGCCTGATCGGCCTGCCGCTGATTCGCCTGATCGACATGTTGCTGGCCGAAGGCGTGCAAATACCCTGAACACAAAAAACCGGCCACTGAGGCCGGTTTTCTGGTGCAACCAAAGCATCAGCGCAATGAAGGCCCCTGGAAGCCCATCCACATCGCCAATTGCTCAGCCACGCTGGCACCGAGCTTTTTCGAGAAGCGATCGAACGGCGATTCCTGAACGGTGAAATCCACCAGTTCTTTCTCGCCAATTACATCCCGCGCCACCGAACTGGCACTGCCCAGGCCATCGATCAAACCCAGCGGCAACGCCTGCTCGCCCGACCACACCAACCCGGAGAACAGCTCCGGATGGTCTTTATCTTTGAGACGGTCACCACGGCCCTTCTTCACGCTATTGATAAACTGCTGGTGCGTGGTATCCAGAACGCCCTGCCAGAACTGAGTCTCCTCAGGCTTCTGCGGCTGGAACGGGTCGAGGAACGACTTGTGCTCGCCGGACGTGTAGGTCCGACGCTCCACACCCAACTTCTCCATGGTGCCGACAAACCCGTAACCGGCCGCCGTTACACCGATNGANCCGACCAAACTGGCCTTGTCGGCATAGATCTGGTCAGCGGCGCTGGCGATGTAATAGGCGCCCGAGGCGCCCAGGTCGGAAATCACTGCGTACAGCTTGATGTCCGGATGCAATGCGCGCAGACGCCGAATCTCGTCATACACATAACCCGACTGCACAGGGCTGCCGCCCGGACTGTTGATGCGCAGGATCACGCCTTTGACCTTGGGGTCTTCAAACGCAGCACGCAGGCTGCNAACGATGTTGTCGGCGCTGGCTGGCTCCTTGTCGGCGATCATGCCGGTCACGTCGATCAACGCCGTGTAGTGGGAACCGCGGGTCGCGCTTTTTTCCATGTCCATCAGCGGNNTGAACAGCGCCAGCATGGCAAGCAGGTAAACAAAGGTCAGCAGCTTGAAGAAAATCCCCCAACGCCTGGAACGGCGCTGCTCCTGGACGCTGGCCAGAAGCGTCTTCTCCAGCAGCTTCCAGCTTTTGTCATCACCGCTCTCTGCCCTCGCCTTGGCGGGCGCCTTCCATTCGTCGGTCATGACATCTACCCCAGCAAAAACCTGTTAAGCCCGCTGACCCAGCCAGGCATGCAATTCTGAAAAACGATCAATGGCCAGTCGCGGCTCGAACAGCTTCAGCGCGTCGATCGATTGCGCGCCATAACTGACCGCCACCGAATCCATGCCGGCGTTACGCGCCATCTGCAGATCGAAGGATGAATCGCCGACCATCAGCGCCTGCTCCGGACGAACCTCGCAATGCGCGAGAATCTGCTCAAGCATCAGCGGATGGGGCTTGCTGGCGGTTTCATCGGCGGCACGGGTGATATCGAAATAATCTTCCCAGCCGTGAGCCTTCAGCACCCGGTCCAGCCCGCGACGAGCCTTGCCCGTGGCCACAGCCAGATGATAACCCTCGGCGCGAAACGCCTCCATCGACTCGACCACACCTTCAAACAACGGCGAAGGCACGGCTTCGGCAGCGATGTAGTGATCCGCGTAGTGCTGACGGAACGCCACCAACTCCGCATCGCCAATGTCCGGGTACAACGTGCGAATGGCCTCAGGCAAGCCCAGACCGATAATGCCTTTGACGGCAAAATCATCGCGCAACTGAAACCCGGATCGTTCGGACGCGACATGCATCGCCTCGACAATCCGACCAATGGAGTCAGCGAGTGTGCCATCCCAATCGAAAATCAGCAGCTTGTAATCAAGGTGCGACACTCAAACGCTCCACGGTCTTGGCCCACATCTCATCGACCGGTGCCTGCAATTTCAGCTCGCCACCATCCGGCAGCGGCACAGTCAGCAGGTACGCGTGCAGGAACAGGCGTTTGCCGCCCAAATCGCGGATTTCCTTGCTGAAACCTTCGTCGCCATACTTGGTGTCGCCAGCGATGCAGTGCCCGGCGTGCAAGGTGTGGACGCGAATCTGGTGAGTCCGACCGGTAATCGGCTTGGCCTCGACCAAGGTGGCGAAGTCGCCGAAGCGGCGCAGCACCTTGAACAGGGTCAGGGCTTCNTTGCCCTCCTCCTCGTCGACCTCGACCATACGCTCGCCGGAACGCAGATTGCTCTTGCCCAGCGACGCCCGGACTTGCTTGATCGAGGCCGCCCAATTACCACGNACCANCGCCATGTAGCGTTTGTCCACACCATCGCCACGCAGGGCGGTGTGCAGATGGCGCAACATGCTGCGTTTTTTGGCGATCATCAACAGGCCCGACGTGTCACGGTCAAGGCGATGAACCAGTTCCAGCTCCTTGGCATCCGGACGCAACTGACGAAAGGCCTCGATCACGCCGAACGTCAGGCCGCTGCCACCGTGAACCGCAATGCCGCAGGGCTTGTTGATCACGATCAGTTTGTTGTCTTCGAAGACAATCGAGGCTTCAAGGCGCTGCAACAGGCCTTGGGCCAGTGGCACCGGCTCGTCGCGCTCAGGCACGCGCACGGGCGGCACACGGACGATATCGCCCGCCTGCAGCTTGTACTCGGGCTTGATCCGACCCTTGTTCACGCGCACTTCGCCTTTACGCAAGATGCGGTAGATCAAGGTCTTGGGCACGCCTTTGAGCCTGGCCAGGAGAAAGTTGTCAATGCGTTGGCCGGCATATTCCGGCGAGACCTCAAGCAGCTGGACGCNGGGGGTCTGGGGGGCGGTAGTCGTCATGGCGGCGATGATAACAATTTTTTATGGAATTGAAGCACTTAATCATTGCTGCTATAGTCGCGAACGCCGCCAAAAGCGGCCTGGACAGAGGACTTGCGGCAAATTGCCGGCCCTGACCATCGCAATTCACCAGGACGCGAGGCCGTCCTACGGGGCTTTCGCTACGTAACGGTGGAGTTTGCAGCTGTAACAAGCGCAGGTGACATGAGGCCTGAATCAAGCCGTAAAGCAGAGTTTTCACTCGCCTTGCGAGCCATATTCATGGCCAGTTCACAAAGTGCAGTCAGCTAAGGACGACCCCGAGCGAACGCTTCGGAAACAACGCCTAAATTAGCCATGATGCGTGACCTCCCCCTTCGGAGCTCACGGTAAATGCCAACCCGCTGCGGATTCTGCGCGCGGCAGCACCCGAATTATCAGGGATACGTGTAGGGTGGAGATGCACAACCGTCGGACCGTGTAGCACTAGGCTTATATTTAGACGCTTCATCTCGTCCACAGCCGCTGGTTGATTCCTCCTCCTGACTGAGTGCTTAAGTAGCCACAGCAAGCAGGACGCGTAAGTCGCGATAACGGCCCAATTGGCCAGACATCGCTGGACACGGGAATGGCCAACCACTCCNGACGCACCTGACACCGACCGTGAGAAGTCGTGTGTGCCGAACGCCGTTTCCGGCAGCCCGGAAACCGACGGTACAACATGAAAAGAATGCTGATTAACGCAACTCAACCCGAAGAGTTGCGTGTTGCACTGGTAGATGGCCAACGCCTCTACGACCTGGACATCGAATCCGGTGCACGCGAGCAAAAGAAGGCCAACATCTATAAAGGCCGTATTACTCGCATCGAACCAAGCCTTGAGGCTGCCTTTGTCGATTTCGGCTCCGAGCGCCACGGCTTCCTGCCCCTCAAAGAAATCTCCCGCGAATACTTCAAGAAAGCCCCTGAAGGCCGCGTGAACATCAAGGACGTCCTGAGCGAAGGCCAGGAAGTCATCGTTCAGGTCGAAAAAGAAGAACGTGGCAACAAGGGCGCAGCCCTGACCACGTTCATCAGCCTGGCTGGCCGTTACCTGGTCCTGATGCCGAACAACCCACGTGCCGGCGGCATTTCCCGTCGCATCGAAGGCGAAGAGCGCAACGAGTTGCGTGAAGCGCTGAACGGCCTGGTTGCACCGGCCGACATGGGCTTGATCGTTCGCACTGCCGGCCTTGGCCGCAGCAGCGAAGAAATGCAGTGGGACCTCGACTACCTGCTGCAACTGTGGACCGCTATCAAAGAAGCGTCCCTGGATCGTTCCGCGCCATTCCTGATCTATCAGGAAAGCAACGTGATCATCCGCGCCATCCGCGATTACCTGCGCCAGGACATCGGCGAAGTGCTGATCGACAGCGTTGAAGCCCAGGACGAAGCCCTGACCTTTATCCGCCAGGTGATGCCGCAGTACGCCAGCAAGATCAAGCTGTACGAAGACAGCGTTCCGCTGTTCAACCGTTTTCAGATCGAAAGCCAGATCGAGACCGCCTTCCAGCGCGTCGTCGAACTGCCTTCCGGCGGCTCCATTGTTATCGACCCGACCGAAGCCCTGGTGTCCATCGACATCAACTCGGCGCGCGCTACCAAAGGTAGCGACATCGAAGAAACCGCCCTGCAGACCAACCTGGAAGCGGCTGAAGAAATCGCCCGCCAGCTGCGCCTGCGTGATATCGGCGGCCTGATCGTGATCGACTTCATCGACATGACCCCGGCCAAGAACCAGCGCGCCGTGGAAGAGAAAGTCCGCGAATGCCTGGAAGCTGACCGCGCCCGCGTACAAGTTGGCCGTATCTCGCGCTTCGGCCTGCTGGAAATGTCCCGTCAGCGCCTGCGCCCATCCCTGGGTGAAAGCAGCGGCATCGTCTGCCCGCGTTGCAACGGCACCGGCATCATCCGTGACGTTGAATCGCTGTCCCTGGCGATCCTGCGCCTGATCGAAGAAGAAGCCCTGAAAGACCGCACCGCCGAAGTCCGCGCACAAGTGCCGATCCCGGTTGCAGCCTTCCTGCTCAACGAAAAACGCAACTCGATCACCAAGATTGAACTGCGCACCCGTGCCCGTATCGTCATCCTGCCGAACGATCACCTCGAAACGCCGCACTTCGAAGTGCAGCGCCTGCGCGATGACAGCCCGGAAGCCNCAGNCGGCCAGTCCAGCTACGAAATCGCTGCTGCCGCTGCGGAAGTTGAAGAAGTCCAGCCGGCCGCCGCGACCCGCACCCTGGTTCGTCAGGAAGCCGCAGTCAAGACCGCTCCGGCCCGCGCCAACGCTCCGGTTCCGACCGAAGTCGTCGCTGCCGCACCGGTTGCCGCCCCTGCCGCCATGCCTGAGCCAAGCCTGTTCAAAGGCCTGGTGAAGTCGCTGGTGAGCCTGTTCGCCACCAAAGAAGAGCCTGTGGCTCCGGTTGTGGTTGAAAAACCAGC
>NZ_NMOJ01000058.1 GCF_002251635.1 Pseudomonas mandelii
CCGCCGAGCGTCCGGCCCGTAACGAAGAACGTCGCAACGGTCGCCAGCAAAGCCGTAACCGCAACGGTCGCCGTGACGAAGAGCGCAAGCCTCGCGAAGAACGTGCACCGCGTGAAGAACGCGCGCCACGTGAGCCACGTGAAGAGCGTCAACCACGCGAAGCCCGCGAAGAAACCCCGGTAGTCGCCCGCGAAGAGCGTGCTCCACGTGAAGAGCGTGCTCCACGCGCCCCTCGTGAAGAACGTGCACCGCGCGCACCTCGCGAAGATCGCAAGCCACGTGGCGAGCGNGAAGAACGCGTGCGTGAACTGCGCGAACCTCTGGATGCCACCGCTCCAGCCGCTGCTGCGACTGCTGCGACCGCTGAAGAGCGTCCGGCTCGCCAGCCACGTGAAGAACGCGCTCCACGCCCACCGCGTGAAGAACGTCAGCCACGTGCCGAGCAAGCCGCTGCCGCGGTTGCCGAAGAAGAACTGGTAACCAACGAAGAGCAGTTGCAGGAAGATGGCCAGGACAACGCCGAAGGCGATCGTCCACGCCGCCGCTCCCGTGGCCAGCGTCGTCGCAGCAACCGTCGTGAGCGTCAGCGNGATGCCAACGGTAACGTGATCGAAGGTTCGGAAGAATCCGAATCCGCCGAAGGCAGCGAAGCAGGCGAAAGCAACGAAGCGCCAAGTACTTCCGATCTGGCCGCCGGCCTGGCTGTTACCGCAGCCGTTGCCAGCACCGTGATCAGCGCACCGGCTGAAGCACAAGCCAACGAGCAAGCCGAACGTGCAACGGCCGCCACCCTGGAGACGGCTCCGGTCGAAGCGCCTGTGGTAGAAGCGACGACTCCGGTGGAAGCCACTGCGGCTCCGGAAATCGAAGTGGCACCGGTTCGTGAAGCTGAGCCGGTTGTTGAAACCGCTCCAGTGGCCGAACCCGTGTTTGCTGCCGAACCAGCGGTCGAAACCTCCAGCGAAACCGTCACCGACGCTGTCCGCGAAGTTCGTGAAGAACAAACCGCGTTCAACTGGGTGGCCGAACCGGTAGCTGTTGAAGCACCTGCACCGGTTGCTGAAGTCCAGGCGGCTGAAACCGTGGTCTCCGAGCCAGTGGTTGTGGCTGCCGAGCCTGCTCCCGTCGTTGAAGCACCGACGCCGGTTGTTGCCGAAGTGGCCGCACCGGTCGTTGAAGCAGCTCCCGTCAGCGCCCTGACCGAAAATGGCCGTGCACCGAACGACCCGCGTGAAGTGCGTCGTCGCAAGCGTGAAGCCGAGCGTCTGCAGAAGGAAGCCGAACTGGCTGCCGCTGCTGCTCCGGTTGAAGCGGTTGTCGCTGACGAGCCTGCACCGGTTGTGGCTGAAGTGATCGAAGCGGCACCTGCTGCCGAGTCGGTCATCGAAGAAGCACCGCGCTCCGTACAGGAAGCGGTCGAGCAACACGAACAAGCCCTGGAAAAAGAACACGAGCCTAAACCCCTCGTCTGATTCCATCGGCCACTAAAAAGCCCCGTCTGGTGATCCAGGCGGGGCTTAATGAGATGGTCAGCCTGACCGAGAAGCCCTGCAGGTTTACGCTTGCAGGGCTTTTCTCGAGGCTACTGGAAGATCAGTTTCTCTGGCACATCTGCATCCCACAACACCCCGGCATCATCCACCGCCACCTCGACCACCCTGCCCTGCGCAAACAACGGTTTGGCCCCATGATCACCCGATAACGCCATCAACCCCGGCGCAAAGCTGCGCCCGAACCCGACCGGATGCCCATACTCACCCGCATGCACCGGCACGCTGACGCAATCGTCCGCCATCCCCGCCACCACCCGCTCAACACTCGACGGCAAGATAAACGGCATATCCCCCAGTACAATCAACCAGCCATTGAGGTCTGGACACGCCGCCACCCCAGCCGCAATGCTGTCACCCATCCCGGTCGACTCGATCACTACAATCTCGAAGCCATACGCCTGAGCCATGCGAATCACTTGCGGACGATCTTCGGTGGTCACCAGCACGCGCTTCCCAAGACTGATCGGCAAACTCAGCAGCACCTGCTCGATTACCGAACGAACAGCGCCATCGCGACCGGCACAGTCCGCCAGCAGTTTGTCCTTGTCCTCCCCCGCCACCAGCCTGAAACGACTGCCCTGCCCCGCCGCCAGCACGATGACGCCGATGGGATCACTCATACAACCTCCTGCAACGGCTTCTTCTGCTTGAGTTCGACGCCGTTCTTGATCGCCACAATCTCGGCCAGCAGCGACAAGGCGATTTCCGCGGGACTGTGGCTGCCGATGTGCAAACCGATCGGGCCGTGCAACCGCTCGATGGCCTGTGATGACAAGCCTAGCTGAGCGAGGTTTTCCCGACGTTTCAGGCTGTTGACTCGCGAGCCGAGGGCACCGACATAAAAAGCCCTGGAATCCAGAGCGGTCAGCAGCGCCATATCATCCAGACGCGGATCATGGGTCAGGGCGACGATGGCCGTGCGTTCGTCGGTCTGGATGTTCAGCACCGCTTCATCCGGCATGCCCGAGACGAAACGGCCGTGCTGCTCTTCCCAACCGTAGACAAACTCGCTGCGCGGATCGCAGATCAGCACTTCGAAATCCAGCAGCCGCGCCATCTCGGCGACATACCGGGACAGTTGCCCCGCACCGATCAGCAACAGCCGCCAACGCGGACCGTAGATGGCGCGAAGGGTGTGGCCGTCAAAGCTCAGCACATCGCTTTTGTTCGCCGCCAGCAAAACCACTTCACCGCTCGCAATATCCAGCGAGCGAGCCACGATTTCATGGGCCTCGCAGCGTGCCAGCAAATCGGCGACCCAACCTGGATCGCCGACCCGCTCTTCGGTCAGGCGCAACGTGCCGCCGCACGGCAAACCAAACCGTGCGGCCTCCTCTCGGGTGACGCCGTAGGTGATCAACTGCACCGGCGGTCCGTCAGGTGGAATCCGCCCATCGTGCAGCCGGGCAATTAAATCATCCTCGACACACCCACCGGACACCGAGCCGATCACCACGCCATCTTCACGCAACGCCAGCATCGCGCCAGGTGCCCGNGGCGCACTGCCCCAGGTCTGGACCACGCTGTACAACACTACTCGCTGCCCGGCGCGGCGCCATTCCAGCACGCTGCGCAGGACATTCAGATCCGCGCTGTCCATCAGGCCTGCGCCTTCTGCCAACCTTGCAGCTGATAACGAACCGGCAAGTTGCGGATGCGCTGGCCAGTGGCAGCGAAGATCGCGTTGCACAGCGCCGGCGCAATCGGCGGTACGCCTGGCTCACCGACCCCGCCCAACGGCACATTGCCCGGAGGCGTGACCAGATGCACCGCCACTTCCTTCGGCGCCAGTGACATGCGTGCCACTTCGTACATGTGGAAGTTGTCTTGCTGCACCTTGCCGTCCTTGAAGCTGATTTCCCCGACCACGGCATTGCCCAGGCCCATGACGCAAGCGCCTTCGAACTGAGCGCGAATCCGCTCGGGGTTGATCTGCGGACCGCAATCCACCGCGATGTCGGCCTTGTGCACGATCAACGTGCCGTCGTCTTTGACTTCGACCTCGATCACCGCCGCCACATAGGTGACGAAGCTGTAATGCACCGCCAGGCCCAGGCCTCGGCCCTTGGGCAGCTCGCGTCCCCAACCGGCGGCCTTGGCGGCCGTTTCCAGCACTGTGCGCATCCGCCCGGTGTCGATCGGATAACGCTCGGGGGATTCGCCGTAGTTCCACTCTTCACTCAAGGTACGCGGATCGATCTGACGGTCCGGGCCGAGCAGTTTGATCTGGTACTTGAGTGGATCCTGTTTGGCCTTGTGAGCCAGCTCGTCGACAAAGCTCTGGATCGCAAACCCATGGGGGATGTTCGACACCGAGCGATACCAGCCGACCCGCGTATGAATCGCCGCTTCCGGGTTTTCCAGGCGCACATTGGGGATCGCGTAGGCCATGTTGGTAAAGCCCATGCCCAGCTCGAAAGCCGCCTCGTGGTTCATGCCCGGGGCGAACAACGCGGTGATGCTCGGGGCCACGGTGCGGTGCAGCCAACCGGAGGGCAGGCCGTCCTTGCCCAGGCTGGCCTTAAGGTATTCGGCCGACACGGTGTGGAAGTAGGAGCAGTGGATGTCGTCTTCACGGGTCCATTGCACCCGCACGGCCTTGCCGGGGAATTCCTTGGCGAGGATCGCCGCTTCGATGATGAAGTCCGGCTTGGATTTGCGACCGAAACCGCCGCCCAGCAAGGTGACATTGAACGTGACCTTATCGAACGGAATGCCGAGGCGTTCGCCAATCCGTTCCCGGGTGACTTGGGGCGCCTGGCTCGGAGCCCAGGCCTCGCACACCCCGTCCTTGAACCGGGCGATGGCGACCATCGGCTCCATCGGCGCCTGCGCCAGGTGCGGCAGGTAATACGAGGCCTCGAGGATGCTGTTGGCGCCTTTCATGGCGTCGTCGATGTTGCCGGTGTTGCGCACCACCTTGCCGGGTTTGAGGGACGCGGCTTCCAGCTCTTTGCGGTAGGCGATCGAGTCATAACTGGCGTTGGGGCCGTCATCCCACTCGATTTTCAGCGCTTCGCGGCCTTTGATCGCAGCCCAGGTATTGCTGGCCACCACGGCCACGCCACCTAGCGGCTGGAACTCGGATGGCAGCGGACGGCCTTCGATCTGAATCACCTTGATCACGCCCGGGACTTTCAGCGCGGCGCTGGAGTCAACGGATTTGACCGTGCCGCCATAGACCGCCGGACGCGCAATCACGGCGTAAAGCATGCCGTCGAAATGCACGTCGGCACCGTAAATGGCGCGGCCATTGACGATGTCGGCACCGTCGATCGCCTTGGTGCCTTCCTTGCCGATGTAGCGAAATTCCGATGGCTGCTTGAGCCGCAGGCTGTCACGGGCCGGCACTGCCAGCGCACCTGCCGCGGCGGCCAGGGCGCCATAGCCCAGTTCACGACCGGTCGGCTGGTGCACCACTTTATGCAGTTGCGCATGGCACTCGCTGACCGGCACTTTCCACTGCGCGGCAGCCGCTTGTTCAAGCATGGTCCGAGCGGCAGCGCCGCAACGGCGCATCGGCTCGTACCAGTGACGCATGCTGCGCGAACCGTCGGTGTCCTGGTTGCCGAAGCGAATTTCGTCGCCCGGCGCCTGCTGCACTTTCATCATGGCCCAGTCGGCATCCAGTTCATCGGCGACCACCATGGTCAGGCTGGTGCGCACACCCTGGCCCATTTCCGAACGGTTGCAGACCACGGTCACCATGCCGTCAGCGGCAATGCTGATGTAAACCTTGGGATCATCGATCCAGCCATTGGGCATGCCGTCTGCGCCGAATTTTTTCTCTTTTTCTTCGGCGAAAGCGTCTTGCCAACCCCAGCTCGCTACCAGAACCAGCGCACTGGTCGCACCGACACCTTTAAGGAAGCCACGGCGGCTGAGGTTGCTCAGCGCAAAATCATTCGGTAACCGGCTCATGCCTTGGCCTCCTTCAGGTGAGTGGATGCCTGGCGGATGGCAGTCTTGATGCGGTTGTAGGTGCCGCACCGGCAAATATTGCCGACCATCGCCTCTTCGATCTGTGCGTCGCTGGGGTTCGGGTTGGTCTTGAGCAGCGCCGTCGCGGACATGATCTGCCCGCCCTGGCAGAAACCGCACTGGGCCACGGCGCTGTCGAGCCACGCTTGTTGCACGACTTGCCCGACCGGATCGGCGTGCAGGTTATCGATGGTGGTGACGTTCTGGCCGACCACCGCGCCGATCGGCGTGATGCAACTGCGCGCCGGAGCGCCTTCGATATGAATGGTGCAGGCACCGCACAGGCCCATGCCGCAGCCGAATTTGGTGCCGTTGTAACCGGCCACGTCGCGGATTGCCCAGAGCAGCGGCATATCCTCTGTGACATCGAGTTGATGGTCTTGACCATTGAGCTTCAGGGTAATCATGGGCACGCCCGCATATTTATAGGGTTATGGGGTCGAGCAATCTGCCGCCGAGGGTTGGCGGTTGGCATCACGCAGATCGGCTCAGGCTAAGAGGCTCTCTTACGCGGACGGCAACGTCTGCATCGGGCCTTTGGTGGAGCAAATGCTTGCATCGTTAGGTGGCTAAGTTAACCCAGCATTAACAAAAAAGCCCTGCACAGTTGAAGGTGTGCAGGGCTTTGAGATCAGTCATTAAAGCGTAGCTTCAATACTGATTCGGCTCCATTTCCAGGTCGACGTTGAAACGTTCCAAAATGTCTTTCTGGATGTGCTGCGCCAGGTGCAGCAATTGCAGGCCGGTGGCGCTGCCGTAGTTGACCAGCACCAGCGCCTGTAACTTATGCACGCCGGCATCGCCGTCACGAAAGCCTTTCCAGCCAGCCNGCTCGATCAACCAGCCGGCCGCCAGTTTCATCTGCCCATCAGGTTGCGCGTAGGCCACCAGGTCCGGGTATTGGCTTTTCAGCTGTGCGACCAGCGCGGCCGGCACCAGAGGATTCTTGAAGAAGCTGCCGGCATTGCCCAGCACTGCCGGGTCCGGGAGTTTTTCGCTACGAATGCTGCAGATCGCCTGGCTGACGTCGGTGGCAGTCGGGTGATCGATGCCCTGATCGGTCAGACGCTGGCGAACCGGGCCGTATTCCAGGTGCAGGTGTGCGGCGCGGTCCAGGGTGAAACGCACGCGCAGGATCAACCAGCGCCCCGACTCCTGCTTGAACAGGCTGTCACGGTAGGCGAAGTTGCAGTCTTCCAGGGTGAAATCCCGCAGCTCGCCGGTCTGGCGATCCAGCGCGGTCAGGCCGGCGAACACGTCCTTGATCTCGACGCCATAGGCGCCGATGTTCTGCATCGGCGCCGCACCAACCGTGCCGGGGATCAGGCTGAGGTTCTCCAGGCCCGACAAACCCTGCGCCAGGGTGTGCTGCACGAACGGATGCCAAGGCTCACCGGCCTCGGCTTCGATCACGACCTTGCTGCCATCATCGCTCAGGATCCGAATCCCGCGCGTCGCCATGCGCAGCACAAGTGCCTGGACATCAGCCGTCAGCAGCAAGTTGCTGCCGCCACCGATCACCAGCAACGGCACGTCATGGGCCGACGCATACGCCAGGGCTTCACGCACATCGGCGTCGTTGTGGGCCTCGGCAAACAACCGGGCCTGAACGTCGACACCAAACGTATTGAACGGCTTGAGCGAAACCTGGGGTTGAACCTGCAAACTCATAACCGCCCCTTCAATTCGATCACCANNAAATCACNGGCTCGCTCGATCAGGTCCAGCACCTGCTCGAAGCCTTGGTCGCCGTCGTAATACGGATCCGGCACTTCATCGAGTTCCGACTGGTAGCGACGCAAAAACAGATCCAGCTCGGCCTTGCCCTTGGCCGGTTGCAGGGCCTTGAGGTGGCGCAGATTGCTGTTGTCCATCGCCAGAATCAGGTCGTAGGCGGAAAAATCGGCGCGGGTCACTTGCTGGGCGCGTTGGGCGGACAGGTCGTAACCGCGCAGTTTGGCCGCAGCCTGGCTGCGTTTGTCCGGCGCCTTGCCGACATGCCAGTCACCGGTGCCGGCGGAGGCAACTTCGATGTGATCGGCCAGCCCCGCCTCGCGCAATTTATGCCGCAGCACACCTTCGGCCGTTGGCGAGCGGCAGATGTTACCCAGGCACACGAACAGAACGCGCATCAGGCCTCCAGCAGGCGACGGACGCGCTCGAGGTCTTCGACGGTGTCGACGCCGGTGGGCGGCGCGATCAGCGCATCGGCGACGTGAATCCGCACGCCATGCCACAGGGCACGCAGTTGTTCCAGGGACTCGGTGTTTTCCAGCCAGCACGGGCCCCAGCTGACGAAGTCATGCAGGAAACCGGCGCGATAGGCATAGATGCCGATATGGCGGCGATACGGCACGCCTTCCGGCAATACGTCAGGGTTCCTGGCGAAGGCGTCTCGCGCCCACGGCAATGTGGCGCGACTAAATGTCAGCGCCAGGCCATTGAGATCGCTGACGACCTTGACCACATTAGGGTTGAACAGGGTTTCGACGTCTTCGATCGGCTCGGCCAGGGTCGCCATGCGCGCCTCGCCATGGGCAGCCAGGTTCGCGGCGACCTGATCGATCACGCTCGGCGGGATCAAGGGCTCGTCACCTTGCACGTTGACCACGATGGCGTCGGCGGCCAGGCCCAGTTTCGCGGCGACTTCGGCCAGGCGATCGGTACCGGAATTGTGATCTTCGCGGGTCAGCACCACTTCGGCGCCAAACGCCTTGCACGCTTCAACGATGCGCGCGTCGTCAGTGGCGACCACCACACGCTCGGCACTGCTTTTGCTCGCCTGCTCCCAGACGTGCTGGATCATCGGCTTGCCGGCGATCAGCAGCAGCGGTTTGCCCGGCAGACGGGTGGAGGCATANCGTGAAGGAATGACGACGGTAAAGGCTGTGGTCATTTATCCAGGCGCTCATCGGTGGTCAGGGTGCGGGCTTCGCTTTCGAGCATTACCGGGATGCCATCACGGATCGGGTAAGCCAGGCCAGCACCCTTGCTGATCAGCTCGGTTTTGTCGGCGCTGAGCTTGAGCGGGCCTTTGCAGATCGGGCAAGCGAGGATGTCGAGCAGTTTGGTGTCCATGAGTATTTCCTGGATTAGAACGGAGTTAAGGCAGAAGACGATCCGGCAACAGGCGCATCAGCTGCGTATCGAACCAGGCCACGAAGGCCGGTGATGGCGCAGCATCGACCGCCAGGTACCACCAATCGACGGCGGCGAAGGCACGGCACTTCACCGCGTCCTTTTCGGTCATCACCAATGGTAATGACGGTGTGAAATTCAAGGCCTGCACGCTGTACTCGGCGTGGTCGGCAAACGCATGCGGCACTGGCTGCCAGTGTAGCGTTTCGAGGGTCGTGAAGAAACGTTGCGGATTACCGATCCCGGCCACGGCGTGCAGCGCCTGGCCTGCAGGGAAGTGGTCGAGGGGACGACGCTCACCGCTGTGCAGGTTGACCAGTTCGGTAGGTTGCAGCTGGAAGGCAAAACCGTCGTCGCGATCATTGGTGGCGCCGTTGTATAGCACGGCGTCGACGCTTTGCAGGCGTTCGACCGGTTCACGCAAGGGACCGGCCGGCAGGCAGCGTTTGTTGCCCAGGCCGCGGGCGGCGTCGATCAACACCAGTTCCAGGTCCCGGGCCAGCCGGTAATGTTGCATGCCGTCATCAGAGAGGATCAGATCCAGCGGCTCACTCGCCAGCAGCGCTTTGACGGCGCTGCTGCGATCCGGGTCGATCATCAACGGCACGCCCGTGCGCTGGACGATCAACAGCGGTTCGTCGCCGGCAATCTCTGCGCTCTGATCGGCCTCGACGCGCCACGGCAATTGCGGCGGTTTGGCGCCGTACCCACGGCTGACCACCCCGACCCGCAAACCGCTGCGCTGGCAATGCTGGATCATCCACAGGATCAGCGGTGTCTTGCCGGTGCCACCGACGGTGATATTGCCGACCACGATCAGCGGCACGGGCGGCTGATAGATCTCGCCCTCACCCGCCAGAAAGCGCTTGCGCTTGTTCATGACTACGCGCCGGTACAGCCACTCCAGTGGCTGCAACAGCTTCAGGGCCGGATGACCTTGGTACCACGCGGCGAGCAAGCGATCAGACATGGCCATCAGGGCGCGGGCGGTGCCGCTTCGACCGTGGTCATGCGCAGATGGCTGAAACCCAGCTTGCCCGCAGCGTCCATGGCCGTGATGACTGACTGATGCTGAGTCTTGCCATCCGCGCTGATGGACAGCGGCAGATTGGTGTCGCCATTGGATTCTTTTTGCAGCGCCTCCATCAGCGTCGCGAGGTCGTTCTTCGGCAATATCTGATTGTTCACCGAGAACGCACCTTCGGCACTGATGGCAACGTCCAGGTGCTTGACCTGCTGGTCTTCGGCAGGCGAACCGCTGACCGCTTCCGGCAGATCGACGCGCAACTGGGTTTCACGGGTAAACGTGGTGGTGACAACAAAAAACAGCAGCAGGATAAACACCACGTCGATCAGCGACGCGAGGTTGATGTCGACCGTTTCCCGCGGTTTGCGGCGGAATTTCACGCTTTGCCCTCGGCCAGGTCCACATCACGGTCGCCCTGAACCACTTCGACCAGTTTGATCGCTTCCTGCTCCATGCCCACCACCAGCTCATCGATCCGGCGTTGCAGGAATCGGTGAAAGAATACTGCCGGGATACCGACCATCAGGCCAGCNGCCGTGGTAATCAACGCCTTGGAGATACCGCCCGCCAGCACGGCGGCGTTAGTGGTCATGCCCGACCCCATGAACGAGCTGAAAATATCGATCATGCCCAGCACCGTACCCAACAGGCCGAGCAACGGTGCCATGGCCGCAATGGTGCCAAGCGCATTGATATAGCGCTCCATTTCATGGATGACCCGGGCAGCGGCCTCCTCGATGCACTCTTTCATGATCTCTCGACCATGTTTGGAGTTGGCAAGGCCCGCCGCCAGGATCTCGCCCAACGGTGAGTTGGCGCGCAGCTCCTTGAGTTTTTCTTTATTAAGCTGCTTGTCCTTGATCCACACCCAGACTTGCCCGAGCAAATGCTCCGGGGTCACACGGCTGGCTCGCAGGGTCCAGAGACGCTCGGCGGTGATCGCCATGGCCGCGATGGAACTCAAAATAATCGGCAACATCATCCAGCCGCCGGATTTGACCAATTCCCACACAGTGACAGCTCCCTCGAAAAAGTGCGCCACTCTAACATAGGGGCCGGATGCACCGAAGACTGTGATGTCGCATCCGGTCGGGCTTTCATAACTGGCGGTTATGGGTCGGACGGTGGCGGATCGCGCCAGAAACGCCGTTCCAGACGCATCGTCCACGGCGGCTTGAAGCGCCCCAGTTGCAGACGAATGGCACCGTGGGTGGCGGAGTCGTAGATCGCCGTCCCGCGCTTTTTATAACGCGCCATGACCGTGGGATGCGGGTGACCAAAGGAATTGCCCTGGCCACGGGATATGAGCACAGCCCCGGGTTGTAACGCGGCGAGCAGCGCCATCGAAGAGGAACTGCGACTGCCATGGTGCGGCGACTGTAGCCAATTTGTCGGCACGGCAAGCGAACTGTCGAGCAATGCCCGCTCGGCAGCAACATCAATGTCACCGGTCAACAGCAATCGCTCGCCATTGGCTTCGATCTGCAAGACACAGGATTTTTGATTGCTGTCGCCGGCGGATGTCCATTGCCAGAGCCGGAAGTCCACACCGTCCCAGGTCCATTGCCGGCCGCTTTCACAACCCTCTGCGCGCAATTCGACTGGCAGCGCCTCGGGATCGCCGCTCAGGACCTGCGTCACCGGCAATCCGTTGGCAACCGCACGCGCACCGCCGGCGTGATCGGCGTCGGCGTGACTGATGAGCATCAGGTCGATCCCGGCTACGCCCAGTTTGCGCAATGGCGGCAGCACCACCCGCTCGCCGAGGTCGACATCACCGAAACGCGGTCCGGTGTCATACAGCAACGTGTGGTGGCGGGTGCGCACCAGGATGGCCAGGCCCTGGCCGACGTCCAACTGCCAGACGTCGGCGACGCCTTCGCAAAGCATTGGACGAGGTGGAAAAGCCAGCAACAGCAGCAGCGGCCAACCCAACGGGCGCATCGGCACACCTTTGGGCAGCAATAGAAGAAAGGCCCCCAGGGTACCGAGCGCCCAAATCCACACCGGCACCGCGACCGGCACCCAGGCGGGCAATCGCCCGGCCATCAATGCCAGCCCCTTGAACAACAGGTCAACCAGACCGCCCGCCAGCCACAGCAACCCCTCGCCCACATAAGGGACGGGCAATAACAACGTCCCGAGCAAAGCGGGTGGCAATACCACCAGGCTGACCCAGGGCACCGCCAGCAGATTGGCCACGGGTCCGCTGACGCTGATCGGCAAGCCGAGTATCAACAGCAATGGGCACAGTCCGATCGCGATCAGCCATTGCGCACGGGTCCAGGTTTGCCACCATCGCCAGGGCCCCAGCCGCCCACCGAAGGTGAAGATCAACACCGCCACCGCCGCGAACGACAACCAGAAACCCGGTTGCAGGCTCGCCAGCGGGTCGAGCAGTAAAACGCCGTTGAGCGCCAGCAACAGCGGCCACCAGGCACCGAGATGACGAAACCGCAGGCGCCACAACAGCACCAGGCCGATCATCACGCAGGCCCGGCGCACCGGCACCTCGAAACCGGCCAGCAACCCGTAACCCAGCGCAGCGGCAAACGCCAGTCCGCAGGCCCATGGCAGCCAGGGCAAACGGCTTGGCCACAGGCCATAGCGGGCCAACCCTGCGATCAGCAGATACACCAGCCCCGCCAGCAGCCCGATGTGCTGCCCGGAAATCACCAGCAGATGCACGGTGCCGGTGTCTTGCAGCACTTGCCAGTCCTCGCGACTCAGCCCGCCGCCGTCGCCCAACACCAATGCGGTCAGCGCCCCTGTCCGGCCTTGGGCATCGACGGCCTGCAACCGCTGGCGAAGGCTGTCGCGCCAGGCCCATTGGGCGGCGGCCAGCCTCTGGCCATCCTTGACCGTCCCGGTAGCGCCGATGCGTTGTGCCAGCAGCCAGGCGTCGTAGTCAAAGGCATGCGGATTGAGCAGCCCGGCAGGACGCTTCAACTTGACCGCCAGCCGCCACCGTTCGCCGCTGTTGACGGGCGGTCCGTCATACCAGGCGAGGCGCAGATGCCGGGGTAGCCGGGTGCTTCGGGACTGACTGTCGGTCAACTCGAAGCGCACCACCCCTTCGGCATTCTGCGGCAGGCCCGTCACCCGGCCTTCGACCCAACGAGTCTCGCCATCGAGCTTCAGCGGCAAGCGATCATCCAGCGCCCACTGCGCACTCGCGCACGCCCAACTGAAGCCGAACAGGCAGAACGCCAACGGGTAAGTCCGAAACGGCAACAGCATCAAACCCACGACCGGCAGCAACATCCATAACCAGACCGGCGGTAACACCGGTAAAAAACGCAGGGCCAGCAGACCCAACGCCAGCGCCATCATCCCTGTGCGCATATGCCCGTCCTTGAGAGTCCCACCCTAGGCATAGCTGCCCGACTGCACGCGCACGGTTATTAATTGTCACAAAGTCTGAATGGGCGGTTCATAGAATCCAGACATACTTGCCCCTCGCACTGACCTGGACCCCTTATGCCCCGGCGCTTATTCAAACGGTACATGCCNGACCCGACCAGCATCAGGGAACACAAATCCTTACGNTTTCTCGGCACCCTGCTGCATGACCCGAACCTCTGGCACCTCAATCGNCACTCCGTCGCGCGCGCCATGGCGGTGGGCCTGTTCGCGGCGTTTATCCCGATTCCGTTGCAGATGCTGGTCGCTGCCATTCTGGCGATCATGGTGCGGGGCAACATGCCCATCGCCGTCAGCCTGGTCTGGCTGACCAACCCGATTACCATGCCGGCAGTGTTCTTCTGCACCTATCAGACGGGAGCGTGGTTGATGGACGTGCCGGCCAGGCATTTGCCGGACGAGCTGACCTGGGAGTGGATCAGTGGTGAGCTTTCCACGTTGTGGCAGCCGTTTTTGCTGGGTTCAGTGGTGACAGGGCTGGTGCTGGGCGCCCTCGCCTATTGCCTGGTGATGATGTATTGGCGCTGGTGGGTTGGGCGGCAGTGGAAGCGACGTAAGCAACGCCGGATGCGGTAAATGCAAAACGGCCTCCATTGTTGGAGGCCGTTTTTTTGTGGTGTCTGGGCTTGCCCGCGAAGCAGGCGACGCGGTCTTTCTCAGGTACGCCGTTTTTTTGTGGTGTCTGGGCTTGCCCGCGAAGCAGGCGACGCGGTCTTTCTCAGGTACGCATCCCGCGCCCACTGACCAGCAACCGCGCACAACCGACATACAGCACCACGGTGGCCACCAGCATGAAGGTGATCGCCACGCTGATCTTGATATCCGATACGCCCAGGATGCCGTAGCGGAAGGCGTTGACCATGTGCAACACCGGGTTGGCCAGCGACACGGTCTGCCAGAACGGCGGCAGCAAGGTGATGGAGTAGAACACCCCGCCCAGATAGGTCAGCGGCGTCAGCACGAACGTCGGGATAATCGAAATATCATCGAAATTGCGCGCAAATACGGCGTTGATAAACCCCAGCAGCGAGAAGATCGTCGCCGTCAGTACGACCACCAGCAGGGTGACCCCAAGGTGATGCACCTGCAGGTGGGTGAAGAACAATGACAGCAAGGTCACGATCACGCCGACCATCAAGCCACGCAGCACGCCACCCAGGGTGTAGCCGATCAGAATGGTGTGGGGCGACACCGGCGACACCATCAGTTCTTCGATGGAGCGCTGGAACTTGCTGCCGAAGAAACTGGAGACCACATTGCCGTAGGAGTTGGTGATCACCGACATCATGATCAGGCCCGGCACGATGTACTCCATGTACGTGAAGCCACCCATGTCGCCGATCTGGCGGCCGATCAGGTTACCGAAGATCACGAAGTACAGGACCATGGTGATCGCCGGCGGCAGCAGCGTCTGCGGCCAGATCCGGGTAAAGCGCTTCACCTCGCGGTAAACGATGGTCTGCAGCGCGACAATATTGGGTTGCAGTTCGGAACTCATACCGCCACCTTCGCCAGATTTTTCTCCACCAGGGACACGAACAACTCCTCAAGGCGATTGGTTTTATTACGCAGGCTCAGCACTTCAATGTTCTGGGCCGCCAACTGNGTGAACAGCGCAGTGATGCCCATGGCCTTGTCGACCTGGACTTCGAGGGTGTGGCTGTCGAGCAGCTTGGTCGGGTAACCGAGCAACTGCGGCGCGACGTTCAGCGTGTTCTTGAGGTCNAGCAGGAAGGTTTCCACATGCAACTGGCCCAGCAGGTTACGCATGCTGGTGTTCTCGACGATGGTGCCGTGGTCGATGATGCCGATGTTGCGGCACAGTTGCTCAGCCTCTTCCAGATAATGGGTGGTGAGGATGATGGTGATGCCCTTCTCGTTCAGCTCGGTGAGGAAGGCCCACATCGATCGACGCAGTTCAATGTCCACGCCCGCGGTCGGCTCATCGAGGATCAGCAGGCGCGGCTCATGCACCAGCGCGCGGGCGATCATCAGGCGGCGCTTCATGCCGCCGGACAACGAGCGCGAAGGCACGTCACGCTTGTCCCACAGGCCCAGCTGAGTGAGGTACTGCTCGGCGCGTTCCTTGGCGATTTTAGCCGGGATGCCGTAGTAGCCCGCCTGAGTTACAACGATGTCGAAGGTCTTTTCGAACTGGTTGAAGTTGAACTCCTGGGGCACCACGCCGATGGAACGTTTGAGCGCCGCCGGGGATTTGTCCAGGTCATGCCCAAAGATATTCACCGTGCCGCTGGTCTTGTTGACCAGGGTCGAGAGGATACCAATGGTGGTGGATTTGCCGGCACCGTTGGGGCCGAGCAAGGCGAAAAAGTCACCTTCGGCAACGTCCAGATCGATACCACTCAGGGCCTGGAAACCGTTGCCGTAGGTTTTGGTTAGCTGCCGGATGGACAGAGCGGAACTCATATCGGANTTACGCACCAAGAAGGGAAGAAAGGGATAACTATGGGCGGGCGGCGAGCAATGCAACCGCGGCGCACGAGCGCAATGGTGCTTGTCGCCGCCACACAAGTACAGTCAAGTGTGTCGATAGTGAGTATTAAGTCAACGCGGTCATAACGGCTTTTTTATACGCCGGACGCTGTTTCAGTCGCGCATACCAGGCTTCAAGATGCGGCTGCGGTGCGCGCTCGATCGGCATCTCGAACCAGGCATAAATGAAACTGCCAAGGGGAATGTCGCCCATGCCAATTTCGTCGCCGGACAGATACGGCATGGCCGCCAACGCCTGGTTCGCCATCGTCAGCAGGTCATCGCACTCCTTGATCGCGGCGTTGATGGCGGGCCAGTCCTGCTTGTCTTCAGGTGTGCGTAACACGCCCCAGAACACCGTGCGGAACGGGCCGGCAAAACTGGAGGTGGTCCAGTCCATCCACTTGTCAGCAGCGGCGCGGGCCTTCAGATCCGCCGGATACCAGGCCGTACCATCGGCGCGACTGGCCATCAGGTAACGCACGATGGCGTTCGATTCCCATAGCACGAAGCCGTCGTCTTCGATCACCGGCACACGGCCGTTGGGGTTCATCGCACGGTACTGCGGCGTGTCGACTACACCAAAGGCGCCGCCCGCATCGATGGCTTCATAGGCCAGGCCCAGCTCCTCGGCGGCCCACAATGGCTTTCTGACATTCGACGAATTTTTCCGACCCCAGATCTTCAGCATGACCGCCTCTTTATGGATGAATGCGCAGGCAGCATACGCCGGATCAGGCGCGGCTCAAATCACTCTGCATGTCACCCAGCAATGCTGGCAAAGTGTCGCTGAACAGATGCGGGTAGCACTTTTCCAGGTGCTCGAAAAAGAACGTTTCGGGCACGTCAGTGAACTGGCCGTGGTCCACCAGATACTCCATCAGCGGCTCGCCGTCGCGGTTGAAGGGATGAAAAACACTGTCGTGGATGCCGTCGAACTCCAGCGGCGCCACATTGAACAGTTCGCAGAGTTTTTGGTTAAAGGCAGGCGTCGCCTTGACCCAGCGACCGTTCAGATACAGCTCCGTATAACCATGCATGGCGAACACATCNCTTTTGAGCAACGCGATCAGGCGTGGCGTCGACAGGTGATTGCGCACGTCCGCCAGACCGATGCGCGCCGGTATACCGCAATGTCGGGCTGCTCCGGCCAGAAGCGTGGCCTTGGGCACGCAATAACTCTCTCCGGCTGCCAGTGCATAACTGCCGCACAACGTATCCGGGTCGCGACTGAAGGTGTAGGGGTTGTAGCGCACGGCTTCGCGCACCGCGTAATAGAGCTTGATCGCCTGCTCAAGCGGATCCGCACTGGGACCACGGTGTTTTTCGGCGAACTCCACCACCGCAGGGTGGTCACTATCGATGAAGCGGCCGGGACTCAGATACTCGTGCATGAGAACAATCTCCTGGGGAAGCCACGAGTCTAGCGATACCTTTAGCACAGAGATAACGACGTTTCGGCCAAACATGGGCGCATAGCCGCGTAGGAAACGAACGATTTCCCGGGCGTGTTGCCAACCCAACCTACAAAACTCATCGATGGTTTCCCACGAATTCAATCACCTCGCTCCGACCACCTTGTTTTGCGGATGCCGTCTAAGCTCTGAAGGTTGGTTTTNCCCTGGTTCACGGAGGATTGAATATGCTGTTGTTGTGGATACTGGTTCTGGTTGTCGGGATAGCTTATTTAGCCCACCGTCTCATCGCCCCCCTGCCCGCCCTGTGCATCGTCGCTGTCTATATCGTCGCGATGGGTGCCTTCAGCCGCGCGCCAGGCTGGCTGCTGCTGATTTTCTGGGTGTTGATCGCAGCCGTCGCGGCGCCGTTGTTGCTGCCCGACCTGCGCCGCCAATACTTCACCAAGCCGCTGTTCAGCTGGTTTCAGAAAGTCCTGCCGCCGATGTCCGAGACCGAGCGCGACGCGATTGATGCCGGCACCGTGTGGTGGGACGGCGAACTGTTCAGTGGTCGCCCNGACTGGAACAAACTGCTGTCCTATCCAAAAGTGCAGCTCAGTGAAGAGGAACAGGCCTTTATCGACGGCCCGACTGAAGAACTCTGCGCCATGGTCACCGATTGGCAGATCGGGCAAGACATGGATCTGCCGCCCGAAGCCTGGACACACATCAAGACCCATGGCTTCTTCGCGCTGATCATTCCCAAGGAATACGGCGGCAAGGGTTTCTCTGCCTACGCCCACTCCCAGGTTGCAATGAAACTGGCGACCCGCAGTGGCGACCTCGCGTCCACCGTGATGGTGCCCAACTCCCTGGGCCCGGCCGAACTGCTGCTGCATTACGGCACCGATGANCAGCGCAACCACTACCTGCCNCGCCTGGCCCGTGGCGATGATATCCCGTGCTTTGCGCTGACTGGCCCACTGGCCGGCTCCGACGCCGGCGCCATGCCCGACACCGGCGTGATCTGCAAAGGTGAATGGGAAGGCCAGGAAACCCTCGGCCTGCGCCTGAACTGGGAAAAACGCTACATCACCCTCGGCCCGGTGGCGACGTTGCTCGGCCTGGCCTTCAAGGCCCATGACCCGGATCACCTGCTGGGCGACAAAGAAGACCTGGGCATCAGCCTGGCGCTGATCCCGACCGACACCCCCGGCGTGGAGATCGGCCGCCGTCACCTGCCCCTGGGCGCCGCCTTCATGAACGGCCCCAACTCGGGCAAAGACGTGTTCATCCCCCTGGAATTCCTCATCGGTGGCCAGGAAATGCTCGGCAAGGGCTGGATGATGTTGATGAACTGCCTGTCGGTGGGCCGCTCGATCTCACTGCCCGCTGTCGGCACCGGCGCTGCCAAGTTCACCAGCCTGGTGACGGGGCAATATGCCCAGGTGCGTGAACAGTTCAACGTACCGCTGTCGGCCTTCGAAGGTATTCAGGAAGCCCTTGCGCGCATCGGCGGCAACGCCTGGCTGATGGACAGTGCGCGCATGCTCACCGCCAACGCCGTGGACCTGGGGGAGAAACCCTCGGTGCTGTCGGCGATCCTCAAATACCACCTCACCGAACGCGGCCGCGAGTGCATCAGCCACGCCATGGATGTACACGGCGGCAAGGGCATCATCATGGGCCCGAACAACTACCTGGGGCGCAACTGGCAAGGCGCGCCGATCTTCATCACCGTGGAAGGCGCGAATATCCTCTCGCGCAACCTGATGATCTTTGGTCAGGGCGCGATTCGCTGCCATCCGTTCGTGCTCAAGGAAATGGCCCTGGCCGGTCGTGAAGACCATGACCAAGCGCTGAAGGAGTTCGATGGCCTGCTGCTCAAGCACATCGGTTTCGCCGTGAGCAACGCCGCCAGCACGCTGGTGTTGAACCTCGGCTTCGGGCACCTGGAACATTCGCCGGGTGACAAGCTCAGTCAGGGTTACTTCCGCGCGCTGAACCGTCAGGCCGCAGCATTCGCCCTGCTCGCCGACCTGAGCATGATGTTGCTGGGCGGTGAATTGAAACGTCGCGAACGCCTGTCGGCGCGCCTGGGCGATGTGCTGAGCCATATGTATTTGGCGTCGGCGGCGCTCAAGCGTTATCACGACCTGGATTCGCCGGACCATCTGGAGCCGCTGTTCGCCTGGGCCATGGAAGAAAGCCTCGGCGAGTCGGAGCGTGCGCTGGATGAACTGCTGAGCAACTTCCCGAACAAGGTGCTCGGCTGCCTGCTGCGGGTTATCGTGTTCCCGTTCGGCCGTCGCCACAAAGGCCCATCGGACAAACTCGGCGCCGAAGTCGCCGCAGTGATCGGCCGCGCCAAGGGCGATCCAACCCTCGAAGAATTGCTCGGCGGTTGCTACCGCCCGCAATCGGCGGACGACGCGGTCGGTGCCCTGCAACATGCCTGCAACCTTTTGAACGCAGCTCAACCGTTACAGAAAAAACTGCACGTGGCGCTCAAAAGCGGTCAGGTCAAACCGGCTGCCGGGGAACATGTCATCGATGCAGCGCTGGAGGCGGGGGTGTTGCAACCTGGTGAGGCGCAGTCCCTGCGTGATGTTGAAGTAGCGCGGCGCAAGGTCATCGACGTCGATGATTTCGACAAAGACGAACTGGCGCTGGCCGACGGAAAGGTCCGCTGATCCTGTAAAAACGGGCGCAGGAGCTTTATACTCCTGCGCCCGTTTTGCTCTTGAGGACTTATCTCGTGTCCAACGTCGTTGCCGATCATCTCGTCTTGCTCGACCACTTGCGCAGCATCCTGGTTGCCGTCGGCGAAGCCGAACAGGTGCCCGAGGAAAGCCACACTTTGTTCATGGAGCGTTTCGACGAGTTGCGCGCCCTGCTGCCGATCGATCCGATCGAAAGCCAATACCTGGGCCAGGACCTGATGAGCCAGGTGATCACCCGTTATCCGCAAATCGCCCACCTGGTCCCGCGCGACCTGTTGTGGTACTTCGCCGGTGACTGCCTGCATTACATGCCCGATGATGAAATCGAATTGTACCAGGCACTGGAAGAACGTCGCTTTGAAGCCGAACAGAACGACGAACCCTTCGACTGGAATCAGGAAAAACAGCTGCTGGCGATGTCGAACGACGACAGCAAGCACTGATCCCTGATCTGAAATGCAAAAGGCCCGCATGGTTGAACATGCGGGCCTTTTTTATGGCATTTCCGAGTGGTGTGGTGTTCGAGCAGCCGCCATCGGAGCAAGCCCGCTCCCACATTTGCTTTGTGTTGCCCTCTTCCAGACCTGTCTAGACAACTCCATCCGTCGAAACAAATGGATATAAAAGTCTTTTTGTCATTTCTCCTGCTGTATCCTGCCCAAGCTTTTTAAAAGCGCGGATCTACCAGATCTATCAACAGACTTTGCGAGGAGCGCGAAACATGCACGAGATCCCTAATCTCCCCTTCCCAAGCCTGCACGAAACTGAGCAGACAACCACGCAACAAGCCGGTGCCCAACAGCCCGAGCCGAAAGAAGCCACTGAACGCCGCCAGGCCGACAGCGAAGACTGAAACACCTGCAATGCCAGACCGTGTGGAAAGCGCTAACATGCGCTTTCCACACCGCCTGAACCCCGAGTTCCACACCATGACTGATGACTTCTCTGAAACCCAGGCCAGCGTCCTGATCGGCACCGCCGAGAAGATGATCGAGATCTGGAATCGTCTCTCTCCCGAGAAACAAGCCGCGTTGCTCGCCCGTTTCGGCACCGAAGAAAACGCCCTGGCCGCCCTGGTCACGACGCAACTGGTTGCCCCGCAAAACCCTGAATAATCCCCCGACCGGCAAATAGTTTTACTTTTCCACGCCCCACGGCCGCTCGCGCCGCTATCATAAGCAGCCTATCTATCCTGCTTTCCCGTGGACCTTTACCCATGTCTGANACCCAGCGCCCCATGGCGGTCACGCTGCAAGTCGTTTCCATCGTGCTGTTCACCTTTATTGGCTACCTGAACATCGGCATTCCCCTGGCCGTTTTGCCGGGCTATGTCCATAGCCAACTGGGCTATGGCGCAGTGATTGCCGGGCTGGTGATCAGCGTGCAATACCTGGCCACGCTGCTGAGCCGCCCTTATGCCGGGAAAATCATCGACAACAAGGGCAGCAAACTCGCAGTGATGTACGGTCTCGCCGGTTGCGGTTTGAGCGGCGTGTTCATGCTGATTTCAGCCTGGACCCAGAACCTGCCGATGCTGAGCCTGATCAGCCTGCTGATCGGGCGACTGGTACTCGGCAGCGCGGAAAGCCTGGTGGGCTCGGGCGCCATCGGCTGGGGNATCGGCCGGGTCGGTGCGGCGAACACCGCCAAAGTCATCTCCTGGAACGGCATCGCGAGTTACGGCGCACTGGCAGTCGGCGCGCCGCTGGGCGTGTTGCTGGTCAGTCAATTGGGTTTGTGGAGCATGGGCGTGAGCATCGTGCTGCTGGCCGTCCTCGGCCTGGCACTGGCCTGGCCAAAAACCGCCGCACCGATTGTGGTCGGTGAACGGCTGCCGTTCATGCATGTGCTGGGACGGGTGCTGCCCCATGGTTGCGGCCTGGCCCTGGGCTCGATCGGATTCGGCACCATCGCCACCTTCATCACGCTGTATTACACCACCCAACATTGGGACAACGCGGTGTGGGCACTGAGCCTGTTCGGCGCCAGTTTTATCGGTGCACGCCTGCTGTTCGGCAATTTGATCAACCGTATCGGCGGCTTTCGCGTGGCGATTGCCTGCCTGTCGGTGGAAATCTTCGGCCTACTGCTGCTGTGGCTCGCGCCGGACGCCCACCTGGCACTGGCCGGTGCGGCATTGAGCGGTTTCGGCTTCTCGCTGGTGTTCCCGGCGCTGGGCGTGGAAGCGGTCAACCTGGTGCCCGCCTCCAGTCGCGGTGCTGCGGTCGGGGCTTACTCGCTGTTCATCGATTTGTCGCTGGGGATCACCGGACCGCTGGCCGGTGCAATTGCTGCCGGATTTGGCTTTGCTTCGATCTTCCTGTTTGCCGCCATTGCCGCATTGAGCGGTTTGGCGCTGAGCGTTTATTTGTACCGGCAGGCGCCGAAGCACTTGAGTGAAAAGTACCGGGAAGANCGCGACGCT
>NZ_NMOJ01000059.1 GCF_002251635.1 Pseudomonas mandelii
TAGAAATCCACCTTGCCGCGCCCGGCCTTGATGCTGCCGCGCTTGGTCTTGGATTCCAGGCGACGCTTTTTCGAGCCCAGGGTGGGCTTGGTCGGGCGGCGCTTCTTCTCGACCTTGGTGGCGCTGAGGATCAATTCCACCAGGCGCTCCAGCGCATCCGCGCGATTCTGTTCCTGAGTCCGGTATTGCTGGGCCTTGAGCACCAGCACGCCGTCACTGGTGATACGGCTGTCACGCAGCGCCAGCAGCCGCTCCTTGTAGAACTCAGGCAAGGACGAGGCCGGAATGTCGAAGCGCAGGTGCATCGCGCTGGAGACCTTGTTGACGTTCTGCCCACCGGCGCCTTGCGCGCGAATGGCCGTCAACTCGATCTCGGCATCCGGTAGGTGCACGTTGTTGGAAATCACCAGCATGGAAAACCGTCCGTATTCAGAACGCGCAGGATACCGCGAATAGACTGAAGGAATGCTGCCCCTGTGGGAGCGTGGCTTGCCCGCGAAGAACGATGACCCGGTATGCCTGATGAACCGCGGTGCCTGAATCGCGGGCAAGCCACGCTCCCACAGGGATTTGTGTCAGTCCTCAAAACAAAAAACCCGGCACATTGGCCGGGTTTGTTGTTTCTGCGTGCTGCGCTTACTTCGCGTTTGCCGCGTGCAACGCATGCTGAGCGCTGCGTTTGTTCTTGATGCCGTAGCACACCCACATGAACGCGACCCAAACCGGAATCGCATACACGGAGATCTGGATGCCCGGGATCAACAGCATCACGCCGAGAATGAACACCACGAACGCCAGGCAGACGTAGTTCCCATAGGGGTACCACAGCGCCTTGAACAGCGGCACTTGGCCGGTGCGGTTCATGTGCTGGCGGAACTTGAAGTGGGAGAAGCTGATCATCGCCCAGTTGATCACCAGCGTAGCCACTACCAGCGACATCAGCAGTTCCAGCGCATGCTGCGGGATCAGGTAGTTCATCAGCACCGCCACCAGGGTGATCGCCGCCGAGGCCAGGATCGAACGCACCGGCACACCGCGCTTGTCGATCTTCGCCAANGCTTTCGGCGCATCGCCCTGCTCGGCCATGCCCAGCAGCATGCGGCTGTTGCAGTANGTGCCGCTGTTGTACACCGACAGCGCCGCGGTCAGCACCACGAAGTTGAGGATGTGCGCGGCGGTGTCGCTGCCNAGCATCGAGAACACCTGCACGAACGGGCTGCCGCTGTAGGCATCGCCGGACGCGTTGAGGCTTGCCAGCAGGCTGTCCCAAGGCGTGAGCGACANCAGCACGACCAGCGCGCCGATGTAGAAAATCAGGATCCGGTAGATCACCTGGTTGATCGCTTTGGGGATCACNGTGCGCGGCTNGTCGGCTTCGGCGGCGGTGAAACCGAGCATTTCCAGGCCGCCGAACGAGAACATGATGATCGCCATGGCCATCACCAATCCGCCCACACCGTGCGGGAAGAACCCACCGTGGTCCCACAGGTTACTCACCGAGGCTTGCGGGCCGCCAGTGCCGCTGACCAGCAGGTAGCTGCCGAGCGCGATCATGCCGACAATCGCCACNACCTTGATGATTGCGAACCAGAATTCGGCCTCACCAAAGACTTTGACGTTGGCCAGGTTAATCAGGTTGATCAACACGAANAAGCCGGCGGCCGAGACCCAGGTCGGAATGTGTGGCGCCCAGTAGTGGATGTATTTGCCGACCGCAGTCAGCTCCGACATGCCCACCAGNATGTACAGNATCCAGCAGTTCCAGCCCGACAGGAAGCCGGCGAAACCGCCCCAGTATTTGTGGGCGAAGTGGCTGAAGGAACCGGCCACCGGCTCTTCGACGATCATTTCGCCGAGCTGGCGCATGATCATGAACGCGATGAAGCCGCAGATGGCGTAGCCCAGGATCATCGACGGGCCGGCNGATTTGAGCACCCCGGCCGAGCCCAGGAACAGGCCGGTGCCGATGGCGCCCCCGAGGGCGATCAACTGGATATGCCGATTTTTCAGGCCGCGTTTCAGCTCGCCTGAAGAGGAGTTTTGTCCACTCATGAAAAGGGTCTCACGCAAGGTTTGATGATGTTCGTTAGACGTTGCTGCTCGGTTGCGATTTCAAGCAGCGCCGATCAAACCCCAGCGAAGGCAAAAGGAGTTCAGCGTCTTTCTAACGGTCATGCGTCACCTGTTTGTTTTTATCTGTGACGAAATCGAACCCGACACGCTTGTGGCGCGGCGGAGTGAACAAGGCGGATAGCCTTGAGGTTTGCGCAGGTGCGCAGGAGGTCACAGTTAAAACGCGGCGCATTGTACACCTGTAACCCCCTGCTGCCAGACACCGCTGGATCAGCGCATCGTTTGCCGGGATTGCCTGTGTCCGCCCCGAGGGTCTCGGGCGGCTGCAAAAACTGGGTCAGACCTTTGCGGGTCTTCGACGGGGACGACAAACAAATCGCCCTCGGGGGAGAAGTGGAGATGAGTCACGGCGTTCATTGCGCCTCCTTCTTGTTATGCACCTGCACGACAGGCATGAAGCGCATCTCACCCTTCCAGCGCCGCTGAAACAAGCGGGCCAGAGCCTTGCAGGGTGGTAGAGCGAGGTGTTTGCGGAAGGATTTCCTTACACCCTTTCCGTGGACGTCAATTCAAGGGCTGAGAAGCGAAAATCCGTCAGCTTTTCTTTACAAGCCGTAACGCACACTTTCCAAATCAGATCAATCTGTAGGACGACTGCAAATTGACGTTAGGAAGCTTCCTAAGGAAAAGGTCGAGTTAGTTTTTTGTTTTTAATCGATAAATACGCTCCCAAAAAACAGAATAAAAAGTGCAAATAAATCTAATTTGATTATTTTATTGCAATTTAAAAAGCTCTGGACTAGGTTTTCAGCGACTTGCCGAGACGCATCGACCGGCAAGTTGGCACGTTATTCAATGACCGAAAACGCGCCGCTGCACTTACCGAAAAGTCATCTAGGAGATTCACAATGCAAGCACTTGAAAAAGACTTGGAAACTGAACTGCAACTGGACGATTGGTTTGAAGCGCCGACCCATGAGGCCGCCGTTGAAATGATGCAAGCCGATGCCGTTGTGCCGTTTGGCACCGCGATGTGGCCTCTGTAAGGCACCCCGGCAGGCACGATCCGGCCGGTTGTGCCTGCCACTTTTTCTCGGTTTGTCAGGGAGGACTACATGGATAAGCAACGCGCCATTTCGCATTTCCTTTACTACCTCGAACACCACCCTGCCGTTGCCGGCATCAACCCGGCAAAGGTCTTGCTCGGCCACACCGCTGATTACGAGGCACTGACCGGCGCCATCGCCGAACAGGCCGGTGACAGCCAGCCCTTCCGTTTCAACGCCTTGCGCCTGGACATTGAGCCGACAGATAAGCTGGCCCAGGCGATTGCCGACAGCGATCTGTACATTTTCTTCTACGACTCTTCCACCCTGCCTAATCCTCGCCCCGACGGCCCGGAGTTTGTCCGTGCGCTGCAAGGTGTGATGGCGGAGCACTGGAAGAAATCCCTGCTGTTCAAGGATTACGGCGACTACTTCTACGACACNTTCAGCGTCACTCCACAGCGCATAGCGGGGTTGAACAGCCACTTGATCCAGCGCATGTCCCATGCCACCACGTTAAGTTTCAAAGATGATCACGGCTCATGGTTTGAAACACCGATGCATAGCATCAAGAAGTGGACGGATATCAACGGCATCGGCAACTTTGATTTGGCCCCCGGTGAAATTGCCACGCACAGTGAAGCAATCAACGGCCGGGTGAAGTTCATGGGGACGTTCCTCAGCACTATTCCGTTTGCCCGCAAGTACGGGGTGCTGGATTCGCCGCTGGAGTTATGGATCGAGAACTCGACCATCCACAAGATCGCCACGGATGTGCCGGGGCTGGAACATGATTTCAACAAGTACCTGGAGGCTAATCCGTCGAACCGGCGCATTGAGGAGTTGGGGATCGGCACCAATGAAGGCGTGAAGGNGCTGTATGCGCGCAATGCAGGCTTCGAGGAGCGCCATTGCGGTTTGCACCTGGGGTTGGGCGGTGGCCAGAAGGGCAGCCATCATCTGGACCTGATCTTCTCCAGTGGCGTATTGGCACTGGATGATGAGCCGGTGTTTGATGGGCGGTTTGTGTTTTAGCAACCATTTTCCTGCAGATGCGACTGATATCTTCATGAGCGAGTCCGCCCCCACAGGGACCGGCGCGCACGATTTACCTGAAACACCGTGGTTGAATGGTTTTACGACTGCTGCGCAGCCGAACGCAGCCTCGCGTTGCTCGATAGCCCTCTGAGCGAGGGCTATTGGTAGTTCTTATATAACCGATTGTTCGGCAAAGAACCGAGGGTTTGCGTTTTTTATGCGGCGCTTACCGATTACTCAGGCTTGCGACGACCAAAGCCCGGACGCTGGCCCGAACCGGCCGGCGCACCACGGCGTTTGCCCGATGGCGCATCCTTGTCGACCAGAACTATGCCTGGGCGCTTCTTCGCCGGCGCCTTGGCCGGACGCTTGGTGTCGGAAGGACGGTCTGCCACTGGCGTACCGCGACCCGACTCACCACGAGACTCGCCACGACCGGCTGGAGCACCGCGATCACTGCGACCACCGCTTGGCGCACCACGGCCTTCGCCACGTTCAGTGCGACCGTTGGCCGGACGCGGCGTGCGTGGACCGCGCTCGCCGTCAGCACGCGGTGCTGCTGGTTTGCGCGCTGGACGCTCGCCTTCGATATGCGGTTCACGAGTATCACGTGGCGTAGCAGCGGTCTGGTTACCGATGGCTGGACGCAACGAACGCACGCGCTCGGTCTTGCCCATTGGACGCGACGATTTACGCTGCATGCGGTCGAGCTTGTCTTTGCTCTTGGCGTTCATCTGCGGCATCGCGACCGGCGTCAGGCCAACTTCAGCGCTGAGGATGTCAACTTCGTACTGGCTCATTTCGCGCCAGCGGCCCATCGGCAGGTCGGAGTTCAAGAACACCGGGCCGAAACGCACGCGCTTCAGGCGGCTGACCACCAGGCCCTGGGATTCCCACAGGCGACGTACTTCACGGTTACGGCCTTCCATCACCACGCAGTGGTACCAGTGGTTGAAACCTTCGCCACCTGGCGCCTGCTTGATGTCGGTGAACTTGGCCGGGCCGTCTTCAAGGACTACGCCGGCTTTCAAGCGCTCGATCATCTCGTCATCGACTTCGCCACGTACACGCACCGCGTATTCACGGTCCATCTCGTAGGAAGGGTGCATCAGGCGGTTAGCCAGTTCACCGTCAGTGGTGAACATCAGCAAGCCGGTGGTGTTGATGTCCAGGCGACCGATGTTGATCCAGCGGCCTTCTTTGGGCTTAGGCATCTTGTCGAACACGGTCGGACGGCCTTCCGGGTCGTCACGGGTGCAGATCTCGCCATCGGGCTTGTTGTACATGATGACGCGGCGCACCGATTCGGCGGCCTCTTCACGCTTGATGACCTTGCCATCAATGGTGATTGCATCGTGCAGGTCGACGCGCTGCCCAAGGGTGGCGTCTTTGCCATTGACCTTGATGCGGCCGTGGCTGATCCAGGCTTCTACGTCACGGCGCGAGCCGACGCCGATACGTGCCAGCACCTTTTGCAGTTTTTCACCTGCTGGGCCGATTTCCTGGCTGTCGTTCTGGTCGTTGATNCTCATCTGGGCACCTCCCGGTGTGGTCTGTTCAGGCGGCCCTGAATTGAGCGTCCTGAAGCGATGTAAAACTGGGTACTTTGGCAAAGGGATCGCCAAAGGGTCGCGAATCATACGCTCATGGAAGCGTTCGCGCATCAGAGACTAGCTGATGAATGGAGACTTACTTGCCTTTCCGCCGACCGGTGGCGCCAAGTTTGATCAAGCGCAGCGAGGCTTCAGCAANAACCGTGCGTTTGTCGACCTTGTCGAGTTTCTTCCAGGCGCGGATCTCGCGCTTGCTACGGCCGCAGCCGACGCAGATGTCATCGCTGAACTTGCAGATGCTGATGCAGGGGTCTTTGGTTGAACTCATTTGAATCCTCCCAGGCAACGGGTTTTCTGTGGGAGCTGCTCGCCTGCGATGGCGTCACCTCGGTGAAACACAAAGACCGAGTC
>NZ_NMOJ01000006.1 GCF_002251635.1 Pseudomonas mandelii
TGGGTCCATTGGCCCATCCAGTCGAACAGGCTCATGTCGTCTTCAAAGTCCGAAGCGTGGTCTTGGGCGTAGTAGCCCAATTCTGCGGCGTCGGTCCACTTGATGCTACCCGCATCCGGCGTCAGTTCATTGACCAGGGTGCGCAGCAGGGTGGTCTTGCCGATACCGTTCGGGCCGATGATCGCCACGCGCTCGCCGGCTTCGACCTGGAAGCTGAAGTCCTTGAACAGCGGCTTGCCGTCGAAGCCTTTGGCCATACGATCGACGATGACCGCCTGGCGGTGCAGTTTCTTGGTTTGTTCGAAACGGATGAACGGGCTCACGCGGCTCGAAGGCTTGACCTCGGCCAGTTGGATCTTGTCGATTGCCTTGGCGCGGGAAGTGGCCTGCTTGGCTTTCGAGGCGTTGGCCGAGAAGCGGCTGACGAACGATTGCAGTTCGGAGATCTGCGCTTTCTTCTTGGCGTTGTCCGACAGCAGTTGCTCGCGGGACTGGGTTGCCACGGTCATGTACTCGTCGTAGTTGCCCGGGAACAGGCGCAGCTCGCCGTAGTCCAGGTCAGCCATGTGGGTGCACACGCTGTTCAGGAAGTGACGGTCGTGAGAGATGATGATCATCAGGCTGGAGCGCTGGGTCAGGATGTTTTCCAGCCAGCGGATGGTGTTGATGTCCAGGTGGTTGGTCGGTTCGT
Organism: Pseudomonas mandelii; assembly: GCF_002251635.1. Taxonomy (GTDB): domain Bacteria; phylum Pseudomonadota; class Gammaproteobacteria; order Pseudomonadales; family Pseudomonadaceae; genus Aquipseudomonas; species Aquipseudomonas mandelii_B. Next base: position 692 of record NZ_NMOJ01000006.1, read on the forward strand.
CGAGCAACAGCACTTCAGGGTCGGAGAACAACGCCTGGGCCAGCAATACGCGCAGTTTCCAGCCTGGCGACACTTCGCTCATCGGGCCGAAGTGTTGTTCCAGGGGAATACCCAGGCCCAGCAGCAGCTCACCGGCACGGGATTCGGCGGTGTAGCCGTCCATCTCGGCGAATTCGGTTTCCAGCTCGGCCACGGCCATGCCGTCGTCTTCGCTCATTTCCGGCAGCGAGTAGATGCGGTCGCGCTCGGCCTTGACCTTCCACAGTTCCTCGTGGCCCATGATCACGGTGTCGAGTACGGTGAATTCTTCGTAGGCGAACTGGTCCTGGCGCAGTTTACCCAGGCGTACGTTCGGCTCCAGCATGACCTGGCCGCCGGACGGATCGAGGTCGCCGCCGAGGATTTTCATGAAGGTCGACTTGCCGCAACCGTTGGCACCGATCAAACCATAACGGTTGCCGGCGCCGAACTTGACCGAGACGTTCTCGAAGAGCGGCTTGGCGCCGAACTGCATCGTGATGTTAGCTGTAGAGATCAAAGGTTTTTCCTGCGAAGCATTCAGAGTAGCTAGGGTTGCGGCAGTACCGATTCAGTACCCGTTTCCGGTATCCGAACCACGGGAAATGCATCCCGGTCAGAAGCGGAAGGTCCATCTGGCAATAAGTGGACAGCAGCATATGGAGCGCTTGGCCCGAGTCAAAGTGCGCTGAGACGGGGTTCATTCCCGTCATCAACCAAGGGGGGCGCGTAATGTTTGGCGGCGATTGTACTGGTCTGGCTCTTTAAACGATAGGGCGTTGAGGCCGCACGGGCGCTTTGGCGGCACCAGCGGACAGATTTTCACATTTGAAGGTTAACTATTGGTTACAAAATGAGACTAAAATGCCACTTTTCATCAACTGCCGTCCGTCGGCGCAGGCTCAAGGACGCGCCACCGGGACCGCTGTTTCGTATTCAGACGCTGCGCAAGCCCCCTGGGCCGCTGGGTTGGCGGGGGAAGCAGTTTGTTCACCTCTGACGTGTGACGATTTCTGTGAAACTGATCATTGCCGCTGTTTATGTAGTATCCATTGCCTACGTCCACCTGCGCGGTCGGGTGCGCCACAAGCTAGGGCGCCAGCTGAGTGATCACTCGTCATTTCTGGCGCCGATCAATTGCTTCCTTTATCTGTTCTCGAAAATCCCCAACAAGCCTTACCTCAATCCGGCCGATTTCCCGGACCTGAGTCCGTTGCAGGCGCATTGGGAAGAAATTCGCGAGGAAGGTCAGAACCTGATGCGGGCAGGCGAGATCAAGCGCTCTGACCAGTACAACGACGTGGGTTTCAACTCGTTCTTCAAGTCCGGCTGGAAGCGCTTCTATTTGAAGTGGTACGGCGACAGCCATCCTTCGGCGATGAAACTCTGCCCGCGCACCACTGAGTTGGTGCAAAGCATCGGGTCGATCAAAGCCGCGATGTTCGCCGAGTTGCCACCGGGTTCAAAACTGGTCCGCCACCGCGATCCCTACGCCGGCTCTTACCGTTATCACCTGGGCCTTGAAACGCCCAACGATGCCGGTTGCTACATCAACGTCGATGGTGAGAACTACCACTGGCGCGACGGTGAAGCGGTGATGTTCGACGAGACCTTCATTCACTACGCCGAAAACACTACCCAGCAGAACCGTATCATTTTGTTCTGCGACATCGAACGCCCAATGAAGTACCGCTGGGCGGCGGCGTTCAACCGCTGGTTCAGCCGTAACGTGATGGCAGCTGCCGGTTCNCCGAATGATGCGGGGGACAAGACCGGTGGCATTAACCGCCTGTTTGCCAAAATCTACTCGATTCGGCTGCGGGGCAAGGCGCTGAAGAAGCGTAATCGCAAACTTTACTATCTTGAGAAGTGGGCGATTTTTGGTGGGTTGCTGGCGGTTTTCGTGCTGATCTGAATGCTGTATTGCGGCGTAGGGCCTCATCGGGGCAAGCCCGCTCCCACAAGGTTCTGCGGTTGCCGCCAATTAATGCGCTGACACTAAACCCTGTNAGCCACTGGAACGCTTCGTGGCTTTCTTTTCCGCCGCTGGTTTGGCAGGCGTTTTACTTTTAGAAGCGGGCTTACTTGCGGCCTTGCCGGCACTCTTGCCCCCGAGGCTCCGTTTCAGCAACTCGGTCAAATCAATCACATCAGCTGTCTTGCGCTCCTCTTCACCCGTCGCCGTTTCCACATCCTCAATCTTGCCTTCATTCGCCTTCTTCTCGACCAGCGCCATGATCTTGTCTTCAAAACTGTCGCGATAATCCTCGGGCTTCCAGTCGGCGCTCATGTCCTGCACCAGACGCTTGGCCATGTCGAGTTCGCCCTTGGCCAGTTCGGGTTTGGTCACCTCAGTGCCTAACTCCAGGGTATCCAGACTGCGCACTTCGGCAGGCCAACGCAGCATCACCAGTACCAGCGCCGAGTCCAGTGGCATCAGCGCCGCCAGGTGCTGGCGGGTATGCAGCACAACGTGGGCGAGGGCGACCTTGTTGGTCTTGCTGAGGGTTTCGCGCAACAGCGCATAGACCTTGCCGCCGCGTTTGTCCGGGGCCAGGAAGTAGGGCGTGTCGATGTTTTGCAGAGGGATCTGGTCGGCGGCGACAAAGGCGAAGATGTCAATGGTCTGCGTGGACAACGGGTGCGCCGACTTGATTTCCTCCTCGCTGAGCACCACGTAACGACCTTTTTCGTACTGCACACCTTTGACGATGTGTTCCTTGGTGACTTCCTTGCCGGTGGCCTTGTTGATGCGCTTGTAGCCCACCGGGTCCATGCTGCGCTTGTCCAGCCAGTCAAAATCGACGCCCTCGGAGGACGTCGCCGAAACCAGCGCCACAGGGATATGCACCAGCCCGAAACTGATTGCGCCTTTCCAGATTGCCCGTGCCATGGTCGTCTACTCGCGAGTGATGTGTTCAGGTGACCCGTGGCGCGGCGCAAAAGTTTCAGCGGGCTGCGGCCCGGCCCTGCTGGGCCGTCAACTGGTGTTACATCTTATGAAAGAGGTTTTAGTTAACAAATCCGAACCCCGGGCGTAGCGTGCTATCGAAGATTCTATCCACGCTGACGCCCAGAGGCCTCCCATGAACAGATTCGTGCTCGCCTGCACCGTACTGGCATTCAGTGGCCTGATGAGTCAGCTGGCCCAGGCATCGCCACCTTCGTTAATGCTGCTGGCCCAGAGCCCCACGGGCAATTCCAGTAACCCCTACAACAGCCCGATCCGCCGGGCCAATCCCAATAGCATGCAAGGCACACAACCCGCAGCCCCGGTGATTCGCGGGCCAAGTACCGTCCCGGTGCCCCGCCCACCGACCCTTGATAACGGCGGCATCGGCAATCGCTATCCCCAGGACCGAACCGCTCCCTCCAGCCCGCCCAAATTCATTCCCAATCCGCCTCATCGAGATGCAGACACCAGCAACCGTTGAACGGCAGGACAGCGTCTTGCCGGCTATTCGAACGACAAAAGGAATCGTGCATGTTGCGTAAAAACCTATTGGCTGCTTTCTGCGCCAGCTTACTGCTCACCGCCACGGTACCCGTTCTCGCGGCACCGCCGCAGGATATGAAAAGCGAGCAGGGCACCCTTGAGGTCTGGCAAGTTGCCAAGGGCCTTGAACATCCGTGGGCCTTGGCGTTCCTGCCCGATCGCAAGGGCATGCTGGTCACCGAACGGCCCGGCAATCTGCGGGTGGTGGATTACGATGGCAAGCTCTCGGCACCGATCAATGGGGTGCCAAAGGTCTGGGCCAAGGGGCAGGGCGGTTTGCTGGACGTGGTGCTGTCGCCCGACTTCAAGCAGGATCGCACGGTTTATCTGTCCTACGCCGAGGGCGGTGGTGCGGGCGACAAGGCCGGCACGGCGGTCGGGCGAGGCCAATTGTCCGAGGACCTGAAAACCCTCAAGGACTTCAAGGTGATTTTCCGCCAGGAGCCCAAGCTGTCGGTCGGCAATCACTTCGGCTCACGATTGGTGTTTGATCGCGACGGCTACCTGTTTATCACCTTGGGCGAAAACAACGATCGGCCGACCGCGCAGGACCTCGACAAGCTGCAAGGCAAGGTCGTGCGGATCTACCCGGACGGCAAAGTGCCGGATGACAACCCTTTCGTCGGTCAGGAGGGCGTACGCCCCGAAATCTGGTCCTATGGCCAGCGCAATCCGCAAGGTGCAGCGCTCAATCCGTGGACCGGCGTCCTTTGGGAGAACGAGCATGGCCCGCAGGGCGGTGATGAGATCAACATCATCGAACGCGGCAAAAATTACGGCTGGCCGCTGGCGACCCACGGCATCAATTATTCCGGCCAGCCGATCCCGGAAGCCAAGGGCAAGACCGCTGAAGGCACCGTGGCGCCGCACCATGTCTGGGAAAAGTCCCCCGGCCTCAGCGGCATGGCGTTCTACGATGCGGATCGCTTCAAGGTNTGGCAGCACAACCTGTTCATTGGTGCGNTGGTAAGCCAGGAGCTGATCCGCCTGCAGTTCGATGGCGACAAGGTGNTNCACGAGGAACGCTTGCTCGGCGNNNTGCACGCGCGGATTCGCGATGTGCGGCAGGGGCCGGANGGCTACNTGTATGTGCTGACCGATGAGGACGACGGCAGGCTGTACAAGATTGGCCTGAAGTAACCCCCCCCTGAAACCAGCCAATTCCCTGTGGGAGCGAGCTTGCTCGCGATAGCGATGTANNAGCTCGCTCCCACAATGGAGGTTGGTGCCTTCGCCAGCACTATAGAGTTGTGAGGCTTATGCTCGGTCATACAGGATAACCGCCGCCCGAAGCTTGCCCCGGCCAAAGCTGCACATCTTCTCGAACTCCCCGTGGCTGACCGGCAGGTGCTGGCAGTCCAGGGGCTGGCGATGCTGGCTGTGGTCTACATCGGGGTCGTGCAGGTAGACGAATTCATCATCGCAATCAGTGACGATCACCCAATGAGGCGCCTTGGAGCGGGTCAGCCGATAGCTGCTGATCAGCACCAGCGGTTGTCCGCCATCGTCCAGTAGCCGAGGGAGGTTCAGCGGGCCGCCGATCACTCGCTCCACATCCGTCTCGAGTAGCTGCGTGGTGAACTCCTCGTGCACCAGGCGCATTACGTCTTTTTTATGCTCATCGCGCACGCCATCGAGAAACAGCGGTCCTTCCATGCTCAGTTGTAGACGCACCCGAAAACCCCGACGCCATGCCGCCAGCGCCAAGCCTTGCGGGCTGCAGCCGCCATGGCCTGCGGTCATGAACACGGTGGTCGCCTCGCGCCAGATTTGCAGCTCTTCTCGACGCTCCAGCCATCGATCACCTTGCAGCGCCCCCATGGCCATCAACAGGCAGGCCGGGCCGCAGGTGAAATCGGTGGTCTGCCGGTACCACGGGACTTGGATATTGCGCGAATCACGGTGCTCAAGAATGCGCTTTTCCAGGCGCAGCGCATCGGCATGGTCCTGGTAGTAGTCATGGATCAGCGCGAAACGCCGGTAACCATTGCGCTCATACAAGGCAATCGCCGCGGGGTTGTCGATCCGCACTTCAAGCCGCAAGTAGGCACAATCATGTTCAAGGGCGCAGGATTCGATGCGTTCTAGCAACTGCTTGCCCAGCCCGCTGCCGCGCGCTTCGGCCGCGATCGCAATCGAGTAAAGCCGCGCCAGCGAAGTGCCCCGGTGAAACAGCACCACCGCATAGCCGACCAAATGCTCCCCACGTTGGGCCACCAACAGCTGACCATGAGCCCGAGTAATCATCCACAGAAAGCTGCGACTGTTGAGCCGGTCTGTGGTGAAACATTGCTGTTCGAGTTCCAGCAGCGCGGGTAAGTCTTCAACTACCGCCAAGCGAAAGACAGTGTTCATATGACCGCCGTAAAAGTTGCGTAACGAAACGGGACTTCNNNAAAAGNTCGTGCTTAATAGGAAAGGTCTTGTTCTCCAACGGATCAATCACTATGTCAGCGGTACAAGGTCATTGGCGCGAAGTATCCGAGCAAACTTTGCCGGCAGCAACTTATTTAAATGACGCAGGCAGAACTTCAAGTCAGTTGATTATCATCGTCGAACGCAAGGAAGACTGGGCCTCGTATTTCCCCAGCGAGGACATCGTCAGCGCTCAGGAATACCTCGAGCAGACGCGGGACAACGAACAGGGCAAACGGGTCCAGGTGATCAACCTGTGCCGTAGCTACAAGTACCTGGGGCACGGTTACTACTGCTCGTTGCTGGCCGAAGCACGAGGGCACAAGGTGATTCCATCGGTGCGGACCATCAGTGAGCTGACCAAAAAATCCCTGTACGGCCTAGCCCTTGATGATCTGGATAAACCCCTGGAAAAAGCCCTCAGCAATCATCTTTACAGCGACACCGAAGGCTTTACCCTGACGTTGTACTTCGGCAAAACCAATATAGAGCCTTTGCAGGATCTGGCGCGTCAGTTGTTTGAAGTGTTTCCGTGCCCGATCTTGTTAGTTGAGTTCCGCCGAACTAATGGTTGGCACATCGAAGGCGTAAAGTCCGGCGCCCTGCATAAATTACGCGAAGATCAGGAAGATCAATTCGCCAACTCCCTGGACAGTTTCAGTCGCAAGATCTGGCGTGTACCACGCTCACGACGGCTGGCCCGTTATGACCTGGCGATCCTGCATGACCCGCAAGAAGCGTTGCCGCCTTCCAACGCGAAGGCACTGGATAATTTCGTGCGCGTCGGCAAGACGTTGGGCATTGATGTCGAATTGATCGAGCGCAAGGACTACGCGCGTATTGCCGAATACGACGGCTTGCTGATCCGCGAGACGACCAGCGTCGATAACCACACCTATCGATTTGCCAAAAAAGCCGAGAGTGAAGGGTTGGTGGTGATGGATGACCCGGCGTCGATCCTGCGCTGTACCAACAAGGTCTACCTCACCGACCTGCTCAACAGTCACCAACTGGGTATGCCCGCCACCGAGATTCTCTACAAGGAGCGACCGGAAGATTTCGAGCGGGTCGGCGAACGCCTCGGCTTCCCGCTGGTGTTGAAGATCCCCGACGGTTGTTTCTCCCGGGGCGTGATCAAGGTTGAAAGCCAGGAAGCCTTGCTCAAGGCCACCGCCGAGTTGTTTGAACACTCGGTGCTGTTACTGGCCCAGGAGTTTTTCTACACCGAGTACGACTGGCGCATCGGCGTACTCAACCGCAAGCCGATCTTTGCCTGCCAGTACTTCATGTCCAAGGGCCATTGGCAGATCTACAACCACAAGGCCATCGGCCAGGACATCAACGGCGAATGCCGCACCCTGGCGGTCCACGAAGCGCCCAAGGCGGTGGTGGAACTGGCGGTCAAGACCGCCAACCTGATCGGCGACGGCCTGTACGGCGTCGACCTCAAGCAATCCGGCGACAAGGTGGTGGTGATCGAGGTCAACGACAACCCCAATATGGATGCCGGTATTGAAGATGCGTACTTGCAGGACGATTTGTATTCGCTGGTACTGGAAGAGTTCGTCCGTCGCCTGGAACTGAAACGTCGCGGCCAGGCCTGGTGAACGGCCGATGATCAGAAGCTTTCAACTGGCCGGTGGCGCGCTGCAATCGGTGGAACGCCTGGATGCCGAGGTGATGCTGTTCAGCAACCCCGATGCCGCCGAGCGGGATTTGTTGCACAGCCATTTCAAGCTCGATGAGCACGCCCTGGCCTCGGCCCTGGACCCCGATGAGGTGTCACGTATTGAATTTCACCCCGACTACCTGTTCCTGATCTGGAAACGCCCGGAGAAATACTCCGGTGGTGGCAACCTGATGTTTGAAGTGNCGTCCTGTGGCTTGCTGTTTTCTGCGCAGCGCTTGCTGGTGATCGCCACCGACGATGCGCCGCTGCACGGGCTCGGCACCCGCCNGCCGCTGCACACGCCATTGGATGTGCTGCTCGATCTGTTGCTCAACAACATCCATCACTACTTGGGCCACCTCAAGGTGATCAAGTTGGTTGCGCGGGAGTTGCAGCAACAGTTCAACGCGTCGATGAGCAACCATCACCTGATGCAAATGTTCAACCTCAGCGAGAGCCTGATCTATTACATCAACGCGCTGCACAGCAACGGCGCGGTGCTGTCGCGGTTGCGTAATCATGGGGAAAAGGAACATTTCAGCGCCGAAGCCATCGGCCTGATCGACGACCTGATCATCGAAAACAACCAGTGCTACAAACAGGCGGAAATCTACTCCACGGTGTTCTCCGGGTTGATCGACGCGCGCGGCAACCTGATGAACAACAGCATGAACAACCTGCTGCGCAAGCTGACGTTGATCAACGTGGTGTTCCTGCCGCTTAACCTGATTGCCAGTGTGGGCGGCATGTCGGAGTTCAGCATGATGACGGCGGGTACACCGTGGTGGGTGTCGTATCCGTTGTTTCTGACGGCGATGATGATTGGGGCGGGGGCGATGGTGCTTGGGCTTAGGCGGCTGGCGAAATGAATATGTTGGCAGTCAGGCCGCAATCGCGGGCAAGCCCGCTCCCACAAAGAACACCGATAACCTGTGGGAGCGGGCTTGCCCGCGATTGCTTCAGCAGCATCACAACAACTTCTGAATCAGGCTTGCTGGCCCGCATCAACACAACGCTTGCGGTTCTTAAGCCCACGAACCACGAGGTACAACAACGGCCCGACAGATACGAAAACCGCCGTAATCAACAAATACGGCAGCACCGAAATCGCCGACTGCCCACGCCCGCGCGCATCCCTGTACATCCAGATTCCCGCCAGCGTCGCCAACAGATAAAGATCAATCACCACCTGCGCAGTATCCGGGCGTGACATCAAACCGATGCCGAAGTCGATCAACGACTGCTCCGCCTGAAGCATCACGGAAACGGTGTAGCCGGCAAAGGCGATCAAGGCAATGAGGGGCAGGGCGACAGACTTCATGGTTTCCTTCCTTGGGACGATGAGCGGTGTCGCCAGCCTACAGAGGCCTAAGAAAATTGGCCATTGACTTGCCCGCAACGCCCGGCTAATTTCCAGCCATGACTTCCACCGTATTGCGCTGCCAGCCAAACATTATTACCGCCATTCCTTATTTGGCGGGATAGCGCACG
>NZ_NMOJ01000060.1 GCF_002251635.1 Pseudomonas mandelii
TGGTTGTTCGAGNGCGGCGACGGCAGCCAGGAGCTTTTCGCGGGCTTCGGCAACACCCAGCACGTCGTCTTCAAGCTCTTCTTCCTGCTCTTCTTCCTGCTCTTCTTCGACTGTGGCTTCAGGCTCGACCTGAAGTTCAACTTCGATCTCAGGCTCAGGCTGATCCAGCACCTCTTCGGAATCCGTCACCGCGCTGTCGCGCAGGATGTCATCGAAGTCGGTCTTGATCCCCTCCTCCATGGTGTCCAGTTCCAGCAACAGCGTATGGAAACTGGTCTCCTCCTTGGGCTCTTCCGGTTCGGCGCTGGCATCGGCCAATTCCTGCAAGCCTGCCGGCACCGGCGCATCGTCGAAATCGAGTACCGGATCAGGCTCCAGCTCACGCAACTCAGCCAGTGGTGGCAAATCGTCGAGATTTTTCAGGTTGAAATGGTCGAGGAACACTTTGGTGGTGGCGAACATCGCCGGTTTGCCGGGCACATCGCGGTAACCGACGATACGAATCCACTCGCGCTCCAGCAACGTCTTGACGATATGGCTGTTGACCGCCACGCCGCGCACATCTTCGATTTCGCCGCGCGTGATCGGCTGGCGATAGGCGATCAGCGCCATGGTCTCGAGCATCGCGCGGGAATAACGCTGCGGGCGTTCTTCCCACAAACGCCCTACCCACGGCGAGAACTTTTCGCGGATCTGCAGGCGATACCCGGAGGCCACTTCCTTCAGCTCAAAGGCGCGGCCGTCGCAGGACTTGCGCAAAATCTCCAGGGCTTTCTTGAAGACTGGCGGCTCAGGGCGCTCGCCCTCTTCGAAGAGTTCGAACAGGCGTTCAAGCGATTGCGGTTTTCCCGAGGCCAACAGAAAGGCTTCAAGCAATGGCGCCAGCTCGCGGGGTTCAGTCAGGTTCATGATTCAACTCGTTATTCGGCTCGGGCTCGCACGTGGATCGCCGCGAACGGCTCATTCTGCACCAGCTCGACCAAAGATTCCTTGACCAGTTCAAGGATCGCCATAAAGGTCACCACCACCCCCAGGCGCCCTTCTTCTTTGGTAAACAGCTCAACAAACGGCACAAAGCCGCCGCCCTTGAGGCGTTCGAGCACATCACTCATACGCTCACGGGTCGACAAGGCCTCGCGGCTGACCTGGTGGCTTTCAAACATGTCGCCACGGCGCAGCACCTCGGCCATGGACAGCAGCAGCTCTGACAAACGCACATCCGGCAACAGCTTGCGTGCCCGGGCTTCCGGGGCATCCAGCTTGGGCACCACCACGTCACGCCCGACGCGAGTCAAGCCGTCGATGCCTTCGGCGGCCGCCTTGAAGCGTTCGTACTCCTGCAGGCGGCGGATCAGTTCGGCGCGCGGGTCGTCTTCTTCCGCTTCGATGGTTTCCGAGCGCGGCAACAGCATGCGCGACTTGATCTCGGCCAGCATGGCGGCCATCACCAGGTATTCAGCGGCCAGCTCCAGGCGCACCGACTGCATCAGCTCGACATAGCCCATGTATTGGCGAGTGATTTCCGCCACCGGGATGTCGAGGATGTTGATGTTCTGCTTGCGGATCAGGTACAGCAGCAAGTCCAGCGGGCCTTCGAAGGCTTCAAGGAAGACCTCCAGTGCATCGGGCGGGATATACAAGTCCAGCGGCATTTCCATGACCGCCTGGCCGTAGACCATGGCAAATGGCAGTTCCTGCTGGGCACCGGCCTGACTGTCGACAACGGGCTCTACTGCAGACATCTACGCCTCGGCCATGAACGGCGTAGGGTCGCCGCAGCCCACTCGCACCACTTCCGGTTCACCGTCAGCGAGGTTGATCACGGTGGAGGCCTTGTTGCCGCCGTAGCCGCCGTCGATGATCAGGTCGACCTGATGCTCAAGCAATTGGCGCATTTCGTAAGGATCGCTCATCGGGTCGGTGTCGCCGGGCATGATCAGGGTCACGCTCATCAAGGGCTCGCCGAGTTCTTCCAGCAACGCCAGGGCAATCGGATGGCTCGGTACCCGCAGGCCGATGGTGCGTTTTTTCGGGTGCAACAACAGCCGCGGGACTTCACGGGTGGCGTTGAGAATGAAGGTGTAAGGCCCGGGCAGGTGCGCTTTGAGCAAGCGGAAGGTGCCGGTGTCGATCTTGGCGAACACCCCAAGTTGCGACAGGTCGCTGCAAATCAGCGCGAAGTTGTGCTTGTCGTCCAGCCCGCGCAGACGGCNNACACGCTCTACCGCGCTCTTGTCGCCGATCTGGCAACCAATGGCGTAGGACGAATCCGTTGGGTAGATCACCACGCCACCGGCGCGAATGATCTCCACGGCCTGTTTGATCAGGCGCGCTTGAGGGTTTTCCGGATGAATCTGGAAGAATTGACTCACGTGTTCTACCTGTTCAGACGGCGGCAATAATTGGGTCATGTTTGAATCGACACCACAGTGGTGGCAGATCCTCCGGGAGTGGGCGGTACTCGCCGATCTCGGACCAGCCGCCTGGGCCATGAAAATCACTGCCGGCGCTGACCAGCAGACCAAATTCGCGCGCAAGAATCGCCAGGCTACCCACCTGTTCGGCGGATTGATGCCCGTTGACCACTTCAATTGCGTGGCCGCCCGCTCCAATATAGTCGGCAATCAGCTTGCGGCGCTTGCTGCGGGTGAAATCGTAATGCCAGGGATGCGCCAGGCTGACCCAGGCCCCGGAGGCTCGCAGGGTTTCGACCGTGTCTTCCAAGGTCGGCCAGTGCTGCTTGACGTCGCCCAGCTTGCCGGCACCCAGCCATTTACGGAACGCTTCAGCGCGATCCTTGACGAAACCTTCACGCACCATCCAGTCGGCGAAGTGCGGACGGGCCGGCGCNTTGCCACTGTCNCCCAGTTCTTGCTGGATGGCGCGGGCGCCGTCCAGCGCATTGGGCATGCCTTTGAGGCTGAGCTTGCGGCTTATTTCTTCGGACCGCAGCCAGCGGCCATCGTGCAATTGAGCAATGGCTGCCACTAAAGGTTNGGCGTTTTGATCGAAGCCGTAGCCGAGCACATGAATGGTGGCGCCGCCCCAGGTGCAGGACAATTCCACGCCGTTAACCAGTTGCATCCCCAGCGCGGTGGCCGCACTGCGGGCCTCATCGAGGCCCTCGAGGGTGTCGTGATCGGTCAAGGCCAGGACTCGCACGCCTTTCTCGAACGCACGCGCCACCAGGACAGCAGGCGCGAGAGCGCCATCGGAGGCNGTGCTGTGGCAGTGCAAATCAACATTCACGGAAGTGTGTAACCTCAAGTCAGCTGGCGCTTTCGCTACCAAGGATGTTTGTTATTATGCCGCCACATCCAGCTTCTGGCTCTTACTGTGAAACAATTCATCGACTTCATCCCGCTGTTGCTGTTTTTCATCGTTTTCAAAATTGATCCACGGGTCGTCGACATCGGTGGTCATCAACTGACTGTAGGCGGTATTTACAGCGCCACCGCGATGCTGATCATCAGCTCCCTGGTGGTTTACGGTGCGCTGTTCATCAAGCAGCGAAAGCTGGAAAAGAGCCAATGGCTGACCCTCATCGCCTGCCTGGTCTTCGGCAGCCTGACCCTGGCCTTCCACAGCGAAACCTTCCTTAAATGGAAAGCCCCGGTGGTGAACTGGCTGTTCGCCCTGGCGTTTATCGGCAGCCATTTCATCGGTGACCGCCTGTTGATCAAGCGGATCATGGGCCACGCACTGACCCTGCCCGAACCGGTATGGACGCGTTTGAACGTGGCCTGGATCGTGTTTTTCCTGTTCTGCGGCGCCGCCAACCTGTTCGTGGCCTTTACCTTCCAGGACTACTGGGTCGACTTCAAGGTGTTCGGCAGCCTGGGCATGACCGTCTTGTTCCTGGTCGGCCAGGGTATCTACCTGTCGCGCCACCTGCATGACACTGACTCTACTACGCCAAAAACCGAGGACTGACATGCTTTACGCCATCATTGCTACAGACGTCGCCAACTCCCTGGAAGCCCGCCTGGCCGCACGGCCTGCCCACCTTGAGCGCCTGCAAGTGCTCAAGGGCGAAGGTCGTATCGTATTGGCCGGCCCGCACCCGGCAGTGGACAGCAATGACCCGGGCGACGCCGGTTTCACCGGCAGCCTGATCGTCGCCGAATTTGCCTCCCTGAGCGCCGCCCAGGCCTGGGCCGATGCGGATCCGTACATCGCCGCCGGCGTCTACGCCAACGTTTCGGTCAAGCCGTTCAAGCAAGTCCTGCCGTAAATCGCGCCCGCGCGATGAACCTTGCCGGTTCATCGCGCGCTCAACGCTCATTATTCTCGTTTGCCGGCCGACAACCTGCCCAATACTCGTATTGGAATCAGGAGTGGCGATGCGCAAAGGTCCGTTGTGTCTGATGTTGGTGACGTTGTCGATGGTGGCGCCTGCCCACGGTGAAGAAAGCGCCGAGGGCCACAGTTCGACGCCGCTGTCGCTGAGCGCCGGCAGCCAGATCACTGAGTTGCAGCAACGCTTGAANGNAAGCGAACGGCNNCGTGAAGAACTGAGCAAACAACTGCAAAATACCGACAGTGAACGCGAAAGCGCTCAGCTGGGCCGGTTGCGCCAAGAGAACCAGCGCCTCAAGCTGCAACTCAAGGAAGCCCAGGCCAGCAATCCGCTGCCACGTCTGCTGACTGATCAGCAGCAATGGTTCGTAATCGGTGGTGGGGTTGCGCTATTGGCCCTGCTCTGCGGTATCTTCGCCAGTGGTGCCACCAGAAAACGTCGGCAATGGCTAAATTGAGTGAGTAATGAGCGAGCTGTTATTAATTGATGATGACCAGGAGCTGTGCGAGCTCCTGAGCAGTTGGCTGAGCCAGGAAGGCTTTCAGGTCCGTGCCTGTCACGACGGCCAGAGTGCTCGCCGTGCGCTGGCCGAAACCTCCCCCGCCGCCGTGGTACTGGACGTGATGCTGCCCGATGGCAGNGGCCTGGAGTTGCTCAAACAATTGCGCAGCGACCACCCGGAATTGCCGGTGCTGATGCTGTCTGCGCGTGGCGAGCCACTGGATCGTATCCTCGGCCTGGAACTCGGCGCCGACGATTACCTGGCCAAGCCGTGCGACCCACGGGAACTGACAGCCCGTCTGCGCGCCGTACTGCGCCGCAGTCATCCGACGGCGGTGTCGAGCCAGCTGGAACTGGGTGATCTGTGCTTCAGCCCGGTGCGTGGCGTGGTCACCATCGANGAACAGGAATTCACCCTCACCGTCTCCGAAAGCCGTCTGCTGGAAGCCCTGCTCAAGCAACCCGGCGAGCCCCTGGACAAACAGGAACTGGCGCAGATCGCCCTCGGCCGCAAGCTGACCCTTTACGATCGCAGCCTGGACATGCACGTCAGCAACCTGCGCAAGAAAATCGGCCCGCACCCCGACGGCCGCCCGCGCATCGTTGCCCTGCGTAGCCGCGGTTACTACTACAGCCTCTGAAACCCAACGCAAACCTTCGTAGCAGCTGTCGAGCCCCGGCGAGGCTGCGTTCGGCTGCGAAGCAGTCGTGTAATCAGACNAGCCTTGCCAGGGCTCAACAGCTGCTACAACGATAGTGTTTCGTCAGGGCATGGATTTGTAAGGTCGATGAGAAATCGTCTTTACCCAAGCTTTACGCTCCGCTGACCGCCGCTGACCTTGATCTCCGTAATCTGNACTCATCCGGAACNNACCGGAATAGAGACAGGAGAATCACCATGCGCAAGACCCTTATCGCTCTGATGTTCGCCGCTGCCCTGCCGACCGTTGCCATGGCCATGCCAGAAGGTGCCGGCCCGATGGGTGGCCCGATGGACGGCCCGCGCCACGGCGGTCAGATGCACGGCATGCACGATAAAGGCCCGTACAGCCAGCTGGACCTGAGCCGCGAACAGCGTGAACAGATCCGCAAAATCATGGGCGAGCAGATGCACGAGCGTAAGCAAGTGGTCGAGAAGTACTTGGAGAAACTCTCGCCGGCCGACCAGAAAGCCATGAAGGACGAAATGGCCGCCAACCACAAAAAAGCCGAAGCCGATGTCCGTGGCGTGCTGAAACCCGATCAACAGAAGAAATTCGACGAGATCGTCAAGAAACAGGCCGAGCGCCGCGCCGAGTGGAAGGAATTCNAGGCGTGGAAAGCGCAACAACCGCAAAAAGCGCAAAAAGCGCAATAATGCGCTGACCCCGGACCCGACGGCTAACCCCGTCGGGTTTTTTGCCATTGTAGGAGCGAGCGGTGCGGCGATCCGACTTGCCCGCAAGCCTCGCTCCTACAGGTCGGCTCGCTCCCACACTGGTTAATGTTTGTTTGAGGATTTTCTGTGCGCTCATTGTTCTGGCGTATCCTGGCCAGCTTCTGGCTGGCCATCGCTCTGGTTGCAGGGCTTTCCATTCTGTTGGGGCACATGCTCAACCAGGACGCCTGGATTCTCAGCCGCCACCCCGGCCTCAACAACCTGGCGCAAGAGTGGACCCAACTCTACGAAGCGCAAGGCGAAGACGCCGCCCAGGACTTACTGCAACAGCGCAAGCGCCAGTATCACATCGACGTGCAAGTGCTGAATGAAAGCGGCGAGCCGGTAGTGCGTGGCACCTTTCCCCGGCGTGCGGCGGCTTTCGAAGCACGGCAGAACAACGACGACGGCCACCTGCCCTGGCGCCGGCTGACCGCCGAGTACACCAGTGAAAAAACCGGCGACACCTACCTGCTGATCTACCGCATTCCGCACCCGGAACTCGACGAATGGCACCGCAGCAGCCTGACCTGGCCCTTGAGCGCGCTGGCGATTGCGCTGGTGGTGCTGACACTGTTCAGTTTGCTGGTGACGCTGTCCATTACCCGCCCGCTCAGCCGACTGCGCGGCGCGGTGCATGACCTTGGCCAAGCCACCTACCAGCAGAACAGCCTGGCGCAGCTGGCTAACCGGCGCGACGAATTTGGTGTATTGGCCAACGACTTCAACCGCATGGGTGCGCGCCTGCAAAGTCTGATCGGCAGCCAACGACAATTGCTGCGTGATGTGTCCCATGAACTGCGTTCGCCGCTGGCGCGACTGCGCATTGCCCTGGCACTGGCTGAACGGGCCACACCCGAAGAACGGGAAAAACTCGCGCCACGCTTGACCCGTGAATGCGATCGACTGGAAGCCTTGATCAGCGAAATTCTGGTATTGGCCCGCGTCGATGCCGACAACGCCAGTGCNGAAGAAGTGGATCTGAATGCGTTGCTCAGTACGCTGCAAAAGGATGCGCAATTGAGTTCACCGGAGCAGACCGTTCACCTGGACGTCGAACCGCAGCTGAACCTCAAGGGCTGGCCGACGATGATCGAGCGCGCCGTCGACAACCTGCTGCGCAACGCTCAGCGCTTCAACCCCTTGGGGCAGTCGATTGAAATGCAGGCGGTGCGCCAGGGCGAGCGGATTGTGGTCAGCGTCAGGGACCATGGGCCCGGTGTCGATGCCGAGCATCTGACTCAGTTGGGTGAGCCATTCTATCGGGCGCCGGGGCAGACGGCGGCCGGGCATGGCTTGGGACTGGCCATTGCGCGACGTGCGGCGGAGCGACATGGCGGGAGTCTGGTACTGGCCAATCATCCGCAAGGCGGGTTCATCGCCAGCCTGGAATTACCGCTGGTGCCCGGAGCGGTGGTTCAACCGTAATCCCTGTGGGAGCGGGCTTGCCCGCGATAGCGGAATGTCAGGCACTGATACGTTGGGCAAGCCCGCTCCCACAAGGGATTGGGCGCTCAGTTGCTACCGGGCCAAGCGCTGACGAACTCGGCCAGGTCCACTTTCTCGGCCACCCGCGGTTCTTTCTGCGGCGTCCCCAGGTACAGGAAAGCGATCACCTCTTCCCCTTCCGCCAATCCCAACCCCTTGGCCACATGCACCGAATAGGCTAGATCCCCTGTGCGCCAAACCGCGCCAATGCCTTGCGCGTAAGCGGCCAGCAGAATGCCGTGGGCCGCACAGGCGGCCGCCAGCAGTTGTTCGGACTTCGGCACTTTGAAGTGTTCTTGCAANCGNGCGATCACCACAACCACCAGCGGTGCGCGCAACGGACCGTTACGCGCTTTGTCCAGCGCCGCCTCGGACACCTCGCTGTCTTGCAGCTTCGCCGCTTCGGCCAGCAACTCGCCCATTTGCTCGCGCGCCGCACCTTCGACTGTCAGGAAGCGCCAAGGCTGCAAATGGCCGTGGTCCGGCGCACGCATCGCGGCAGAAAACAGCACTTCACGCTGCGCTGCGGTAGGTGCCGGTTCGAGCAGTCGTGGAACGGAAACACGGTTGAGCAAAGCGTCGAGAGCCTGCATCGGCCACCTCCAGAAAAATATGTGCGGCTATTCTAGCTTCAACTGCCGTGGCAGTGCCGGTTTACATGCCCTGCCCCGCAGGTAGAATGGCGGCCTTCCCTTCCTCAGCCCGAGCGGACTTCATGGCGTTGCCGACCTTACGGATCATCGGTTTCATCCTCGGCATCTTCCTGATCACACTCGCGATCGCCATGGTCGTCCCGATGGCCACCCTGGTGATTTTCGAGCGCACGAGCGATCTGCCGTCGTTCCTCTGGGCGAGCATGATTACCTTCCTCGCGGGTTTAGCCCTGGTCATCCCCGGCCGTCCCGAACACATTCATCTGCGCCCGCGCGACATGTACCTGCTGACCGTCAGCAGTTGGCTGGTGGTATGCATCTTCGCCGCGCTGCCGTTTTTGCTGACCCAGCACATCAGCTACACCGACTCGTTCTTTGAAAGCATGTCGGGCATCACCGCCACCGGCTCCACCGTGTTGAGCGGGCTGGACAGCATGTCTCCCGGCATTCTGATATGGCGCTCGCTGCTGCACTGGCTTGGCGGCATTGGCTTTATCGGCATGGCGGTGGCGATCCTGCCGCTGCTGCGCATTGGTGGCATGCGGCTGTTCCAGACAGAGTCGTCGGACCGTTCCGAAAAGGTCATGCCCCGTTCGCACATGGTGGCGCGTTTGATCGTTGCGGCTTATGTGGGCATCACCATTCTCGGCAGCCTCGCATTCTGGTGGGCCGGGATGGGCTTGTTCGACGCGATCAACCACGCGATGTCGGCGATTTCCACCGGAGGTTTCTCAACGTCCGACCAGTCCCTGGCCAAGTGGACGCAACCGGCGGTGCACTGGGTGGCGATTGTCATCATGATTCTCGGCAGCCTGCCGTTCACCCTGTACGTAGCGACCTTGCGCGGCAACCGTCGGGCACTGATCAAGGATCAGCAGGTGCAAGGCTTGCTCGGGCTGTTGGTCGTGACCTGGCTGGTACTCGGCACCTGGTACTGGTGGACTACCGATTTGCATTGGCTGGATGCGTTGCGGCATGTGGCGCTGAATGTGACCTCAGTCGTCACCACGACAGGATTTGCACTGGGGGACTACAGCCTCTGGGGCAACTTCTCGCTGATGCTGTTCTTCTATCTGGGGTTTGTCGGCGGTTGCTCGGGCTCGACGGCGGGCGGGATCAAGATTTTCCGTTTCCAGGTCGCGTATATCCTGCTCAAGGCCAACTTGAACCAGTTGATTCATCCGCGTGCCGTGATCAAGCAGAAGTACAACGGCCACCGTCTCGACGAAGAGATCGTGCGGTCGATTCTGACCTTCTCGTTCTTCTTCGCCATCACCATCTGCGTGATTGCATTGCTGCTGTCGCTGCTCGGCGTCGACTGGATGACTGCCCTGACCGGCGCTGCCAGCACCGTATCCGGTGTCGGCCCGGGATTGGGCGAGACCATCGGCCCGGCGGGCAACTTCGCCACCCTGCCGGACGCCGCCAAGTGGATTCTCTCGTTCGGCATGCTGCTGGGCCGACTGGAGATCATTACGGTGTTTGTTCTGTGTATTCCTGCGTTCTGGCGGCACTGACAACCGCCGGCGTTTCCATCAGCCGCGTCCGGTATTCGCCGGGCGTGGCGTCGAACCAGCGGCGAAAGGCGCGGAAGAAATTGCTCGGGTCGGCAAAGCCCAACAGGTAGGCAATTTCCAGCAAGGTCATACTCGGCTGCGCGAGGTACTGCTCGGCCAGTTCACGTCGCGTGTCGTCGAGCAAGGTTTGAAAACTCGTGCCTTCTTCCTGCAAACGGCGCTGCAAGGTGCGCTGCGACAGGTGCAGGGTCTGGGCGACCACTTCGCGCTTGGGTTCGCCCTGGGGTAGCAGGCGGCACAACACCTGGCGCGCCTTGTGGGTCACGCGGCTCTCGGAAAACCGTGCCAGGTATTCACCGGCAAAGCGATCGTGCAACAGCGCCATCGCCTCGTTGGCCGTCGGCAGCGGCGCTTCCATGTCGGCGCGTTCGAAAATCAAGGCGTCATAGGCCGCGTTGAACACCAACGGCGCATGGAACGCTTGTTTATAGGGTTCGAGATCGACAGGCTGATCGCCCTGGATCAGCACCTTGCGCGGTTGCAACGTGCGCCCGGTCAACCAGCCGCACAGCGCCAACGCACAGGCCAGCGACGCTTCGGCGCTCTGTCGGGTCGGCGGCAAGTGATCGCCNTGCACCGTCAGAATCAGCGCATAGCCTTCAGGTAACAGTCGGAAACTCAGGTCGGCGCTTTCGGCAATGATCCGCTGATAGCGCACCAGGCGCATAAAGCCTTCGGCCAGGGTGTTGCTGGACATCAAGGCATAACCGGCCACATGAAACGACGCCGGGCGCACCACCTTGCCCATGTTCAGGCCAATCGCCGGGTTGCCCGACAACTCNACCGCGCGCTGCCACAGGCGTGTCATGGAATCTTGCGGGAAGCGCGCATCCGGATCATCCAGAGACGCGTAGTCGAGCCCTAGCTGCTTGAACAAGACGCGGCAATCCAGCCCGTCCATCTCCAGAGCTTTGACAATCCCCATCGCCCAGCTTGCAGAAGTCGTTCGTTCGCTCATGGCGTTTTCTTACTGATTAGTGAGCCGTCTACCGCGGCAAGTTTTCGAAGGATACTAAAGTGGCGCCCATTGTCACTGGCTGATGCCAATGATCACTCTAGACTCAAATAGGCTACCCGCAGAACAACTTGCAATCAGAACAACAAGCACAGAGATCGCAGTCGTGGAAAACGTCAAACGTTTCAACAGCTTCGCTGAGTTTTACCCGTACTACCTCAGTGAACACAGCAACAGCACTTGTCGACGATTGCATTTTGTCGGCACCAGCCTGGTCATCTTCATTCTGGCGCTGACCATCGGCAAAGGCGCCTGGTTGATGTTGCTCGCCTTGCCGCTGGCGGGTTACAGCTTCGCCTGGGTCGGGCATTTCTTTTTTGAGAAAAACCGTCCCGCCACATTTCAGCATCCTCTTTACAGCCTGCTCGGCGACTTTGTCATGTACCGCGACATGATCCTGGGTCGCGTGCCGTTCTAGGCTCCACTGGCCATCAAACCGTCCTGCGCAGTCAATGCGACATTGGATCCAAGCCCTACACTCAAGACATCCCTTTCGATTAGAACAAGAGGATAGCTGATGAACGCCAATGCACGATTCACCCACATGCAGGATGGCACGCAGGAAGACTGGGCGATTATCGCCGCCGACTTCAGTGCCTACGCCAGGCAGTTGCCGTCACGGATTGTGGCGCACCTGAAATTGCTGGAGGGTGATTTTGGCGGCTTCCCGGTGGATCGGCTGACCCACTCCTTGCAGACTGCCAGCCGTGCCTGGCGCGATGGCCGGGATGAAGAATACGTGGTCTGCGCGCTGCTTCACGACATCGGCGACACGCTCGGTTCCTACAACCATCCGGACATCGCCGCGGCGATTCTCAAACCGTTCGTCAGCGCCGAAAACCTGTGGATGGTGGAGAAGCACGGGATATTCCAGGGGTATTACTTTTTCCATCACCTGGGTATGGATCGGCATTTGCGCGAACAATTCAGCGGGCATCCGCAGTATCAGCCAACCATCGAGTTCTGCGCCAAATATGACGCGGCGGCGTTTGATCCGGCTTACGAGACATTACCGCTGAGTTTCTTTGAGCCGATGATGGAGCGCTTGTTTGCGCATCCGAAGCATTCGATCTACAAGGCGGCGATGGAAGAACATTCGCCAGCCTGACAGGCGTGGGGTGTCCGGCCAGGCCTCTTCGCGGGCAAGCCCGCTCCCACAGGGTTCTCTGGCGTTTCACAAATCTTGTGTTCACCTCGGTCACTGTGGGAGCGGGCTTGCCCGCGAAGAGGCCGGCTCAGACACTGCATTGCTAACAGACTATGCCGGCTCTGCGACTTTAATGGCTTTCAACTCCGCCTCCCGCGCCTGTGCATCCGCCAACCGATACAACTCGATCGGCCCATCCCAGTGCTCGATCAACGCCGTGCACGACTCCACCCAATCCCCGCAGTTGAGGTAATCCACCTCTCCGACCTTGCGAATCTCGGCATGGTGAATATGCCCGCACACCACCCCATGCAACTCGCGTTTGACGCACTCGTGGGCGATGGCTTCTTCAAAGTCGCTGATAAAACTGACCGCCGTCTTGACCTTGTGCTTGAGGTACGCCGACAGCGACCAGTAGCCATAGCCATACCGCGCACGCCAGTGATTCAGCCAGCGGTTGAGGGTCAGGGTGAATTCGTAGGCCGAGTCGCCGAGAAAGGCCAGCCAGCGGTGATACCGGGTAATCACGTCGAACTGATCGCCATGAATCACCAGCAGGTGGCGGCCATCAGCGGTGACGTGCACAGCCTCGTCCACCAACTGGATATTACCCAGGATCAGCTTGGAATAACGCCGTAGAAATTCGTCATGGTTGCCGGTGACGTAGATCACCTCGGTGCCGCGCTTGGCCATGGTCAGCAGCCGGCGGATCACGTTGGTGTGGGCCTGGGGCCAATACATGCCGCCACGCATCTTCCAGCCGTCGATGATGTCGCCGACCAGGTACACCTTGTCGGCGTGATAGCCCTTGAGGAACTGTGACAAGTGCTCGGCCTGGCAATCCCGGGTGCCCAGGTGCACGTCGGAAATCCACAGGGTACGCACCCGTTGCTTACGGCTGGGTTTGGCGAGCTCGGCGCTGGTCATGGACAACCCTCAGGGCAAGTTTTGGCAAGCTTGCGCCGGTCGGGTTAATGGCCCATGACAGCGGCGAGTCAATCCTGTGACAACGCCCGGCCGGTGTAGACTGGCCGCATCTTGACCGGGAGACCTGCGATGAGACCGATCCTCACGCTGCGCCAATACACCAAGGACCTGATCGTCCACAGCCACGACCACGCGCAACTGGTGTTCGGGTTGTCGGGTGCGCTGGACTTCGAAGTCGGCGGGCATGGCAGCCAGGTGGTTCAGCAGAGTTTCGTGGTGGTGCCATCGGGCTTTCATCACGCCTGCGGCAGCAGCAATGGCAGCCGTTGCCTGGTGCTGGATATACCGAGCGATCAATGGGTTTCGCAGTCCCTTGGCGATCACGCCGACGCCAGCCGCCGTTTGCTCGACAACGCCGGTCGCCTGCCGCTAGATGCCGGGCAAAGCCAATTAGTGAGCTGGCTGGCGGGCAGCCAGGTCAGTGA
Source organism: Pseudomonas mandelii (assembly GCF_002251635.1). Taxonomy (GTDB): domain Bacteria; phylum Pseudomonadota; class Gammaproteobacteria; order Pseudomonadales; family Pseudomonadaceae; genus Aquipseudomonas; species Aquipseudomonas mandelii_B. The sequence goes on from NZ_NMOJ01000060.1 coordinate 13,511, forward strand.
CCCGTTGATTGCCCAGCAGGGCGCGGTGCTGTTATTGGCCAGCCTCAACAACGCCAAGCCCGACATCGTGGGCGGTCGGCGCCTGCCGTATGCGGCGCTGAATGCGCATATCGATCAGTACGCGGCTTATCCATTGCAGGTCGCCGATCTGGCGCGCGTTGCCGGGCTGTCCAGCGCCCGGTTGCATGCGCGGTTTGTCGCTGAATGCGGGCAGACACCTATGGATTACATCCGCAGTCGGCGGCTGCATAGTGCGGTGGGACTGTTGCGGGATTCGCCATTGCCCATCGGCGAGATTGCCAGTCGGGTCGGTTACAGTTCCCAGAGTGCCTTTGCCGCGGCGGTGTTGCGCGAGTTTGGTAAGACCCCGGGCGAACTGCGGCGCGAGGCTGGCGACAAAAGTCGATAGTCTGAAGACAGACATCACTGGGCGTCGCGCGATTAAAGACTGCGATGCTGACACTCCGTTGTTTCAAGGATCGCAATGACTCCCCGTTCAGCCCTCGGCGCCCTGCATATCGGCGCATTGATGTTTGGCCTTACCGGCGTATTCGGCAAGCTGGCGGCCGCCTCGCCCGCCATCATTGTGTTTGGCCGCGCTGCATTTGCCGTGCTCGCCCTGGCGGTGTTCGCGCGGTTTGCCAGCAACACGCGCTGGTACACACTCGAAGCACAGGACTGGCGCCGGCTGCTGCTCAGTGGCTTGCTGCTGGCCGGGCATTGGGTGAGTTTCTTCATTGCGGTGAAAGTGGCCGGGGTGGCGATCGCGACCCTGGGTTTCGCCAGCTTCCCGGCGTTTACCGTGATCCTCGAAGGGTTGATCTTCCGTGAGCGCATTCGCGCCAATGAAATCCTGCTGGTGGTACTGGTCAGCATCGGNCTGGTGCTGGTCACGCCTGACTTCGATCTGGCGAGTGGCGCCACCACGGGCCTGCTCTGGGCGGTCGGTTCAGGCTTGCTGTTCGCCCTGCTGTCGCTGACCAACCGCGCCAGCTCCGGCAGAATCCCGCCGGTGCAGGCCGCGCTGTGTCAGAACGTGGTGGTCGCGCTGTGCCTGCTGCCGGTGGCGGCGCCGCAGTTGAGCGACGTCCGCGCCATCGACTGGCTGTGGATCGGTTTGCTCGGGGTGTTCTGCACCGGCGTCGCTCATAGCTTGTTCGTCGCCAGCCTGGCGGTGATCAAGGCGCGCACCGCGGCTGTGGTGTTCGCCCTGGAACCGGTGTACGGCATCACCATGGCGTGGTTGTTGTTCGATGAAAACCCGACGGTGCGCATGCTGCTCGGCGGTGCCTTGATCATCGTCGCGATTGTGGTCTCCAGCAGACTGTCCGCTTCAAGCAAAAAGACCGTGGCAGCCGAAGCTGCGTCTCACTGAGTGCGGTCGTTGTGGCCGAGGTCGCGGTCCGGGTCGATCTGATCGCGGACCCGCTGCTTGAGCACCTTGGCTTCCGGGAAACCGCCATCGGCCTTGCGTTCCCAGATCTGCACATCGTTGCAGAAAATATGAAAAACCCCACCGGTACCGGGCACCAGCGACACTTTGCCCAGGTCGTCGCCGAAGGTGCTGAGCAGTTCCTGGGCCAGCCAGGCCGCACGCAATAACCATTGGCATTGCGTGCAATAAGTGATGATGATTTCCGGTTTATGCGTGGTCATGACGGGCAAGATTCCTGAGCCAGAGGGCGCAGCCATAGTAGTGGCTCAGCGGATTCCGGCCAACAGGCTCCGGGCAGTTTGCCTGAGCGGCTCATCGCCCTCCTTCAGCAGCTCGTTGAGCAGTTCGATGGCGCTGTCCAGATCGCCGTCATCGATACAGGTCTGGGCTTGTTCCAGTTTACCGGCACTGGACGGCTCGGCCGGCTGCGGATTTAACGGCTCAAGCTCCAGTGACGGGCCGGCATCGCTGAACTCATCGAGAAAGGCGTCGTCCAGCGCCTGTGAGTCCGGTTCGGCGACCCACTCAAGCTCTGGCTCATCCAGCGTAGGTTCTTCAGGCATCTCGAATACATCGGGCAACACGTGCAGATTCGAGGTGAACGCCGGTTCTACGGCCTTTGATGATTCGTCTGAAGGTTTAGCATTGTCGAAAGGGCTGATCAGGTCCCAGCTGGAATCCATGGACAGGTCATCCAGATTCAACTGGAACTCGTCGGCAGGTGCCGCTTGCGCTGCGGTGACGACTGCCACGGCTGCCGCTGGTGCCGCTGGTGCCGCTGGTGCCGCATTGTTCAGTTTCGGGTGGCGGGCGCGGATCTCCTGAAGCTTTTCTTCGTCGAACCCGCCGTCACGCAGGTTTTTTTCCTGCGCGTCATAGGCGGGAACATCCCCCTGCTTGCCGAGGACTTCCAGCAGTTGCACGCCCAGATCCGTGCGCTGCGGTTCCTTGACCAACGCTTCTCGCAGCAAACCCGCGGCTTCGGAAAAACGGCCATACGCCAAGTAGATACCGACCCCTTCAAGCACATCGCCTGGCGGCGTCTCTTCACGATGATCGGGAGCGGGTTTCAGCATAGGCTGTTGCACCGACGGGTGCGCCGCACGCTCAAGTACCGGCTCATGTTTCGAGGGTGAAACGGGCGAAGACTCGGGCAACGCCTGAACCTGCTGGCGTTGACGTCGAACAAACAGCCCCAGCAACACCAGAGCGATCAGCGCCAGCAAGCCGATAATCAGCGGCCAATGGCTGGCCTCGGGTTCTTCAACAACGACGGGGGCAGGTGCCACCGCTACCGGCGTCACCGGCGGCGCCTGGTTGACCTCCGACAGCCGGGTTTGCAGTTCGCTCACCTGTTTCTTCTGGCCAGCGATCTGTTCATCCTGAGCCTGAAGCTTTGCATTCAACTCATCGATGGTTTTTTGCAGCTGCTGGTTTTGCAACACGCTGGCGGCCAGTTGTTCGGCAGCGGGATCGGTCGCAGGCACGGCAGGTTGAACGACGGCCGGCGCAGGCGCGGACTTCTTCGCCGCCGGTGCCGGCGCAGTGGCCGGTTTGACGCTGGGGAATGGAGAGTTTTGTGGACTGGCGACAGGTTCGTCTTCTGCCGGCACGATCCCCGGAGAACCCGGCGGATCGATCAGCACCGTGTACTCGCGCAGCACGCGCCCATTGGGCTGATTGAGCTGCACCAGGAAATTCAGGAAAGGTTCATTGACCGGTTTGTTCGAGGTCACCCGGATCAGGCTGCGGTTGCCCCGCAGGATCGGTGTGAACTTCAGGTCGTTGAGGAAGAACACCCGATCGACGCCGGAGCGGGTGAATTCCTCCGCCGTCGCCAGGCTGACCGACAGCTCGCCCTCCTCCAGCCCACCGACATCCACCAGAGCGATGTCAGCGCGCAACGGCTGATTCAGCGCGGAATGAAGGGTAATGTCGCCCAATCCCAGCGCAGGGGCCAATGCCGAGTAAGTGACAGCACCACCGACCAGAAGCAGCCTGGCGCAACACCGCAATACAACGTGCCAACTCTCGAGCATGAGCATCCCTTAGATAACCAGAACCAACCTGTACGCGTTCGCACATCCGGTACGAACACGATATTGCCTAGTAGTTCTTTATAGTCTGCCCAACGGGGTATCTCAAAAAGCTGACGCGCGGTTATGCCTCAAGATTTTTCCAGGTTGGCCAGAATGTGCCCGTGGACTCGCATGCACACCTTCAAATCCGCCTCATCGACGCCGTCGAACAGTTCGCGGCGCAGTTGAGTGGCAATGGTTTCAATTTGTTCGATCAGAGGACGGGCCGGGGCACAGAGGACGATTTTTTTCGCCCGGCGGTCTTCCAGCACGGATTGGCGCTGGACCAGGCCCTGGGATTCCAGGCTGTCGAGCAACCGGGCCAGGGTCGGCCCTTCGACGCCGACGCTTTGCGCCAGTTCACGCTGGGTCGGTGCTTCTTCGAAGCGCGCCAGGTGCAGCAGCACCAGCCAGCGCGCCTGGGACAGACCCAGGCCAGCCAGACGGCGATCCAGTTCGGCACGCCAGCCGCGCGACATCTGGGCCAGTTGCATGCCAAAACGGTGTTGATCGGTTAACGGCATAAAAAACTCATGATTAGACTGAAAATAGAGAAAAACTAATTATTAGCCAGCTAAGCATGACCGTTGGCTTGAGGCAAGGTCTGGTCTGTAGTGAATCGTTACATCACTGTAACAGGTCATTTAAACCTCGAATTCGGATTGCAGTGCCGCCCGAACGCAGTACAAGACACCTTCCGGTACTCGCCCGGCGAACAGCGCGGCAATCTCCGACACCGGCGGCAACTCGCCCTCGCCATCGAGGAAGGCATCCTGCACCTCGCCCATCAACTCTTCGGGCAGGTCCAGCGCTTGTTCCAGCGACAACTGCTGCTTGCCGATGGCCTCGGCGAGCATGGTGTAGACATTCTTTTCCGAGCATTGCAGCTGACCGGCGATCTGCAGCGGCGTCATGCCGGCGCGAGCGAGGGTGATCAACTCGTGGCGCACGTCGGCGACGACTTTCGGCGCCTCGACCTGACCGCCCAGCACTTCGAGGAAGGCCTCGCCGTAACGTTCGAGCTTGCGCGCGCCGACGCCGCTGACCGTGGCCATTTCCGCCAGCGAGGTCGGCTGGCTGCGGAGCATTTCCAACAGTGTCGAGTCGGGGAAGATGACATACGGCGGCACGCCGTGTTCCTCGGCGAGCTTGCGACGCAAGGNGCGCAAGGCTTCCCACTGCTCGCGTTCTTCGCCACGCACCAACTGGCTGGCCTGGCTGGTGCTGCTTTTGGCGGTGGTCTGCGGCTTGAGGTCGCGACGCAGCTCAAGGCTCACTTCGCCCTTGAGCAAAGGCCGGCACGTGTCGCTCAGGCGCAGGCCGCCGTAGCCTTCAAGGTCAATGTCGGCCAGGCCACGGGCCACCAGCTGGCGGAACAGGGAGCGCCATTCGCTCTCGCCCATGGCCTTGCCAACGCCATACACCGACAGGTGCTGATGGCCGAAGCTGCGGACCTTTTCGTTGTCCTTGCCCAGCAATACATCCACCAGATGGCCAACGCCATAACGCTGGCCGGTGCGGTAGATGGCCGAGAGGGCCTGACGCGCCGGCTCGGTGGCGTCCCAGGTCTGCACACCATCCACGCAGTTGTCACAGTGGCCGCACGGCTCGGGCATGTCCTCGTCGAAGTAAGCCAGCAATGTTTGGCGGCGGCAGCGGGTCTCTTCGCACAATGACAGCATGGCGTCGAGCTTGTGCTGCTCAAGGCGCTTGTGACGCTCGTCGCCTTCGGAGTTCTGCAGCATCTGCTTGAGCATCACCACGTCTTGCAGGCCATAGACCATCCAGGCATCTGCGGGCAGGCCATCACGGCCGGCGCGACCGGTTTCCTGGTAGTACGCCTCAAGGGATTTGGGCAGGTCCATGTGCGCCACAAAACGCACGTTGGATTTGTCGATGCCCATGCCGAAGGCGATGGTCGCGACCATGATCAGGCCTTCCTCGTTGAGGAAGCGTTTCTGGTGCGCAGAGCGCGTTTCATTCGGCAGGCCCGCGTGGTACGGCAGCGCCGGGTAGCCTTGCTCGCAGAGGAACGCGGCCACTTCATCCACCTTCTTGCGCGACAGGCAATACACAATGCCCGCATCACTGCGCCGCTCGGACAGGAACGCCAGCAACTGCTTGCGCGGCTGTTCCTTGGGCACGATGCGGTAGAAAATATTCGGCCGGTCGAAGCTCGAGAGAAAGCGCTCGGCGTTCTGCAGATGCAAACGGTCGACGATTTCTTCGCGGGTGCGCTTGTCGGCCGTGGCCGTCAGGGCAATGCGCGGGACGTCAGGGAACAGCTCGGCCAACTGGCCCAGTTGCAAATATTCNCGACGGAAGTCATGGCCCCATTGGGACACGCAGTGCGCTTCGTCGATGGCGAACAGGGCGATTTCAAGGCTTTGCAGGAAAGCCAGCATGCGTGGCTGAACCAGACGCTCGGGCGCCAGATACAGCATCTTCACTTCGCCGCGCTTGATCCGCGCGGCAAGATCGCGCTGCTGCTCGGCGCTCAGGGTGGAGTTCAATGCAGCGGCGGCGACGCCGAGCTCTTCGAGGGTCGCGACCTGATCGTCCATCAGTGCGATCAACGGCGATACCACCACGGCCAAGCCATTACGCAACAGCGCCGGCACCTGGAAGCACAGCGATTTACCACCGCCGGTAGGCATCAGGACCAGAGCATCACCGCCACTGGCCACGCGCTCAATGATCGCACCCTGGCGGCCACGAAAACTGTCGTAGCCGAAGATGTCCTTGAGGACGCGTTGAGCCTGTTCGAGCATAAAAACTCCAAAAATCACAAAAACATCCCTGCAAGGCTGGTTCAGAACCACGCAGGCTGCACCGACAAATCGTAAGTGCGCATTGCATGACGCTTCACATCTCAGCCGCGACGCCAGCAGGGCATCACAAAACGCGCGAGTATACCCGAGGCCTCCCTTGCAAAGGGCACCGCTGAGAAGACACATGAGGACAAACCTGTGGGAGCGGGCTTGCCCGCGATGGTGGCGTGTCAGGCGATAAATGTATTGGATGTTCCGGCCTCATCGCGGGCAAGCCCGCTCCCACGGGGATTGCGGTGTTCCGGGGCGCAAATATCCCGCGCGGCTGGCCTGAGCGCTCAAGAAGGCCTAGAATTCC
>NZ_NMOJ01000061.1 GCF_002251635.1 Pseudomonas mandelii
CCCCATGGGCAACCGTTCGCTGCTCCTGCGTTACGTGCTGCTGGCCATCGGCTGGCTGAGCGTAGCGCTGGGGGTGATCGGGATTTTCCTGCCGGTGTTGCCCACCACGCCCTTCCTGTTGCTGGCGGCCGCCTGTTTCGCCCGCAGCTCGCCACGGTTTTATCAGTGGCTGGTGGGGCATCCACGGCTTGGGCCGTGGATTCNNGACTACCTGGACGGCAATGGCATTCCGCTCAAGGGCAAGGTCTATGCAATCGGCTTGATGTGGCTGAGCATCGGCTTCTCCTGCTACCTGGTGCCCCTGCCGTGGGCGCGGGGGGTCATGCTGACCAGCGCGGTGCTGGTGACGATCTACATCCTCAAACAGAAAACCCTGCAAAAGCCCTGAGCCCCCTCGTCATCCGATCATTCCCACGCTCCGCGTGGGAACGATCACCTGCCACCCGACAATTTGTCCTGCCTCGCTGAATNCAAAAGCCCTGAGCCCCCTCGTCATCCGATCATTCCCACGCTCCGCGTGGGAACGATCACCTGCCACCCGACAATTTGTCCTGCCTCGCTGAAAACACCGCCTAGACTTCAGTCATCTGCACCCGAGCAGCCAGACATGTCCCGTCGCCGGCGTAGTCCAGGATGGCCAACGCTCCGACTTCGGCTCGGCGGATGGCTGCTGCTGGCGAGTTTTCTGCTGACCGGGCTCAGCAGTGTCTGGGCCGACTGGAACTTTACGCAGATCCTGCAAATCGCCGAAAAGCGCTACGGCCCGCTCGGCCCCGCCCAAGGAAGAATCGAGGCCTGGAGTCAAATGCTTAAAAGCGAACTCAACCAACCCGAGCGCGAACAACTGGACGCGGTCAATCGCTTCTTCAATCAACAGCTGAACTTTCAGGACGACACGCGCATCTGGCGTCAGACCGATTACTGGGCCACGCCGGAAGAATCTTTGATTAAGGGTGCCGCCGACTGCGAAGACTACGCCCTGGCGAAATATTTCAGCCTGCGCCAACTCGGGATTCCCAGCGAGAAACTGCGCATTACCTACGTCAAGGCACTGTCCCAAAACCAGGCGCACATGGTGCTGACCTTCTACAGCAGCCCCACGGCCGAGCCGCTGGTGCTCGACAACCTGATCGGCGAAATTCGCCCCGCCTCCCAACGCAACGACCTGTTGCCGGTGTACGCCTTCAACGCCGAAGGCCTGTACTTGCCGGGGGCCAATGGCGGCAAACGCAGCAGTGACTCGAAGAAATTGTCGCGGTGGCAGGACGTGTTGAAAAAGATGCAAGCCGAAGGGTTCGCCGTGGGCGAAGGCTAGCCGCCATCGCAAGGAGCGTTTTATGTCGCTGCGCAAACAGTTATTTCTCGCCATTTGCCTGTTCTTGCTGGTGGCCTTCAGTGGCAGTTTTTTTGTCAGCCTGGAAAGCTCCCGAGAACAGATGCTCAGCCAGTTGCGCTCCCACGCCCAGGATGCTGCCACCGCCTTGGGTCTGTCGTTGACCGCGCAGATCGACGACCCGGCGATGACCGAATTGATGGTCAGCTCGATTTTCGACAGCGGCTATTTCCGCAGCATCCGCGTCGTCAATATCGTTGATGAAAAGGTGCTGGTGGAGCGCAGCACATCGGCGCAGATCGAAGGCGTGCCCGGTTGGTTTGTGAGTCTGGTCAACCTGCGCCCGGAAGGTGGCGATGCGCTGATCATGCGCGGTTGGGAACAGGTGGCGCGGGTCGAAGTGCAGAGCAATCCGCAGTTCGCCCTGGCCAAACTTTGGGACAGCACCCTCGGCAGCCTGATCTGGCTGTTGATCTGCGGGCTGCTCAGCGCCGTATTCGGTGGATGGTTGTTACGCCGGCAATTGCGCCCGCTCGACAAAATGGTCCGGCAAGCCGAAGCCATCAGTAAACGCGAGTTCCTCAGCCTGCCAAAACTGCCACGCACCCCTGAACTGAGGCGCGTGGTGCTGGCCATGAATCAGATGGTCGAAAAGCTCAAGGCGCTGTTCTCCGAAGAGGCCACGCGCAGCGAAAAATTGCGCGCCGAATCCTATCAGGACAGCCTCACGGGCCTGGCCAATCGACGCTTGCTGGACGAACAACTGGCCGACCATTTATTGGTCTGCGAGCAAAGCAGCGACGGCCATTTATTGATGCTGCGAATCAACGACCTGATCGGCCTCAACCAACGCCTGGGCGGCCAGCGCACCGATGGGCTGATCAGCGCCGTCGGCGAATTGCTCAAGCGCCTCACACAACTGCCGGAACGGCGCACCTGGCTGGCGGCGCGTAATCGTGGCGGCGAATTCAGCCTGCTGACACCGGGCCTGGACAGTACCGAAGCCGCCCGCCTCGCCTCGGAAATCAGCGCCACCCTGGAAAACCTGCGCCTGACCGGCGCCAGCGATTGCATGCCCGTTGCACACTTGGGCGTGGTCGCCTATCAGCCCGGCCAAGCGGCCGGCGACGTCCTGCTGCGCCTCGATCAAGCGCTGGCCCAGGCTCAGCAACATCCTGAGCGGCCGTGGGTGCATCTGGCCCATTCCGATACCGCGACGAACCACTCGCAACACGACTGGCGCACCTGGATCGACGACGCGCTGACCCACGGCAAAATGCAGCTGTATTTCCAACCCGTGGTGCAATGCGCCGACACCAGCCAGGTGCTGCACCACAAAGTCCTCGCGCGCTTGCTCGACCCGCAAGGCGAGGCCATCGCCGCCGGGCATTTCCTGCCGTGGATCGAGCGTCTCGGCTGGTCGGCACGGCTCGACCTGGCGATGCTCGAAGCCACCCTCGATTACCTCATCGTCAACCGCTGGCCGCTGGCGTTAAGCCTGTCCGGCAGCACCCTGCGCGACCCGGCACAACTGCGACAAATCATCGACATGCTCGAATCGCTGCCTGACCTGGCCCCTCTGCTGACACTGGAAATCGACGAACGCCAACTACCGCCCCCCGATGAATTGCAACGCCTGAGCCACAGCCTGCTCGACACCGGTTACCGCATCGGCTTGCAGCATTTCGGCGGTAGCTTCAGCCAGATCGGCAACCTGACGCAGCTGGGTTTGGCGTATCTGAAAATCGATGGCGCGTACATCCGGCACATTGATGAACAGAGTGACAAGCGGCTGTTTATTGATGCGATTTACCGGGCGACCAACAGCATTGATTTGCCGTTGATTGCGGAGATGGTCGAGACCAAAGGGGAATTGGAGGTGATTCGGGAGTTGGGGTTGTTTGGGGTGATGGGGCGGTTGATTGGACCGCCGGAGCCGATGTAAGGGGTATGACTGCGGTTTGAAAGTTGGCATTAGCTATCAGATATGTCGGCCCAAAACTGCTGGGTTCGGACAATCTTTTCATGTTAAACGGCGATGTTTAAAAGACACCGTCGCACATCCCCCCTCGACAGGAGTCTCCCCATGCTCGTGCAACCCGTCCGTCACCTTGTTTCCATGCTGCTGCGTGAACCAGAAATCCCCGGTGCCCGTCTACTGGACTCTTCCACTGACGTCTGGGCAATCAACCGCGCCGCGGCCCTGGACAACTTCCCCATCAACGGGCTCAAGGTCTACGTCCCGGCCTGGTCAAGCATGGGCAAAGGCGACAAGGTCGAGCTGCTGTTCAACGGCCAGGTGGTCAATCAGCACATTATCACCGACGACGCCGAAGTCGGTCAGCGGGTGACCTTGTGGGTCGAACCCAGGCATTGGCTGACCGGGACGCACACGCTGGCTTACCGGGTGACGCGTTTCAATCAGGGCGCCGAGACGTTTACGCCGGCACTCAAGCTCTACGCCAAGCTGGAGATTCCTGCGGGCCAGGACCTTAACCCGGAAGAAGGCAGCCACTCGAACCTGTACCTGTTCATCGATCCGGCCATCGTCGAGAACATCGTCGACAAGGAGATCGCCGCGGCCGGGGTGGACATCATCATTCGGGCCGAGTCCGGGACCGGCGTGCCTTATCCGGATGCGGCGGTGGGCGATGTCATGGTGCTGAGCTGGGGCGGTGTGCTCGTGGAATCCGCGCCGCTGACTGCCGAGCAGATCAGCGACCCGGCCACTCACCCGATCGTGATCCACGTCGTCGAAGCCACCATCCTGGCCGCGGGCGACACCGACATCTCCGGGCTGGCGGTCACCTTCCGCGTGCGCGATGTGGTGCACAATTTTTCGGAAGACTGGTGCAAGGCCACGCGGCTGGTGGTCATGACCGGCGTCGATCTGCTTGATGCGCCGATCGTCAAGGAGGCGACGAACAACATCCTTGACCTCGATGCGCTGGAGGACAAAAACATCACGGCTCAGGTCTGGGCCAAAGGGCCGGCGTTCAAGCTGGAGGACCGCATCATCCTGAAGATGCGCGGCACCACCGTGGACAACGAGGCCGTGGAAGTCAACACGCCGGCCCAGACGGTCAACAACCTGCCGCATACCTATGAATTCAAACTGTCCAATGCCGACGTGCGTCAACTGGCCAAAACCCAGGTGACTTTTTCCTATCGCGTAGAGCGCCCGGGCGTGACCGACCCCCTGCCGTCAAAGGGGCAATTCGTCACCTTCATCGGCGAACCGAAACACCTGGCCGCGCCCAAGGCCGAAGATGAACAAAACGGCGCGATTGATCCGGACCTGCCTCACCCTCGCGTGCGGATTCCGTTCGATCCGATCATGCAGCAGGGCATGGCCACGACCTCATCTGGGCCGGCACCCGCCCGGATACCGGCAGCTACACCCCTGAGCTGGATTGGTATTTTCCAACCTGGGAAGAGATCGAAGCCCAGCAAGATTTCTTCATCGCGGTGGACGGCAGGCACCTGAAAACCCTGGAAGGCGGCACGCTGGAGCTGTGGTACCACCTGCTCAGCGAAGACCAGAACGGCGACCGAGTCCGCCGCGAATCCTTGCATGCGGCGCTGCTGCAGGTGGGCGAGCCGCAACTCGAACTGGTCAAACCCATCGTCCTCGGTGAACAGGACGGAGCGCTGGAGCCCGGGGACCTGCCCGGCGGCATCGGCAAACTGACCGCGCCAAGGCCGACCGTCAAACCGACCCAATCCGGTGACATCGTGACCTACACCTGGACGGGTGAAGTCACGGGCCTCACGGAAGACTCCGCCACTCTCAACGGGCTGTCCAAGGACAAGGACGTGCACTTCACCCTCAGCGCCGCGTTTGTCGCCGAGCATATCGAGCCGAACCGCGGCAAGAAGGTGACGGTGAGTTACCGGATCTGGCGGGCGGCGACGAACGAGACGAGTTATTCGAATGTGCTGGAATTTGGGGTTGGCCAGGCGATTGGCTCAGGCAACCTGAAAGTCATGGGGGCGCGCTTCAATTGCCATACGTTTGGGCATACCGGCGCTTCTCGTGTATTGAGCGCGTTCGATGCCACTACCGAGCAACCCATAGAGGCGCAGTGGAAATATGCCACAGACATTGAGTGGACAACTGCCGCCACCTGGACTGATACAACGCCACAGGAATCTTTACAGGTTCGTTCCTCCGACAAACAGATCACCCTCAATCCGGCAAATATTATCGGCAACGGACACTGCTTCGTCGCGCATCGTGACGGGGGTGACGTGATCGCTTGGGGCAACGCTGATTACGGTGGGAAGATTCCTCCGGCCATTATCCCCCTGAAAGACATCGTTGAAGTCAGTAGCACTTACTCCGCTTACGCTGCCCGCCGAACCCATGGCGCGGTGGTGGTGTGGGGGAGACCGTATGGTGGTGGGAACATGGGCAGTGTTGTTCCTTCGGACTTTGTTCGGGTTGTTGGTAACTCAGCGGCGTTTGCCGGTCTAAAGAATGCGAGTCAGGTGGTTGCCTGGGGGTATGACAATGGGGGCGGCACTGTGCCTACTGCAATCGCGGCACTCAGGGACATTGTACGGATCGTTGTCAGTAGCAACGCATTTGCCGCGCAACGGGCCACCGGGCAGGTGGTGGCTTGGGGGGATCCCAGTCGGGGGGGAAACCTGCCGACGGACATTGCCCTGCTCACCGATATCAACATGATCCTCGGTGCCCAGTATGCCTTTGCGGCCCTTCGCGCCAACGGCCGTCTCGTCGCTTGGGGCAGGGCCGAGTTTGGTGGAAATCTGCCAGCACCGATTGCTTCATTGAACGATATCATCGAGCTGCGTTGTAATGCTCTGGCGTTTATAGCGAAGCGCGCTACAGGCCAATGGGTGGCTTGGGGCGAACCATCAAGTGGTGGCACTATCAGCCCAGAGTTCGCGGGATTGACGGATATTGTCGACGTGAGCTCGACAGCATCAGCATTCGCAGCTCGTCGTGCCAACGGCCATGTAGTGGCGTGGGGAAGCCCGATAAGGGGCGGCGTGGTGCCTGCCGACATCGCGCTGCTGAACGACATTGTGCAGGTGGCCGGCACGCAGAGTGCGTTCGCAGCCTTGCGTAAGAATGGTACCGTCGTAGCTTGGGGTAAGCCGGATATGGGGGGGGATACGTCAGCGGTTGAGGACCAACTGATCAATGTACAAGCCCTATACGCCAGCGACGAGGCGTTCGCCGCCCTGACTTCCGATGGTCGCGTTGTAACCTGGGGTAACCCGGAAAAAGGAGGCAACAGCAGTGCAGTGCAAGACCAGTTGGTCGGTCAGGTTTCCTATCAGGTAAGTGCAGTTTCGCGTGGAGTGAGTGTTTAAGGGACGGATCGATTGACTACGCATCGCAACACTGAACTGGGGATTGAGCCAGTGGTGATGCTGGGCGAGTTGGCGGTGAATCGGATGCAGGATAACCTTGATCCGAAGTCATCACTGGTCAGTCATACCGTGTCATCGTTCTTCGCGAGCAGGCCCGCTCCCACATTGGGTCTGGGTCGATCACGGAGGTGCATGGAACAAGAAACGGCCTACCCAGGCCGTTTTTTTTCGCCTACCGTTTGTCTAAAACCCCCGCCCACCTGTTAGTTCTGACAGTAGTCAGCGCGCCTTTCATCGTGCCCAATCTACCTGTCAATGTCCCCTCCCCCACAGTGGCGTACCTTCGCCAAGGAGTTTTTGATGGCCGCTTCTGGTCTATTCCTGTTTCGCCCTTCAGGGTCGGTCGTCGCCCCGCTGCAGCACCGGCCATTGATGATTGCCGGCGCGGTCGAGCCGATTGTCGACGGTGACGCGGGTATCAACATCAGTGTGGTGGAGAGCCATCCGGAGGGGGTGTTGTGCGCTATCAATAAATACAGCCCTCCAGTGCTGGCGGGCGATCAGATTGATGTGTATTGGGACGGTGACAAGATCTTCCACAAGGAACTCCAGCCAGAAGAAGTCGACGGTGATTTCCTGTTCTTTTTCCTGCCCGTCGCCCCCATGGTTCCCGGTTGGGTGGAAACGGTTTACTACGTGCTCACGCGCAAGGACGAAACAGTGCCGGACGACCCGTCAGCTGGGTTGCGGGTGCTGGTGAAGCTCGACAGGCCGGGGGGGCGCGACAAGGAACCTCATCTGCCAGGCCATTCCGAACTGCATCAACCTCAACTCCCCCAAGACGTCATTGACAATGGTATCGATGCGGAGTGGGCCGCCAGCGGTGTCCCTGTCACGATCCCCTTCTACCTTGGAATTTTCCCTTACGACGTGGTGAATCTGCACTGGGGCAGCGTTCGAATCCCTCATACCGTCACCCCCGATCAGGCCAATCGCGAAACCCCCATCATCATCACGGTGGATCAGGACGCCATTCTCGCCGGCGGTGACAGCGCGGCGTTGCCGGTTCGCTACTTTCCGCACGACCCGGTGTGGAACTGGGCCGAGAAGCACTCCATAAGCACGACGGTTCTGGTCGATGCCGGTGCCTGGCGCCTGGAATCACCGATCATCAATGAAGCCGTGAACGGGGTCATCACCCTCAAGGATCTGAACAACGAAGACGTCACCGTTCTGGTCAAGATTGCTGGCGACGATTTTGCGATCGGCGATACGGTGAAGCTGACCTGGATCGGCACGCCTGCTGTCGGCAAACCGTTGATCCATACGCAATCGCGAACCGTGGACAACATCCCGCACCACCTCGAATTCAAGGTGCCCTACGCCGAGGTCCGCGCAATTGCCATGGGGTCGGCCGACGCCTCGTATGTGTTGACCAAACTGGATAACTCGCCGCCCCTGTCGTCCAAGCGCGCATTCGCCGATGTCGTTGGGGATGTGGCAATCATCCCGGCGCCCATCGTTGAGCAAGCGGTGGGCGGCACGCTTGAACCCGACAACGAATATGCAACGGTGCGTGTCAGCTATCCCGGCATGGCCAGCGGCGATTCCCTCAACCTGATCTGGCTGGGTACCCAAGCCAACGGTCAGTCGTATTTGCACGAAGAGCCACACACTGTCAGCGCCGGAGAGGCCGCCGACAAGCTAGTGACCTTCCACATCGACAGTCAGCACATTGTCGTGCTGGACAAGGGTTCGCTGGACCTGTCCTACCGCATCACCAACGACGCCGTAGCGCTGTATGGCATCAGTGAATCGGAACGCTTGCTGCTCAAGGTCGAACAATTGCGCACCACACTGCCGGTGCCCGTGGTGCTGGAAGCCGACCCACCGGATGTGCTCGACCCCTCGAAGGTTTTCCATAACGTGAATGTCAGGGTCAACTACCTCGGCACGCTCCCGGGCGACATTCTGACCTGTCACTGGAGCGGCAACGGTCCTTTTGGCAGCACAACCAACTGGGTGCCGATCACCACCGTGACCGCCGGAAAACCCGTGACGTTCAGAGTGGCGGAGGAGTTCGTCGCGGCCAACATCGGCAAGTACGTCAAGGTACGTTACACGGTGAAGCATGCGACTACGGGGTTGTGGAGTTATTCGGTTACGTTGAATTTGCTGGTCGCAGCATGGATTGCACCGACACTGGACACAGTCACCGACTCCAAAGGCCCGGTCCCCCAGGGCGGCATCACCTTTGACCGATCAGTAACCGTCACTGGCACGGCCAGTCCCAACCAGAAAGTCCGCTTGCTCGATGGCACCACTTCACTGGGGGAACCCACCGCCAATGGTTCGGGCACCTGGACTCAGGTGGTAAGTGCATTGACCGTCAAGGCTTACAGCCTCAAGGCGCTGGCGCTGTATGGCGAGGGCGAAGAGTCCGCTCCACCGTTCACGTTTACCGTGGCGGCGGCGCTCAAACCGGCCATTGACTCGGTCACCGATTCCAAAGGCCCGGTCGCCCAGGGTGGCATCACCTTCGACCGGTCGGTGACCGTCACTGGCAAGGCCAGTCCCAACCAGAAAGTCCGCTTGCTCGATGGCACCACGTCACTGGGGGAACCTACCGCCAATGGCAGCGGCATCTGGACTCAGGTGGTAAGTGCATTGACCGTCAAGGCTTACAGCCTCAAGGCGCTGGCGCTGTATGGCGAGGGCGAAGCATCCACCCCGTTGCGCACGTTTACCGTGGCGGTGGCGGTCAAGCCAACCATTGACTCGGTCACCGATTCCAAAGGCCCGGTCCCCCAGGGCGGCATCACCTTCGACCGATCAGTAACCGTCACTGGCAAGGCCAGCCCCAATCAGAAAGTCCGCTTGCTCGATGGCACCACTTCTCTGGGGGAGCCTACCACCAATGGTTCGGGCATCTGGACTCAGGTCGTGAATGCATTGACCGTCAAGGCTTACAGCCTCAAGGCGCTGGCGCTGTATGGCGAAGGCGAAGAGTCCGCTCCACCGTTCACGTTTACCGTGACGGCGGCGCTCAAACCGGCCATTGACTCGGTCACCGATTCCAAAGGCCCGGTCGCCCAGGGTGGCATCACCTTCGACCGGTCGGTGACCGTCACTGGCAAGGCCAGTCCCAACCAGAAAGTCCGCTTGCTTGATGGCACCACGTCACTGGGGGAACCTACCGCCAATGGTTCGGGTGTCTGGACTCAGGTGGTAAGTGCATTGACCGTCAAGGCTTACAGCCTCAAGGCGCTGGCGCTGTATGGCGAAGGCGAAGAGTCCGCTCCACCGTTCACGTTTACCGTGGCGGTGGAGGTCAAACCGACCATTGATTCGGTCAAAGGCTCGACAAGCAGGGTCGAAATCCACAATGGCGGTACAACGTTCGAGACCAGTGTGACGCTGACCGGCACGGCCAGCAAAGGCCAGAAGGTCCAGGTACTCGACGGCACCATATCGAAGGGGGAGCCCACCGCCAGTACAACGACGGGAATCTGGTACTTGCTGGTGACAGGGTTGAGTGTGGCGTCTCACAGCTTCACCGCTAAAGCGTTGTATGGCAGTGGACAGTCCTCCACGCCAGCGCGTAGCCTCACAGTAGCAACACCATTAACAATTAATACTAGTCAGATGAACCTAAATGGGCTCTCAGTAAAAATCCCAAATTGGCCGAAAACTGGACAAGATTCTATTGGCAATACTGATGTTCGCCTGGCTCAAGGTGGAAAGACTCCCTATTATTATTATTCAAGTAATGAGGCCGTTGCCTCCGTGACACAAACGGGCAAAGTCACTGGCAACAGTATCGGCAATGCCACAATTTTCGTTCGAGACGCATCGCTTCAATTGGTAAGTTATCCAATATCAGTGAGAAACATATATCAACTGCGATCTAATGATTCATATTTAACGCACGCTCAGGCCGTTTCCTGGATGAGCTCCTTCGGCAATGCATTGCCGGCTGGCCAAGCCCTCAATGACATGCAACGAGTGTATGGCCAAAAATTACCTACCGCCCGAAATTATTGGCTTTGTGAAGTGGGTGGATGCCCTCCGGTTCAGGGTTATCAAACATACGCTTTCTACAATATAGATCATATGGATCAACGTTGCGCATCCGACGTCGACCAACGCTGGCGATTCGGGGCATGGTGTATTCAACCTTTATAGTCTTATAAACCTGACGAGTACAAAAGCGCACCTCATTAACTTCTTCCATCATGGGAGAGCGAATAAGGTTTTGAATGTGATAAGCGAAGGGGAAATATTTATTTCCACAATCGTGATTAAAGACTAGTTAAAGCGCCGAATCTATTTACGCGCCTTCACCTGCATGACTGATGTGAACTTAACCAGGATCAGGCGCGACTGGTCCTGATGAACGCTGTGTCGGGTCACCGCCGTTTCCGGAGTCACCACTCGACTCGAACCATCGGGCGGCGCTTCTCGGGGTGTGGCATGACAAGGTGCGCAGTTACGATGGAAGCTGGTGCGGGGCGGGCAGTCGATTACCCTGGCGCTACCGTTGTTGCTGAAGGTGAAGCGGATTGAGGATGGAGATTCGTGGTTGCCGAGACAGGTGATTGCCGGTCAGACGGGTCAATAAAAAACGCCGCTTACCCAATAGGAGAAGCGGCGTTTCAGTCTTGCAAGACTACTATTCCCTTACCAGTTAACCCTCACCCCAAAGTTAACCCCCCACGGCTTCTCAATGTGCTCGCCCTTTTCATAATCAAAATCAACGTGCGCCTGCATCCCCTCGGAGAAAGCCACTGCCAACCCCGCCCCGAAATCGGTACGGTAGCCCGACAGGTCGTTGTTAAACACATTGTTGTTCACTTGCACTTTGTTATTTTTGGCGAACTCGTAACCCGCCGCGGCACTGATATAAGGCTGTACCACCTTGCCGTTGCCGAAGTCGAAATTGCGCCCGAAGGTGCTGCCGACCTTGCCCAGCATCGAGCGGGCCCGATCACCGTTGGCGTCCATGCCGTTGTCCAGGTTGTAATGCTTGCCCTGGATCACGACAGACGAGAATCGGGTAAACGGTTCGATGAAGTAGCCATCGCCGAACTTGATGTGTCGGCCGAATTCGGCCCAGCCGCCGAGGCCGGAGTTGTCGTAGTCGCCTTTGGCACGGGAACCGTCGCTCAGGCCGACTTTTGACTCGTTGCGGAAGTGGTTGAACTTGAGCGCGGCATCGAAGTAGTAACCGGAATCGGCATCGAGCCAAGTTGCGTAAGGCCCGACGTAGTAGCTGTCGACGGTGCCGGAAGTGCCGTAATCAAGATTCAGCCTGGAATTGCTGTACCCCGCCATCACCCCCATAAACCATTGGCTCTCACCCAGTCTCGCATCAGCGCCCAGGGAAAAACCTTGCTGGGTTTGCTGATAAGCCACACCCGAGCCGTCAGCCACATTGTATTGGCTGCCGTAAGTACGCACCCAGGCACCCGACTTGCCGCCGTTGAATCGAAGCTCACCCATGCGACTGCGTAGGGATGCGTCTTCGCCGGTGGCCACAGTGATCGCTGTATTGAACAGGGCCAATACCGAACGCGCGCCCGGGCTGACGGTTTCGGTAGCAGGGTCCAGATACCAGTCGGTGGCCCCGCTTTCGTCCATCGTGCTTTTCAGCGAATAGGACCAGGTTCCCAGGTCCGCCCTGCCACTGATCAGCGAGAATTGCGCATCACCCGCCGCCGTATGCACGAGGTTCAATTGCCCGGGAGACACGGCATCCAGCCCAGAGGCCGCAACCAACAGACCGAACTGCCCAGTGGCCACACCGGTCACGTTCAGGAAATCGTGATGGCCGGTGGCAAAGTTGCCTTTCATCGCAAATACATTGGCGCCGGTGCCTGAGGCCGCAAGTGTTCCGACGTTCAACTGGTAGAACGTGTCCGGGGCATCGGGCGAACCGAAGCTGACTGTACCGCCATTCATGGCCAATGCGCCGACGGTGTCGTTGCGGGTCAGGGTCCAGTTGGAGCCGCTGTTGATGGTCACACCGTCGACCTTATCCAGGCTGCCGGTGAACCGTGAATTGTTTTGCAGGTTGACCGTGGCCGAGGAGGCGTCATCGACGAGCACGACATCACCGGTGAAATGGCCCTGATCGAAGGTGAGGTTCGCTACGCTGCTGCCATCTATATTCACGTTGCCTTGAAGCGCACTGTTGGCGACGGTCATGGCGGCGGTAGAGGCGCCTTGCACATCAAGCAAGATGTTGTTTCCGGCAAGCAGACTGGCACCGTTCGAGAGACGGATAGTGGCATTTGTGCCTCTCTCGACCAGAACCGCGGAGCCGTTGACACCCTGTACGATGGCATTATCCAGTGTAAGGGCACGAGCACCTACATTGGCGGAATCGTTGACCATCCGCACACCTGTCGCCTGCCCGGTGATATGCGTCCCGGCAGAGGCATCCACTTCACCGCCCAGAATGTTCACACCAATGCCGTCGCCTGCCGAGCCGGTGACTTGCGTATTGATCAACGACAATTTGCTCAGCCCCGTGACCTGGGCACCAGCTACTTCACCCTTGATCTGGCTATTGGAAACGGTCACGTCCGATCCGCCGGCCGCGACACTGGAACGGTTTACGGCCAGCCCGATGTCTTCGCTGGTCACATTGGCCCGATCGATAGTGCCTCGACTGCTGGTGACTACAACGCCTTCAGCGCCGCTACTGCCGACAATGCTCGCGCCGTTGATATTCAACGTTGAGCCAGATTGCACAGTGATCGATCGGGTACTGGCGCCATTGACGTTCAACACGCCATTGTTACGCACCAGATAGTCGATCGACGTTGTCGATGAGTCGATATCCAGTGTCGTTCCGTCGACGATGGTTGCCGCCTGTGCACCCGTGCCGGACAAAGAAAAGACCGGCATGAACACCAGTACGCCCAGCGCGCGTTTTCGAATAACCCTGACGGGGAGCTCGCCAAATACTTTCATAATTTATCCACCTCCAACTCATAATAAAAAGTGCGCAAATACATTTGCGTGAAAAAATAGAGCGCGGAAGGTAAAGGAACTCCCCCTAAAAAAATGTAGGAAATATCCGAAATCACATAGCGAATATTTCCATAACTTCCCTCACTAAAAAAAACCGGAAGGTTTTTACACCTTCCGGGCTTTTTCACTTAAATCGGACAAGGCGTTCCAGTCCCCCCTACCATATGCACTCTAACGAAGTGACTGGAAGTTACGTCCCGCCCATCGATCTCGACGACGTAACTGATTTCCCCCCATGCGCTCTGTGTTGCAAGAAGCTCCTGGTAGCGGACTTTTATAATAAAACCGTCGTCAACCTCCTGATCGCTCGGAGAATAGTTGAATTCGTACTTGGTACCCGGCTTCACTGTAGTCCCCGCAGAATCGCTATACCCTTGATAAGTACAGGCCAATGTTTTCCCCTTCAATTCCGGCTCTCCACCTGCGACCAGTGCTTCAGCACATTTGCCAAGCACTGCATCGGCTCGCAAAGATTGGCAATTGAGTAGAGTCAAATCTGGATCCATATGTTGAAACCTTACTTCGGGCGCAACACCCGGACGAATATAAACATCAACGTCCTGAGGCAACGAAAACTCCTCATTTTCGTTAAGGTCCGGATTGGTTAGTTTGTAACTTACCGGAAGCGGATTGCCATTTCCTCCTTCATCCACAACTTCCCACTCAACAGTCCATTCCAAATCATCCGTTTCCGTTCCATCCAGTTCAATGACGCCCCCCTGTGCTGCTGTCACCTCAACACCCTTCCAGATCAGTGTCGCAACGTCTCCGTCCTTGACGCCATCAAAAACCTGCGCAGTGACTGAAACCGTCTGATCTTTGTCGTCTTCTGTCAGTACATTCGGGCCATTACCTCCTTGTCCTTGAACAGTCACCAGATCAAGGTCCGGATTGGGATTCTCCTCCCCTTCACCGGGCCCCGGTCTGCGGAGGTCGACAACAATATTTTTTGTAAGTGGCGTTAATGGGTGACGAACCGTGCCGCGCTTTATCTGATAACTGGTTGTTATTGTTTTTTCGCCAAGGCTATCTTTAGCCAGCGCGCTATAAGGAACATTCACGTAGAAGGGAAAGCCGTTGATCCGCTGTGCGGGCAATAGAATGCCATCTACCGTCACTTCGATCTCATCACGATCCGCGATGTAATTATCGTACTCAGCCAATATCCCGATGCCCAAAGGCATCCGCGCATCGGCCAGATCCACCAGTTTAGGTAGCGTATCATCATCAAACAGCGGAATGCTGGGTGGCAATAATCCCTCTGGCGGATCCGTCAGCGATACGTTCGTTTTCTTGTACGCTGAGGGGAGACTCTTATTACCTTTCCGATCCATCAACGTATACCAGAGTTCTTTTTCACCCTCTTCGGTGCCAACCTGGGCAGCAGTCAAGTTGAAAGTAACCGGCACGGCGGTATCTGTAACAGTCACCTTCCCTATCGAAATAGCTCCTGGCAAAGATATGCCAAAGAAAGCTTCGATTTCATCCCCGATTTTTTTTGTGGCGTATTGAGGGACGGTAACAAGAACAAAACCGTTGGCATCCAGGTAAGGTTTGGTAATGCCGTCTCGCTCAACTTCTGCAGGAAGGGTCACCTCACCGTTCGGCAAGGGAGCCTGCGTATCGATATTAATTACCTCGTGCGCAACTTCATCAGGATTGCCACCATGACTCAGTATATAACTTAACTCATGCGATCCCGATGCATTAGTGAGGCCTGCTGGCAACAGCAATTCAAACTCAGTGATGGCAGGATCAATTGGAGTCTCATAATCATATCGGGTACCAACACGACTGCCATTCCAGGTCAAGTTCAAAAACCCTGGTATAGCGTTTTCATCGCCCGCCTGAGCAAATCGGGGGATCAGCACTTTTAGCTGTGCGCCTTGAAGACTGGAATGCAACTGATTTGGCAAATCGTCCGCGGTATCGGGCAACAGGGGATTATCAGCGTGCAGGGAGGGGGGCGCTGCGTCCTCTGTAGGCATACTCTGCCGAACGACAAGATAACGCGCGCGATTCTGTGCGGGATCCAATGGTTTGAAACTGGTCATCTGTATCTTCCTTTCAATTGCTTGATTATCTGACAAAGGACACTACCAGCCCCCGTCAGGACACTTGGAAACTGACCACCCACGCGCGGACTTTAATTCTGATAATCCGACTTAAACAGCGGACAGTATTGCGCTCTTTTAATCGATCAATGTTTAGGCACGTCACTCACGAATGATTCTTCGCAAATATCATTATTCGGCCCGCACAATTGACCACTGGGCATCGTTCTATTGATAATCACAAACTCAGACTTCGACTCACCTTGTCCGCCGTTGCTCTTTCTCAAAAAATATCGGCAAAGTGCTGATCCGCGATCAACCATCGGCGCAACTAACCTTTCATAGTCTGTCACCGATATATCAAAACCATTGCGTGCCTGCTCAAGACTGAGTGTTGTTTCAAATGACTCAGTGACCCCCGGGATGGGGGATGTGCCATTGGGGCCGTAACACCCTTGCCAATGAAGCTCGACAATATCGTCTTTGTCGAACGCGTCGTTACCCTCGATATGCACCCGCACCTGCTCCCACAATCGAGGTCTGGCACAGCAATCAAGCAGGCCTTTTAGCCCGCCATCAGGGAACGTCGGCTCCGGCAAATTCCTGATGATGATGATTGCCACGTTTACCGGAGTCGCTCGGGCCAACTGCACGTTTACCTGGTTGTCGGTGGTGTACCACACCGGTAACGCCGGATTTTCCATGTCTTGCTCGATAGCCGTCCAAGGAATACTGAACTCAATATTTTGCCCGGCGCTGTCGCCATCCTTGACCTCGTATTCAGCGACTGGCGTGCTGATGGCGCCCCAGTACAGGAAGATCTTTTCTCCAGGCTGTGGATTGTCGTACAAGCGCAAGTACCCGTCGGCGGGCTGACCATGATCTATCGTCTGCAGCGTGTTCAGTTGTTTCGAAACAGCGCCATAGATCTCCAGATTCGCCAGCGTGAGGTTCAACATCGCGGGAGCGTCAGCGTGATCCGGACCGGCGACCGTCAAATTGACCGGCACCTGCGTTTCTGGAGCAGGCGGCGTCGGTGTCCCGCCACGACTGATGCGGTAGTCAACACGCGCATCCATCGGCCCGAGCCCGTCAGCCGTCAGTGTCGACCACGGTACAGTTTGGCTGAGCGGAAATTGGGTTGGGTCAACGTCCAGGGGGGCGAGAGCATGACTATTCCACCGGATCAGAACCTTGTCGGAGGCGTCCGGATTGTCATAGGCATCGATTTCGACGGTGACCGCTTTCTGATCGACCGCCCCTTCGCGAGCGTGTTCGCGGTCGATCAACCCCCGCACCGACAATGGCACCCGAGCTGGATCGAGATTGCCAGGGGCCGGCGTCAAGTCGACAAAAACCGGTAACAGGGTCGAGCGTGGCCCACGGTTGCCGGCCCAATCACGTAGCCGGTAATAAAAGTAGCGTTGACCGTGCCCACGACCACGAATATCCGCCGCGTACACGGTAATGATGAGACGACGCTGGTCAATGTCCTGTTGACTGAACTCCTGCTCACGAATGCCAGATTCGGTATCCAGAGGATTGGGGTTGTCCGTCAAATAATAGATTGCGCGATCCCGGGCCTTTAAATCGACATAGAGCGGGACTTGTAATCTGACCTCTCCAAATCGTGTGAGGTAGTCATCGGTGATATCGCCGGGAACATCCAGCATCACCAGCGGCTTTGGCTCCTGACCATCATCCGGCGGCACTCTATCGACCGTGACGCGCTTGGAGAAGGACAGTTCTGCGTTCCCGCCGTAACTGAGTTGGTACGACAGGGAATAAATACCGTGATCCAGCTTGTCCCGAGGGACTTTCAAGGTCTTCTCCCCTGGGTCGGTGAACTCCTCCCTGTACACTTCGGTGAACGAACTGCCTTCCTTTACCCAACTGATAGAGATGATGTAGGGAAACGGATCGACGAGTGCCGTTCTCCAGTTCGGAACGATGACGACCAGGTCATCACTCACTGCACTTCTCGGCAACAGCCCCTCCGGACTCTCTTCGCCGTTCTCGTCCTTGAGGATGGCAGGCACCCTCGGTTGTTCCAGGGTTGGATCCGTTGGATCAGCCCGGTTTTGAGAAATCGGCATTGCTGACTTCCTCTCAAGACTTTGTCGACGTTCTCTCACGCTCAGTACGTATTCAGCGTGTCAGGTATTTGTTGCTCTGAAGTGATTTAACGGCACTGCGTACAGACTGGCTACTGTCAGAAATAACAGGTTTTGCTAGTTGGCATTAGCTATCAGATATGTCGGCCCAAAACTGCTGGGTTCGGACAATCTTTTCATGTTAAACGGCGATGTTTAAAAGACATCTCCTGACACTGACCAAGGCTACACAACCTTGCGCCGTTGCCTACGACTACGCCAGAATCCGCCGGCTTGTGTGCCTTGCCCCCTCGCTCTATCGTTTCCGTGTCGTTGCAAATGCAGCGATCGGGTTTAGCAGCTCGGTAAATATCAAGGCACGCAATGTCCCCTTTTTATTGCAGGCTGATGTCTGCAGTTTCGATATGGTGGCTGTGCGCGGGAGACCCTCGGGTCTGCCGGGTCTTATACCTCTCGGTTCGCTAACCTGCGTACAGCCGCCACCCTTACTTGTTTAGCGACAGGTACCGGTGGTTCCAACANNGATNAANGGAGTTTCACCATGTTCAAAATCACACCCAACCCACCCGAAACCGACGACGTTTCCCCCTACGAAACCCCCGATTCAAAAAAACTCAACGAAGCCGCCGACCGCGCCCTCGATTACTACCTCAAACCGGTCGTTCCCAAAGACACTCCGCGTAAACCGAGCACGATTTACTCAATCGACCCCGATACCAACGACGAGACCCTGCTGGTCAACGCCTGCGAAACCCTGGCGTCGGCGAGTGTGATGCTGAGTAATTTCGCGGGATTGATGGAGGGGTCGCATCGCAACACGGTGTTGGGGATTCAGCAGGTGGTGATGCTGGGTGAGTTGGCGGTGAACCGGATGCTGGATAATTTCGTTCCGCAGGGTTAGCAAAAATTCTGGGGCGAACACTTTCCTGTGGCGAGGGAGCGTGCTCCCGCTCGGCTGTGCAGCAGTCGTAGAACCAGCGAAACGCTGTTTATCAGACACAATCGCGGTGAATGGTTTTGGGGCTGCTTCGCAACCCAGCGGGAGCAAGCCCCCTCGCCACAACAGCTCTTCAGGCTGCGAGTTTTGTGGGGGACTTTCGGGCCTCTTCGCGAGCAAGCCCGCTCCTACAGTTGACCTGGGTTGTTCGCCTGTTTTGTGTTCACTGAAGATCAAAGTGTCGGAGCGGGCTTACTTGCGAAAGCGATCTCACAGACAACAAAAATCCCGCCATTCCTTACACAGGAATGGCGGGTTTTGTCGTTTCAGAGGTCAGCCTTCAGATCACACGGTGTCCACCTTCAACGAATGGTCATTCAACATGCCATTGATGATCGTCGCTGTGTCATGCCCACCCGCCACCACCCCGCCCGCTCCCGGCGTGACGCCGTAGTGGCTGGCCAGGTTGACGCCGGCCAGGTCGATGGTCTGGTTCGGTGCCGCGCCGGCCATGGCGCTGACGTCGATGCTGGTCAGGACCGAGGCGCCGCTGCCGATGACTTTGAAGTGCAGGTAGTCATCCAGCGATGCCGCGGTGCCGTTTTCGCCTTGCAGCAGTTGCGACAAATCGAGTTTGTCGGTGCCTGGTGTGAAGTCGGTGACCACGTCATGGCCGCTGTTGCCTTTGAGCCACTGGAAGGTGTCAGCCCCTGCCCCGCCAGTGAGGGTGTTGTTGCCCAGACCGCCAATCAGGAAGTCGTCACCGCCGCCACCCTTGAGGATGTCGTCGCCCAAGCCACCGTTGATAACGTTGCTGAAGTTATCGCCCGTGAGCGAGTCGTTGAAGTTGGAGCCGGTGAGGTTTTCGATGGCGGTCAGGGTGTCGGTGCCGGCGCCTCCGGTGTTTTGCGCGGAGGCCAGGCTCAGGTCGACCGTGACCCCGGCGGTGGCGTGGGCATAGCTCACGGTGTCGGTGCCAGTGCCGCCGTCGAGCATGTCGTTGCCGGTGCCGCTGAACAGCAAGTCATTGCCGGCGCCGCCGTGCAGCTCATTGTTGCCGGAGCCGGCGGTGAGCACGTCGTTGCCGTCGCCGGCATTGAGGACGTTGTCGCCGGCGCCCGCCACCAACACATCGTCGCCAGCCGTGCCGGTGAGAGTGTGGCCGTCCTGATAGCTGATGGTCACGCCCGCGCTGTCGCTGCCGCCGTGGTTGTCATTGGCGGTGTAAGTGCCGTGGGCATCCGGGGCGATGTCGTGGCCCCCGGCGTAGTTGAGGGTCATGGTCAGCTGATAGTTTTCCGCGTTGTTCACGCCGCTGCCGCTGGTGTTGGTGATGTTGGTAACGTGGATCTGGTAGGTCCCGTCCGCCGCCGCGGTGAGGGTTTGCCCGTCCGCGAGTGTGATCCACGCGCCGCCATTGAGCGAGTACTCCATGGCGATGTGACCGCCTGCCAGGTTGTGGTCCAGGTTAAGGGTTTCGCCCTGTTTGAGGTTGACGGTAATCCGGTCCTCATCGTTGGCGTTGCCGGTGGTTACCCCGCCCAGATAACCACTGATCACCAGCACGGCCGTCATGGTGGCCGCGTTCGCCGAAAAGGCGTTGCGCACATTCGCCAGGACCTGGTTAGCGGTGTTGTTGCCGGTCGAGGCGAAGCTGATCGCGCCAGTGCCGGTGAAGTCGGCGCCTTTTGAAATCCAGCCGGTGTTGAAGTTGGTGGGTGAAGCCGTCAGCGGATCGCCATCGGCATCGGTGTCGTTGGCCAGCAGCAATTCACCCGGCACCACGATGTTGCCCGAGAGCACGTTGGTGATGATGTGGTCATCGGCCGCCACCGGTGCCGCGTTCGGAATGACTTTGACCGTCAGCGTGGAGCTGGCCAGGTCGCCGTCGTTGTCGCTGGCGGTGAAGCCGATGTTTTCGGTGATCACCACCGCCGTGGTTTTTTGCGAGGTGTAGGTGTACTCGCCGGTGTCGAGGTTCACCACCAACGTGCCGCCATTGTTGGTGGCGATGCTGATGCTGTTGTTCACCGTGTTGAACGTGCCGTGGTTGGCGCCGCCACTGAAGTTCAACGAACCCTGATTGCTGTTGCCTTTAGGGTCGTAGGTATACGTCGTGCCGTCGACCACGAGGGTTTTGATGAAGCCGCCATCGGCGCCGAACGTGCCGCCTTCCAGCAAGGTGCCCGTGACCGGCGCGCCGACCACCGTGCCCGACAGCACCGAGTTGAGTTGGTTGAGATCGGTCACCACCACCGCGTTGGTGTTGGTGTGCGTGCTGCCGTCATAGGCCAGCGGATCGAGGTTGGCGTTGCTCACGCCGCTGCCCAGGCCGATCGCGTAATTCTTGATGCTGTTGGCGTCGAGGAAGGCTTTGAGCGCGGTTTCGTCTGCGGTGCCGATGTCGCCTTCGTTGGGTTTGCCGTCGGAGAAGAAGTAACCGATGTTCTGCGCCCCGGTCAGTTTGCCCGAGGTGTTGAACGCGGTTTGCATCGTCGCGACAGCCGCGTCGTAGTTGGTGCCACCGCCGGCAGTCAGGCCGGAGATGATCGACTTGGCGGTCGCGACATCCACCCAGATCGATGTCTTGTCAGTGGCGTTGCTGCTGAAGGTGACGATCTGCACTTTCACATCGCCCAGGTCGTCGTATTTGTCGAGCAAGGCACTGATCGCCTGCTTGGCCAGCGCCAACCGCGACAGCCCGGGTACGCCGGACGCATCGGCCATACTGCCGGAGACGTCGATCACCAACAGCAGGTTGGAATCGATCTCGACCGCGGCGACCGAACGATCGGCGGCGACCGCCTTGGGTACGTCATCGACGATGTTCACCACGATGGTGCTGGTGGTGCTGTTACCCGAGGCATCCGTGGCTTTGTAGGTGAAGCTTTCGCTCAGGGTGTTCGGGCCGTCGTTGGCGTTCGGCGAAGTTTTCGGCGCCGAGGTCAGGGTGTAGGTGTAGGTGCCGTTGGGGTTGAGCAGCATTTGCCCATAGGTCCCGGTGGCACTGCCGACCAGGGTGTAGGTGATGGCGCCACTGCCGCCGGTCACGGAACCGACCAGCGTCCCGGTGGACGTTTCCCCGGTGTTGCCCGGGTCGCTGCCGGTGACGGTGCCGGCGGCCAGGTCCGGACCATCCTGGTTCAGGTCGAGGGCTTTTTCGTAGACCGTGACGTCTTGATCGACCACGGCTTTGAGGCCGCTGTCGGTAACGTTGATGGTGATGGTGGTGGTGCTTTCATCGCCATCGGAATCGCGGATGGTGTAGGTGAACGTATCGGTGGCGCCCGCGACGCCGACCGAGTTCGGGTTGCTGTGGTACACGGCGTTGCCCGCCGCATCCAGGGTCAGGTAACCGTAGGTGCCGTTGATGTTGGTGCCCACGCCACCGACGGCAGAGGTGGCGGTGTTGCTGCCGGCCCGCACGCCGATCACTGCCCCGCCGGCCGCCGCTCCGTCGGCACCGGGTACGTCGTTGCCAAGTACGCTGATGTTGACCGTAGCGCCTTCGATCGCACTGGCGGTGTTCGGCGCAGCGGTGGGCAAATCATCGACGATGTTGACGTTGATCTGACCTGTCGCGGTGCTGCCGTCGGTGTCCGTCGCCACCACGGTGAAGTTCTCGGTGAGGCTGTTGGCGCCGTTGGCGGTTGGATGGGTTTCGTTGTCCGCCAGGGTGTAGCTGTAACTGACCACGCCAGTGGCAGGGTTGTAACCGGTGATGGTCAGCGTGCTGCCGAGCGGTGTGACCACCGATTGCGGGAAGCCTGCCGCCACGCCACCGGTGACCAGCGCAATGCCGCCCACGGTGAGGGTTTGCAGACCGTCCAGCGCGGTCACGGTGAAGGTGCCGCTCTGGGTCAGGGCCGGGGTATTGGGGTTGGTGCCGTCGCTGAGGTTTTTCTCGTAGACGGTAAGTTCACCACCGTACACATCGAGGCCGTTGAGCGTGACCGGGTCGTTGTTGTTCTGGATGTTCAGCACCAGGTTGGCAGTGCTGGTATCGCCGTCGGCATCGGTGAGGGTGTAGGCGAAGGTTTCGGTGCCTGTGCCGCCGCCGTGCAGGTTTTTGAAGTCGGCGTCGTTGGCGTTCAGCGTGTAGGTGTATGTGCCATTGGCGTTGAGTACCAAGGTGCCGTAAGTGCCGGTGAAAGTGCCTGGGGTCACAGGCCCGGCGTTCGGCCCGGTGGCAACATGGTCTGCGCCCTGGACGTCGTTGGTCAGGACGTTGCCGTTGAGGGTCAGAGCGGTTTCCGACGCCTTGGCGGCGTTGCTGTCGTCGAAGGCTTTTGGCACGTCATCGACGATCTTCACCACGATGGTGCTGGTGGTGCTGTTACCCAGCGAATCGGTGGCTTGATAGGTGAAGCTTTCAGTCAGCGAATTCGCGCCGTCGTTGGCATGCGGCGTTGTGGTCGCAGGCGACGTCAGGGTGTAGGTGTACGTGCCGTTGGGGTTGAGCTGGATCTGGCCATAGTTACCCGTGGCGCTGCCCACCAGCGTGTAGGTGATTGCGCCAGTCGCACCAGTGACCGAGCCGACCAGCGTGCCTTTGGCGGTTTCGCCGGTGCTGGTTGGATCGCTGCCGATGACCGTGCCGGCCGCCAGGTCTTGCCCGTCCTTGGTCAGGTCCAGGGCTTTTTCATAGACCGTCACGTCGGTATCGCGGGACGCGACGATGCAGCTGTTGGACACGTCGATGGTGATGGTGGTGGTGCTTTCATCACCGTCGGCATCGCGCACGGTATAGGTGAACACGTCGGTCGCGCCCGGGCCGTTCACCGCATTCGGATTGCTGTGGTAGGTCGCGTTGCCGTTGGCATCCAGCGTCAGGTAACCGTAGGTGCCGTTGATATTCGTGCCCAGGCCACCGATGGCCGAGGTCGAGGTGTCCGCGCCTGCGCGCACGCCAATCACTGCACCGCTGAGCGCCGGGCCGTCGGCACCGCCGATGTCGTTATCCAGCACGTTGCCCGAGACAGTCGCGCCCTCGCCCACCGAGGCGTGATCAGGGTTGGCGGTGGGCAGGTCGTCAACGATGTTGACGTTGATCTGGCCCGACGCGGTGCTGCCGTCGGTGTCCGTCGCCACGACATTGAAGTTCTCGGTGATGCTGTTGGCACCGTTGGCGGTCGGGTGGGTTTCGTTATCGGCCAAGGTGTAGCTGTAGCTGATCACGCCAGTGGCCGGGTTGTAGCCGGTGATGGTCAGCGTGCTGCCCAATGGGGTGACGATCGATTGCGGGAAGCCTGCGGCCACGCCACCGGTCACCACGTTGATCCCGCCCACGGTCAGGGTTTGCAGGCCATCGAGGGCGGTCACGGTGAAGGTGCCGCTCTGGGTCAGGGCCGGCGCGTTCGGGCTGGTGCCGTCGCTGAGGTTTTTCTCGTAGACGGTGAGTTCGCCGCCGTAAACGTCGAGGCCGTTGAGGGTCACCGGGTCGTCGTTGTTGTGGATGTTCAGTACAAGGTTCGCGGTGCTGGTGTCGCCGTCGGCATCGGTGATGACGTAGGTGAAGGTTTCAGTGCCGCTGCCATTGCCGTGCAGGGCTTTGAAATCCGCATCGCTGGTGTTGAGGGTGTAGGTGTACGTGCCGTTGGCGTTCAGCACCAACGTGCCGTAAGTCCCGACGAAGGTGCCCGGGGTGATCGGGCCGGCGTTCTCACCGATGGTCACGCGGTCAGCGCCTTGCACGTCGTTGGTCAGGACGTTGCCGTTGAGGGTCAGCAAGGTTTCCGAAGCAGTGCCGGCGTTGCTGTCATTCACGGCCTGTGGCAGGTCGTCGACGATGTTGACGTCGAGATTGCCGTTGGCGGTGGTGCCGTTGTCATCGACCACGGTGACGGCGAACTGCTCGGAGATTCCGTTGGCACCGTTGGCGGTCGGATGCGCTTCGTTATCGGCCAGGGTGTAGCTGTAACTGACCACGCCGGTGGTGCTGTCGAACCCGGTGATGGTCAGCGTGCTGCCGAGCGGCGTGACGATGGATTGCGGGAAGCCCGCGGAGACGCCGCCGACCACCACGTTGATGCCACCGACGCTGAGGGTTTGCACGCCGTCGAGGGCAGTGATGGTGAAGGTGCCGCTTTGGGTCAACGCTGGCGCGTCGGGGCTGCTGCCATCGCTGAGGTTTTTCTCGTAGACGGTGAGTTCGCCGCCGTTGACGTTGAGGCCATCGATGGTCACTGGATCATCGTTATTGTGGATTTGCAGCACCAGGTTGGCGGTGCTGGTATCGCCGTCGGCATCGGTCAGGGTGTAGGTGAAATTCTCGGTGCCATCGCCACCGCCGTGCAGCGCCTTGAAGTCGGCGTCGCTGGTGTTCAGCGTGTAGGTGTAAGTGCCGTTGGGATTGAGCACCAAGGTGCCGTATGTCCCGGTGAAGGTGCCGCCGATGATCGGCCCGCTGTTGGGGCCGGTGGGAATGCGGTCAGCGCCTTGCGAGTCGTTGGGCAGCACGCTGCCGGTCAGGGTCAGCAGGGTTTCCGAGGCGGTACTGGCGTTGGTGTCATCGACCGCTTTGGGCACGTCGTCGGTGATGTTGACGTCCAGCGTGCCGGTGGCAGTATCGCCATTGGAATCATTAGCGACGACGGTGAACTGTTCGCTGAGGTTGTTAGCCCCCTCGCCGGCCGAATGGGTGTCGTTGCCGACCAGGGTGTAGCTGTAACTGACCACGCCGGTGGCCGGGTTGTAACCGGTGATCGTCAGGGTGTTGCCCAGTTGTGTGGTGATCGACTGCGGGAAGCCGACAGCCACCCCGCCCGTGATCACATTGATCCCGCCGATGCTCAGGCTGGTCAGCCCGTCGGGCGCAGACACGGTGAAGGTGCCGTTCTGGATCAGCGCACCCGGATTGCTGGCAGAACCGTCGGCGAGGTTGGCTTCGTTGAGGGTCAGTTCGCCCCCCGCCACCGACAGGCCCGCGAGGGTCACCGGATTGTTGGGGACGTCAGGAACGATGGGGGCCGCGATTGCATTGTCGCCGTTGTCCAGATCACCGGCCAAGCGTTCCAGCGGAAATTCGGGAATGCCGTTGAAGCCTGCGGTGGGGAAGCCAATGGTGGGATCGACCCGCCCGCCCACTTCTTCGAGCATGACGAAACTGTGGCCGCCGCCCGCCGCTCCACCGGGTGCACCGGTCGATGTAGGGCCGGCCGCCGTGGCTTCAGCCGTTTGAGTCGGGTCATCGCCGGCAGCGATGGCTTTTTGCAGTTGCTCGACATCGGTCAGTTGCGCCTGAGTCGGCGTCACCGCTTCAGCGGTATCCACATGGGGCGCCTGATGCGCCAGTAGCTGGGAGGTCATTTGCAGGCTGCTACCCCGCCCGAGGGTCAGTTCCTGGCCATTTTGCAAATGCACGGCCACCGCGCCTTCGGCCCCGGTGATCAACTGGTCGCCGGCGAACAATCGATCGCCCTCGACCAGCGCACGTCGTGTGCCGCCGCTCGTTTCCGCGAACACCTGACCAATGACTTTACTGACGATACCGATGAGCGTTGCCATGTGCATTTCCTCCGCTGCCAACCGCTGTCGGCACCCTGTTTGTGCGAAGAACGTGCTCATGGTTGAAGCAGGTTGCCTGGCGGATCGCCTGCGAGGTGCGTTTACCCAAGTAAGCCGCTGCCCCGGCGATAGTCTCGCCAAGCGTGTCGCTCGTGGGCAATGTGTCCGTTTTTTGAAAAACCCCAATTTAATCAACAACCTTGGGGGTCCAATCGCAGCCAAATTGCCTTAAGTGCGATGCGTAACGATTTTGAACCTGTAGAGCGACAAAAAACTGTCGCCTCAAAACCGTATCGCTTCCCTCCCCTCCAGCACTTCTCCGCCCTATGTCGATAAGTGGATGGAACTTTCCTTGAACCCTCGAATGCTCCCTAGAGCTCGTGAATCAAGGGCTTTCAGAGTGAACAATGTGCTGGATTTTGCAGAGCGCATAAGTTTTTTTTGGAATAACCCCTATGAAAAAAATTTCTTAGCTACGCTCTAGAATGTTCTTAGCTACGTTGTTACAAGCATGAAACGGTTTTGCCTATAAATGTCGTCAAATAATTGGCGACTGATAAAGAACCATCAGGAATCAGGGAGATGTACCCATGCGCGTTTTAACCCCCCTTTGCAGCGCAATTCTGCTGGCCATGGCCTGCACATCCCAGGCCCAAGCCATATCGTTGACCGAGGCGATCCAGAGCACCATCGCAACCCACCCGGAACTGGCCTCGCGCGTAGATTCGCGCCTGTCCGCGGATGAGCAAGTCAAAGTCGCGAAGGGGGGCTTTTATCCATCAGTTGATCTGAACGCCGCCTACGGGCGCGGGTACAGCGATAACACCAACACCCGGGCGTTCGGCAATCACGACACCAGAATCCTCACCTACACCCAATCGGAGCTGCGCCTGCGGCAGATGCTGTTCGACGGTTTCAACACCGCGAATGAAGTCGAACGCACCAAAGGAGTCGTAAACTCCCGAGCCTATTACGCTCAAGGCACCGCACAGGATTTGGCATTGCGCACCATCGAGGTCTACCTCGAAGTGCTCAAGCGCCGCGAACTGGTGACCCTGGCCACGAACAACCTGCAGGCTCACTTGCGGGTCAACGACCAGATCGGCCTGCGCACCCAGCGTGGCGTCGGCAGCAACGCCGACTCCGATCAGTCCAGCGCTCGCCGGGCACTGGCGCAAAACAACCTCGACACCGCCGAAGTCGATCTGGCCGATGCCGAGTCGAATTTCGCCGCCGTTGTGGGACGCCTGCCGGATGAACTCGAAGCCCCGCCGTCGATCCGCGGCGAACTGCCCGCCACGCTGCCGGAAGCTCAGCAGAGCATGGTGGAAAACAACCCGTACCTGAAATCCGCCCAGGCTGACGTGCAATCGGCCGAGAGCCAGTACGAAGTCGCCAAGTCGCCGTTCTATCCACGTTTCGATGCCGAAGCCGCGGTGGGCGCGAACAATAATGTGCAAGGCGATGAAGGCCACGATAACGAATGGCGCGTGGGCGTGGTGATGAACTACAACCTGTTCCGCGGCGGCAGCGACAAGGCTCGCCTTGCTTCCGATGCGCACCAGATCAACCAGGCGATGGACATCCGCAACAACGCCCTGCGCCAACTCAACGAGAACATCCACCTGGCCTGGAACGCCATGGTCAATGCCAAGAAACAGACCCCGACTGCGCGCGAATACGCCGATACCAGCCGGCGCGTGCGCCTGGCGTATCAGGACCAGTTCGGCCTCGGCCAACGCACTCTGCTCGACTTGCTCGACAGTGAAAACGAGCTCTACAACGCCAACCGTCGCTACACCGAAGTGCGCTACACCGAGGAATACTCGATGTACCGCGTGCTGGCGAACATGGGCGAGTTGCTGAGCAAGCAACGGGTGGTATTGCCCGCCGATGCGATCGCCTCCACCGAAGTGAAAAACGAAGCCCGTTTGCCTGAACTGAAGTAGGCCTGTGGAGAGATCAATTTGACCAGCATGGAACCCGGCAACACCGGTGTCGATCCGCGCCTGAGCTTCGATGACCCGCTACTGGACGGTCTGTTGATCCTCTGCAAACTCCACGGCGCGACAGTCAGTCGCGCCAGCCTGAGCGCCGGGCTACCGCTCAACAAACAACGTCTGAGCCTGGACCTGCTGCCTCGTGCAGCAGCGCGGGCCAGCTTGCAGGCGCGGGTGCTGCGCCGCGAACTGGCGGACATTTCCGCGCTCAACCTGCCTGTGATGCTGATCCTCAACAACGGCCGCACCGCCATCCTGCGACGTTTTGGCGATGACGGCCGGTTGCTGATCCTGCCCAGCGAAGCGGACGGCGGCGAACAATGGGTCAGCCGTGAAGAACTGGCCGAAAATTACAGTGGCCAGGCCTTGTTCGCCCGGCCACGCCATGAACTCGAAGACTTGCGCTCGCCGCTGGTGCCGCGCGTGGAGGCGTGGTTCCGCGACACTTTGAAGCTGTCGAAATGGCTGTACAGCGATGCGATTCTGGCGAGTTTCCTGATCAACCTTTTGGGGTTGATGGTGCCGCTGTTCGTGATGCAAACCTACGACCGCGTGGTGCCGAACCAGGCCACGTCGACCTTGTGGGTGTTGTCGATCGGCTTGCTGATCGGCACCGGTTTCGAACTGGTGCTGCGGGTAGTGCGCGCGCACTTGCTGGACACCGCCGGGAAGAAAACCGACGTAATTCTTTCCGCGACCTTGTTCGAACGCATCACCGGCATGGCGATGAAAGCGCGGCCGGCGACCATTGGCGGTTTCGCCCAGAGCATCCATGACTTCCAGGGCCTGCGCGAATTCCTCACCGCCGTCACGCTGACCAGCCTGATCGACCTGCCCTTTGCCGTGCTGATGCTGGTGGTGATCGGCCTGCTCGGCGGCTGGCTGGTGGTGATTCCATTGCTCGCCTTTCCGATTACGATCATTTTCGCGATGGTGATTCAGGTCCGCCTGCGCGATACCGTGCAGAAAAGCCTGAGCCTCGGCGCCGAACGCCAGGCCTTGCTGATCGAAACCCTCGGTGGCCTGGAAACCCTGAAAGCGTGCAGCGCCGAAAGCGAACGCCAGCACAAATGGGAAAGCACCCACGGCGCCCTCACCCGCCTCGACAGCCATGCGCGCAACCTCTCGGCACTGGCGACCAACGGCACGCTGTTCATCCAGCAATTCTCCGGCATGGCGACCATCGTCGCCGGGGTCTACAGCATCATCGCCGGCAACCTCAGCGTCGGTGCGCTGGTGGCGACCTACATGCTCGGCAGCCGTGTGCTCGCGCCACTGGGGCAGATCGCCGGTTTGATCACGCGCTACCAACAAGCGCAACTGACGATGAAAAGCACCGATGCGCTGATGTCCTTGCCGCAAGAGCGCGACGCCAACCAGCGGCCGCTGGAGCGCACGCAGTTGCAAGGCGCGATGGATGTCAGCGGCGTGACCTTCCACTACAACGGCCAGAACGCCCCGGCCCTGTCCAATGTCAGCTTCAGCGTCAAACCCGGCGAACGGATTGGCATCATCGGTCGCAGCGGCTCGGGCAAAAGCACCCTGGCGCGATTGGTGATGGGGTTCTATGCACCGGAAGAAGGCCAGTTACTGCTCGATGGCCTGGACTTGCGGCAACTCGATGTCGCCGACCTGCGCCAGCAAATCGGTTACGTCGCCCATGACCTGCCGCTGCTGGCCGGCAGCCTGCGCGACAACTTGACCCTGGGTGCGCGTTACATCAGCGATTCACGGATGCTCGAAGTCGCCGAACTGACCGGTGTCACCGAGCTGGCGCGCCAGCATCCGCAAGGTTTTGACCGGCCCGTGGGCGAACGCGGGCAGTTGCTGTCCGGCGGTCAGCGTCAGGCGGTGCTGCTGGCCCGGGCCTTGTTGCTGGATCCGCCGATCATGCTGCTCGACGAACCCACCAGCGCCATGGACAACAGCAGCGAAGATGTTTTGCGGCAGAAACTCCACGGCTGGGTTCAGGGCAAGACCTTGC
Organism: Pseudomonas mandelii; assembly: GCF_002251635.1. GTDB lineage: Bacteria > Pseudomonadota > Gammaproteobacteria > Pseudomonadales > Pseudomonadaceae > Aquipseudomonas > Aquipseudomonas mandelii_B. The sequence continues at coordinate 30,310 of NZ_NMOJ01000061.1, forward strand.
TGCTGGTGACTCACCGCACCTCGATGCTCAGCCTGGTGGATCGGCTGTTGGTGCTGGATAACGGGCGGATCGTTGCCGACGGTCCGAAAGAAGCGGTCATCGATGCACTGCGCAAGGGCCGTGTCGGCTCTGCGGCTGTCTAGGAGCTACTCATGGCCCGTTCATCATCCGACACGCCACAAGACCGGGGCTACTTCGGCAGCTTCGGCAAAACCGCCGAGAGCGAATTCATGCCGGAAACCGCCGGCGCTTCGCTGCAGGATTCTCCGCGCTGGTCGCGAATCACCGTGTGGCTGGCCGCAGCCTTGCTGATTACCGCGCTGGTCTGGGCCAAGTTTGCGGTGCTGCAAGAAGTCACCATGGGCGAAGGCAAGGCGATCCCGTCGAGCAAGGTCCAGGTGATCCAGAACCTTGAGGGCGGCATCGTCACCGAGATCTTCGTGCGCGAAGGGCAAATGGTGAACAAGGGCGACACCTTGCTGCGCCTCGATGACACTCGATTCCTGTCAAATAAGGGCGAAAGCGAAGCGGATCGTTACGCGTTGACCGCACAGGTCGAACGCCTGTCGGCCGAAGCCGAAGGCCGGCCGTTCAAGCTGTCGCCGGAGGTGATCGCCAAGGCGCCGCAAGTGGCCGAGGATGAGCGCTCGCTGTATGAACAACGCCAACGTCGACTGGCCAGTGAGCAACGGACGCTGAGTGAACAACTGCGGCAGAAAACCCAGGAACTGGCGGAATTTCGCTCCAAGCAGGGGCAGTTCAGTTCGAGCCTGGCCTTGCTGCAACAAGAGATGAACATGTCAGCGCCACTGGTGGGCACCGGGGCGGTTTCACCGGTGGAAATCCTGCGGCTCAAACGCAGCGCCGTGGAGATTCGCGGCTCGTTGAACGCCACGACGCTGGCGATTCCCCGGGCGGAATCGGCGATCAATGAGATCAAAAGCAAGATTGATGAATCGGAACAATCCTTCCGCTCGGACGCGGCGAAAGAGCTGAATGAAAAACGCACCGACCTGTCGAAAATCACAGCGTCGAGCATCGCCATCGATGATCGCGTGACCCGCACCACGGTGGTGTCGCCGGTGCACGGGATTATCAAAGTGCTGAAGGTCAATACCATCGGCGGCGTGGTCCAACCGGGCAGCGACATGGTGGAAATCGTCCCCATTGAAGACAACCTGCTGATCGAAGCCAAGGTGCGGCCGCAGGACGTGGCGTTTCTACATCCGGGGCAGAAAGCGATGGTCAAGTTCAGTGCTTACGACTACACGATTTATGGCGGACTGACTGCCAAGCTGGAGTTGATTGGTGCGGACACGATTACCGATGACAAGGGCAACAGCTTTTATCTGATTCAGGTGAGGACCGACAAGAATCACTTGGGCGGGGATGTGAAGCCGTTGCTGATTATTCCGGGGATGGTGGCGACGGTGGACATCATTACCGGGGAGAAAAGTGTGCTGGATTACCTTTTGAAACCGGTGTTGAAAGCGCGGACCGAGGCGATGCGGGAAAGGTAGTCTCTTGCCGGAATTGTTGGTGTTTTTGCTGTCGTCTTCGCGGACAAGCCCGCTCCCACAGTGTTCGTGGTGTTCACATCTTTTGTGTACAACACAAATCCTGTGGGAGCGGGCTTGCCCGCGAAGAGGCCCTCACAAACACCGCCTATTTCGGCCCATGATTGCGCTGAAAAACCTCTTCCCCCATCGCCGCAATCTGCCCCTCGATCAACGCCTCGAACGGTTTTAACAAGGGTTCAAAAGAGGCCGGCGCTTCCAGCGTCTGCAACGCCTGAACAATCGCCTCCACCGTCGACAACGCCCCTGGCCCCGGTGCCTTGCGCAGCCGATAGCGCGAAACGCCACCCTCGGCCAACGTCACCCTCGGCAACGCCGCCAGCAACGGATTGAGGTGCAACATCTTGCGCGCCTTGCGCCAGGTGCCGTCCGGGACGACCAGCAGCAGCGGCTCTTCATTCGTGGTGTACGCCTGCAACGGCTGCGCTTCGTCGGCCGGAAACAACAACCGCGCCTGATACCCCGGCGGGTTCAGCAGCGCCGCTAGATCCTCGAATACTTCCCCCACAATCAACTCGGCATTCTTCAAGCCCAACGCCGCTAAACGCGCGGTGTTCAGCGCATGATTCACTTCGCTCGGATGCTGCAACAGCAACACNCGGGTGCGGCTGTCGAGGCTGGGGATCAGCGGGCACAGGCAATGGGTGATGGGCCTGAGGCACCGGGAACACTGGGGTCTGGACATGATTTTCAGGCCTGGTTGAGCTGGGCTTTGAGTAGGTCGCGGAAGGTCTGGATCAGCGGCTCGCGGCTGCGGCCACGACGCACGATCATCGAAAACGGCGCCTGATAACCAAACGTCGCCGGCAGCAGGACGCGCAAGTCGCCCTTGTCCGCCCAAGCCTGGGCGTAGTGCTCCGGCAGGTAGCCGATATAGGCGCCGGACAGCACCAGAATCAACTGCGCCTCCATACTTTCCACCGTCGCCGCGCTGTGTTTGAAGCCGTGACGCGCCAGTTCGGCCTGGCTCCAGTAGCCACGACCGACCATGCGTTGCTGGGTAATCACTTGTTCGGGGATACGCCGTTCGTTGAATAACGGGTGTCGCGTGCTGCAATACAGCCAATGCTGCTCGCGGTACAGCGGCATGTAGATCAACCCACTCATGCGGGTGGAAAACGCACCGATGGCCAGGTCGAGACGGTTGTCCTGNACGCCGAGCTGCAATTCGTAGGGGCTCATCACCGACAAATGCAGGTGCACGGCCGGGTGTTCCAGGCTGTAGGCGCCAATGNCTTCGGCGAACGGCAAGGCCTTGTCGCTGACGGTGGAGTCGATCACCCCAAGGTTGAGGGTGCCGCGCAGTTCGCCCTTCAACGCCGCCGCGTATTGTTCGAAGCCTTCGAGCTCGCCGAGCAGACGCAAGGTTTCCTGATGGAACAGCTCGCCCTTGCTGGTGAGGCTGAAACCGCCGCGACCGCGATGGCACAACACCAGCCCGAGGGCGGATTCGAGCTGGCTCATGTAGGTGCTGATGGCCGAGGTCGAGAGGTTGAGCTCTTGCTGGGCATTGGCGAACCCCTGATGACGGACCACGCTGACGAAGATGCGTAACAGTTTCAGGTCGGGTAAAGCGTTGGCCATGGGGGCTCTCCGTCTGTCGCTTTTGTGGCTAGGGAGCTTGCTCCCGCTGGGCTGCGAAGCGGCCCCAAAATCATTCACCTCGTTGTGTCAGACGGACCGCATGAGGGATTTTACGACTGCTGCGCAGCCGAGCGGGAGCAAGCTCCCTCGCCACTGGGGCTCTGTACACGCCGACAAGTCTATCTGTGCGCTCCGCATTAGTTTAGAAAAATCTGAACTAAGTATTTGCCCGTAGCGATTCTTCCCGGTCACTACATTTCGCAGAATCGGCCCCCAACGGTGCCCGAACCTCCCCGGAGCGGCGCAACCGACATAAATAAAACAACGACGATGAGGCCTTACCCGTGGACAAGATTCTTCACCAACCACTGGGCGGCAATGAAATGCCGCGCTTCGCCGGCATCGCCACCATGATGCGACTTCCCCACCTGCAAACGGCCAAAGGCCTGGACGCCGCCTTTGTCGGCGTGCCGCTGGACATCGGCACCTCGCTGCGCGCCGGCACCCGCTTCGGGCCGCGTGAGATCCGTGCCGAATCGGTGATGATCCGCCCCTACAACATGGCCACCGGCGCCGCGCCGTTCGACTCGTTGTCGGTTGCGGACATTGGCGACGTGGCGATCAACACCTTTAACCTGCTCGACGCCGTGCGCATCATCGAGGAAGCCTACGATGAGATTCTTGAGCACAACGTGATCCCGATGACCCTGGGCGGCGACCACACCATCACCCTGCCGATCCTGCGGGCGATCCACAAGAAACACGGCAAGGTCGGGCTGGTGCACATCGATGCCCACGCCGACGTCAACGACCATATGTTCGGCGAGAAANTNGCCCACGGCACCACCTTCCGTCGCGCGGCTGAAGAAGGCCTGATCGACTGCGATCGCGTGGTGCAAATCGGCTTGCGCGCTCAGGGTTACACCTCCGAAGACTTCAACTGGAGCCGCAAACAGGGCTTTCGCGTGGTCCAGGCTGAAGAATGCTGGCACCACTCTCTCGCGCCGCTGATGGCCGAAGTGCGTGAAAAAGTCGGCGGCGGCCCGGTGTACCTGAGCTTCGACATCGACGGCATCGACCCGGCCTGGGCGCCCGGCACCGGCACCCCGGAAATCGGCGGGCTGACCACCATCCAGGCGATCGAAATCATCCGTGGCTGCCAGGGCCTCGACCTGATTGGTTGCGATCTGGTAGAAGTTTCGCCGCCCTACGACACCACCGGCAACACCTCGCTGCTGGCCGCCAACTTGCTGTACGAAATGCTCTGCGTACTGCCGGGCGTGGCCCACCGCTGAGGATCGGTCATGAACGAACGTGATCAGGTGTTGAACGCCGCCGCCGATCTGGTGACGGCGTTTGCCCGTAACGATCGCGAAGCCTACTTCGGCGCGTTCAGCGCCGACGCCAGCTTCGTCTTCTACACCCTCGAACAGCCCTTGCTGTCGCGCGATGCCTATCAGGCGTTGTGGGACACCTGGCGCGCCGAGGATGGCTTCGAGGTGCTTGCGTGCACCTCGAGCAACGCTTTCGTCAGCCTGCAGGGTAACGTGGCGGTATTTATTCATGACGTGGCCACCGAGCTGCGCATGAACGGGGAGCAACACTTCAGCCAGGAGCGCGAGACGATTGTGTTTCGCCGACAACAACAAGGCCTATGGCTGGCCTGCCACGAACATTTGTCCGCGATGCCGGAAGGGCTGCCACCCCCTTAGCCAAACAGGTGACGCTCACACACGATGAGCGCGCCTTTATGATCGGAGCTGATCATGAATAACAACAACAAAGACCAAAGCCTTACGCACATTGAAACCTACGGGGTCGAACAGATCCCGGACAACGAACGCACCGCAGGCCCGACGGATCTGTTCCGACTGATCTTCGGCGGTGCCAACACCTTTGCCACCGCCGTGCTGGGTAGTTTCCCGGTACTGTTCGGCCTGTCTTTTCAGGCCGGCGTCTGGGCAATTGTGCTGGGCGTGCTGCTGGGCTCGCTGATCCTCGCGCCAATGGGCCTGTTCGGGCCGATCAACGGCACCAATAACGCGGTGTCTTCCGGTGCGCACTTTGGTGTGCACGGGCGAATTGTAGGCTCGTTTCTGTCGCTGCTGACGGCGATTGCCTTCTTCTCACTGTCGGTGTGGAGTTCGGGCGATGCGCTGGTCGGTGGTGCGAAACGTCTGATCGGCCTGCCGGAAACCGACCTGACCCTGGGCCTGGCTTACGGCGTGTTCGCCATGCTCGTACTGACCGTGTGCATCTACGGCTTTCGCTTCATGCTGTGGGTTAACCGCATTGCGGTATGGGCGGCGAGCCTGCTGTTCCTGCTGGGCATCTTCGCCTTCGCCGGGCCTTTCGATGTGAACTACGCCGGCACCGTGAGCATGGGTCAACCGGGTTTCTGGGCAGCCTTCATTGGCGCTGCGCTGGTAGCGATGAGCAACCCGATTTCCTTCGGCGCGTTCCTCGGTGACTGGTCGCGTTACATCCCGCGTGACACCTCCAAGCGCCGGATCATGGCCGCCGTGGTGATCTCGCAGATCGCCACCTTGATCCCGTTCCTGTTCGGCCTCGCCACCGCGACCATCGTGGCCATCAAGGCGCCGGACTACATCGCGGCCAACAACTACGTCGGCGGGCTGCTGGCCGTCGCGCCTACCTGGTTCTTCCTGCCGGTGTGCCTGATTGCGGTAATCGGCGGCATGTCCACCGGCACCACGTCGCTGTATGGCACGGGGCTGGACATGTCCAGCGTGTTCCCGCGCCTGCTGTCACGGGTCAAGGCCACGTTGCTGATCGGGGTGATGTCGATTGCCTTCATCTTCATCGGACGTTTCGCCGCCAACCTGGTGCAAAGCGTGTCGACCTTTGCCGTGCTGATCATCACCTGCACCACACCGTGGATGGTGATGATGATCATCGGCCTGATCGTACGCCGAGGCTTTTACTGCCCGGATGACCTGCAGGTGTTTACTCGCGGTGAAACCGGCGGCCGCTACTGGTTCAGCCATGGCTGGAACTGGCGCGGGCTGGGCGCCTGGATCCCGAGCGCACNGGTCGGTCTGTGCTTTGTCAACCTGCCGGGGCAGTTTGTCGGCCCGCTGGGCGAACTGGCGGGCGGTATCGACATCAGCCTGCCGGTGACCCTCGGCCTGGCGTCGCTGGTGTATCTGACGCTGCTGAGTCTGTTCCCGGAACCGGCTGCGGTGTTCGGGCCGAATGATGCACGCAGCAAGGGCACGGATTCGCTCGGTAAACCGGCGATGCGACAAGCCGCCTGATCAAACGCATTACCTGTGGTCAACGCATTACCTGTGGGGACGGTTTGTCCACAGGGATTGATTTTTCGCCTCACCATAAAAAAGACAAGGTGTTTCCCCTGAAGAAACGCGGTTGCAGGATAGCCGCCTGATCAAACGCATTACCTGTGGTCAACGCATTACCTGTGGGGACGGTTTGTCCACAGGGATTGATTTTTCGCCTCACCATAAAAAAGACAATCGGAGACACGCCATCATGGCTTTGGATTTATTCGTCGTACTCATCTACGCCGCCGGCATGCTCGTGCTCGGCTATTACGGCATGCGCCGCGCCAAGACCCACGAAGACTACCTGGTAGCCGGTCGCAACCTGGGCCCGTCGCTGTACATGGGCACCATGGCCGCCACCGTGCTGGGCGGTGCATCCACCGTCGGCACTGTGCGCCTGGGTTATGTGCACGGCATCTCCGGTTTCTGGCTTTGCGCCGCACTGGGTTGCGGGATCGTGGCGCTGAACCTGTTCCTCGCCAAACCGCTGCTGAAACTGAAGATCTACACCGTTACCCAGGTGCTGGAAAAACGCTACAACCCCATGGCCCGCCAAGCGAGTGCGGTGATCATGCTGGCCTACGCGCTGATGATAGGCGTGACCTCGATCCTGGCCATCGGCACCGTGCTGCAAGTGCTGTTCGGCCTGCCGTTCTGGCTGTCGGTGCTGTTGGGCGGTGGCGTGGTGGTGGTGTATTCGACNATCGGCGGCATGTGGTCGCTGACCCTGACCGACATTGTGCAGTTCGTGATCAAGACCGTCGGGCTGATGTTTATCCTGCTGCCGATCTGCCTGTACCGCGTCGGCGGCTGGGACCAACTGGTGGCCAAGTTGCCCGCGTCGAATTTCAGCTTCACCGAAATCGGCTGGGACACGATCATCACCTACTTCATGATCTACTTTTTCGGCATCCTGATCGGCCAGGACATCTGGCAGCGGGTATTCACTGCCCGTGACGAAAAGGTCGCCCAGTACGCAGGNACGTTCGCCGGTTTCTACTGCATNCTTTACGGACTGGCCTGCGCCCTGATCGGCATGGCGGCGCATGTACTGCTGCCGAACCTGGACAACGTCAACAATGCCTTCGCCGCCATCGTCAAAGCCTCGTTGCCGGATGGNATTCGCGGCCTGGTGATCGCCGCTGCCCTGGCGGCCATGATGTCCACCGCCAGCGCCGGCCTGCTCGCCGCCGCCACCACCCTGACCGAAGACCTGCTGCCGAAACTGCGTGGCGGTAAACAGTCGAGCCTGGGTATCAACCGCCTGTTCACCCTGCTGACCGGCATCGTGGTTCTTGGCATCGCGCTGGTAGTCAATGACGTAATCAGCGCCCTGACCCTGGCCTACAACCTGCTGGTGGGCGGTATGTTGGTCCCGCTGATCGGTGCAATCTTCTGGAAACGCGCAACCACCGCCGGCGCCATCGCCAGCATGGGTATGGGTTTTGCCACCGCGCTGCTGTTCATGATCAAGGACGGTATGGACGCCAACACTCCGATCTACTACAGCCTCGGCGTGGGTCTGGTGAGCTTCGTGCTGGTCAGCTTGCTGTCCCCTCGTCCGGCAACGGTGGCCAGCGCCGCCTAAGCTGAACATAACGACTTGATGCTTTCTTCGACGGGTGTGGCGTCGGTTGCCACACCCGTTTTTTTTCGTCTGGAGAAAACCTTTGATGAAGATTGTTTCTCGCGATCAGTGGTTCGAGGTCAAACAGCTCAGTGACGGCATTCGGCTGATTCACGAGCCTTACATCCGGCCTTTCTATCGCTGCAACCTCTGGCACATTCAGGGCCGCGACAAGGACTTGCTGCTGGACAGCGGTTCCGGGCTGGTGAGCCTGCGTGAACAGTTGCCGTGGATCACCGAACGGCCGTTGGTGGCGGTCGCCAGTCATTGCCATTTCGACCACATTGCCGGGCATCACGAATTTCCGGAACGGCTGGTGCATCCGGCCGAGGCCGACATCCTGGCGGCACCCGACGGCGAAAACGATTTGAGCCGGGCGTTTGTCGGTGACGAGATGTTCGAGGCGCACCCGGACTGCCCATTGTGCTACGCCGAATATCGAGTCAAAGCCGCACCGGCCACGGGGATGATTGAAGAAGGCGATGTGCTGGATCTGGGCAATCGCGTGCTGCAGGTGCTGCACACGCCGGGGCATTCACCGGGTGGCATCAGCCTGTACGAGGCGGCAACCGAGACGCTGTTCAGCGGCGACATTATCTACGACGGCCCGCTGATCGCAGACGCCTACCATTCCAATCTCGACGACTACGCTCGCAGCCTGCAGCGTTTGCGCGGGTTGCCGATCCGCACGGTGCACGGCGGGCATTTCGGCAGTTTTTCCGGGGAGCATTTGCGCACGATGATTGACGAGTGGCAGCGCTCACACGCCTGAAGCCTGCTGTACTCAAGCCCAGGGACAACAACAATGACGCCCTCGAAGAACCACCATGAAAAGAGCTGCCGTTCGTGCCGCCGTGCATCGCTTCATCAGTCGTCTGCTGGAGGGTCAGGATGACTTCGACGACAACGCCAGCCTGGCGCAGTTGGGATTGGATAAACAGGATATCGAAGAGCTGATCTTCCATCTGGAGGATGAGCTGGGGTTGACGGCGTTTACGGCGGAAGAAGACCGGATGCTCAAGGAGGCCAGGACGGCGAATGATTTGAGTCGGTTTTTGGTGGAGATCGGGCGGCATTGAGTACGAATGCCAAGCGCGCGCTCGTGGTGAACTGTGGCGAGGGAGCTTGCTCCCGTTCGGCTGCGCAGCATGTTCCGAGTATTCCCTGACAATTCTGAGGCTACCAAGGGGCGCTGCGCGCCCCAGCGGGAGCAAGCTCCCTCGCCACAGAGGATTTGCCAGGTTTTAGCCAGTGCGGGCCAGACTTACCGGCGGCGCGGCTGGCGTCGACGCTGTTCGTCGTCAGTGCGAATTGGCACCGGTTGCAGAGGCGGTTCGATCAAACCGAGTGCAACACCCAGATCGTGCAGCCAGTTTTGGATTTTCTCTTTCATGGTGCCCCCTTCAGGGTAGTGCCGAGCGGCTGAAATTCTGTAGCCCCTTCGCACTGATAATAGTCCGAAGTCCTACGCAATGCTCGGCCAAATCCGCAATGATCTGTTACTGAATTGATCAGAATACCTGACCGATAGTTCAAGCAATCGCCGAAGCCTGCACTGGCGCCGATGGATAGACCGTCTGTTGCTGCTCAATCCACGCGTTCAGGTTGGCCCCGACCATGCCTTTGCGCCACATCAACCAGGTTGTTGCGTGGGCAAACGGCTCCGCCAACGGGTGCACCGCCACGCTTTCGCGGCCCGGCAGGCTGGCCAGCATCGACTCCGACATCAGCGCCACGCCTGAGCCGGCAATCACACACGCCAGCATGCCCGGGTAAGACTCGATCTCCATCGCCCGGCCCATGGCCGCATGGTCATGGGCGAACCAGGCTTCCAGACGCATCCGGTAGGAACAGCCCTGACGAAAGGTAAACACCGAGCGCCCTTCCACATCCAACGCGCTACGCACCGGCGGGTGATCGGCCTCGCTGATCAGCACCAGCCGCTCGTCGCATAACGGCACGCCATCCAGTCCGGCCAGTTCCAGCGGGCCGTCCACCAAGGCCGCATCGAGACGACCGGTGAGCAAGCCCTCAAGCAATTCGCCGCTGGGCCCGGATTGCACTTGCAGGTTCACCGCCGGGTACGTGCGGTGATAACGCGCCAACAACCCCGGCAGATGAATCGCCGCCGTGCTGTACATGGTGCCCAACACGAAGTCCCCGGCCGGTTGCCCGCCCTGCACCGCCGCCTGAGCTTCATCGCGCAAGTTGAACAGCTTGGCGGTGTAGTCCAGCAGGACTTTTCCCGCAGGTGACAACTGCAAACGCTGACGCTCGCGGACGAAAAGCTCTACACCGAGCTGCTCTTCAAGTTGCTTGAGCCGCGTCGACAGGTTCGACGGCACACGGTGCAGGCGCTCGGCCGCACGGGTGATGGAGCCCTCTTCCGCCACGGCCTGGAAAATGCGCAATTGACTGAACTCCATACCTTTCTCCAAAACTGAACAAGTTACTCACTATTATTCATTTTTAAAGAAAGTCAATCAGTCCTAGCCTGACGGTCATTGAGCCTTTACCGGAATTCAGACCATGTCTCCCTTGATTCGCTTACTCGCCAGCTTTATCGCCCTGATGATGGCCATGGGCATCGGGCGTTTCGCCCTCACGCCGCAAATGCCGCACTTGCTCAGTGAAGGTCAAATCGACCTGACCGCCGCCGGTCTGATTGCGGCTGCCAACTACCTCGGTTACTTCGTCGGCGCCGTGGATGCCATGTTCTCTCGTCGCCCCGAACAGGTTCGTCGGCGACTGCTCGGTGGTCTGTGGTTGTGTGTGCTGCTGACATTGGCGTCTTTCTGGGCCAACGGGTTCTGGTCGCATCTGGTGCTGCGATTCGGTACCGGCGTGGCCAGCGCCTGGGTATTGGTGATGATCACGGCGTTGAGCCAGCCACTGGCCGCGGCAGCCGGTCGCCCACGACTGGGCGCCCAGGTATTCGCCGGACCGGGTTTGGGGATTTTTCTTACAGGAATGTTGGCCTTGGGCTCACACCTGCTGGGGCAGACGTCTGCCACCCTGTGGCTGGTGTATGCCGGTGTCGCCTTGGCGATGCTGCTGGGGATTCTGCCGTTTCTGCCGCAATCGACCGCCGCTGCGGTTGCCGCACCGAGCTCAGGCACTTCGAGTCAGCAAGGCATTGGCCGTCTAGGTGTGATCTACGGACTGTACGGTTTGGGCTACATCATCCCCGCCACGTTTCTTTCGCAAATGGCCAGCGCCCAATTCCATGGTCAATGGCAGGCCGACCTGTTCTGGCCGTGCTTCGGCCTGGCGTCGGCCATCGGAGTGGTACTGGTCAGTCTGCGTCGACAAACCCCGAATGGCACTCGCCACTGGCTGATGGTGACGTTGTGGCTGCAAGCCGCCGGCGTCTTTGCCTGCCTGTTGGGCAGCGGGCCGGGCTTGGCCTTGGGCGTCATTCTTTGCGGCACGCCGTTCCTGGCCTGCATGCAATTGGTGATGCAACGCTCCCGGGAACTGGCGCCCCACGCCACCCAACGCAACGCCGGGTTGCTGACGGCGTGCTTCGCCGTGGGTCAGCTCGCAGGACCGTTGCTGGCGGCGCTGAGCAGCAACTTCAGTGGCGGTTTGCAGCCAGCACTGGTGGTTGCCGGCAGTGGCTTGCTTGTCGCCGGTGGGTTGTTGTTGCGTCCGGTCACTGCTGCCCAAGGGCTTTGCGCAAACGACGGCGCACCCACTGCTCAGCGCTGACAAACGTGATGCCCAACAATACCAGCACGGCACCGATGACGAAGTTAACGCTCAGTTCTTCACCCAGCAACACCACGCCGAACGTGACACCGAACAGCGGTGTCATGAACGAAAACACCGCCAGGTTCGCGGCCAGGTAACGGCGCAACAGCCAGAACCATGTCAGGTAGCTGAAGAACGACACCACCAGCCCCTGGAACAGCACGCTCGCCACCGCCACGGTGGTCAGGCTGACGTGGGTCACCTGACCGCTGAGGATCGCGATCAGCAGCAGCCCGACGAATCCGACGATCAGTTGATAGAACAGAGTCAGCGTCACCGGAGCTTCCGACAGCCGCGAGGCGCGCACCACCACCGTGGTCGCGCCCCAGGATGCCCCGGCCAGCACACCCAACGCATCGCCCATCAACATGCGGTGATCGAGGTTGTCCCAGGACACGCCGCCGGCAAACGCGATGGCGATCCCGACGAACGCGAGGAAAATCCCCAGCCACTGCACGGGTCTCAACCGTTCGCTCGGCAGCAGCCAGTGCACGCCCAATGCGGTGAAAATCGGCGCGGTGTAGAGGAACACCGACATGTGCGCAGCCGTGGTCAGTTGCAAGCCTTCGGAAATGAAGAAGAACTCCAGACCAAATAGCGCACCGGCCAGCAAACCACCGCGCCAGGTGTTGCTGACCTGATCCCAGCCGCCCTTCCAGCAGATCAACAGTCCTACAAGCAACGCGGAAATACCCGACCGCCCCGCCGCCTGCATGACCGGCGCGATGTCGGGCGCCGCCCATTTGATCATTACTTGCTGCACGCCCCAGATCAGGCACAACCCGATCATTACTTGCAGGGCAAACCCATCGGCGCTACGCCGGCTGGCGCTCACCGGAACACCTCGACAACAACAAACATGGCAGTGACTCGACAGTAAAAACAAAGCCCCGGCCTGCTTGCTGGACAAACGGTTTCGGGGCGAAAAGTTATGCTGTCGATTATTAACCAGATGGCCAGAAAATGCCGCTGCGGAGGACTTTTNNGCCCGCGATAACGTCATCGCAGGCAACTGGATCACAGCATCTTTCGCGCAACCCAATACCCAACAGTGCAGGCAACGCAGGTGGCCAACGTGCCCCAGGCCATGTCCATCAACGCCAACTGCGCCGACCATCCGTTCAACGTCGCCCAATTACTCAAGTCATACGTGCCGTAAGCCACCAGCCCTAACAACGCGCCCAGCGCCGAGGCTCGTCGCCAAGTCTTTGCCGGCAACACCACGAACACCACACAACCGAATACATAGAGAAGATAGAACACCGCTGCCGGGGCCAGCAGCGGTTGGTCGAGCATCAGCGGACCGAGCAGCGCCCGATAAGTCGGCGCCATCAGCACGCCGAGCCAGAGGCCGTCGAGCACGAGAAACGCGAGCAAGGTGCCCGCGTAAGCAAACAGCATTTTTTTCATAGCCGCCCAACCCCATGTAATCGTCCTACATGGGGCCGGAGCGAGGTCAGCTTAGTTCAATGCGATCGGCATGAATGACGATCTGACCCTGCTTGTAGAGCGCACCAATGGCCTTCTTGAAGTTGCCTTTGCTGACGCCGAACAAGTTGCTGATCACTGCCGGGTCGCTTTTATCGCTGACCGGCAAGGTGCCGTTGTTTTCACGCAATTTGGCGAGGATTTTCGAGTTCAGGCTGGAGGCCGCTTCCTGGCCGACCGGCTGCAGACTCAGGCTGATGTTGCCATCGGCACGAATCTCTTTGATAAAGCCTTTCTCTTCCTTGCCCGGGCGCAGGAACTTGAACACTTCGTTCTTGTGGATCAGGCCCCAGTGCTTGTTGTTGATGATCGCCTTGAAGCCCATGTCCGTGGCTTCAGCCACCAGCAGATCGACTTCCTGGCCTACCTGGTAGTTGGCAGGCGTCTTGTCCAGGTAGCGGTCCAGCCGTGCAGTGGCGGTGATGCGCTTGGTGTGCTTGTCGAGGTAGACATGCACGACGCAATATTCCCCGGCGGTCAGCTGACGTTTTTCTTCGGAGTACGGCAGCAACAGGTCCTTCGGCAGGCCCCAATCCAGGAAAACACCGATGCTGTTGACTTCAACGACTTTCAAACTGGCGAAGTCACCGACCTGAACTTTCGGCTTCTCAGTCGTCGCGATAAGTTTGTCATCGCTGTCCAGATAAATGAAAACGTTAAGCCAGTCTTCATCTTCACTGGGAATATCTTTTGGGATATACCGGTTGGGCAAGAGGATTTCGCCATCTTGNCCACCGTCCAGGTACAAACCAAAGTTAGTGTGTTTAACCACTTGCAAGCTGTTGTAGCGCCCGACTAAAGCCATTTCCAATACCCTCATTGCGTGGGCGGCATTCTACCCGGTTTTGCGGGCGGCGTTCCCGTAGCCAGCCCGGTGACAGCAGAAATTCTTCTGCAGGCCTTCATTTTCCTGGGTTCTGCCTCGGGCTTTTGGCCGCTCGTCAGGCCGAACGGGTGATCGCCACCCTCGCCAACGGATCTGAAACCTGTGTTTTTCTACCGTCGTTCTTATTTAAAACAGCGGCTTAGGGACGTATTTCGAATAATAGCTTGTGATTAATGACGCCCCTGCGATGTGTATTTTGGGGGGATATTAGCCAAGCAATTGTCAAGTATTTCCTGTACGATGCCTGGCCAAGTTAATTTTCTACAGGTTAGTGGCCGCCATGCGCGTAAAAGCATCCAACAGCAAAGCAAAGCCAGCTCCAGCCGTTGAAACCAGCGAATCGATCAACAGCCAGATTGCTGCGTTCCTCAAGTCCGGCGGTGAAATCCAGCAAATTGCCAAGGGCGTGAGCGGCCAGACTTTCGGCCCGTCCAAGCAGATCAGCCTGGGCAAGAAGTAACACTTCCCCCAAAGATCCGCCGCGTCACCTGGTCCGTAAGCGCTTTGAGCTTCGAAGCGCTTGGACTGGAACCTCCCCGCAACACCCCGCCAAACACATCAATATTTCAAAAATCGACGAACGGCCTTCAATGCCGTGCATTCGCCGGTATGCTTGCACACGTCTAGATCAAGCGTTTCAGTAGGTTTTTGTTCCTGCTCCTCGCGGTCATGGAGTGACGCATGCTCAAACCCTCCTATCTATTGCTCGGCACCCTGCTGTCGTGTTCGGTCGCCAACGCGCAAGTCTTCCAGCGTGAATTGGGCGATTTCGATCTCAAACTCGGCACCACCCCCAGCCGCAGCATGGCCCAGGGGCTGGTCAAGCCTTCCAGCACCGGCTCGTTTCACGGTGGCCTGGACCTGAGCCATGACAGTGGCTTTTACGTGGGGCAATGGGCACCGAGCATGGGTTTAACGCCGGGAGCCAACCTTGAAGTCGACTCCTACATGGGCTTTAAACAGCCTTTCGATAATACCCTCGGCTACGAAGTCGGCATGATCCGCTACAGCTATCCAAAAGTGGACACCCTCGACAGCCAGGAGCTGTTCGGTGGCCTGACCTTTCTCGGCAGCCGTTTCGGCGCCGCGTTCAGCAACGACCCGGACAAACAGAACAGCACCGTCTTCGCCGACCTGGGCGGCAATCAGCCGTTCGGCATCGGGATCAGCATGAAATACACCACCCACCAACTCAACACGCCAGCGTCCGTCGACGGCGGCTATATCGGCAGTTTCACCGATTGGTCCGTGCAACTTTCCCGGCCGTTCATGGGTGTCGACCTGAACTTGATCTACAGCGACTCAAGCCTCAGCGGTAGCGACTGTTCCGCCTACTCCGGGCACAACAGCCAGTGCGACGGGTTGGTCACCCTCAAGGCCGAACGCGCCTTCTATTGATCGGCTGAACTGCCGGGCCCATTCTGCGTTCACATAAGAATCCCCCTCACGAAGCCAGGCTTTCGCAAGGATTCGCTCATGTCGCGCTGGTTAAAATATCTCGCCGTCATCATCACTCTCAGCCTCGCCCTTGGCGCCTGTAGCCGCGTGGGCCTGGCCTACCGCAACCTCGACGTGATCATTCCGTGGACGCTCAGCGACTATCTGGACATGAACGGCGAACAGAAAGGCTGGTTCAACGAGCGCCTCAAGGAACACCTGGCCTGGCACTGCACCACGCAATTGCCAGGCTATCTCGACTGGCTGGACCGCTTGCAAACCATGGTCGAGACCAATCAGGTCACCGACGCCGCACTGCAATCCCGCACTCAAGAAGCCAAGGCTGCCATCGCCCAGACCGCTCGGGAAATCACCCCTTCGGCCATCGAATTGTTACAGGGGCTGGACGACAAGCAAGTCGCGGAAATGAACGACGCCTTCGCCAAGGACCAACGCAAGCGTCAAGACGAATACGTCAAACCAACGCTCGACCAGCAGATCAAGGAACGTAGCGAGCGCATGCAAAAACGCCTGAATGACTGGCTTGGCCCGCTCAGCCCGACCCAGCAACAACGGGTGGTGACATGGTCGAACGCCTTGGGTGACCAAAACACGCAATGGATCGCCAACCGAGCGCATTGGCAGAAGCAATTCAGTGCGGCCGTTGCGCAGCGCCAGAGTCCGGAATTCCCACAACGAATCGAGACGCTTCTCGTGAATCGCGAGAGTTTATGGACGCCGGCGTACCGTCAGGCTTACGCCAACACTGAAGCGCAAGCACGGGGATTGTTTGTGGATCTGATGGCCGAGAGCACGCCGGCTCAGCGTCAGCGGCTGTTGAAAAAGATTGAAGGGGTGCGCAAGGACTTCAACGATCTGAAATGCCTGAAAGCCGCGAAACAGGGCTAAACACAACACAAATCAAACTGTGGGAGCGGGCTTGCTCGCGAAGGCGCAGTGTCAGTCAACATCATAATTGCCTGACACTGCGCCTTCGCGAGCAAGCCCGCTCCCACATTGGTAACCGGTGGTCTTCAGGCGATCTGAGCCTTCGACGCCACCTCATCAAACGTCAGCTCATCCAGCGCATCTTCCTGCTCATCCAATACCTGCCGCGGATGATCATTACCCGGAATGCTGCTGTCGATCAGGCTCAACAAACTCGAGCCCCGCGGCGTCAAAATGTAATTGGAGCCGGTGCCGCCCTGCTCTTCTGGCCGAGGCTCGATGTAACCACGCTGCAGCAGTAACTTTTCGTACTCGCCGGCCACCGCTTTGAGGTGATCGAGGTTTTCAGTCGCTTCGCCTTCCGACGCTTTCTCCGCAGCGTACTGCTCGGCATACGGGCGCGGCGTGAAGCTGTTTTCACCTTTCTGCACTTCGTGCAGCAAGCGTTCAATCAAATCCCAGTTGTAAGTTGTCATCCTGATTCAACCTCCAAAGCCTGTGAGAGAGAGGGCCTTCTTAAGTTGTGACCGACACCACACGCAGCCGTTCAGCCGAGTTTTTTGCGGCTAACGACCGACGGCATGTCGATTTGGACGCAGGTCAAACGACTAGGCTCTGTAAGACACCTCCCAGCATTGCGAAGGAGAAACCTGATGAACGTTCAGAACCATCCCGTCGTGTCCCGTGAAGAATGGCTCGCCGCCCGCAAACAACACCTGGCCCACGAAAAAGCCTTCACCAAGGAACGGGACAAACTCAGCGCCGAACGCCGCGCCCTGCCCTGGGTGAAAATCGACAAGGACTACCACTTCCAAGGCCCCCACGGCGAACTCAAACTCGCCGACCTGTTCGGCGGCCGCAGCCAATTGGTCATCTACCACTTTATGTTCGCCGCTGGATGGGATGAGGGATGCCCCGGCTGCTCGTTCCTGTCCGACCACATCGACGGCGCCAACCAGCACCTGACTCACCATGACGTCGCCGTGGTGGCGGTTTCCCACGCACCGTTTGCCGAATTCCAGGCATTTAAACGGCGCATGGGCTGGAAATTCGACTGGGTGTCGTCAGAAGGCTGCGATTTCAACTACGACTTTGGCGTCACCGCCCGAGCCGAAGACGTCGCTGCCGGTAAGGCCACCTACAACTACGAAAAAACTGACGGTGCCGAGGAAGAACTTCCCGGCCTCAGCGTGTTTTATCGCAATGAAGCGGGAGAAATCTTTCACACCTATTCCACTTATGCCCGAGGCCTCGACCTGCTGGTCGGCGCCTACAACTACCTCGACCTGACGCCCAAGGGGCGCAACGAGGAGGAAATCATGGAATGGGTACAGCATCACGACAAATACGAAGACAAGGCGTCGCCCAGTTGCTGCCATGCTGGATAGTGCGCGTTAAAACACATAACAACTTTCAGGCCGATGGGTCTCGAACCGCCACGACCGGATCACGCCATCGGCCGTGGTGTACACCGAGTAACTGCAGTCGAATAGCCAGTTGAAGTAGTAGCGATTACCGTCGCCCTCGACCACTCGCTCATAGCGGTGTTCGTGATTGTTCGGGGACCACAACATGACCCGACAGCGAACATCGCAGGGGCCGCTCTCGATGTTGGGCATGGGCTGCCCGACCAGGCTGTTCGCGCTGTCAATCCATGCTGAACGAGAAGGTCCGCAAGCGGATAGCGACAGGGCTAGCACCATTAATATTAATTTTGGAAACATGTCCGATCCTGGGGTATACAGATTTTCTGTTCGAAAACTCAATATTTAAAATTGGTTTTTACTTCTCCACCANNCAGGTGAACTTTCAGCAGGCCGCAGCCTCAACCGTTTAACCGCCCAATACGGAATTCGAGGCCTGATATGAAAACCCTGCTGAAACTCACCCTCACCATCACCCTCGCCAGCGCCCTCCCCGCTTGGGCCTGCACCCCCGAAGAAGCCACCGCCAAGCGCGAACAACTGGCCAAGGAAGTGACCAGGCTCACGGAACAGAATCCGAAGAAGGCCAAAGAGATCAACGCCGAGCTGCAAAAGATGGATCTGGGTACCGCCAGCGCGGATTTGCCCGACAAGTGCCAGCTGATTGATCAGCGGTTGAAAGAGCTGCAGACGGCGGATAAAAAGGCTGAGAGCTGAAACCAGGGCCTTCGGATCGCTCCTACGCAAACAACGACGGTTCCTCCGGCGCTGTCACAGGCGCCGTTCTTTCGATCTGGAATTTGCACTAGCGCATTTAATTATTTGCACAAACGCATATTCATGCCTAAGGTTACCTCGAGCCCGGATCGGAGCCGGCCATCAACCATGGCAAACCGCACACGCCGATCGCTCAGCCACACCGCTACAGACCCACTAGCTGGACGCTAGTTTTCACTCATGGAGGATTGAAAATGTTAACCACTGAAGCCACGTCATTCACCGGCGAAACCCTGCCAAGGTGCCTGACCGGTCATCTGCTCAACCCGCAACTGTCCGATGTCGAATCGGCTGCCCCCCTCAATGCACTGGCCGCTGCCAGCCTCAACTTCAGCATGCAGAAACAAACCCAGACCAACTGGTGCTGGGCGGCTGTTTCCGCGTCGGTCGGCAACTACTACGGCACCGGGTCCTGGACCCAGTGCGGTGTTGCCAGCAACGCGCTGGACCGCAACTGCTGCAACCAGCCGGGGCCGTGCAACGTCTACGGCTACCTGGATTCCGCGCTTCGGATCACGCGCAGCTACAACGGCATGAATCAAGGCTCGCTGCAGATGTCGGCCATCCAGAACCAGCTCAACATGGGCCGCCCCATCGGTTTGCGTTGCGCCTGGTACGGTGGCGGTGCGCACTTTCTGGTGATCTATGGCACCAACGGCAACTACCTGTTGATCGCAGATTCGATCTACGGCTATTCGACCCGCGCATTGAACTCGTTCCCCGGTTCGTACAACGGCGGCGGCAATTGGACCAACACTTACTTCACCGTAAAAAACT